>OMXK01000050.1 GCA_900314995.1 uncultured Prevotella sp.
TAAAACGGTTCGTTTCTTTTTACCCAAGTGCTTCACATAAGAAAAGCACTCGCTTCTTGTACTACTTCTGTCTATGTAAATCTTTCAAAGAACTCTTTCCTTTTGTGCCTCAGCCCAGATTTTTGAGCGAAAGCGAGTGCAAAGGTACAACAAATATCAATACGCTCCAAATTTTTAAGCATAAATTTTACGGAAATACACGAACTTTTTCGGGATTGCTGACAAAACAAGCCTATACCTAATATATTATATATAGTATTACTCATATATTTCCTCCACATCACCCATATCTGCATCACCAGTCTGCAACGCATCGTTGACGAAAGAGCATGGTTCAAATCCATCTGGAATGTCAAAAAGTGCCTTATCGTTATACCCCAGATGAGCATCCTCATACACTTTCTGCATATACAGAGCAAAAATAGGCAGAGCCATTGCAGCACCTTGTCCATAGACCATTGTATTAAAATGGATATCACGGTCATCACCTCCCACCCAACAAGCATTTACCAAAGTAGGAGTCAGTCCCATGAACCACGCGTCACTATTGTTATTTGTCGTTCCTGTCTTGCCGGCAAGTTCCCCCTTCAATCCATATTTGAATCGCAAACGGCTCGCTGTTCCGCCATCAACAACGGCTTTCAACATATATAGCATTTTATGGGCACTTTCTTCACTGATAACTTCATTCATACGAGGTTGGAACTGGGCCACGACATTACCCTCACTGTCTTCAATCTTAGTCACGAACATCAAAGAGGCACGTATGCCATGATTTATGAAAGCAGTATAAGCGCTAGCCATTTCTCCAACACTTATGTCACATGGCCCCAGACAAAGTGCCATTGACGGATGTATCTCCGGATTCCTTATACCGTATTCTCTTAATAGATCCACAAAAGCCTGTGGACTTAATCTACTCATCAGATAAGCAGAAATCCAGTTGTTAGACTGCTGCAGCCCCCATTTCAATGTCACCATTTCACCATAGCGGGCCCGACTTCCATTACGGGGTGTCCATGGCCTACCTGCAACCATATAGGTTTCCTGAACATTCGGAGCGAGATCGCATGGGGAGAAACCATTTTCCATAGCGAGAGAATAGAGAAAGGGCTTTATGGTTGAACCGACCTGTCTTCTTCCTTCCATCACCATATCATATGCAAAATGTTCATAGTTGAGTCCACCCACGTATGCCTTAACATGACCATTCTGGGGACAAACACTAATAAAGCCCGTACGAAGAAATGATTTGTAATATTTTATCGAATCAAGTGGCGTCATCGTCGTATCTACAGAACCATGGTATGTGAACACAGACATACGTGTCGGTGTACGGAAAGAGCGCTGCACTTCCTCTTCAGTCGCACCATTTTCATGAAGCACCCTATAGCGCTCACTTTGATGAATATTCCTGTTTAGAATCTGCCGCACCTGTTCCGATGTCAGGTTAGAAGAATACGGTGCATTAGCGTTCTTTTTCTTCTCAGAATTAAAGGCCGGCTGCAGGAACTTTGCCACATGTTGATATGCTGCCTGTTCCGCATATTTCTGCATCCTTGAGTCAATCGTCGTGTAGACCTTCAACCCATCTGTATAAATGCTATAGTTATCGCCATTACGCTTCCTGTTTTTGTTGCACCAACCATACAAAGGGTCTGTTTCCCAATTAATTGAATCATTATAGAATTTCACCATATTCCATGAAGGATACAGAGCCCGCTCAGGTTTCTTTGCTGTCAAATATCGACGAAGGTACTCACGCAGATAGACCGCAATACCGTCTTTATGATCAGAGACATGAAACTTCAGTTGAACCGGCTCAGACGAATACTTGTCGTAATCAGCTTGGCTCAGATATCCTGCCTTAACCATCTGTCCGAGTACGACATTTCGACGTTCCCGACTTCTTTCCGGATTTCTGACAGGGTTATAATACGACGGGTTTTTACAGAGGCCAACAAGTGTTGCTGCCTCAACGACTGTCAGATTTTTCGGCTCTTTGCTAAAATAAACATCCGAGGCTGTTTTTATACCAACTGCATTATGCAAGAAGTCAAAATAATTCAGATACATCGTAATTATTTCGTCTTTGGTATAATTACGTTCCAGTTTCACTGCTATGACCCACTCTATCGGTTTTTGAAGCACACGCTCCAACGTCGTATTTGCGTGCTCGGAATAGAGCTGTTTTGCGAGCTGCTGCGTGATGGTAGAACCTCCACCTGCACTTTTCTGTCCGAAGAGACCGCGCTTAATGATAGCACGTCCAAGAGCATAAAAATCAATACCCGAATGATCATAAAAGCGAATGTCCTCTGTAGCCACCAGTGCCTGTACCAACGACTGAGGCAATTGTGTATAGTCCACCATCACACGATTCTCGCGATTATAGTTCCATGTGCCTATAATTTTTCCATCTGCAGAATATATCTGAGTAGCAAAACGGTTAATCGGATTCTGCAGATCTTCGATAGGTGGCATATATCCGATCCACCCCTGGTCAATTGCATAAAATGCTCCAGCCGTACCCAGGACGAAAACTGTCAATAATGTCCATAGAAAATATACAAATAACTTTCTCATACGCTCGATTTCTTTACTTTTTTAAGTATCTTGGTGCAAAATTACGATTTTCTTTTAAAATATCGCACGGAAATCAGAAATAATGTGTAATTTTGCGCAAACAAAACGAAAATAGCAGATGGAAAAGCATAATTTTGTGACTATTGCCGACCTCACACGTGAAAAGATCCTTTACATGATTGAGATGGCAGAAGAGTTTGAGAAGCACCCTAACAGAGAACTGTTGAAGGGAAAAGTTGTGGCGACTTTGTTCTTTGAACCTTCCACACGAACCCGCCTCAGTTTTGAAACGGCAGCTAATCGTCTTGGTGCTCGTGTCATTGGTTTTGCAGACCCCAAAATCACGAGCGGTACAAAAGGTGAGACGCTGAAAGATACAATTCTGATGGTATCCAACTATGCCGACGTGATTGTTATGCGCCACTTCATTGAAGGCGCAGCCCAATACGCTTCCGAGATAGCTCCTATCCCCATCATTAATGCAGGCGACGGCGCTCATCAGCACCCTTCACAGTGCATGCTCGACCTCTATTCCATCTATAAGACCCAAGGGACTCTGGAGAATCTGAACATCTATATGGTGGGAGATCTGAAATATGGCCGCACAGTCCATTCGCTGTTGATGGCGATGCGCCATTTCAACCCGACCTTCCATTTTGTCGCTCCCAAGGAACTGGCCATGCCGAATGAATATAAGATCTACTGCAAGGAACATGGCATCAAGTATCAGGAACATACAGCTTTTAATGAAAAGATCATCTCTGACGCTGACATCTTATATATGACGCGCGTGCAAAAGGAACGTTTCTCCGACCTGATGGAATATGAGCGAGTCAAGAACGTATATGTCTTGAACAACGACCTGCTGAAGAGCGCTAAGCCAAACATGAAGATATTACACCCCCTACCCCGCGTGAACGAGATTGCCTACGAAGTTGATGACAACCCACACGCTTATTATATCCAACAGGCAGGCAACGGTCTGTTTGCCCGCGAAGCTATCTTCTGCGATGTGTTGGGAATCTCCTTAGACGAAGTTAAGAACGACAAAACTATTATCAGATGAATAAGAAAGAACGCTTAGTTGCCGCCATTGAACACGGCACCGTCATCGACCACATACCTGCCAACAAGACATATCAGGTAGCCAGTTTGCTGGGGCTCTTCGACCTGAAGACGCCAGTTACCATCGGTTTCAACTATCCATCTCAGAAAGTTGGCAGCAAAGGCATTATCAAGGTATCAGACAAATTCTTCACCGACGATGAGATATCCCGTCTCTCCGTCGTTGCCCCAAATGTCATCCTCAGTCTCATCCGTGACTACGAGGTGGTGGAAAAGAAGACAGTCGTGACTCCTGACGAGATCAAGGGCATTGTGAAATGCAATAATCCCAAGTGCGTGACCAACAACGAGCCGATGGCAACTCATTTCCATGTAGCCAACGGCATTCTGACCTGCCATTATTGTGAGAAGGAACAGGATATCAACAAAGTAGAGTTAGTATAAACCCCATAAACAAAGACAATGAACAGAGACAACACAATCTTCGAGTTGATTGAGAAAGAGCATCAGCGCCAGTTGAAAGGCATCGAGCTGATTGCCAGTGAGAATTTCGTAAGCGATCAGGTAATGGAGGCCATGGGCAGTTACCTGACAAACAAGTATGCCGAAGGCTATCCTGGCCATCGTTATTATGGCGGCTGTCAGGTCGTCGACGAGGTAGAGCAGTTGGCCATCGACCGTGTTTGCAAGCTTTTTGGTGCTGAATATGCCAACGTGCAGCCTCACTCTGGTGCTCAGGCTAACGCAGCCGTACTGTTGGCTGTTTTAAAACCTGGTGATACCTTCATGGGTCTGAACCTTGACCACGGTGGGCACCTTTCACATGGCTCACATGTTAACACCTCAGGTATCATCTACAATCCTATCGGTTACAACCTGAATAAGGAGACTGGCCGTGTTGACTACAATGAAATGGAAGCGCTGGCACTTGAGCATAAGCCTAAGCTGATCATCGGTGGTGGCAGTGCCTACAGCCGTGAATGGGACTACAAGCGTATGCGTGAGATTGCCGACAAAGTTGGCGCCCTGCTGATGATTGACATGGCTCATCCTGCCGGTCTGATTGCTGCTGGCCTGCTCGACAACCCTGTCAAGTATGCACACATCGTAACTTCTACAACCCACAAGACGCTTCGTGGTCCTCGTGGTGGTATTATCCTGATGGGTAAGGACTTTGAGAATCCTTGGGGTCTGAAGACACCGAAAGGTGTTACCAAGATGATGAGCCAGCTTCTCAATTCTGCTGTATTCCCTGGCCAACAGGGTGGTCCTCTGGAGCACGTGATTGCAGCTAAGGCCGTAGCCTTCGGTGAGGCTCTGCAGCCCGAGTTCAAGGAGTGGGCTAAGCAGGTTCAGAAGAATGCCAAGGTCCTGGCTGAGGAACTCGTCAAGCGTGGCTTCGGCATCGTCAGCGGTGGCACAGACAACCACTCTATGCTTGTCGACCTGCGTTCTAAGTATCCTGATCTTACTGGTAAGGTTGCTGAGAATGCGCTTGTAGCAGCCGATATCACCGTTAACAAGAACATGGTTCCATTCGACAGCCGTTCTGCCTTCCAGACTTCTGGTATCCGTCTTGGCACACCTGCCATCACAACCCGTGGTGCCAAGGAAGATCTGATGGTTCAGATTGCCGCCTGGATTGAGGAAGTGCTCAATGATCCTGAGAACGAGCAGGTGATTGCTTCTGTCCGCACTCGCGTCAATGAGAAGATGAAGGATTATCCCCTCTTCGCCTATTAATCCTTAGATGCATCCCAATAAGAGAGGGCAGCCGATGTGGCTGCCCTCTTTCTATGTTAACCTTCGTGGATTATCTTCTACTACGTTTTGAAGAAGTCTTCCATCTGGCAGAACTCTTTGCATTCTCTTCTTCGTTTCCTTTAGTCTCGCACTTATAGGTGAACTTCTCGCTCTTATAAGTATACTCCCATACGAAGGTATATGTATGCGTATTCACCTTCAGCTTCTTAGTATCATCGGCTCTGGTGCCGTTTGACGAAGAATCATCCTCTGTCGTTGAGTCATCTTTACTCGTATCTTCATCCTTGTTCGTATCATCATCTTTCTTCGTATCGTCAGAATCTCCTTCATCCTCACTCTCAGACTCAGAGCTAGATTCATCCTCATACTCCAAAGGTATGTCGTTAGAATAGGTCTTGCTGTCACCAATATTCAAGGCACCACTTTTTGCATTAAAGTTCATATAACCCAGAACCTCATCATCCTGATAGCAGGTTACCTTTGTCAGTACGATATCAAACTCACTGTTGTTATACAATATGCACGAGAGTGATGAAAGTGCAGTAACGCCACCCTCCGTCGTGAAGCCTCTCTTCCAGTCATGATTCAGCTGTTCTCCGAGATCTTCTGCCTTCTGAACGGTTATAGTGATAGAGTCTCCATACATAGAGTCGGCTGAATATACACGTATCTTGGTATCACCCTTTGCCAAACCTTTCACCCAACCACTTTCGTTGACAGTTGCAATTCCTTCGTCTTTAGAACTCCATTTCACGGCTTCACCAGTCTTGTTATACAGGGTCAGTTTCAGTGAGTCACCCTTGTAGATACTTTGGTCATTCTCCTTGATATAGAGCATGCGGTTCTGCGTGATTGTCACTGTCTCACTGAAACGATATGAGGCGTTCTCGAATGTCACAAAAGTCTCACGACTGGCCGACTTCTCCTTAAAGGCTGACGCCATTAATTTCTGACAGATCGTATTGTCAGTCACAGTATCACGGCCCAACTTCTTAATCCAGTTATCGCCATCCGTAAGGTAACAGTCGAATGAACTGAGGTTCGTCTGAATGTAGACATTGATCTCACCACCATTCTCCGAGATGGTAAACTCGTTCTGGATAAGGTTGAAATAAGCCTCGAACTCCTGTGTGATGAGAACCTCTTCCTTATCGCGGGTAGTGGTATTCTCAAGCGTCACTATAGCGCTACGCTCTTTCCCGGATGTGTTTCTGTTCACATCCAGTACTACGCTCGACTTCACCAGACCTCTGGTTCCGGATTTAGGCCGTGTAATCCAGTCACAGTCTTTTGCAATAGACACAATATAGTCCACATTGCTCTCTACGTCAATCACGACCTGGCCGCCATCAGTACTTACTGCATAAGAGTTGGCGCCAATCTTGATGCAATTCTTCTGTTTCTGCTTGACAGTAAACGTACGCGAAGTCACACCATCCTTGATATCCTGAAGTGTCACGATACAAGAACGGTTGTCAAACGACTTGTTATCCTTAACAGATACCGTCATCTTCGAGGTCTTAGCATCAATTGTTACCGTACACCAGCTCGAATCAGGAACAGCCTTATAGTACGTCAGGTCCTCATTACGGAACTCCTTGGTGTAATCGCCGCCATCGGAATCAAAATCAACATCCTTGATAATCAGTTCCTTCAGACGACTATGATACTCATCCTTACTACAAGAGCCGAGACCAAGCCCCAGCATCAATGCCAGAACGCATATTCCTAAATAACTAACTTTCTTCATTGTCGACAAATACTTTTTATTCATTTTCGGTTGCAAAGATACAAACTTTTTGAAGATTATCTACTTATTATAACTGCCAAACAACAAAAACACTGCGTGGAGACGGCAATATTTACCATTTATTAACAACTTCAGATATCTTTTTAACTCATTTCAGATTGTTATTGAAGTGATTGATGGCTTGCCGGAACAGATGATTTCTCGAATTGCCGCCCGAGATACCATGATTACGATTCGTATACACCAGCTGACGGAAATCCTTATCCGCCTGAACAAGGGCCTCCACATATTCGGCTGTGTTCTGATAATGCACATTGTCGTCGGCCAGACCATGGCAGATGAGCAATTCACCATGCAACTGAGCAGCCCGATGGATGGGATTCACCTCGTCGTAGCCCTTCTGGTTCTCCTTGGGTGTACGCATATAGCGCTCTGTATAGATAGAGTCGTAGTAGCGCCAGCATGTAGGTGGTGCGATGGCCACACCTGCCTTAAACACAGGTCGTCCTTCCGACATCGACATCAGCGTGTTCCAGCCGCCATACGACCAGCCCCAGATACCAATGCGCTCTTTGTCCACATAGCTCTGCTGTCCCAGCCATATTGCCGTTTCCACCTGATCGCGCGCCTCCAGTTCACCCAGTCTCAGATAGGTACACTTCTCGAAGGCAGCCCCGCGACCGCCTGTACCGCGATTGTCTACACATACGCAGACATATCCCTGCTGGGCCAGATACTGTTCCAGAATAGCTCCATTGCCACTCATACCGATACCCCACTGGTTAAGAACCTGCTGATTGCCCGGACCGCCATATTGGTACATGATGACTGGATATTTCTTCGATGGATTGAAGTCCTTGGGTTTTACCATCCAGCCGTTCAGTTCCACGCCCTCAGAGGTCTTAAACGTAAAGAACTCCTTCTTGCCCAGATCATAGCCTGCCAGTTTCTGCACCAGCTGCTGGTTGTCGATCATCGTCAGCAGCGTCTTACCGTTATTCTGGCAGAGGGTATACTGCGTAGGATGATCCACATCGCTCCATATATTGATAAAATACTTGAAGTTCTGGCTGAATACGGCTCTGTTCACTCCAGCCTTGGCCGAGAGCAGTTCCGTCTTACCGTTGGCATGAGCCACCATCACCTGCTGGTCTGTCGGACCGTTGGGATTGGCAGCGAAATAGGTGTCACCCGTCTGTTCGTCATAGCCATACACGGACGTCACCACATAGTTCTCCTTCACAATCTGGCGCTGCAGCTGTCCGTTCAGGTTATAGAGATACAGATGGTTATAGCCATCGCGCTCACTCGGCAGCAGGATATGCTTGTCTGTGATCTTCACATCCGCCAGCACGTCTTCCTTGATATACTTGTCCACCTTGTCCTCGATGGCCAGCTGGCACACCGTCGATAGCGGATTGGCCATATAGATACGGAGCACGTCTTGATGGCGGTTCATGGTGAAGATGGCAATCTTCGTAGGATCACTGGTAGCCTTGATGCGAGGGATATAGCCGTCGGCATCAAGTGGCAGGTCGATCTTCCGCGTCTGGTGCGACTGGATGTCATAACTCAGCACGCTCACCTTCGAGTTCACCTGTCCTGGCACTGGGTACTTATAAGTGTAGTCGCCGGGATATTCTGCAAACTCCTTTCGCTCAGGAGCAAGACCCTTGAACAGCTGCATCGAATACTGCTTTACGGCACTTTCGTCATAGCGTATCCACACGATCTGCTTTGAGTCTGCCGAGAAGACCATCGACGAATTGGTCGAGAACTCCTCTTCATACACCCAGTCAGGGATCCCGTTGATCACTTCATTCCATTTGCCGTCTTTCGTCACCTGACTCTCCGCATTGTCGTAGAGCAACTTCACCAGATAGATATTGTTCTGTCTGACGAAGGCTATCTGATTGCCGTCGGGCGAGAATACTGGTGTCTGCTGCGGACCGCCGTCGCTCAGCGGTACGAGTTTGTTGTTGCGGATGTCATAGATATAGAATACTGCCGTAAACGAATGGCGATAAATGGATTCCGTCTGTGTCTGGATGAGCATTCGCTTGCCGTCAGGACTCATGATATAGTTATCCACTGACCCAATCTGCGCACCGCGGGCAGTCGCTGCGTCGAAGAGCACGCTCACCTGCTTGCCCGTACGGAAGGAGTAGGTCACCACCTGTTTACCGTCATCGCTGATCTGACTGTAGGTCTCACCGTCGGCCATCGGACGCACGGCCTGCATATAGTCCTGCCTGAATACGCCACTCGTAATCTCCTCCAATGTCAGTTTCTCACCTGCCAGCGAAGCCATTCCCACCAGCATCATCAGGGCTGAAAGCATTATTCTTCTCATGTTCATCCTTATTATTAGCATTTGTACGTTTATACCTTATTATATATTTAATGGAAGTCGGCATAGTCGTTGTTCCGCAACAGCTGATCAACGCCCAGGTTCTTATTCCGTTTCATATAGTCGGCCACCTTCTTCGTAAAAGCCGACCTGAACACATCCTCACCCATCGCCTGGTTTACCACCCACTGAATCTTTCCGATATGCGTGTCGCGCTCTTTCTGCGACAGCGGCCTGTCCATGGGCATCGGATAGAGACTCAACAGGAAGAATCCCACGCAGTCGGGAGTGATATAGCGGCGCGTCATCATCTGGCGCTGCTCGGCCGAATAGCCGTAGTCTTCACGATGATACAGCGGATAGTCTTCGCCGAGATACTTGTCCAGGCAGATGCCGATGGCACCGTTACCCACAATCACGCTCTGGTCCAGCGAACCAATCTGCGCATACACATTGGGCACCTCCAGGTTGGGTATCTGATCCTTCAGATAGCTGAAAGCTTCCGTCAACTGCTGGTTGATGTCGTCCATATTCGCATATTGCTGCTCGGAGTCTGAGATTAGCGTCTGTAGCGTGGAGTCCTGATAGAATCGCAGGAATATCGTGTTGATCTGCTGGTCGTTTACCTTGCCGATACGCAGCACATCTTCTATCAACGTGCGTGTCTGCTGCGGATAGACTGTGTTCATCTGCTGCAAGGCTGAGAAATCGCCTGTTGTCAGATAAAGGCTCTGCACTCTGTCGTAACGGTCTACGACAACAGTCACGTCCTGATCATCGAACGACTTCAGCTGCCACTCACAACTGATGCAACCCAGTAATACTGCTAATAATAGATAATATACCTTGCGCACGTGCTAGTCCGTTAATGTTATATTTTTGTTAAAAGCAGGTGCAAAATTACTAATTTTTATTTTAAAATCCAAATTTTAACCTAAAAAAGATAAAAAATCGTGTAAAAAACTGCACATTATTGTTTATTTGTGTAAAAAAAGTGATTCATTTCAACGAATTTGCGTACTTTTGTAAACTACATGTAAACTAATCGCTCGAACAGTTATGAAACGAATCCAACTTATGGTCCTCGCGGCCGTCTTCGCAGCAGCTTCCTTGCAGGCTCAAACCGCCGTCAACGGCAGTCATCAAGTTACCAATGCTTCCGATGTCGCCCGTACTGATATCCCTGTTGTCCTCCCCTGCCCCAAGGGTGTCACCTATGCCTTGGTCACTTGTGGCGACGAAGAGATTCCCTGTCAGCTCGACGACCTCGATCAGGACGGCTCTTACGATGAACTCTGCTTTCTCGTCGACCTACCCGCCAAGACATCACGGACGTATCGTCTCGCTTATGATTCCCTCCGCAGCCCAAAGACCTATCCTGCCCGTGTCTATACTGACATGCTCTTGCGCAATAGCAAAGTGAAGGAGAAGAACAAGCACGACAACTTTATTGAGGCAATCACGGCGCGCGGCGATTGCGCCGACCCCTATCATATCCAGCACCACCACGGTGTCGACTTCGAGAGCGAGTACAACGCCATCCGCATCTACTTCGATAAGCGCCAGACGCCTGATGTCTACGGCAAGTTCCAGAAACGGCTCGAATTGCAGGAAACCCAGTTCTATACCTCCAAGGAGCAGAAGGCTGCCGGCTATGGCGACGATGTGCTGTGGGTGGGTAACACCTTCGGACTTGGCGCCTTCCGTGGCTGGGACGGACAAAAGCCCACGATGATCGAACCCGTGCGCAGTCTCACTCAGCGCATCATCTCCTATGGTCCGCTGCGCACCATCGTCGAACTGGTCGACCGCGACTGGAAGCCCTATCCCGATAAGCCCGCCATCACCATGACCGTACGCTTCACCCAGTATGCTGGCCATCGCGATACCGATGTCGATGTGTTCTTCAACCGCGATGTCAGCGACTATCGCTTCTCTACGGGCATCATCAACGTGAAAGATTCCGAGGAGTTCTCCGACCATGCCGGCCTGCGTGCCTGCTGGGGCACCGACTGGCCGTCGAGCGACCATGAGAACTTCAAGCCCGAGACGGTCGGACTCGCCATCTGGATTCCGCAACAGTACATCGTGAGCGAGGAACCAGCCAACAAGGACAACTACGGATTCGTCGTTGCTACCGCCAACAGGCATCTCAGCTACAAGATTACCTATTGTTCTGACAACGAGACCTTTGGCTACCATTCTGCCCAGGATTGGTTTGCCTACCTGCAGCAGTGGAAACGCAACAATTAAGGAAGCTGTCGGAAGGTTTTCTTACCCTTTACATAATACTGCCAGAGCAGGGCAAAGTCCCGCCGCTCTGGTATTTTTTTCGTCACCGCCGAGGCCTGAATGGCCTTACGGTCGGCCTCGAAGTCTTTCCGCCAGCGCTTGAACGCCTTCCTGGCGCGATACACGGCCATGAAGTCGCCCACGTTCCGCTTCAGGATCAGCATCTCCCAGGATGCCAGATAGTCGAGCACCCATCGCCAGCGCATCACGGGCTTCAGGTCTTCCGCTGGCAGACACTTGTAGAGCATCGTCAGGTTATTGCGGAAATTCAGGAAGGTCTTCATCGGATTGGCCTTCGGCAGCGTACCGCCACCTACGTGATATACACGGCTCTCTGGCAGACAAACGATCTTCCTGCCGCGAATGCGCAGTCGCCAGCAGAGGTCGATCTCTTCGTTATGCGCGAAGAAGCGCTCGTCCATCCCACCGGCATCCCAGTAGTCCTTCGCCTTGATCATCAGCGCGGCACCCGTTGCCCAGAGTATCTCTATCGGCTCGTCATACTGGCCTTCGTCGCGCTCAACGCTATCAAAGATTCTGCCGCGACAGAAGGGATAGCCGTACTTATCCAAGAATCCCCCACTCGCCCCCGCATATTCGAAGGCGCCCTTGTCCTGATAGGCCAGCAGCTTCGGCTGACAGGCCGCCACCTCAGGATGTTGCTCCAGATAGCCGATGAGCGGTGTCAGCCAGTGGGGCGTCACCTCTACGTCCGAGTTCAACAGCAGATAGTAGTCTGCCTCAATCTCCTTGAAGGCTCTGTTATAACCCTCGGCGAAGCCCCAGTTATGCGACAGCTGGATGCGTTTCACCTCCGGGAACTCCTTTTCCAGCAGCTCCATCGAGCCGTCGGTCGACGCATTGTCGGCCACATACACCGTTGCCTCCTCCTGCGAACAAGCTACCACCGAGGGCAGAAACGTCCTCAACATCTCCTTGCCGTTCCAGTTCAGGATCACGATTGCCACTTTCTTCATACGCGCGTACATTATTAATATATTAAATAATAGCCCTGAGCGCCTGACGGTCGTGCGTCAGTTCGCCCAGCGTTACGTTCACCAGTTGGTTGTCCAGTCCCGGGTCTGCCTCCGATGCTGGCAGTTCCACGCGGATATAGTTGCGTGTAAACCCGTGCATCGCCTTCCCACGGGGAGCCTTCTCGAAGAGCACCTCTGCCTGCTGGCCGATGTGCCGGGTATAGAAAGCCTCGGTCTTCTCGTCCGAGAGTGCCAGCAGCCGTTTTGAGCGCAGTTTCTTATCCTTGTCGCTCACCGTGTAGGGGATGCTCAGCGCCGATGTGCCCGGACGTTCCGAATAAGGAAACACGTGCAGCTGCGTCACGTCGAGCCCCTTGAGGAAGTCGAAAGTCTCCTCGAAACACTCCGGTGTCTCCCCTCTACAGCCCACCATCACGTCAACGCCGATAAACGCCTCAGGCATCAGCGTCTTGATGCAGCCTATCTTATCCGCGAACAGCTGCGCGTCGTAGTGGCGATGCATCAGCTTCAGCACCGTATCGCTGCCGCTCTGAAGGGGGATATGGAAATGCGGCATAAACGCACGGCTGGCTGCACAGTAGGCTATCAGCTCGTCACTCAGCAGGTCGGGCTCCAGACTGCTGATCCTGTAGCGCTTGATACCCTCCACCTCGTCGAGTGCCTTCACCAGGTCGATAAACCGTTCGCCCGTCGTCTTGCCGAAGTCGCCGATGTTCACGCCCGTCAGCACGATTTCCTTGCCACCCTCTGCGGCAGCCTCCTCAGCCTGTCTGACCAGCGAGGCGATGGTCGGATTCCGTGAGAACCCGCGCGCGTACGGGATAGTACAATAGGTACAGAAGTAGTCGCAGCCGTCCTGCACCTTCAGGAAGTAGCGCGTACGATTGCCTTTCGAGCACGAGGGGGCAAACGTCCTGATATCCTTCGTCTTCTGGCGGAAAGCCTTCTGCCCCGACAGCTGACCGCTCCATGCCTCCGAGAGATACTGTATCAGATTGGCCTTCTCGTCGGAGCCCAGCACAAGATCCACACCCTCAATCTTCGACACGACATCCGCCTCCAGCTGCGCATAGCAGCCCGTCACCACCACAAAGGCGTCCGGGTGATTCCTCACCATCCGATGGATGGCCTGACGGCATTTGTGGTCGGCCACCTCCGTCACCGAACACGTGTTGATCAGGCAGATATCAGCCTGTTCACCTTTCTGGGCCGTTCTCACACCCATGTCATGGAGCAACTTCCCGAAAGTGGATGTCTCCGAGAAGTTCAACTTGCAGCCGAGGGTGTAATAGGCAGCCCTTTTCCCTTGAAAAGCCGAGGTATCTATCATAAGCTAAAAATATCGTTTCTGTTTGCGGGCACAAAGGTAACCATTTTTTAGCGATTTTCATCAATTTTTGCGATTTTTCCTTTAAGTGTCGATTTTACATCAATTTTTAACATTTCGTATCTGATTGATTTTCAGTACTTTGCTAAAAAGTTACAAAAATGACCAAAAAAAAATCGAAAAAAATGATACGTTGTATTAAAAAAAGCCGTACCTTTGCAGCGTTTTAATAAACAAATGATTGTTTTACAGATTTAAAAGCATTAGAAAAATGAAAAAATTAGTATTCATGTTCGTAGCAGTTGCTGCTATCTCTTTCGCATCATGTGGTAACAAGGCTCAGCAGGCTCCTGTTGATACCGATTCTATCGCTGAGGTAGTTGACAGCATCGTTGACAGCCTGGCAACAGATACAGTTGCTGCTGCTGATTCAGTTAAGTAATCAACGAACAATTGAGAGAAAAAAGAGACCGCCGGACGTGAGTTCAGCGGTCTTTCTTTTTATTGTTTCCTTACAATCACGCTCCCACTCGCCTGGTGGGTAGCCAGAATCAGCACCTCGGCTATCTGCACGTGGGCAGGCGCATTGGCAGCATACACGGCCACGTCGGCAATATCGTCGCCCGTCAGCGGCTTGATACCCTGATACACGCCTGCAGCGCGGTCCGTATCTCCATGGAATCGGACATTGCTGAAGTTCGTCTCCACAAGGCCAGGCTTCAGATTCGTCACGCGGACAGCCGTCTCAGCCACGTCGATGCGCAGTCCGTCGCTCAGCGCCTTTACAGCCGCCTTCGTGGCGCAATACACATTACCGCCCTTATATGCTGCGTCGCCAGCCACCGAACCTACGTTGATCACATGACCGCTGTTGCGCGCCACCATCGCAGGCACCACCAGTCGCGTCATCGTGAGCAGACCCTTGATGTTCGTGTCGATCATCGCATCCCATTCGCTGATATCACCCTCATATTCGGCTTCCAGTCCCAGCGCCAGTCCGGCATTGTTCACCAGCACGTCGATCTGCTGCCATGCCTCCGGCAACTGCGCCAGAGCATCCTCCGCAGCCTGACGGTCTCTCACGTCAAACGCCAGCGTGATTGCCTCCGCGCCCTTTCCCTTCAGTTCCTCGCTGATCTCAGCCAATCGCCGAGCATTACGGCCCGTTAGGATCACCTTGTCACCATTCTCGGCAAATTTTCTGGCACAAGCCAGTCCGATACCGCTTGTTGCCCCAGTAATCAATACAATCTTATTCATAATTCCCAAGTTTAATTCTTGCCTGCAAATTTACGCACTTTACCCCGAACCACCAAACTTTTATATAGAAAAAATGCCACACTGGGATAGGCCCAGTGTGACATTGGTTATGCTCTCGCTAATTCACTCACTTGATGCTTCGCATCGAATAGGCTCACGCATTCCCGAGCGAAGCTCGCCTACCCGTAGCCTTTCAGTAGAGCTCATGCGAGCATGGCTTTACGTTCGCTTAATCGCCTATTTCCAAGAATTCTCGAAGGTGACGGGGCCGTTCTCGAGCTTCTGGCATACGATCTCGATGTCCTCGTAGTGCTCCTCGCCGTCTGCCCAGTACTCCTTGTACTTCACGCAGTAGCAGCCTGTGCCCTTCAGCTCCTTCATGTCCTTACCGTCGACCGCCACGGGGAATACCCGAAATCTGTCCTTCACGATCAGTTGCCTGATTGAACTTGTAGTCTACTAACAGTACCTCACGTGCTGCGAAATCTTTAACCTCGAGGGTTACTGGTGTTACATTCTCTGCCATATCTTTCAAATTTTAAATTGTTAATACTATTTTTTACTTTTGACATTGCAAAGGTACGACGGATTTTGCTTCGTTCCAAACATTTTCTGCTTTTTCGTCTGAGGTTGTAGCGACAGGGAAACGAAAATGCGACAGACGCCATGCAAGGGCACGAAATCTGTCGCAAAGGGGGATAAAATATGGGCGCAATTACGCGATTACACGGTTACTTTGCCAAACTCAATGCAGTGAGCAGATCCTGCTGGATGACACCGTTGGTGGCTACGACACTGTTGCCGGGGGTGAAATCGGCTGAGCCGCTGTAGTCGGTGACTGTGCCGCCGGCTTCTGTCACAATCAGGCTGCCTGCCATGAAATCCCACTGGCCGATGTACTGCTCGGCATAGCCGTCGAGCCGACCGGCTGCCACATGGCAGAGGGCCATCGCTGCTGAACCACACATGCGGATGCTGCCCACATGGCCGTAGAAGGTGTCGATGAGGTGGCGGATGACGGGCTTATAGGCATCGCTGTTGTAGGGCAGCTGCAGGCAGAGCAGGGCATCGCCGATCTGCTGGGAACTGACGTGCAGGGGCTGGCCGTTGAGATAGGCACCCCCACCCTTCCAGGCATAGAAGCACTCGTCGGCACAGATCTCGTAGACCACGCCCAGCAGTATCTCGCGCCCCTGCAAGAGTGCGATGCTCACGGCATAGGGGGCATACTGGTGGATGAAGTTGGTAGTGCCGTCGAGAGGATCGACCACCCAGAGCATCTGCTCGGCATCGTGGCCGGCAAGCCCCTCCTCAGTGATGAATCCCGCCTCGGGCAGCAGTTCGCGCAGCGCACTGACAATCAGCTGCTCGGAACCTTTATCGACATACGACACATAATCGTGGGCATGCTTGCGCTCCACGCGCTCGAGCGAGAACTTACGGCGTTCCTCGCGGATATAGGCGCCTGCCCTGCGGGCTATCTCGCAGACAGCTTTTACACGGTCAAAATTTTCGTCGTGCATCATCTCTTATGGTTTGGGGGTGAAGATCATCGTCCAGCGATAGAGGTTGCAGCCTACGAAATTGCCGAGCACCTCGCTGATGTAAACGACGAGGACGGCAGGCTGGAGCACTGCATCGGCTGGCGACACAAGGAAATAGAAGGCATCGGCTATCGAGTGGGCAAAGCCGCAGAGGATGAACACGGGGACACCCAGCACCAGCGGCAGCACCTTCCCCTTGCGGGCGAACTCGACGGCGATGGTCATGATAAAGCCGCAGCCGATGGCCAGCAGAAAACAGGCGAGCGGCCCCTTGGCCAGACGCCCGGCGAGGATCTTGGCGGCAGGCTCTATGCAGTCGGGCTGGGCATAGGCGATGAGCCAGGCCGTGAGCAGGCAGCCTACGATGTTGCCCAAGAGCACAACGACGAGCATGCCCCAGTCGCCCTGACGGCGGATGAAGCCGGCTGTGCCCGTATAGAGCTTCAGGCCGTAATAGACCACGGTGGTCAGTCCGAAGGCGAAGAGCACGGCACCAGCGACACCGCCCACGCGCAGGTTGACCACACAACCGATGGAAATACAAATTCCCGCCAGTATAGCCGGCGGGAATATGTTGCGAATCAAATCTTTCATACCAGATTACTTGCTGTCGGCCTCGGCCTGCTTGGTCTCGGGAGCATCCTCACCATAATAGTTATAGTAAGCATTGTAGCGGTTGTAACCCCAGTTGCTCTGCAGACGGTCGGGATCGAGTTCCTTAGCCTTGTCGTAGTACTTGATGGCCTCCTGATAGAGTGCCTTCTTGGCAGCGGGATCCTCAGTGTTCTGAGCCTGAACAGAGAGAGCAGTACCAGCGTAGGTCTGGATGGCGGCATTGTCGGGCTTCAGGTCGGCAGCGCGCTTCAGATACTTGGCAGCCTCAGCGGGATTGTCGTTGACCATACCCAGACCCTTGTCGGCGAGAGCAACGAAGTTGTCGGGGTTCTTAGCCAGTGCGTCGTCGAGCACCTTCTCGGCAGCAGCCTTGTCACCAGTCATAGAGTACATGTTGTAGAGCTTCTCCATCACACCGTCGGTCTGGTGCTCAGCGTAGATGTCCTTCAGCTGATTGATGAACTTCACAGAGTCCTCCTTGGTCTTCAGACCGTCGCCAAGGATCTCGAGCTTCAGGTTCAGACAGCCCTCATACTCCTGAGGATCCTTCATGGCGATGTCGCAGAGCTGCAGGGCCTTGTCCATATCCTTGTCCTGATAGGCATAGACAGCAGCGAAGCGAGCCACCTGGCCGAAGAATTCCTTCTGAGCATCGCGGTTGCAGTCCTTGAAGAGAGGAGCGGCGTCAGAGAGTGTAAATACTTCCCAGTACTTGCGGGCAGCAGCCTTGTCTTGCTTCTGAGCAGCATCCTGACCAACGTTCACGAGGGTGAAACGAGGTGAATTCCACAGGCGCTCGGCATTCTTCTTGTCGAACGCGGGCTTTACCTTACCCTTCTCGTTGGGCTGCTGGTCGTACTTGTCGCACTCGATGGCGGCGTTCAAGGCATTGACAGCCATATCGGCCATCAGTTTCGTGTCAACGGGCTTCTCTTCCTTACCCATCTGCTTGGCCACCTGATTCTCAGTCTGAATGGTGCTCTGAGCGTTGAACTGATCCATAGCCAGGTCTACGAGCTTGTTGTAAGCCTTAGCCTTCTCCTGGGGGGTAGCGAGCTGGTCGAGCGTGCTCTTTACGAGCTGTTCTGCCTCGGCATAGGTCTTTGACTTGAGGATTGCCTTCAGGGCGTCACTGTCACCGGCAAATGCTGTAGCGCTGGCTACGAACATCACTGCCATCATCATGATTTTTTTCATAAGCTAATTAATAATTGGTTATACCTTATATTATATTATATGTTTTGTATTTATCTCTTTGACGTATCTGCGGGCCGTTGGTTTAATTCTCGGGCTCGGGTGAGATCTGCGGGGTATCGATAGCGTCGGTCAGCTCCTCATCGACAATCTCAGCCTCTTCCACGTCTTCTTCCTCGGCCTGCGAGTGCATCACCTTGCAGACGCTGGCGATGGTGTCGTTCTTCTTCGTGAGGTTGATGAGGCGCACGCCCTGGGTGGCGCGACCCATCACGCGGACATCGGCGACCTTCAGACGGATGAGGATACCCGACTTGTTGATGATCATGAGGTCGTTCTCATCGGTCACCACCTTGATGGCTACCAGTCGGCCTGTCTTCTCAGTAATGGCGAGGGTCTTCACACCCTTCGCGCCACGGGCGGTCTTACGATAGTCTTCTACCTCGGAGCGCTTGCCGTAGCCGTTCTCAGAGACGACCATGATGGTTTCCTCATTGGGATCGTTGACGCAGACCATGCCTACCACCTCATCGTCGCCACCATCGAGGCGCATGCCGATGACACCGGTAGAGACGCGGCCCATCGTGCGGACATCGTTCTCGTCGAAGCGGACGGCACGACCATTGCGGTTGGCGAGCAGGAGCTCGTTCTTGCCGTTGGTCAGACGAACACCTACCACCTCGTCACCCTCGTTTACGTTGATAGCGATGACACCTGCTGCGCGAACGTTCTTATAGGCATCGAGACGGGTCTTCTTGATGATACCCTGCTTCGTGGCAAAGACCACGTAGTGGGACTTGAGGAACTCCTCGTCGTTGAAGTTCTTGATGCGCAGCACGGCATTGATGGAATCATCGGGATCGATGTTGAGCATATTCTGGATGGCGCGACCCTTCGAGTTCTTGTCGCCCTCAGGAATCTCGTAGCACTTCTGCCAGTAGCAGCGTCCCTTCTGGGTGAAGAAGAGCAGCGTGTTGTGCATCGTGGCGGGATAGATATACTCGGTGAAGTCGTTGTCGCGATGACCCTGCCCTGCTCGTGGAAGTCGGCCAGTGGGGTGCGCTTGATATAGCCCATGTGGGAGATGGTGATCACCACAGGATCGTCGGGATAGAAGTCCTCGGCATTGAACTCGTGGTCGAATGGGATAATCTCCGTGCGACGCTCGTCGCCGTACTTCTCCTTCACCTCGAGCAGGTCGTTCTTCATCACCTCCTTACAGCGCTCCGGGTTGTCGAGGATCTCCTGCAGGTCGGCAATGAGTTTCATCAGGTCATCGTACTCCTGATGGAGCTGATCGACACGCAGGCCAGTCAACTGTGCCAGGCGCATATCGACGATGGCCTTCGACTGGAGCTCATCGAGATCGAAGCGGGCCTCCAAATTGCGCTGGGCATCGGTCGGGGTCTTACTGTTTCTGATGATGTGTACCACCTCGTCGATATTGTTGACGGCGATGATCAAGCCCTCGAGGATGTGGGCACGCTCCTGAGCCTTGCGCAGGTCGTACTTGGTGCGGCGGATGGTGACATCGTGACGGTGCTCTACGAAGTACTTGACGCACTCCTTGAGCGAGAGCAGACGGGGACGACCCTTCACCAGCGCAATATTGTTGACAGAGAACGAACTCTGCAGGGCGGTCATCTTGAACAGCTTGTTGAGCAGCACATTGGCATTGGCATCGCGCTTGCAGTCGACGACGATACGCATACCCTGGCGGCCAGACTCATCATTGACATTGGCCACGCCCTCAATCTTATGCTGGTTGGCGAGATCGGCGATATAGGCCACGAGATCGGCCTTATTGACACCATAGGGAATCTCCGTGACGACAATCTTGTCGTGGGTCTCTCCGCTCTCGATCTCAGCCTTGGCGCGCATCACGATACGGCCGCGACCTGTCTCATAAGCATCGCGCACACCCTGCAGGCCATAGATATAGGCACCCGTCGGGAAGTCGGGACCAGGGATAAACTTCATCAGGCCTTCGGTATCGATATCGGGGTTGTCGATATAGGCACAGCAGCCGTCGATCACTTCACCCAGGTTATGGGTCGGCATGTTAGTAGCCATACCTACGGCAATACCGTTGCCACCGTTCACCAGCAGGTTAGGAATCTTGGTAGGCATCACGGTGGGCTCCTCGAGCGAGTCGTCGAAGTTGTTCATCATGTCGACGGTCTCCTTGTCGAGGTCGTCCATGATGTGCTCACCCATCTTCGAGAGTCGGCACTCCGTGTAACGCATGGCGGCAGGCGAGTCGCCGTCTACCGATCCGAAGTTACCCTGACCGTCAACCAGCGTGTAGCGCATGTTCCACTCCTGGGCCATACGTACGAGGGCACCATAGACTGAAGAGTCGCCGTGGGGGTGATACTTACCGAGCACCTCACCTACGACGCGCGCACATTTCTTATAAGGTTGGGTTGAAACGTTGTTGATGCCCATCATACCGAAGAGGATGCGGCGGTGGACGGGCTTGAAGCCGTCGCGAACATCAGGAAGGGCACGTGCCACAATGACTGACATGGAGTAGTCGATGTAGCTCGATTTCATCTCTTCCTCGATGTTGATCTTAATAATTCTGTCGTTGTCGAATGTTTGATCCATCTTTTTATTTGACTATTTTACTATTTACGATTTGACCGATTTTGCGTTTAAGGCACTTTTCGAGCCCGCTGACGCGTTTTTAACCGTGCAAAGGTAGTTATTATTTTCCGACCAGCCAAACCTTTTAAGCTATTTTAAAAGGAAATTTTTCAAATAAATGGCACGGTGTTTGCTAGAAAAGTTGTAATTTTGCAATGTGAAATCAGAAAAAGAAAGGAATTAATAGTAATATGACTAGCCAGTTTTCACCCAAAGTATCCGAGATACTGGCCTTCTCACGGGAGGAGGCTGCGCGCCTGGCCAGCCGTTCTGTAGGGCCGGAACACCTGCTGCTGGGCATGCTCAGAAGTAAGGACGGTCCTGTCATCGACCTGTTCCGCAGACTGAACCTGAACCTTCAGTCGGTGAAGACAGAACTGGAGCAACGTGTGCGTGAGGACGAGATAGGCATGCCTATCCCCACGGACTTGGTGCTCAACGAGAAGGCGAGCAATATCCTGAAGCTCGCCGTGCTGGAAGCCAGGATACAGAGAACAACTAAAGTGGACGAACAACATCTGTTGCTTGCCATCCTGCATGATGCAGCAAACAACAGTGCCAAACAGATTTTAGAATTGAACAACATGAATTATGAAGACGCGCTGGCGATGCTTTTCGCCCCGCAAAATACAGAAGTGACTAACGGCATCGGTCTGCCCGACGAGGATGAAGATGAATACGAGGACACCAGCAACGCTGCTGGCAAATCCAGCAAGTCGGGTATGACGACCACCCAGAAGAAAGCTGCCTCGAAGACGCCTGTGCTCGACACCTTCGGCACTGATCTGACGCTGGCTGCCACAGAGAACAAGCTCGACCCCTGTGTAGGCCGCGAACGCGAGATACAGCGCATCGTGGAGATTCTGGGGCGCAGAAAGAAGAACAACCCCATCCTCATCGGTGAGCCTGGCGTAGGTAAGAGTGCCATCGTAGAAGGACTCGCCCAGATGATTGTGAACCACCATACGAGTCCGATGCTATTCGGCAAGCGGATCTACACCCTCGATATGACGGGTGTGGTAGCTGGTACAAAGTACCGCGGACAGTTTGAGGAGCGTCTGAAAGCCTTGATGAAGGAGCTGGAGGCCAATCCCGACGTGATTGTGTTCATCGACGAGATCCACACCATCATTGGCGCCGGCTCAACCCCAGGCTCGATGGATGCCGCCAACATCATGAAACCTGCACTGGCAAGGGGTACCATCCAGTGTATCGGTGCTACGACACTCGACGAATACCGCAACTCCATCGAGAAAGATGGAGCCTTGGAGCGCCGATTCCAGAAGGTGCAGGTAGAACCTACCACTAACGAGGAGACACTGCAGATACTGCGTAACATCAAGGACCGCTATGAGCACCATCACCATGTGACCTATACGGACGATGCCCTCGTGGCATGTGTCAAATTGACAGACCGCTACGTGACAGACCGCTTTATGCCCGACAAGGCCATCGACGCCCTCGACGAGACAGGCTCGCGCGTACATCTTGGTAATGCCCAGATTCCGCAGGAGATTGTGGAAAAGGAGAAAGAGATTGCCCTGGTGAAGGAGAAGAAGCAGTGGGCCGTGAAGAACCAGAACTTCGAACTGGCTGCCGGCTATCGCGACCGTCAGACGGTGCTCGAGACAGAACTGAAGCAGATGAACGAGCGCTGGAGCTCGGGCGTTGACGAGGAGCGGCAGGTGGTCGATGCTGACCAGGTGGCCGAGGTGGTATCGATGATGACGGGTGTGCCTGCCCAGCGCATGGCCGAACAGGAGGGTATCCGTCTGAAGGGCATGGCGCAGGAACTGAAGAATGCCGTCATCGCCCAGGACAAGGCCATCGACAAGATGGTGAAGGCCATCCAGCGCAACCGCGTCGGACTGAAGGAGCCCAACCACCCCATCGGCACGTTCATGTTCCTCGGCCCTACGGGTGTGGGCAAGACCTATCTGGCCAAGAAACTGGCAGAATTCATGTTTGGCAGTGCCGATGCGCTCATCCGTATCGACATGAGTGAATATACGGAGAGTTTCAACACCTCTCGACTGATTGGTGCGCCTCCAGGATACGTAGGCTACGAAGAGGGCGGACAGCTGACCGAGCGCGTGCGCCGTCATCCCTACTCCATCGTGCTGCTCGACGAGATCGAGAAAGCCCACGGCAACGTGTTCAACCTGTTGCTGCAGGTGCTCGATGAAGGCCGACTGACTGACGGCAACGGTCGACTGGTGGACTTCCGCAACACGGTGATCATCATGACCTCGAACGCTGGTACACGCCAGCTGAAGGACTTCGGACGAGGCGTAGGCTTCAGTGCTGGTTCGAGCACAGGGCTGGCGCTGAACGAGAAGGACAAGCAGCATGCGCGCGACATCGTGCAGAAAGCACTCTCGAAGCAGTTCTCGCCTGAGTTCCTGAACCGTCTCGACGAGATTATCACCTTCGACCAGCTGGACCTGGAAGCCATCAAGAAGATCATCGATATCGAACTGAAGGGTCTCTACAAGCGCATCGACCAGATAGGCTACAAGATCGACCTCTCTGAAGAAGCCAAGGAGTTTGTGGCCACGAAGGGCTACGACGTGCAGTTTGGCGCCCGTCCGCTGAAGCGCGCCATCCAGAACTATATTGAAGACGGCATCAGCGACCTCGTGGTAAACGGCGAGTTGCCGCTTGGCTCAACGATCCATATCACACTAAAAGACAATGAGTTAGCCTTTAGCTAACTCATTTTTACTTTAAACACATTATGTGGGTCGTTGGTTACAACGACTCACATTCTTTTAACCATAATGCACTGGAGGCATCACTCGGCATGCGCCAGTCGCCTCTGGGTGAGAGACTCACGCTACCAACCTTCGGACCATCGGGCAGACAAGAACGCTTGAACTGCTGGTTGAAGAAGCGACGACAGAAGGTGGTCAACCATTTCTTCACCACGTCCTCCGTATAGAGCACCTCCTTGCCATCGATCACGGAAGGCGTGCAGAAGGCGCGCTGGGCCAGCAGGAAAATCTTCTTCGGACTGAAGCCATAGCGCAGGAAGTAGTAGATGAAGAAGTCGTGCAGTTCGTAAGGGCCCACGAGGTCTTCCGTCTTCTGTTTGATGTTGCCCTGTTCGTCGGCTGGTATCAGCTCTGGCGATATCGGTGTGGCCACAATGTCGAGCAGCGTCTCTGTGGCCATCTCGCCTGCAACATAGCTGACGAGATACTGGATCAGCGTCTTGGGGATGCCGGCATTCACGCCGTACATCGACATGTGGTCACCGTTGTAGGTGGCCCATCCAAGCGCCAGTTCGGAGAGGTCGCCCGTCCCGATGACGATAGCATTCTCCTGGTTGGCCACATCCATCAGGATCTGCGTACGCTCACGAGCCTGGGAGTTCTCGTAGGTCACATCATGGTTATTCTTATCATGGCCGATATCCTCGAAATGCTGGGTGACAGCCTTGGCGATGCTGATCTCACGAATAGTCACGCCCAGTGTTTCCATCAGTTTCACAGCGTTGTTGTGGGTACGGTCTGTGGTGCCGAAGCCAGGCATCGTGATTCCGAGGATTCCCTTACGGTCGAGGCCGAGCTTATCAAAGGTCTTCACGGTCACCAGCAGGGCCAGTGTGGAGTCGAGACCGCCACTGATACCAATCACGGCCTTCTTGGCATTGATATGATAGAGACGCTTGGCCAGACCTGCCACCTGGATATTCAGGATTTCCTCACAGGTATCATGCATCTCCTCTTCCTTGGGGATAAACGGATGGGGATTGATCGTGCGCTCCAGAGCGAAGTCGCGCATGGCTACAGGCTTGCAGACGATCATCTGCGAATTGGCGCCACGCTGGGCATTGATAAAGGTGGTGTTCTGCCGGCGCTCGACACGGAGTTTCTCAACATCAATCTGGACGCTGCGGATCTGCGGCTGGAACGAGAAGCGGTCGCCCTCTATGAGCAGCTTGCCATTCTCGAAAATCAGTGCGTTGCCGCCATAGACGACATCCTGCGTAGACTCGCCGAAGCCTGCACTCGCATAGACGTAGCCGCTGATGGTACGCGCACTCTGCTGAGCCAGGAGCGACTTCAGGTAGGCGTGCTTGCCCAACAGTTCGTTGCTGGCCGAGAGGTTGAAGATGATGTCGGCACCAGCCACTGCCAAATTGTTGCTTGGCGGGATGGGAGCCCATACATCCTCGCAGATCTCCACGCCAAACTTCATGCCGTCGGCAGTGACGAAGATCTTGGGATCAGCACTGACCGTCACAGGGCCACCCGCAAAGTAGATCTCCGTAGGATTCAGATCCTGCGAAGAGGCAAACCAGCGCTTCTCATAGAACTCCGCATAGTTTGGCAGATAGGTCTTGGGCACGATGCCCAACAGCGTACCCCCCTGAATGACGGCGGCACAGTTATATAACAGACCATTGATGACGATAGGCAGTCCTACAATGGAAATCACATCTAGTTTTCGGGTAAAGTCGAGCAGCGTCAAGATGGCTCCCTCCGCATGGTCGAGCAGCAGCTGCTCCTTAAACAAGTCCTGACAGGAGTAGCCCGTGATACAGAGTTCAGGGAACACGAGCACCTCGACGCCACGGCCTTCAGCCTGAGCAATCAGACTCTCCACCTGTTGTACGTTGTACGCTACGTCAGCCACTTTCACCACAGGAACGGCAGCAGCAACTTTTACAAATCCGTATTTCATAATTTATTCAGTTTATGGATATTCATTCACACATGGTCATCACCCCCAGCGACTTCAGCACCTGATAGATGCGCTGGATGGGGAGACCCATCACATTATAATAACTCCCGTTCAGGCCCGTCACGCCGATACAGCCGATCCACTCCTGAATGCCATAGGCGCCCGCCTTGTCGTAAGGCTTGAAGGTCTGGATATAATAGCCAATCTCCTCGTCGGTAAGCTGTTTGAAAGTGACATCTGTCGTCACGGAGAAACGCCGGTCCTGATCTTTCGCCACCATACACACACCCGTCGTCACCTGATGGGTACGGCCGCTCAGGGCCTTGAGCATACGCCTGGCATCGGCAGCGTCAGCAGGTTTGCCAAGGATCTCGTCGCCCACAATCACGACTGTATCAGCCGTGATGATCAGTTCGTCCTCCCCCATCACCTGCCGATAGGCATCAGCCTTCTTGCCGGCGATATAGAGGGCGACCTCGCTCACAGGGGTATCTGCCGGATACGACTCATCGATATCCTTCAGCACCCTCACCTCGAAAGGCACTCCCAGTCGCGAAAGCAGTTCCTTACGTCGTGGCGAATTACTGGCCAATATGATGTTATAACTCTTCATTCTCAACTCTCCCATCACCATCCGAAAGCCTTGGCGTTCATCACCCACTTGCCCTGGGCACGAAGCACCTGCTCGATGACATCACGCCCACAGCCGTAGCCACCCTTGCGGTCGCTCACGTAGAGGCTCGCTTCCTTGATCTCCGGACAGGCATCCTTCGGACAGACAGGACAGCCCACTGTGCGCATAATTTCCAAGTCGGGGATATCATCGCCCATATACATCACCTCCTCGTCATTCAGCCCATAACGGGTCTTGAACTCCTGATATTTCTGGATTTTCACCGAACAGCCCGTATAGATATCCTCCACGCCCAGACCCTCGTAGCGCACACGGATACTGGGGATATTGGCACCTGTCAGAATCACGATGCGCAGACCGAGCTTTACGGCGAGCTGGATGGCATAGCCGTCCTTGATGTTCACCGTTCGAAGGGGCACACCATCAGCACTGAGATTGATCGTCTCAGCACTCAGCACACCGTCGATATCGAAGATGATAGCCTTGATCTTATTTAAGTCGTAGTTAATCACTTTCCTTCAGAATTTATTCAGATGCACATTCTCCCACTTCAGGCGATCCTCAGCCTGAGGCTTGCGCTCATCAGCCCAATGGCCAACGGCCAGGATACAGAGGCAATTCATATTGTCGGGGATGTCGAGCACACCACGGATCACGGTATCAGCCGTAGTACCGTCCTCCAGACCGCGACCACGCATCTGGATCCAACAAGAGCCCAGTCCCAGGTCTTCAGCCTGATACTGCATGGAGATGGCTGCTATCGAACCATCCTCCACCCAACAGTCGTTCTGCATGGGGTCGCCCAGTACCACGATGGCCACAGGGGCATCCTTCAGGAACTGTGAACCGAGGTTCTTCGCATCAGCCAGTTTCTCCAGGTCGAGCTTGTCGTCGACAACGACAAACTGCCAGGCACGCTGACCTTTCGATGTCGGCGACATCAGGGCTGCACGGAGTATTAACTTGAGGTCTTCAGGATCGATCTCCTCATTCGTAAACTTACGATGACTGCGCCGCTGCTGGGCTAAATCTTTAAATGACATCATAGTAGGAATCGTTAATTCGGTGCAAAGGTACACATTTTTTCAATAATCTCAAAAAAATTCAAATTTATTTGGTTTTTTAGTTGATTTATACTAATTTTGTCACCATGAATGGACTGACGACGAGGATTTACCGGAATTGTAAGGACCTGCCGGAGCTGGAGGAGAGCAATTTCTTCCATAGTCGTCAGTTGTTTGAAATCTTGCTGAATACACCCCGACAGAAACCTTATCTGGTGGTGACGACAGACGGGACTGGGCGCGTGGTGAGCCATCTGCTGGGCATCATGCGCATCCGCACATTCTGGCTGCCGCCATTCCTGCTAGTGCATGCCCGCGTGCTCAGCGAGGGGTTCTATGCGGCGTGTGAGTATTCGAAGGAAGACCTGATGGCCGAGATGCTCGGTGCCCTGACTCAGCGCCTGGGCAACTGGGTGCTCTACATCGAGGTGAGTAACCTGAGCCAGAAGATGCTGGGTTACAAACAACTCAGGAAGTTGGGTTTCTACCCTGTCCACTGGATGAGTATCCATAACTCTCTCCATAGTCATGCACCTGAGGAACGGATTACCCCGAAGATGCAGAAGCGCATCGACGCATCGCACGCCAAGGGAGTGGTTACGGAGGTTGTCAGAAACGAGGAGGACTTTCAGGCTTTCGAGAAACTGCTGCGCCGTCATAACATCCTGAAGCCTAAGCGGTTTATCCCTGACTCACAGTTTTTCAGACAGTTGATGAACAGCGACTATGCCCGCCTGTTCGTGACCAAGTATCATGGAAAAGTGATTGGCTGTTGTGTGTGTGCCTATAGTAACGGGAATGCCTATCTCTGGTATTCTGCCTTCAGAAGAAAGACGTATATGCACCTGCATCCTGATGTAATCACCGTGTGGGATGCGATGAAGGATGCCTACGACAGAGGGTATAAGCACATGTGCTTCCTCGATGTAGGACTGCCATTCAAGAATAATCCATTCCGCGAGTTCATCCTGAGCTTCGGCGGAAAGGAACAGAGCACTTACCGTTGGTTCCGATTCTCCATCAAGTGGGTGAACAAGCTGCTGGCTTGGATCTATCGGGAATAAACAGATCTGCTATTGTTTTCCCGACATCATCTTCTCTACTTCATAGTTATTGGCGTTCATATTTATGCTTCGTTCTTTGGGGATATCGGGTATTTCAATCAGCCCACCACCATCATCCATCCAATCAGATTCTTGTTCCTCTTCTAAGACGACTGTGTCCTCTTTGGGATAGATAAACTCTATCCGGGCCGAGTCGTACTGGTAACGCTCGTAGGCACGCTGGTTTGCATTTCCGCCACACCCCAGGAACGTCAGTGCGAAGAGGGTTATCGCCAGAAGGCCAAATATCTTCATATACTGTTGGTTATTAGTCAGTTATTTATATTCGTTCTACTTGTTTCACGCCCTTCACAGTGCGCAGTTTCTTAATCAATTGTTCTAGTCGCGAGGTATCTTCCAGCATCACGACGAGGTTTCCACTGAACAGTCCGTCGTGGGAGTCGATATTAATCGAGCGCAAGACGAGGCGCTCATCCTTGGAGATGATACTCGTAAGATTGTTCACGATACCGATATCGTCATTTCCGATTACTCGGAGGGTGATGCTATACTGAGAAGCCCCTTTCCCACTCCACCGGGCCTTCACTACCCGATAGCCATAGCGACGGCGCAGTTCGGGGGCATTCGGACAGTCCTGACGATGGATCTTAATACCGCCGTTGATCGTGACAAATCCGAAGATGGGATCGCCATAGATAGGATGGCAGCAACGAGCCAACTGATAGTCGAGTCCCTTCAGGTTGCGGTCGATGACCAGTGTATCGTCAGAAATACCTTGATTCAAGCCAGGAATCTTCGAATCATCGAGCTCGAACTCACTGGCAGAACGGGCCTGATTATCGCCCGTAATGGTCTTCTCGCCATCACGCACCTCTATATATTTTTCAATGACGGCATTCACGTCGAGCGTACCGTCGGCTATCTGCTTGTAGAAATCGCTCACTTCCTTGAAGCCCATCTTCTTGATGACATGGAACATGGTGGACTCATCCTGCTCGATCTTGCGGTTCTTGAACTTCCGTTCGAGCATCTCCTTGGCAAAGAGCCCTTCCTTCACCTGGGTCTCTTTCAGAGCCAGACGAATCTTCGACTTGGCGCGCGAAGTCTTGACGATTGACAGCCATTCCTGACGTGGTTTCTGCGAAGAAGAGGTCAGTATCTCCACCTGGTCACCACTCTTGAGCAACTGACGGATGCTAACCACACGCCCGTTAATTCGACCGCCCGTACACTGGTTGCCGATTTTAGAGTGGATATGATAGGCAAAGTCGAGTACGGTGGCACCTACGGGGAATTTGAAGAGGTCGCCTCGCGGAGTGAACACAAAGACTTCATCTTCATACAGATCCATCTTAAACTGGTCCATCGCCTCCATACCTTCGGCATTCTCGAGCATTGAGCGGATATTCGTGAGCCACTCGTCGAGGCCAGTCTCGCCTTTCACGCCCTTGTAGCGCCAGTGGGCAGCCACACCGCGCTCGGCAATCTCGTCCATACGTTCTGTACGGATCTGCACCTCCACCCATTTCTGTTCCGGGCCGAGCACTGTGATATGCAGACTCTCATAGCCATTAGACTTCGGTACAGAGAGCCAGTCGCGCAGACGCTTCGGGTTAGGTTGATACATATCTGTCACAATCGAATAAGCCTGCCAGCACTGCATCTTCTCCTTATCCTCAGGACAGTCGATGATGATACGGATGGCAAACAGGTCGTAGATACCTTCAAAGCCACATTTCTGTTTCTTCATCTTCTCCCAGATGGAATGGATGGACTTTGTGCGACCCTTTATGTGACAGTTGATGCCTGCAGCCTTCACTTTCTCTTCTACTGGTTTGATAAAAGCAGCGATATACGCATCACGCGAGGCTTTCGTTTCGTTCAGCTTCTCACGGATCATGTAATACGCATCGTGCTCCATGTATTTCAGCGACAGATCCTCCAGCTCGCTCTTCAGTTTATAGAGACCGAGTTTATGGGCCAGAGGTGCATAAAGATAGGCCGCTTCCTGAGATACCTCCATCTTAGCCTCCAGATTCTTCGTATCGCGAATCTGGCGCATCAGGTTCACACGGTCGGCAATCATGATGAGGATCACGCGCATATCCTCTGCAAACGACAGGAGCAGGTTGCGGAAGTTCTCACTCTCAATCACAGGATTCTTCAGATAGAGTTGCTGGATACGATTCAAGCCGTGCAGGATGCGTGCCACCTGTGGGCCATGTTCTGCCTCAACGGCCTCAATGGTCGTGTGTCCTGCCTCGATCTCGGGGATGAGATACACGGCTTCGATAGCCTCCCCCTTCAGTCCGATTTCCTCTTCCAGGATCTCTGCCGTCTGGGCCGCCATGCGCTTCTTTTCTTCGTATGTAAAAGCAAACAAATCTGCCATTCTGTACAAAATTTGAGGCAAAGATACAATTTTCTCTGAATTTATTCGCATTTTTTGGAAAAAGTTTGTATTTTTGCACGAAGATTATACGTAAAACTAATTAAAACCACTGTAATATGTTATCACAACAAGATCTAAAACAGATTGCTCAGAAGGGTATTACCCTGAAGCAAATTGAGAATCAACTGAATGAATTTAAGACTGGTTTCCCCTTCCTGAAGCTCGAGGCTGCCGCTAGTATCGGTCGCGGCATTATTGCCCCTGATGCTGCTGAGCGCAAGCAGTACGAGGACATCTGGAACGCCTACAAGGCAGAGGGCAAGCGCGTGGTGAAGTTTGTACCTGCCTCGGGTGCTGCCAGCCGTATGTTTAAGAATATGTTCGCTTTTGTGGATGCCGACTACGATGTACCAACTACCGATTTCGAGAAGAAGTACTTTGACTCCATCGAGAAGTTCGCTTTCTACGATGCGCTCGATGCTGCCTGCCAGAAGAACGAAGGCAAGGGCATCAAGGCGCTCATCGCCGATGGCAACTACAAGGCTGTGGCTGCCAACATGCTGAAGGCCGATGGTCTGAACTACGGTCAGCTGCCGAAGGGCCTGCTGCTCTTCCACAAGTACCCCGAGGGGCCGCGCACACCGATGGAGGAACATCTCGTAGAGGGTGCCCTCTATGCCGCTTCAAACGGTGAGGCCCACGTTCACTTTACCGTCTCTCACGAGCACATGGAGCTCTTCAAGGCCAAGGTGGCTGAGAAGGCTGACATGTTCGCCAAGAAATACGGCATCAAGTACGACATCACCTTCTCTGAGCAGAAGCCTTCGACGGATACGGTTGCCGCTAATCCAGACAACACCCCATTCCGCAATGATGACGGCAGTCTGCTTTTCCGCCCGGGTGGACATGGTGCGCTCATCGAGAACCTCAACGAGATCGAGGCCGATGTGATCTTCATCAAGAACATCGACAATGTGGTGCCCGATCGTCTGAAGCCCGAGACTGTAGAATGGAAACAGGTGATTGCCGGTGTGCTCGTCAGCCTGCAGAAGAAGGCCTTCGAATATCTGCGTCTGCTCGACGCCGGAGCAACGGATGCCCAGCTGGAGGAGATTGCCAAGTTCGTCAGCGAGTGTCTCTGCACCGATGCCAAGGGCAAGAAGGTCGATGCTGCCTATCTGCGTGAGAAGCTGAACCGTCCGATGCGTGTCTGTGGCGTCGTGAAGAATGTGGGCGAACCTGGCGGTGGCCCGTTCCTCACCTACAACCAGGACGGCACTGTCAGCCTGCAGATCCTCGAGAGTTCTCAGATCGACACCAACAACGAGGCTTATATGAAGATGTTCACCCAGGGTACGCACTTCAACCCCGTAGACCTCGTCTGCGCTGTGAAGGACTACCAGGGCAAGCCATTCAACCTGCCCGAATTCGTTGATAAGACCACTGGTTTCATTTCATCGAAGTCGAAGGCTGGTAAGGAACTGAAGGCACTGGAGTTGCCTGGACTCTGGAATGGCGCTATGAGCAACTGGAGCACGGTCTTCGTAGAAGTACCGCTGGGCACTTTCAACCCCGTAAAGACGGTAAACGATCTGCTCCGCGAGCAGCATCAGTAAAGAAAAAGGGCCGACCTCCGAGGCCAGCCCTTTATTATTCGTTGTTTTTTTGCATATTCATACAAAATCAATTTTAAAGATACAAAAAAACAAAAAAACTGAATGTATTTCAAAGGATTTTTGTAATTTTGCGAGCGATTTTCAGAAATAACAACAAATAACGGATAATACACTATGGTAAAGATCTCGAAAGAAGCCGCTCTTGAATACCACGAGAGTGGTCGTCCTGGCAAAATTGAAGTAAAGCCCACGAAGGCTTATCGTACACAAACCGACCTCTCATTAGCTTACTCTCCTGGCGTTGCATTTCCTTGTCTGGAAATTCAGGAAGACCCTGATGCAGCTTACAAATACACGGATAAGGGCAACCTCGTTGCCGTGATCTCCAATGGTACAGCCGTGCTCGGTCTGGGCGACATCGGCGCCATGAGCGGCAAACCTGTGATGGAAGGTAAGGGACTGCTTTTCAAAATCTATGGTGGTATCGACGTGTTTGATATCGAGGTGGCCGAGAAGGATCCAGAGAAGTTCTGCGAGGCTGTTGAGCGTATCGCCCCCACCTTTGGCGGTATCAACCTCGAGGACATCAAGGCGCCTGAGTGCTTCTATATCGAGGATCGTCTGAAGAAGAGCCTCGACATCCCCGTGATGCACGACGACCAGCATGGTACGGCCATCATCTCGGCTGCTGGTCTGAAGAACGCCATGGAGGTGATCGGCAAGGACATCAAGAAAGTGAAGATCGTCGTCAACGGTGCCGGTGCTGCCGCCATCTCATGTACGAAACTCTATATGGCCATCGGCGCACAGAAGGAAAACATCGTGATGCTCGACTCGAAAGGCGTGATCTCTACCGAGCGTCAGGATCTCAACGAGCAGAAGAAGTTCTTCGCTACCTCGCGTACCGATATCCACACCCTCGCCGAGGCAGTGAAGGATGCCGACGTGTTCGTGGGTCTCTCAAAGGGCAACGTGCTGTCGAAGGATATGGTGAAGAGCATGGCAAAGGATCCCGTGATCTTCGCACTGGCCAACCCCGTACCTGAGATCTCATACGAGGATGCCATGGAGGCACGTCCCGACGTACTGATGTCTACCGGACGTACGGACTATCCCAATCAGATCAACAATGTCATCGGCTTCCCCTACATCTTCCGTGGTGCACTCGACGTGCATGCCACAGCTATCAACGAGGAGATGAAACTTGCTGCCGTCCATGCCATCGCCGACCTGGCCAAGCAGCCTGTGCCCGACGTAGTGAACGATGTCTACAAGGTGAACAACCTGACTTTCGGCCGTAACTACTTTATCCCGAAGCCCGTTGACCCGCGTCTGATTACCGAGGTCAGCTCTGCTGTGGCCAAGGCTGCCATCGAGAGTGGGGTGGCTCGTAAGAAGATTGAGAACTGGGAAGAATACAAGGATTCACTCAGCGTGTTGCTGGGTCAGGAAACCAAACTCACACAGAAGCTGTATGCTACTGCCGCTGCCCACCCGCAGCGCGTGGTTTTTGCCGAGGCTGTTCACCCCACCATGCTGAAGGCTGCCGTACAGGCCAAGTCGGAAGGCATCTGCCAACCCATTCTGCTGGGTAACGACGAGGTGATTGCCAAACTCGCCAAGAGTCTCGACCTGAATCTCGACGGCATCGAGATTGTCAACCTGCGCCACCCCTCCGAGCAGGAGCGCCGTGAGCGTTATGCCCGCATCCTCACTGAGAAACGCCAGCGCGATGGCTACACCTTCCAGGAAGCCAACGACAAGATGTTCGAGCGCAACTACTTCGGTATGATGATGGTTGAGACAGGTGAGGCCGACGCTTTCATCACTGGTCTTTATACTAAATACTCCAACACCATCAAGGTTGTCAACGAGGTGATTGGTATCCGTCCGGAATACAAGCATTTCGGCACAATGCATATCATCAACTCTCCAAAGGGAACCTATTATATAGCCGATACACTGGTGAACGAGAATCCTGACAAAGAGACCCTGGTTGATATCGCCAAACTGGCTGCTACAGCTGTACGTTTCTTCAACGAGAAGCCAGTGATCGGCATGGTGAGCCACTCTAACTTCGGCAGTAGCCAGAGCGACGGTGCCAAGAAGGTGAAATATGCCACTGAGGAGATGCAGCGCCTCTACCCCGACCTGCTCATCGACGGTGAGATGCAGCTGGGCTTTGCACTCGACAATGAACTGCGCGACCAGGAGTATCCCTTTACTAAGGTGAAGGGCAAGAAGGTAAACACGCTCGTGTTCCCCAACCTGACCTCTGCACGCTCTTCTTACAAGATGCTCCAGATGCTGGGAAGCGATGCCGAGATTATCGGCCCGATCCAGATGGGTCTGAACAAGCCGATCCATTTCATCGACTTCGGCGCCAGCGTGCGCGACGTTGTGAACATCGTGGCTGTGGCTACCATCGACGCCTATGTCGACAAGATCAAGAAGAAGCTCAACGCACTCGGTAAGTAAACTTACACCTTATTATATTTATAGGGAGTCGTATCCGCCTGGGTACGACTCTTTTTTTGTGTTCGGGCACAAATGACGCTCCCCGATTTTACCTTTTGCCTTGATTTATGTCAATTAAGTGGCAAAACGTAAGCGTTTTCGTGATTTTTCTGACGAAATGTTTTGTTTTAATTGATTTTTGCTGTAATTTTGCAACCAGAATCAAGAAGATAAATACTAAATCATTATAACACTTAAAAAAATTAGATTATGAATGCAGCAAAAGTTGTAGAGGATCTGAAACAGAGATTCCCCAATGAGCCGGAGTACATCCAGGCAGTTTCTCAGGTACTTCCCACCATCGCCCCGAGTTTGAAAAGGCTAATCTGATTGAGCGCCTTTGCATCCCCGATCGTGTATGTGAGTTCCGTATCACATGGGTCGACGATAAGGGCAATGTACAGACCAACATGGGTTATCGCATCCAGCACAACAACGCTATTGGCCCGTACAAAGGCGGTCTCCGTTATCACAAGAGCGTGAACCTCGGTATTCTGAAGTTCCTCGCTTTCGAGCAGACCTTCAAGAACTCTCTGACCACACTTCCTATGGGTGGTGCCAAGGGTGGTTCTGACTTCTCTCCCCGTGGTAAGAGCGACGCTGAGGTGATGCGTTTCTGCCAGGCATTCATGAACGAGCTGTATCGCGTGATCGGTCCTGATGAGGACGTACCCGCTGGTGATATCGGTGTAGGTGGCCGTGAGGTTGGCTATCTCTTCGGACAGTACAAGAAGCTCACCCACCAGTTCCAGGGCGTGCTCACAGGTAAGGGTCTCTCCTTCGGTGGTTCACTCATCCGTCCTGAGGCTACTGGTTACGGTTGTGTATACTTCCTCACCTCTATGCTCGCTACCCGTGGTATCGAACTGAAGGGCAAGAAGGTACTGATCTCAGGTTCTGGTAACGTGGCTCAGTATGCTACAGAGAAGTGCATCCAGCTCGGTGCTATCCCCTTGACACTCTCTGACTCTGATGGTTACATCTACGATCCAGACGGTATCGACGAGGCTAAGCTCGCTTACGTGAAGGAGCTGAAGAACGTTGAGCGCGGACGTATCAAGGAGTATGTTGAAGAATATCCTAACGCTGTATATCATGCAGGTGAGCGTCCCTGGCATGAGAAGGCCGATATCGCTCTGCCTTGCGCTACACAGAACGAAATCAACGCTGAGCAGGCTCAGGCTCTCGTAGACAATGGTGTAATCGCCGTTGCTGAGGGTGCTAACATGCCTACCCTGCCCGATGCTATCAAGATCTTCCAGGATGCTAAGTTGCTCTACTCTCCTGGTAAGGCTTCTAACGCTGGTGGTGTATCAGTATCTGGTCTTGAGATGTCACAGAACTCAGAGCGTCTGAGCTGGACTTCTAAGGAGGTTGACGACTACCTGAAGCGCATCATGAACGACATTCACGAGAACTGCGTGAAGTACGGTACCGAGGCTGATGGTTACATCAACTACGTGAAGGGTGCTAACGTAGCCGGCTTCATGAAGGTTGCCAATGCCATGATGGCTCAGGGAATCGTATGATGGTTCAGGGCATTGTGTAAGCAACACAAACACAAAATTTATAAAACTACCAAAGGAAAAGGGTGGATTCCAAGAGAGTCCGCCCTTTTTATGTTAATAATCTATAAATAACACGTTCCGATAGCATTTTCAATTTTACAATCTTCCATTTTTACATTCTTTTTCAGTACCTTTGCACCCGCTTTTCTCCCCCGTAGGGGGAAATAGGGGCCGGAACAGGCGCTTGCTCCTATCAATTATTAACCCTTTAAAGATGGTCTGGTAAACGTCTGTTCAGGCCCCGCCCCGACAAACAAACGAGGGGCACCTAATAAACAAATTATGTCAGAATTAACAAAGAACGTTAAGCCGCTCGACGATTTCAATTGGGATGAGTTCGAGAATGGTACGCCCGCTGGTGTTAGCAAGGAAGAACTTGACAAGGCGTACGACGAAACCCTTAACAAAGTAGCCGACCACCAGGTAGTTGAAGGTAAGGTCATCTCTGTTGACAAGAAGGAAGTTGTTGTCAACATCGGCTACAAGAGCGACGGTATTATCCCCGCTTCTGAGTTCCGCTACAATCCCGACCTGAAGATCGGCGACTTGGTAGAGGTTTACGTAGAGAGCGCTGAAGACAAGAAGGGTCAGCTGATCCTCTCTCACAAGAAGGCTCGCATGTCCAAGTCTTGGGATAAGGTTAATGAGGCTCTCGAGTCTGATGCAATCATCCAGGGCTTCATCAAGTGTCGCACGAAGGGCGGTATGATCGTTGACGTGTTCGGTATCGAGGCATTCCTCCCCGGCTCTCAGATCGACGTTCACCCCATACGCGACTACGATCAGTTCGTAGGCAAGACCATGGAGTTCAAGGTAGTCAAGATCAACCAGGAGTTCCGCAATGTCGTTGTTTCTCATAAGGCTCTCATCGAGCAGGAGCTCGAGGCCCAGAAGAAGGAGATCATCGGTAAGCTCGAGAAGGGCCAGATCCTTGAGGGTACTGTTAAGAATATCACCTCTTACGGTGTATTCGTTGACCTCGGTGGTGTTGACGGACTCATCCACATCACAGACCTGTCTTGGGGCCGCGTAGACGATCCCCACAAGGTGGTTGAGCTCGACCAGAAGATCAACGTGGTTATCCTCGACTTCGACGACGAGAAGCGTCGCATCGCCCTTGGTCTGAAGCAACTCACTCCGCATCCTTGGGATGCTCTGGATGCTGACCTCAAGGTGGGCGACCACGTGAAGGGTAAGGTAGTCGTGATTGCCGACTACGGTGCATTCGTTGAGATCCAGCCCGGTGTTGAGGGTCTGATCCACGTTTCTGAGATGTCTTGGAGCCAGCACCTGCGCTCAGCTCAGGAGTTCCTGAAGGTAGGCGACGAAGTAGAGGCTGTAATCCTGACACTCGACCGCGACGAGCGCAAGATGTCTCTGGGTATCAAGCAGCTCCGCGAGGATCCCTGGGAGAACATCGAGGCTAAGTATCCCGTTGGTTCTAAGCACAACGCTAAGGTTCGCAACTTCACCAACTTCGGTGTATTCGTAGAGCTCGAGGAAGGTGTCGATGGCCTGATTCACATCAGCGACCTCTCTTGGACCAAGAAGGTAAAGCATCCTTCAGAGTTCACACAGGTAGGTGCACAGATCGACGTAATCGTTCTCGACATCGACAAGGAGAACCGTCGTCTCAGCCTTGGTCACAAGCAGCTCGAGGAGAATCCTTGGGATGTATTCGAGGCTAAGTACACCGTTGGTTCTGATCAGCGAGATGCTCGAGAAGGGCGCCGTTGTATCTCTCGAGGAGAACGTTGAGGGCTTCGCTACACCTAAGCACCTCGTTAAGGAGGATGGCTCTCAGGCTGCTCTCGGTGAGACTCTGCCGTTCAAGGTGATCGAGTTCAACAAGGACTCTAAGCGTATCATCCTCTCTCACAGCCGCACCTTCGAGGATCCCGCTCGTGAGGAGAAGAAGGCTGCCGCTGCTGCCAAGAAGGCATCACGCGCCAAGAAGGATGACACCCCGAAGATTGAGAACGTTGCTGCCAGCACCACACTTGGTGACATCGACGCTCTGGCTGAACTGAAGGCTAAGATGGAGAAGGGTGAGTAATCTCCCCCTACCCTATAATGCTCAATCCCTCCGATTTCCGAATCGGGGGGATTCTTGTTTTTGGCACGCTTTTTGCAATATCATTCGCGGAATAAATTAAAAACAAAAGATATTATGCAAAAAGGTAACATTGGGGTTACAACCGAGAACATTTTCCCCGTCATCAAAAAGTTTCTCTATTCTGATCATGAGATTTTCCTCCGCGAGATGGTGTCTAACGCCGTCGATGCCACACAGAAGATGAAAACCCTCGCTGCCAGCGGTGAGTTCAAGGACGATCTGGGCGACCTGACCGTTCGCGTGAACTTCGATGCCGACAAAGGTACCATCACCATCAGCGACCATGGTATCGGCATGACCGAGGAAGAGATCGACAAGTACATCAACCAGATTGCCTTCTCAGGCGTCACTGACTTCCTCGAGAAGTACAAGGACAACGCCAACAACATCATCGGTCACTTCGGACTCGGTTTCTACTCTTCATTCATGGTATCCAAGAAGGTGGAGATCATTACCAAGTCGTGGAAGGAAGGCTCAAAGGCCGTGAAATGGAGCTGCGACGGCTCTCCTGCCTACGAGATCGACGATGCCGAGCGCGAGGACCGTGGTTCGGATATCATCCTCTATATCGACGACGACTGCAAGGAGTTCCTCGACAAGAACAAGCTCGAAGGCCTGCTCCAGAAATACTGCAAGTTCATGGCCGTACCCGTGGCCTTCGGCAAGAAACAGGAGTGGAGCAGCGAGGAGAAAAAGATGGTCGACAAGGACGAGGACAACATTATCAATAATGTAGAGCCCCTGTGGACCAAGGCTCCAAGCACGTTGAAGGACGAGGATTACAAGTCGTTCTACCGCACCCTCTACCCCATGAGCGACGAGCCCCTGTTCTGGATCCACCTGAACGTCGACTATCCCTTCAACCTCACGGGTATCCTCTATTTCCCGAAGATCAAGTCGAACATCGAACTGCAGAAGAACAAGATCCAGCTCTACTGCAACCAGGTCTTCGTAACCGATCAGGTAGAAGGCATCGTGCCAGAGTTCCTCACCCTGCTGCATGGCGTCATCGACTCACCCGACATCCCGCTGAACGTCTCTCGTAGCTATCTGCAGAGCGACCGCGAGGTGAAGAAGATCTCTACCTATATCACCAAGAAGGTGGCCGATCGTCTGAACAGCATCTTCAAGGAGAACCGCAAAGAATACGAGGAGAAGTGGGACGACCTGAAACTCTTCATCAACTACGGTATTCTCGCCGAGGAAGGGTTCTACGACCGTGCCAAGGACTTCGCCCTGATGAAGGACACCGAGGGCAAGTACTTCACCTTCGACGAATACAAGACCCTTATCGAGGCTAACCAGAAAGACAAGAACGACCAGATTGTCTACCTCTATGCCACCGACAAGGAAGAGCAATACTCTTACATCAAGGCTGCCCAGGACAAGGGCTACAGCGTGCTGCTGCTCGACGGCCAGCTCGACGTACCCACTATCCAGACCTTGGAGCAGAAGTTCGAGAAAAGCCACTTCACACGTGTCGATGCAGACATCATCGAGCGACTCATCCAGAAGGACGACGCACCTAAGACACAGCTCTCAGAGGAACAGTCTGACAATCTGTCAGCCGTCTTCCGCACCCAACTGCCAAAGATCGACCACACAGAGTTCATGGTTCAGGTCGATTCCCTCGGCACAGAGGCACGCCCTGTCATCATCACGCAGAACGAATACATGCGCCGTATGAAGGACATGAGCAAGTTCCAGCCCGGCATGAGCTTCTACGGCCAGATGCCCGACTCATTCAACATCGTGCTGAATGCCGATCATCCTCTGGTGAAGAAGGTGCTCGACGAGAGCGAGGCTGCCACCGCCGAGGCCCTGAAGCCCATCGAGGCAGAGCTGAAAGGCCAGGAAGCCCGTCTGGCTGCCATCCGTGCTGCCCAGGACAAGAAGAAGTACGACGAGCTGACGCAAGAGGACAAAGACCAGAAAGCCGAAGCCGAGAAAGCCGTCCAGGAGCAGAAGGACAAGAAGACCGCCGTCATTGCCGACTACGCTGCCAAGAACTCCGTTGTTCACCAGCTCATCGACCTGGCCCTCCTCCAGAACGGCATGCTCAAAGGCGAGGCCCTCGACCGCTTCCTCAAGCGCTCCGTCGACCTCATCCAATAAGAGAGATCACAACCCAAACAAAGCTCGCAGATTGATCACTGCGAGCTTTTTTATTGCCGTAACAAGATCTCGACGGCACATGGCGCCAGCACCTCGCCCCCGGCATCTACATTATGAATGGCAGATCGATTGTCGTGAAGTAATCGCCATTTGAAGATAGCATGCCTCCCCCGGCTTACAGTTTCGGGGGAGGCATGATTTGTTTTCTCAACTCATGAACCAGTTCGCGGAACAGTTGTTCCTGACGTTCCGGGTCGGCATCATAGTGAGCCATGATGTCGCGCCAGATCTCAATCTGCTTGCTGGTCTTCAACTCGAAATCCTGCGAAATTTTTCCGCTTTAGACTCCACTAATGGTACCA
>OMXK01000024.1 GCA_900314995.1 uncultured Prevotella sp.
TATAATCGTAATCTCAGGCTGTCTGAGTGATCTTTGTTGGGTCTTTCTTGCCATTTACAGTCCTCCTTACATGATGATGTTAGGCAATGCTCCAAACTGGCCGTTCATGTAGGCCCGATGGATGGATGACAGTTTGTTAAGCCCTCGGAACTCCACCAACGAGAACAGGTTGCTGTTGCCGTCCTTCCCCTTCTCCGTAAACCAAACGGAATCCTTACCGAAGATGTCGTCAATATCTCGCAGGATGGGGTCGTAGTGGGTGGTAACAATCAGTTGTGACTGGTTGGCCTTCTTGTTGACGAAGCGGGTGAGCATATACTCCATCAGATTCGGATGGATAGAGGCTTCCAACTCGTCGACACACAACAGCCCTTGGCATTTCAGTTGCGAGTAGATGATGGACTCCAGTTCCACCATACGAGTTGTACCGGCACTTTGGCTGTTTTCTGGCAAAACATAGTCCTCTTCGCCTCGCTCTGTCTCCACCTTGTGCCCAAAGAGTGCTGCCATCTTCTTGATCTTGATATCGGAGATGTTGAAATCTGCCTCCTTCACAAAGTGCATGAGATATTCCTTGAACGTAGAATCCTCCGACAACATGTTCTTGGTCGTGTCAGAGATAGCCGTATCTGAGCCATTGATGAGCGGCATCATACGACTGTCAATCCAACTGCGCATATCGTCGAGGTAAGTCACAGCCACATTCACTTTCTTCAGTACAGCTAGGATAGACATGTTACGCAAGCAGTTCACAGAGAGCGCATCAATCTCAGCCTGTGAGAGCTTGACTGCAGCAGGGTTGAACGTCAGCTTCGATATGCCGTTGACATCCTCACGGGTAAAGACCTTAGTGGGGCGGTTGCTGAGATAGACATACAACACCTCGCTGCACACCTTCTCTGGATTGACTACCAACTGGTACCAATAGCGTATGCCGTTGACGTAGAGTTTTACATCAAACTCTGTGTCGTATTTCAATGCGTCAGGCTGCATCAAGAACGGCCGCACATCAGTACCCTCATCGTTCTTCATCGGAATCTTATTCCAGAATACCCGTAGGAAGTCGATGGCTTCAAGCAAGTTCGACTTGCCGCTGGCATTGGCACCCAGTACCACAGCGAAGCGTAGCAACTGAACACCATCGGGCATGGTCACGACACTATTGTATTTGTCATTCCCTGATGTCTCGAAACTCAGTACCACCTCGTCACGAAACGACTTGAAGTTTTTCAAATTCGCCACAAAAACGAATTTTATTTTTAAAATTAGCATGATTTAACCAAATCTGATGATTAAAATATAGGATCATTCAGTTTTATAGTGCCTTTTGCTTATATATGCATATAATTTGTGATTTTTTAACCAAAAAATAGCATTTTGACTGTTGGCGTGATGGCGTCTGCCCTGGTATACCCGTTTTGGTGGTGTGTTTTTGAAATCCAAACATAAATCCATCCGTCATCTGTCACTTTTTGACGTAATATATTGATATTATTTGCATTATGAGTGACAGATATGTGTTTCATCTGTCACTTTCTGTCACTTTTGGGTGATTTTGGGTTTGAAGGCACTTTTCTGATAGTTTGTCGTAAGGGGAAGGATAGTTTGCTTACGAGTGAGCACCCTTTTGTCGGTATGTGATTTGGAGAAAAGTGCCTGCAAAGTGACGGTTTTTAGCCGAAAAACCATCAAAAAGCTAGTGAAAAGTGACAGATAGTGACAGATTAGCTGATAAAAATTGATATTTATAACGCTTATTTTCAGCAAGTTAAATAAAATGGTGACAGATGACGGATGATTTTCTATTTCAATTTAAAAGCTTGTTTGAAATATTGTATCTTAGCAGGCAAAAAGCCATTGAAATATGAAGGTAACGATATTCAAGCGCATGGTTCAGGAGATTTGTCTGAAGTGCAAACAGCTCCACCATGCGCTTAATCACGATGAGCGCATGGTGGAGCTGTTAACAGTAAGAGATGTTTTGCTTGCGGATAAAGTATCTCGTGAGGAAACTCTAAGTTAGTTTGGCAGGATCGGCTCGCCCATTTCTGAGGCTTCGGCATCCTTGTCGTTGAGCTTGAAGAGCATGAATTTGGGATCCTCAGCTGTGCAAGGAGTCCAGACACCGTCTTTCTCACCGTTGGGATTGCTGTACTTGGCAAAGTTTGTCCAGTAAGTCAGCATCTTCTCAGAGAGATCCCAGTCGCCTTGGGTCCAGGGGCGCCAGCAGTGCTTCAGACTCTTAAACACAAACCATAGATCTGAAGAGTGGAAGGCACCTTTCAGACGGTCGGTAATCTCAGGATGCTTGCCGTCATCGGGCAATGGACGGGCAAACTCGTAGGCCCAGGCCTTAACCCCCTGGCTCTGACGAACCTTGCAGAACTCGGCGATGCCAGGCCCCATCGAACCCATATCATTGAGTGTGTAGCCAATCATATAAGGTACGTCGGCGATGCTGCCTTCGCGGGTGGCCTCGTCAAAACTCTTCAGGGATACATAGCCGTCGACGATCGGGCGCTGCATGATGATGACATCGCTCTTGGTGGCTGCGTTATAGATAGTGCCAACGGTATAGAGCACCTCCGTAGAAGCAGCGCGAAGCTTGGCGAGATCCGTTAGTCCGGCCCAGTCCATCACCTTCTTGGTCTCTGCCTCAGCCTCCTGCAGGGTGGGGTTATAGGTGAAGAACTTCACGTTAGGCGTAGCCAGCTTTTCCTCCTCGCCGTCCTTGGCAGGGATATTGATGCCACCACCGCTCATGATGACAGCCTTGTGGAAGAGTCCGCGTGCCAATGGCGATTCACAGAGCGTCTTGACGCTGCCTGCTCCGGCACTCTGTCCGAAGATGGTGACATTATCAGGATCGCCACCGAACTGCGCGATATTCTGCTTGATCCATTTCAGCGACTGGATCTGATCCAGGATACCATAGTTGCCTGATACGTGGTGAGGACTCTCTGCCGACAGTTCTGGATGAGGCATGAAGCCGAAAATGCCCAGACGGTAGTTGATGGAGACGAGTACGACATCCTTCGAGGCCCACTCCTGACCATCAAACTCGGGTTCTGATCCCCAACCCTCACGATAGCCGCCTCCGTGAATCCACAGGGCCACGGGCAGTTTCTTGTCGACATCGCCAGGGGCTTTGGTGTAGACATTCAGATAGAGACAGTCCTCGCTGTAGGGAGCCTCGTCGCCGTAGCCCCATTCAGAGGTGTAGAAGCCCGGATAGTGGACGCCCTGATAGCCGGGATGGCCGAACTTGTCGCAGATGCGGACACCTTCCCAGGCCACGACGGGCTGTGGCTCTTTCCAGCGCAGATCGCCGATAGGCGGTGCGGCATAGGGTATACCTTTATAGACATATACGCCTGGATTCTCTGCCAGGACTCCCTGAATCTGACCGCCCTCAATGGTCAGAACAGGATTTTCCACTTTGGGCGCCGTGCATCCCAACATTGCCAACAGGGGCAATAAGAAAATTGCTTTCTTCATACACAATGATTTTAGTTAGGGTTATTGGTTTATTTGATAATGAATAGTTTATTGTTCCTGATGTACACGCCCTTCGAGGGATTCTTTACCCGCCGGCCGCTAAGGTCGTAAGTGACGTCATTGCTCATGGATGGCATTTTGACTTCTTGGATGCCGGTAGCTTCGCTTTCGTCGATGATGGCGTAGGTCTGGACATCTTCGAGCACCTCCCACTTAGAGAGATCGTCATGCTCGAAATCACCGTTGACGATGAGTTCAGTGCCCGTTTCCGCCTCCTTGCAGGTGACATCGTCGAAATAGATCTTTCCACCGATCCTGCCGCATTCGAACTGTAGTTTCTCTAAAGCGTATTCCGCGGTAAATTCCCATTGGTACTCTTGGAAAAGCGGTGAGGGCGTGATATATTCCAGATACTGCAGTTCATTGCCGCCCTCGGGCTTGGGGCAGGTGAGGACAGGCCAGAAAATGCCGTTGCTGTTCTCTGACTTGATGGTGGCCTTCAGGATATAGGTCTTGCCGATGGTCGCAGGATGCGCCAAGATGGTGTTACACTGTCTGTCCCAGAGTTCCTCGCCTTCTTCACCATTATCGACCAGCAGCAGGCGGTTAGGCCCCATATCTACAGCCTTGACAAAGAAATCTGTGGTATGTTCCTGTCCGAAGAAGTCTGTATAGTCTGCCATGACGGTTCCTTCTGCTTCTTTCTTGGCTGTGATGTATTGGCCTTCTATGTCAAAGTCGTCATTGGTGAAGGCAGCTTCGTTGGACAGCTCTTCCTGATGGCCGTCGGCGAAGTGGCCCCATAATGCCATCTTTTTGGTGCGCCCCACCCTTAGTTCCACATTGTCGACCTCATCCACGCTGTTCAACGTGTAGAAAGCTCTCAGGTCGTCGGATAGATTGTAATGGGGGTCGACTAAAGCGTCTCTGCCCATCGTATGCAGTGCCTGATAGGCATAGCGCTTGCCCATGATACGATAGCTTTCAGCCGTGAAATGCATCTTGTCTACCTGCGGCGCACAGCCGTTGGATGGTATAATGTGAGCAGTCGGAACATAGACAGGCAACCAGTCGATGACCGCATTGTTCAAGGCACAGGGGCTGCCATACTCCGTACCTACTACTTCACCTGCAAACAATGGAACGGTATCTGCACTTAAGTTCAGGTCTTTCAGCAGTGATTCGTAGACCTGCTTGACCTTTCTTGGCCATTTCCCGTCGCCGTTGTTCGACTCTCCCTGATGTAGCAGAATGCCTTTGATAACACCATACTGCTGGGCTTTCCTACCCATATCGACCAGTCGTTGGTAAGGATTGTTGTCATAGGCAGCAGCTGCTTCTTTGACGAAACCTGCCGTATCATCCAGATACTCTTCCACCTCGTCGGTCATGAAGCCTTCGATGCTGATGCCGCCGATAGCCACATTAACCACACCTATCTTAATATGATCAGGCAGTGCAGCTACCATTGTGCGGCCGAAATAGTCGGCTACACCCAGACAGCCGTTAGGTCTGGCGAGGGGCGGTGTAGCAGTATACCATTCTCCCATCGTGCGTCGCGGCTTGTCGAACCAGCGGGCTGCCATCATCTGGAAACGGGGATCGACATGCAGGTCTCTTTCTTCGGCGGTGGCAGCTCCTTCCATATTCGACTGCCCGAAGCAGAGGTAGATATAGAAGTTCGGATCAAAACCTGTCACAACATTTGACACTTCCTCTTCGATGGCAAAGGTCTGTTCCCCCTCTACAACTGTCCACTGGGACAGGTCATCGCTTTCGAAGCTGCCATTGGCAACCATTTCATCGTCTGTTCCTTTTTCCACACAGGAGACGTCGTCGAAGATCACCTTGCCACTGATGCCACCGAATTCGAACTGGATATCCTCGATGTCGAAAAAGGCTGTGACGTTCCATTCGAATTCCTGCAGCAATGAAGTGGGTACAACGGGGTCAGGGTATTGTATCTGTCCGTTATTGGCTAAGATTAGCCACATGGTTCCATCGGCGTTTTCCGACTTGATGTGTGCCCTGATGGTGTATGTCTTACCAGCTTTCATGGGCTGGATGAGCGTGGTGTTGCATTGTTTGGTCCAGAAGTCTTTGCTGGCTTCACCATTGTTGACGACAAGATAATGGTTTGGTCCCATATCCTTCGCCGTGACATTGAAAATCCTTGTGTGCCTATTGCCAAGGAAGTCTGTATAGATCGCCGCGACGGTTCCGGATTTCTCTGCGTCAGCCGTCAAGGTGTCACCAACCATCGTGAAATCACTGCTGAAGAATACGGCGTCATGGGATAGATCTTCACGATGACCGTCGGCGAAAGTACCCCAAAGTGACAGCACCTTGCTACGGCCTACTCTTATCTGTATATCGTCAACCTCGTCCAGACTGGTCAGTGCATAGATGTTTCTCTGATCATTCGGGATGGCATATCTAGAATCGATAACAGGCTCCTTCCCGAGTGCACGCAGGGCCTCACAGGCATAGCGCCTGCCCATGGTACGACAGCTTGAAGCCGTGAAGTAGGTATTTCCATCTTGTGCATCACAGCCTTTGGCCGGGATGACATGGGCAGTGGCAATAACCTCTGGGAGGACATTGATGACATTGTTGAAGACGGCATAGGTTCCGTGGGATTCCGCAGGAACCACTTCACCGGCGAACAACGGCACCTCATCGGCTTTCAAATCAAGGTCTTTTAAAAGTGACTCGTAGATGCTCTTCACCTTATTCAGCCAACCCTCATGTCCCATGTCCGTTTCGCCCTGTTGGAGCAGAATGCCCTTGATGACGCCCATTTCCTGTGCTTTCTTGCCCATATCGACCAGACGTTGGTAAGGTTTGTTGCCGTAATAGGCTAAGATGCTTTTCTCGCTATCGCTCATGTAATTGAAATACTCGTCAGTCTGGTTTGGTATATAGCCATCGATGGCAATAGAATTGAAAGCCACATTAACAACACCCACCTTTATCTCAGAAGGCAGGGCGGCAACCATGGTGCGTCCGAAATAGTCGGTGACCCCCAGTCCAGTCTCTTGTCTCACGATGGGTGGTGTGGCCGTATACCACTCACCTTTATTGCGGATGGGACTGGTGAAATCCCCGGAAGCCAGCATCTGGAAACGAGGATCGACATTCATGTCCACTTCCTCAGGCTCTGCATGACCTTCCATGTTGGACTGGCCAAAGCAGAGGTAGATGTAGAAGTTCGGATCTACATCTGCCCTTAATCGGAGGGTAACAATCGTCGTGAGTGAGAGTATGAGCAGGATACGCTTCATGGGGATAGTTGTCATTGTTTGATATTTGTGTGAATGTGTTGATTTCCTCGGAAGAAGACGGGGATATATGCCTTGGTGACGGTTGTCGTCACGTATTGTCCGCCGGCGTAATGTTGTCCTGTGTGATAGTCTGTCCAACCTTCTTCGTTCTTTGGCAGATAGGTCTTCCAGGAAGTGACTCCTGGTTCCGTGACGGGATTGATGAGCAGGGCAGGACCAAACATATATTCATACTTTTGCTTCAAGGCCTCAGGGTCGTCGGCGAAGTCGAAGACCAGCGGGCGCATCAGCGTGCTACCTTGTTCCGCAACGGCAACGGCACAACTGTCGATGTAAGGCTTCAGACGATAACGCTCTTTCAGACAATCCGCGATGATGGCTTGTGCCTCGGAACCATAGTTCCAGGGCTCTGTGTTGCTCATATAGCCATGAACACGCATCAGCGGCAGATAGACACTCGTCTCTATCCAACGGAGCATCCGCTCAATGTAGGCACTGTCCGTATATTGATCCTGTGGACGGAAGAAGCCGCCTGCATCATAGGTCCACCAGGGGATACCTGCGGCCTGTAAGCCGAGTCCTGCCGTAATCTGGCGACGGAAGGTCTCCCAGTCGTTACCGACATCTCCTGACCATAATGCGGCACCGTAGCGCTGGATGCCAGGAAAACCGCAGCGCGTCAAGATCATAGGCTGGCGCTCTGGGGCATCGTGAAGCAGTCCTTCATAGACCGTGCGGCAAACCATCAGCGGGTAGACATTGCGCACCAGTTCTCCTGGCCACTTGCCGTTATTGACCCGTCTTCCCACGAGGTCGTCATTCTCAGGCTCTGTTGCATCCTGCCACCAGGCATCGATGCCTAAGGGTACCAGTCGCTCTGAGAAATTCTTCCAATAGGCAGCGGCTGCCTCGGGATTGAAGAAGTCTATCCAGTCGGTTTCGGGGATATAATACCCGTCTTGCAGCATCTGGCGACCTACTTCCGACTGCTTGTCTATCTTTGACCATACACTGACCATCAGTCTCATATCCATCTTGTGCAGACTGTCGGTAAGTGCCTTGGGATCGGGATAGAAATCCTCATCGAAACGCATAGCGTTCCAACCATGCTTGCCCCAATACTGCCAGTCTTGTACCAGTATGTCGACGGGCATCTTTTCCTGACGGAAACGATTGGCAGTCTCGAGAATCTCTGCGGAGGAGTGGAAACGCTCACGGCAGTGGATGTAACCGAGAGCCCAACTTGGCATGCGGGGAGCAGCACCTGTCAGTTCACGGTAGGTCGCAATGATCTCATCGGGTGTTCCTACGAATACGGTATAGTCCACCGCCTTCGCCACCGGCGAACGGAAGATGGTCTGGTCTTTTACCTTACTATAAAAGAGAGTGGGGGTATCGTCTTTCGTGAGTTCGGCTTTCAGAATATGGTGCCCAGCCTTCAGATGGACTATCGTAGATGCCGTCGGCGGAAGCCACAGGTTCTGCATCTCAATGACGTTTTCTCCATCGATGCTGAGGTTATGCCGGCGTGCCATCTTCTGTCCGACATCGAGCAGCAATGCGTAGTCAGCCTCTTCTGCCAAGTCGATGGCGGCTTCGAAGATATGGCGTTCGCGGACTTCTTTCTTGCCGCCTTCGGTAGAAGTGACATCCACCACCTCGCGTGTGCCGGATTCAGCACTTTTTGTCAGTTTGACGCTTTGTTCACAAGGATTGAATTCCGTCAGTCCGTAATTATTCCATAAAATGCCGTAGCCTTTGCTCGACAAGAGCATCGGGATACTGATCTGCGTGTTTACTTGTGTCAGACGTCGTGACAGTCCTCGGATATTGCTGTAACCATCCTGGAACTGTCCGAGCCCGAAAAGACTTTCATCCTTCGGAGAGGCAAATACCAACGTTGCCTCCTTTACTGCCTCACCTGCCACGTTTGTCGCTTTCAACTGGTGCTGCATGGCCGTGAAGACAACGCGCCCCTGCTGATCCTTGATGGTCAGGGTTTGCTTGGCGGGGTCTATTTCTGCTTTGATGTCCGGATGAGTCACCTCGTCGTTTTTTACGTATGCCCAATCTGGCAATTCATCTAAAATGGATGCTGTGTCTGTCGTTGTATACTGCACCCTGAAAGCATTCTTGGCCACCGCCTTGACGGTAAGCTTTTGCTTCCCGTCACCGAAAGCTGCGGTCTGAGCCTCTGCCACCGAAAAGGTGAACAAGGCCAGAATCATTATAGATAGTTTCTTCATGCGCTTAATTGTTGAAAGTCCACCAGTCGAGACGGGTATCACCATTGGTGTTGTCAAAACAGAGGTAGAGGTCGTGAACGCCTCTCACATCGCTGGTCTTGGTGCTGAAGGTCTTGTACTTCTCCACACTTCCCGTTTTTGAGATTTCGGCCTCACCGATTACAGTCCCTTTCTGCCCATCTATGCGCAGGGTTACTTTACAGGTTCCCGTTGAGGCGGCCGTGATGCTGAATTTCTTGGCACCTTTCTCACCAAAGTCAACACCACGGAGTTTGATGAACTCCCCGTCGTTGATGTCGAAGATATACATGTTCTTCTTTCCTGTCGATGTCGGCATGTCTGCTACGACACCCGTGTTCTCGATACCCATCTTGGCACTCTTCAGACCGTAGCCCCATGCCATTGTCTCTGCCTCTACCCGCTCGTAGGGATTCAGCCAGCAGAGCTGTTTCATAGGCTCCTGATCAAGCCAGTAGGGCACCTGCTGGATGGTACCGTCCTCGTTGTAGGTGATCTCTGTACCTGAAACACTGCGACGTTCATGGTGTACGAAAGTGTCGAGGTGCATCAGGTCGTAGTTCTGGCCGAAGACATACGAATGCCCCTTGAAATCGCAGATGCCAGGATGATTACCACGGTCGCGGAGTGTAGGGCGCATGATGTAGTTCTTCCACTCCCAGGGGCCTGTGGGCGAATCGCTCATGGCATAGCCCAAAGCCTCTGGGCAACAGGTGCTGGCAAAGGCGCAATAGTAGTGCCCGTTGCGCTTGTAGAACCAGGGGCCTTCCTGATAATGCTTGATATGGGGCAGTTTCACCACCTCACTCTTCAGTGATGTCATGTCGTCGTTAAGCTTGGCATAAAACGTATGCGGATTACCCCAGTACAGATAGGCTTGTCCGTCGTCATCCGTATAGACTGAAGGATCGATGTCGTACCAGTTGCTTTGGTCCCATACCAATGGTTTGCCCAGCGGATCCTTAAAAGGGCCGTAAGGCGAGTCTGCCTCGAGCACGGCGATACCGTGTCCGTGGAGTGGGGCATAGAGATAATACTTGCCGTTGCGTTCTACAGTCTGGATGGCCCATGCGCCGTTTTCACGGCTGCGCCAGGGAATGTCCTTCAGCGAGGCTACGGCACCGTGCTCTGTCCAGTTCACCATATCGGTGGTGCTCCACAGCAGCCAGTCGTACATGAAAAAACCTGCCGAACTCTTTTCGTTCACATCGGGAATGTCTTCGGGCGAAGCATCATGGGAGGTGAAGAGGAAGAGCCTGTCGCCCACGACCAGTGGCGAAGGGTCTGCCGTATATTTTGTCTGAAAAAGGGGCAGGTTCATACTGATCTCGCCCTTTACGGCTGCCTGTAGCATCAGCGAGTCGAGAAGCGACTCCAGCGCATGTCTGCGCTCAGGCCAGCTGTTGTAGTCGTCGGCCTTGATGGTGTATTTCTTGTCGCAGCACTGCTTGCCTGCCTTGTCACAGCACTGCAGGCCTTTGCCTTTGCAGCAGGCATCGCCCGTCATGATGCAGAAAGGAGGAAGTTTCTTGGCAGCAATCAGCTTGTCGGCTATCACATCGGCACCGCCAATCTTAAACCAGCTCTCCATCGTGTCGTCCTTTCCGGGGATCAGTTGTATCATGAACTTGGCCTCCCCGCTAGCAGGACGATAGCAAGCCTTTTCTGTATTCAGGTCGTAGTTCACCACACCGTGTGCGATATCGGCCATATTCGAATAGTGGAAGGGATTGGCGGGATTATTGCAGATGCTAGGCTTGAAGCCTTTCAGCGGGGCGAGGTACATGTTCTGAGGATCGGCCACGGGTGTGCCGTCTACGATGTAGTAGTAAGTGAAAGCTTCATAGAGGTGCTCGTCGATCTCCGTATGCCAGATACCGTCACTGTCGCGCTCCATGGCCTTGGGCTTGGGCAGAATTTCTGCTGCCAACAGCACCTCTTTGGCCTCGGGTGCCTTCATACGGAAAATCACACTGTCGTATTTGTATTCGGGCGAGATGATGGGCTTCGGGAACAGTCTGGCCATCACCCCGGGCGTAAACTGCGCTTCCTTGCCAGTGGCGGGTTTCGCAGGCTGTGCGTTCTTCATTGCTTCTGCCGATGCCTTGGGGTTGAAGAGCAGGGGCAGGGTCTTGCTCAGGAAGTACTTGGCGTTCATCCAGGTATGGCCGAACTTGTCGTGGGTGTATTCCTTCACACAGGTGATGCCGTGCTTGTCGAGGAACTCCATATAGTCGCGGGCATTGCCATACAGGAAATCATCCGTACCGACACCCAGCCAGAAAAGATGGATCTTGCCGTTTGTGTCAGCGGCATTGTCGTACACACCGGGAATCTCTGTAGAGGTAAACGAACTGTAGCTGCACAGATACGAGAACTTGTCGAGATGACTCAGTCCATTATGCAGAGCCTGGTTGCCGCCGCGCGAGAAACCGCCGATGGCACGATGGTCGGCATCGTTGATGGTGCGGTAGTGATGCTCGATATAAGGCATCAGGTCATCGTTCAGATCCAGACTGAAGACATCCTTGCCAAACATGGTCTGGGGCACACCGGCGATGTCGGGCACCGATGGCAGCAACTTGTAGGGATTGCCGTAGGGCAGCACCACAATCATCTCCTCGGCCTTGCCTTCAGCCAGCAGATTGTCGAGGATATAGTTCACGCGGCCTACCTTGTAGTACACCTCCTCCGTATCCGTCGTGCCGCTGATCAGGTAGAACACAGGATATTTCTTCCCCGTATTCTCCTTGTACTTCGGTGGCAGATACACCACGGCCTGATTCGTGGCACCCAGACTCTTGGAGTAGTAGTGGATATACTCCAGACTGCCGTGGGGCACGTCGAGGATGTCGTGCGCCAGTTTGCCGCCTTTCGCCGGTATCTCCAGCAGTGAGTTCTTAAAGCCTTCGTTGGGGAAATACTGCGGATTCTCAGGATCCATCACGCTCACCCCGTCGACGATGAAGCAGTAGGGGTACATGTCGGGGGCTGCAGGACCTAGCGTCGCTTCCCATAGACCAGTCGCGGCATTGCGCTTCATGGGGTTGCGACCTGCGAACTGCACGTCCACCAGCACCTCCTTCGCCTGGTCGTTTTTGTATTGGAAAGTGACGGTTCCGTCTTCATGACAGATGGTTGAAGGCTGGGCTGCTACCATCGAGGCCCAGGCAAGAAATAATCCGGATAACAATGATCTGCAGAAATTCATAATGCATATATGATTAATTTGGTTGCAAAGTTACGAATTAATTGTGATTTATTGTTTATTATTTGTATCATTATTTATATAATATGTAACTTCTGGTTAAACCATTTGCGGTAAACTGATTCTAATTGATATAAATTTCGTATTTTTGCAACAGTAAATTTAACTATTCATTTTCAGCGCCAATGAAAAAATTACTAAGTGTCATTTTCATGGGAGTACCACTTTTCGCAGTGGCACAAAACCCTGTTATCCGCGATCAGTTCGCGGCCGACCCCACAGCACGCGTGTTTAATAATATGGTGTATGTCTATCCCTCTCACGACATTGTACCGCCGGCAGGGCAGCGTCAGGACTGGTTCTGCATGGCCGACTATCATGTGTTCTCTTCGGAGAACCTCACCGACTGGACGGATCATGGTATGATCATCTCCCAGGAGAATGTGCCCTGGGGTAACCCTGCAGGCTATTCGATGTGGGCACCCGACTGTGTGTACAAGAACGGTAAGTATTACTTCTACTTCCCCAATGGCCCCAAGGGTGGCCGTGGTTTTGGTGTCGGTGTGGCTACTGCCGACAAGCCTGAGGGCCCCTTTACCTGTCAGCCAGAGCCCATCAAGGGTGTTTCCGGTATCGATCCCTGTGTGCTGATCGACGATGACGGACAGGCTTATATCTATTGGAGTGGCATGGGTATCCGTGGCGCCAAGTTGAAGAGCAACATGCTGGAGCTCGACGGTGAGTTGCAGGAGGTGCAGTTCCCCAAGCGTGAGGGTATGCCCGAAATGCCCCCGATGAAGATTGGTGGAGAGGAGATGAAAGGGCTGCCCGAAGGTTTCAAGGAGGGGCCCTTCGCCTTCAAGCGCGGCGACTGGTACTATCTCAGCTTCCCTTGGGTGCGCGGCGATACCAGCGATGGCAAGAACCCCACGGAGACACTGGCCTACGCGATGTCGAAGTCACCGCTCGGACCGTGGGACTTCAAGGGCATCATCATGGCCGAACATGAAAACGGTTGCTGGACCAACCACCACAGTCTCGTAGAATACAAGGGCCAGTGGTATCTGTTCTACCATTGGAATGATTTCTCACCCCGCGATGACAAACGCCGTTCTGTCCGCATCGAGAAGATTGCGTTCAATGCCGACGGTACGATTCAGGAGGTTCGCAAGACCATGCGCGGCGTAGGTATCAACCAGGCAACGGAGAAGATTGACATCGACCGTTATAGCGGTGCCAGCAGCGATGTGATCACAGAACTCATCGACACCGTCAACACCTTCCGCGGCTATGAGGCCATCCTTCCTAACAAGGGTAGCTGGATCAGCTACAACGACATCGACTTCAACTGTCTTACAGACGGCTATCTGGTGATTGCCGCCAGAGCCAGCGACAATACCTCTTTCTATGTACGCGAGAAGAGTGCTAACGGCAAGATCCTGGCCAAGATCGATATGACCGTGAAGCCCGAGACGCCCGCTGGCATGCCTGCCATGTTCCGTCGCGACTTCAGCAACCAGTGGTTGACGATGACGGCACCGTTGGCATTTACCCCGAAGGGCGTATCCGATCTCGTGATTACCAGCGAGGGCGATGCCGGTGTCAGCATAGACTGGATCCAGTTCAAGAATCGTCCTAAGTACTTCTCACCGGCTACGGCGCAGCCTGCCAAGCCCGATGAGGAAGGCTTCATCCGTCGCTGGCTGCTTCTGGAACCCATCGACAAGCCCAACCCCGGCAATACCGTGTTTACCGACAGCTATCTGCGTGAGCACTTCAACCGCGAATACTTCAAGGGACAGCAGACCATCGTGCCGAAGGACGGCCAGAAGGTGAAGGCCACTTTCAAGCAGGAGCAGGCTCCCGCAGGCTTTGGCCGTGGTGCTGAGGCACCTGCACAGCCCGAGGTGAAGACCGTCAGCCAGACGCTCACTTGGCACGCCCTCGATAGTGAGAACATGAACGTGAAGCTCTTCCGCTTCGCCGAGAAGTGGGGACAGCAGGTCTATGGCGTCCTCTTCTGGGCAGTCACCATCATCGACTGCGACGAGGATATCGAGAATGTCCGCCTGGCTGTAGGATCCAACTCTGCCTCCATGTGGTGGCTCAATGGTCAGGAGGTTCTCTTGCTCTCTGGCGACCGTCGTATGGTGAAGGACGATGGTATGTCGCCTCGCCTTACCTTGAAGAAAGGTCGTAACATCCTGCGCGGTGCCGTCATCAATGGCCCGGGCATGAGCGACTTCTGTGTCCGCTTCCTCGATGAGAAAGGTAACCCTGTAACTAACTATTCAATCAAAGCTCAATAATATGAAAAGACTGCATACAATTCTGGCGGCATTGGCCCTTGCTACAGCCGCTCAAGCACAAATAGGCGAACCTTATATCCACGATCCCTCGACGCTGGCCGAGTGCGACGGTAAGTATTACACCTTCGGCACTGGCGGCGGTGGCCTTATAACTGAAGACGGTTGGTCCTGGCATGGCGGCGCTGACCGTCCTGGTGGCGGTGCAGCCCCCGATGTGCTGAAGATCGGTGACCGTTACCTCTGCATCTATGGTGCCACGGGCGGGGGCCTCGGTGGCGGCCATGCAGGCCGTATTCTCACGATGTGGAACAAGACCCTCGATCCCAAATCGCCCGATTTCAAGTGGAGCGAGGCCGTGGAGGTGTGCCACTCTGACGGTATGGAGGATCAGGATGCCATTGATCCGGGGCTGTTGCTCGATCCCACGACAGGTCGTCTGTGGGTGAGCTATGGCACCTATTTCGGCACCATCCGTCTGATTGAGCTTGATCCCAAGACAGGGTTCCGTGTCAAGGGTAACAAGGAAAAAGATATTGCCATCGATTGTGAGGCTTCTGATCTGATGTATCGCGACGGCTGGTATTACCTGCTCGGTACCCACGGCACCTGCTGCGACGGCGTCAACTCTACCTATAATATTGTGGTAGGCCGTGCCAAGAGCATCGAAGGTCCTTATCTTGACAACGTAGGCCGTGACATGTTGCACGGTGGCGGCAAGATGGTGATTGCAGCTGAAGAGCGAGCTTGTGGTGCCGGACACTTCGGACGCTATGTCATCGATGAGGGTGTCGAAGTGATGTCGTTCCACTGGGAGGCAGACTTTGAGCTCAGTGGCCGTTCTACGCTTGCCGTCCGTCCTTTGGTGTGGAAGAATGGCTGGCCTGTGGCTGGCGATAATTTCAAGGGTGGCAACCTCGCCATTCTGAGTGAGCGTCGTGGCTATGCTCTTGAACTCGCCGTTGATTTCGTTCGCATGGCACAGGAACGTCAGGGATGGTTCAACCGTGACCAGATGAAACAGCCCGCCAAGCCCATTGCCAACCAGACATTGGAAGAAGTTAAGGGTACTTGGCCTGAAGGTGATATCCCCGCCCGTATCGGTGATTATATGTACCGTCCCCACCAGCGTTGGACTATCACTCCCGTCGATGAGGCTGGCGGCTATCTCAGCAATCCTTATTTTAAGATTACGATTGAGGGTACGGAGCGCGCCCTGGCTGCTACTGCCGACTGTGAGGTGACCACCGTTCCCACCTATACTGGCGCCGATGAGCAGCTGTGGCGCATCGAACAGCTCACTGACGGCACCTATCGTATCATGCCGAAGGCCATTCCCGGTAAGGAAGGCATCAACAAGGATTTCTGTCTGTACTCCGCAGGCGACTCCACCCCGACGCTTGCCAAATACGACTTCAACAGCGACAACTCCAAGTGGAACTTCCGCAAACACTGACTTTGCATTCATATGTTGACGGAGAAGACCATGGAGAAACTGCGAATCCTTGCAGAGTCGGCGAAGTACGATGTGTCGTGCTCGTCGAGCGGCACCGTACGTAAAGGCAAACAAGGACTGGTAGGCTCCACCGTCGGTGGCGTGGGCATCTGCCATTCCTTTGCCGACGACGGGCGCTGTATCTCCTTGCTCAAAGTCATGCTCACCAACTATTGCAAGTACGACTGTGCCTACTGCATCAACCGCCGCTCTAACGATATCAGGCGTGCCACCCTCTCCGTCAGTGAACTCGAGGAGATCACGATGGAGTTCTATCGCCGTAACTATATCGAGGGACTGTTCCTGAGCAGTGGGGTCGTGCGCAATCCCGATTATACGATGGAACGGCTCACGGCTATCGTCCGCGACCTGCGCACCGTCCACCGCTTCAATGGCTATATCCATCTGAAAAGCATCCCCGGTGCCTCACAGGAACTGCTCAACGAGGCAGGGCGCTATGCCGATCGTATGAGCGTGAACATCGAGATACCCAAGGAAGAGTCGCTGAAACTGCTGGCGCCTGAGAAAGACCACCAGAGCGTGTTCCAGCCGATGCAGCTGATTCAGCAGGGCGTATTGGAGAACAAGGAGGACCGTAAGAAATACCGTTATGCGCCACGATTTGTACCGGCGGGCCAGTCCACCCAGATGATTGTCGGTGCCACGAAAGAGTCGGATAGGGATATCCTCCACATGTCGTCGAAGCTCTACGGGCAGCCCACCATGCGCCGTGTCTACTATTCGGGCTATGTCAGCGTGAACACCTACGATCCGCGCCTGCCAGTCCTGAAGCAGCCTCCCTTGGTGCGCGAGAACCGCCTGTATCAGGCAGACTGGCTCCTGCGCTTCTATCATTTCAAGGTCGATGAGATTGTCGACGACCAGCATGCCAATCTCGACCTCGAGGTAGATCCGAAGCTTGCCTGGGCCCTGCGCCACCCCGAAGCCTTCCCCGTCGATATCAATACCGCCGACTATGAACAGCTGTTGCGCGTGCCTGGCCTTGGCACGAAGTCGGCGTGGCTCATCGTCAACTCCCGCCGTTTCAATCGTCTCACGTCCTACGACCTGAAGAAGATGGGCGTGGTGATGAAGAAGGCCAAGTACTTTATCACCTGCCATGAACTCACGTCGGCCTATTCCGTGCCCATCGTGGGCATCAATGAGCTCCACCCCGAGCGCCTGCGCCCGCTGCTCATCTCGAAGGCACAGCAGAAACGCGCAGCGGAGGAACAGCAGCTAAAGTTCGATTTTGGCGAATGACGGTTTACACCTTCGACGGAACGATGGACGGGCTTCTCACCGCCGTGTTCGATGCCTTTGCCCTCCATGAACAGCCCGAACAACTGCTGAAGGCAGGCGATGCCCTGCCCTTGTTCTGCGACCATCTCTATCACGTATCCACCGACGAGGAGAAAGCCCGTCGGGTATGGACAGGCTTGGAGAAACGGTTGCCGCGCGAGGCCATGAAGCTGATCTCCGTCAGCTGGCTCTCGGAACTGCCGGAGCTTTCTGAACCCCTTTTCCTGTATATCTGCAAGGTGTTCCGTCAGGGCGATATTTCACGCAACTTTGCCGATGCCGATGTGCTGGCCGTGACGAATATCGCCCGCCGCGTGCTCCATGAACAACTGCGCATGAAGCAGTTTATCCGTTTCCAGAAGGCGAAGGATGGAACTTATCTCGCCGTTGTCTCGCCTGACCACGATGTGCTGCCCCTGGTCACCGACCATTTCACCGACCGTTTCAACGACCAGTCGTGGCTCATCTATGATGCCCGCAGGCATTACGGCTTCCATTACAACGGGCAGCAGGTGATCCGCATCACCTTTGAAGACGAAGCCGCCGTGCCCTTCAGTCTTGCCGATGGCAAACTCGATGCCGCCGTGCTCAGCAGCGACGACCAGCTGTTGCAGAACCTCTGGCGCACCTACTTCAAGGCCATCTGCATCAAGGAGCGCATGAATCCCCGCAAGCAGCTCAACGACATGCCGCGCCGCTACTGGAAATACATGACTGAGAAACAGTAATTGCATGAATCTGCAGCTATAGCCTTACCCCTATCGTCGCAAATGATCCTGCAGCCTTCAACGATAAGACTTTGACATGTCGCCCTTCAACGAGGATAGCACCCTCCTGCTTCAGCTCATTCAGACACCGTTGCAACGAATATTTCTGGATACCGAAATGGTCAGCCAGTTCCTGCCGGGAGAAAGGCAGAAGAACATCTTTCGACTGTTGAAGCTTGATTTGCTCCTCGAGATAAAGTATCACCTTTTCTCGTACACTCATGGAGAGCATGCGAACTTTCTTGGTCAGTTGAGAAACAACATTTGAAAGTATCTTGATATAGTTCATCATCAGTCGCGGGTCATAGCTGAGAATATTTTCAAGATCGGCAGGCCTCAGACGAAAGACGGTGGTATCAGCAGTAGCCTCGATGGTGACGGGGTATTGGTTATCTGAAGCAAAGAAAAAGGCTGGGGCCAGAAGTTTCCCCGACTGATGGACTGCCACCCTGATAATACGTCCAGAGGAACCCATCATGCTTGCCACCATCTCGCCCTGGATAATGATGTCGGCATATTGGCAAACAGAGCCTTCGATGGCATGAAATTCGCCCTTGCAACACCGTACGACCCTATAACGCACCGTGTGCATCAGGTCGATAATCTCCGACTCCGTCAGCCCATTAAAAAGCGGGCATCGTCTCAGCCCCTGTAATGTATCAATGTCCATATTCTTTTTTTATGGGGTCAAAGTTAAGGAAAAAGTGTGAATAAAACCAAAAATTAACAATCATTATATGGTTCTGGTAACAGTTGTTACCAACTGATGTCCTCAAAATTGATTACATTTGCCAAATAAATTGAACCATCAACGAATGAGCTGGAAGAAAATATTAGTACTTAAAGACAAATTCTCCTACAGGCAGAAAGTAGGCATGCTGCTCGTGGCGGGTGTAGTCTGTGGACTCAGCGGATTGTTTATGTATCTGCTCAGGGCGCATACTTATTTTGTTGGCGACAATCCGGCGGCATGCGTCAACTGCCACATCATGACACCCTACTATGCCACGTGGAGCCACTCTTCACACGGTCGAGACGCCACGTGCAACGATTGTCATGTGCCCCACCAGAACTTGGCATTGAAGTATGGTTTCAAGGCGATGGACGGACTGAAGCACACGGCCTATTTCGTGATGCACTCAGAACGTCAAGCTCCGATGGCCGAGGCGCTGACAGGGCAGGTGGTGATGGATAACTGCATTCGTTGTCACCAGCAGTTGAACACGGAGTTTGTGAAGACGGGGCGCATGAGCTACATGCAACAGCAGGCTCAGGGCGGTAAGGTGTGCTGGGACTGTCATCGAAACGTGCCCCACGGTGGCATGAACTCGCTGATGGCAACACCTGGAGCCGAGGGGGTGACTCCCTTGCCACCATCGCCTGTGCCGGAATGGCTTCAGAACATGATGAAATGAAAAATTCAACTAACATCGCAAATAAGTAAAAAAGAAATATTATGGCAAAGCAATTGAAAAAATGGCAAGGTTGGATACTCTTCGGAGGATCTATGGCAGTAGTCTTTATCCTGGGACTGCTTGTGGACTCGATTGTGGCCCAGAACGAGAAGTTCAAGGCCGACTATCCGCGTGAGTACGAGACGTGGGCAATGACGGAGGACACCACGTTCAAGTCGAAGTACAACTCGTCGCAAGAGGTTGACGTGCTCGAGCAGCGTCCTGAGATGGTAGTGCTGTGGGCTGGCTATGCCTTCTCGCGCCACTATAACACCCCTCGCGGACACAAGCATGCCTTAGAGGATATGCGCAAGATTCTGCGCACAGGCAATCCTGGCATTCAGATTACGCCCGACTCCATCGCCGGAGACATGCAGCCCGCTACGTGCTGGACGTGTAAGGGCCCTGACGTGCCAAGAATGATGCGTGAGCTCAGCGCCTCGAAATCGGTCATGGACCCCGCTAACTTCTACGCCAAGAAGTGGAGCGAGCTGGGTGCCGACGAGGTGAACACCATTGGTTGTAGTGACTGCCACGATGCCCGCACGATGGACTTGCGTCCTGCCCGCCCCGCCCTCTACGAAGCTTTTGCCCGTCGTGGTCTGAATGTGAAAGATGTGTCCCATCAGGAGATGCGCTCGCTGGTGTGTGCCCAATGCCATGTGGAGTACTACTTCATCAAGCCTAACGACGAGAAGAATCCCGGCAAGGCAAACTACCTGGTGTTCCCGCACGACAAGGGGCTGACCTGCGAGGCTGCTGAGGATTATTACGACGAGATTGGTTTCTACGACTATATCCATCCGCTATCGAAGACCAAGATTCTGAAGGCCCAGCATCCTGGTTGGGAGATGTCGCAACAAGGCATACATGCCCAGCGCGGCGTGTCGTGTGCTGACTGCCACATGCCCTATAAGCAGGAGGGCGGCGTGAAGTTCTCTGACCACCAGATACAATCACCGTTGGCCAAGATTGACCGCACCTGCCAGACCTGTCACCGTCAGGATGCAGAGGTGTTGCGCCAAAATGTGTATGAGCGCCAGGAGAAGTGTAACGAGGTGCGCACCCGTGCCGAGCAAGAGCTTGCCCGTGCCCACTTCGAGACAAAGTTTATCATCGACAAGGGTGCTACCGAGGCTGAGCTGACTCCCATTCAGGCATTGCTCCGAAAGAGCCAGTGGCGTTGGGACTATGCCATCGCCTCTCATGGTGCCACATTCCATGCACCACAAGAGGTGGTGCGCCTACTCTCTCATTCGGTTGACTACGCCCAGCAGGCCCGCCTGCTTATTGCCCGCGTTGCAGCCAAGCATGGGCATACTGATGCCATCCCCGTGCCTGACTATAGCACCAAGGCAAAGGCTCAGGCTGCCATCGGCCTCGACATGAAGGCACTGAATGAGAACAAACAGCGCTTCCTACAGGAAATCGAACCCAAGTGGATTGAGGAAGCAAAGAAAAAAGGCAAATTAATTGAAATCTAAGATTTTTGTTGTACCTTTGCAGCAAATATCTTTGGATATGTGGACTAAACCTTGGAATATGAAAGAAGGCTTCCTCATTGGAGGAGGTCTTATCATTTCAGGACTGGCACTACAGTTGAGCGTCGGTCATGTAGCGTGGGATTCGTTTGCTTGGCCTGCCAACGGCATTGTATTGGTAGGGTTCCTGGCAATCATCGCCGTCCTATTTTTATTAAGAAAGCGGGTGTATGCCTTCCAGTTCGTAAGTACTTACCAGGCCGCCATACCGGCATTGGTGTATGCCGTAGTGCTGACCATCATCATGGGACTCACCCGCCAGCTGAAAGATGGCACCTGGCTGAACAATATGCTGTCGTTCTGGCCCTTTGTGCTCATCTATGTGTATATAGCGGTCATTCTGGGAGTCATCATTTTACGCCGGCTGATGCACTTGAGTTCATGGAAGCGCGACGTTCCTTTCCTACTGAATCACTTGGGCCTCTTTATAGCCCTTATTACAGCCACGCTTGGCAATGCCGACATGCAATGCGTAAAGATGATAACCACCGTTGGCGAGCCTGAATGGCGGGCGCTGACTCAGCAGGGAGTTGTCAAGGAGATGCCCATAGCCATTGAACTGAAGAAGTTTATTATGGAGACCTACGACGACGGAAGCCCCAAGCGCTTTGCCTCAGAGATTCAGATCCTGACCAAGACGGGCAAGAACATCGAGACCACGGTTGACGTGAACAAGCCCTGCGAGGTGGACGGTTGGAAAATCTATCAATACGGCTACGACACGCAGATGGGTGCTAAGAGTCAGATTTCTATATTAGAGATCGTCAGCGACCCCTGGTTGCCGTTGGTATATACGGGCATCTACATGATGCTGGCGGGAGCGGTTTGTATGTTTGTAATTGGAGGGAGGAGACGCGTATGAGCTGGGAGCAATTTATTTATTTTGCAATGGCTGCAATCCTGCTTTGGGCTATAGGAGCATGGGCGGCATGGAAAGAAAAAACTGGTTTTGCCTATACGGCAACCATCGTCGGACTGGTCGTTTTCTTCTCGTTTATTCTCTCCATGTGGATTTCCCTGGAGCGTCCGCCGCTTCGCACAATGGGTGAGACACGCCTCTGGTATTCGTTCTTCCTGCCATTGGCGGGTTTCATTGTCTATTCGCGATGGAAATACAAATGGATACTCACGTTTTCCACGATTCTTGCCTTGGTGTTTATCTGCGTGAACCTGTTTAAGCCTGAGATTCACGACAAGACGCTGATGCCAGCCCTCCAGAGTCCTTGGTTCGCCCCTCACGTCATTGTCTATATGTTTGCATACGCCGTACTTGGTGCAGCTACGGTGATGGCCGTCTATCTGCTTTTCATCAAAAAGAAAACAACGGAAAACGCTAATCAGCCCATTGCTGATGAAGAATCAGACATCACCGATAATCTCGTCTATGTAGGCCTCGCCTTCCTTACCATTGGCATGCTCTTCGGTGCTCTCTGGGCCAAGGAGGCATGGGGGCACTACTGGTCGTGGGATCCCAAGGAGACGTGGGCGGCCATCACCTGGCTGGCCTATCTTGTCTATGTGCACTATCGTAACCTTCCACACCATCGTGAGCGAATTGCTCTCTGGATGCTCATCGTCTCTTTCGTCCTCTTGCAGATGTGCTGGTGGGGCATCAATTTTTTGCCGCAACTTCGAGAAACGTCAGTACACATCTATAATAGCTAATTATCAGAGAGTTACAAAAATTCGAGATTAAAGGAGATTAGTTAAAATTAATTAAAGTAGATACAAAAAAGCTACAAGGTAGATACAAAGTAGATACAAATTTTGTATCTTTGCAGCGTGTTTATTTTTAATTGATTTTATTATGGCAAATTTCTTAATTAGAACAACGAAACAGAGTGGCAAGGCAACTCTTTATGTAAGAATCCAAAGAAAGAACCCCAAGATTGATTGGGTGCTTTCTTCTGGCATTTCAGTAAACATTACGGATTGGCGCAAATATTATGAAAGCGGCAATGCAAAGTTATGGGACAATTATACTAAAGAAGGGAGCATTGGAGCCGAAATCAAAAAGAAGATGAATTTAGTCAGTGAGACCATTGACCTCCTTTTTGATGATGGCAGCATAAGGAGCAGTGAAGATAAACCTGTATTGGTCGAGGCTCTTTCCAAGTTAGCTAACCATGATGCTATAATTAAGCGTAAGGAGATTAATCAGCATGAACGTGAGGAAAGGGAGCGTAAGATGCACGAAATTGTTCCTTGCTGTGAGAACTATATTAAAGGTATAAAGGATGGCGTGATTACCGATAAGCGATGCAGAGAAGGGAAATATACTGAGGGGACAATTGCAGGATGGATTACGTTTTTCAACCACCTGAAAGACTATACCAAAGCAGGAACTACATTTGAGGACATTACCCCGGAATGGGTACAACGTTTCCGTCTGTACTTGGAGAAAAAAGGACTCATGCCTACCACAATTAATAAGTTATGGGGAACAGCTCAACACCTTTGCAGATATTCGGCTTCGCAGGGATGGAATAGGAATGCTATCAGTTTGAGTGCTTGGGTGACTCCCACTGTTAAGAAAGGTCAGAAACAGACTGAAATCTATCTCACTGAAGAAGAATTAGACGCGCTTTATAAGATGCCGTTAGAAGGTACTAAAGCCAAAGTTAGAGACCTTTTCTTCATTGGTGTATTCTCTGCACAACGTGTTAGCGATTATTCTGAGTTTAAGCCATACAACATTACCAAGACAGACAAAGGCACTCCAATATTCAAACTCACTCAAAAGAAAACTGGAAGCAACGTTGAAGTTCCTATTCTGGATGCGCGATGCTATGAGATCTTAGAGCGTTATGACTATCAATCCCCTGAAGTACCTCTGCAATACGTGAACCTTTTATTAAAGGACATTTTCAAAGAGTTGGCAAAGTCAGTACCTTCTTTGATGCAGGAATATCCAACTGCAATGACTCGACGCGAGAAGGATGCAGAAAGTACATATTTACGCCTTTGTGAGAAAGCCATGAACAATGAGCCAATGACAAAGAATGAGCTTGTAGAGTATAAGCGCAGGAAACAATATGCCTTTGAGCATGATGGCGAACCCGTTTTCAAGCGTGATGGCAGGGGGAATATTCTTAAATACAAATGGGAATTGATTACAAGCCACACAGCCAGAAGATCGGCAATTACCAACCTTCACAAATTGGGATTACGTGAGCGCGATTTAATTGTCTTCAGCGGTCATACTAATCTAAAGAACTTGGAGAAGTACATTAGAACCGGACTCTCTGAGGAAGCCGACAGAATAGCAGAGAAGATGAATTCTACGGCTAAGACGATAGATTTAAAGAAGGAAGCCTGAGTTATTGAGGGAGTCAAATTGGCTCCCTTTTTCATTCCCCTTCTTTTGCCAAACATTAACCTTTTTACGCGATTTCTTCAGTTTCCATCCAATTTTTTCTGAGTTTTTTTCCTAAAAAAGCAAAGATTTTAGTTCCATGGTGTTTCATGGTGTTCCACAACGTACTAATTTTGTGGCAAAATCTTTATTATTTTTTTAAATGTGAATGGTATGATTAAAGAACAAAAAAGGTTATTGGATAGTTCCGAACTGAAGAAAAAGTTAATGGAACTTGAAAATATGAGTAAAGAAGAGTTGAAGGCGTATGCCGAAAAACTCGAACGCAAACTTTTCGGTGATCCTATCCCTGAAGGTGAGTTCCTAACTATCACTCAGGTAGGGAAATTGCTGAATATTAGTCGCTCAACAATTTTCCGATACAGGAAAGAGGGTATTTTAAATACTCACAAGATTGGGAATAAGACTCTGTTCGCTCGTGCAGAAATAGACAAGCTAATGAGAAAGGAGGCCAACGATGCAGAATGCTAAAACTCTATTATCCTTAATAGGTGAGGAAGTCCTGCCATTGGTCGAGACTTGGCTTCGCTCTGTTGTAGCAGATGAAGTACAGAAGGCTTTGGAGGCTGATCGTATGAGTGCCAAGCCTGAGAAGAACTATAGCCGTGATGAGGTGTGCGAACTACTGAATATTTCTAAGCCTACTTTGTGGAAACTAACCAAGAATGGAGAGATCGAGGCAACGCACATTAATCGCAGGGTAGTATATCGTGAGAGTGCAATTGAGGAATTCCGAAAGAATAGGAAATGACTAAGCATTGCATTGATTGCGAGTGGTTCCAGGAGCGTACTTTCTTCCCTCGCACTGGAGGAACAAGCGGTAAATGCTATAACCCCATTTCAAAATTCTACGGTCAATGGCGCGTAGGAGCATGGGGATGCGAAATCATTCAGCAGCAGGATTTATTCAACCAAATAAAATAAAGCATTATGAATTCAACTGAAATTTACGAAAAGATTAAGGCTTCAAATTTCATTGCAAGCCTCATCGAGTCAGCTGACCTTGGTAAAACTGCATCCGTCTATATGGTCGAAAAGGATCAGTTGCTTAGGCAGGCAATTGTATTTAACACAGCCTTGGAGAATATAGGCGAAACCCTTGTTGGTGAATTGCAACGTATTCTCTCAGACTTGTTTGGTGATGATCTTTCAATCATTGGTGTGAATATCGTAACAAAGAGCGGAAGCCCGACAAAGATAGAATTTGCCTATACAATACCCCATCAGATAGAATATGACTATTCCAAGGCCAAGGAGTATCTGGAAAACACTTGCCCACCAGATATGATTTCGGAATACTGCAAAAAAGCCCTTGAACATCTTTGGAATATTCATGGTGTATTAGGTGTTGAAGAGAATGCCGTTACTTTTGAGGATTTCAAGGGTGTGTCGGCAACGTTAAGTATCTGCAAGAATATTGCAGAAATGATAACTGAAAAGGACATAGAGAATAATGAGTAATAAATTTGGTTTGGGTGTCGATTAATAAAGACACCCATTTTTAACTGTACATAGTATATATGAATTACAAAGAGTATTTGGAAAAGAGCAATGATCTTGCTCTAACCACCAAAAAGGAAATGAACGTATTTCTCAGTTATGAGGAAACGATAATACGTTTTGATGCGCTAAGAAGTAAAATAGGTGATTCTGATTATACTGATATTGGCGTAATGTTATTGGATTCTATAAGATGCAAGATTCAGAAAGTGCTGGTTCTACTTGAAGAGCATGTGCGCTTAGTTCAGGAACACGAAACAAACCCGGATAATAAAGAAGCGGTTCTTTTGCATCTTAATAAGTACCATGCGTTGTTTGAAGCCCATGCGCTGAAATACAAAGGCTTCATAGATGCCCTATCTAAACTAAAAGCTATAGAGAAGGGTAGTTGAGACCGCTCACTTATTTCTTGAAATCAGTCTTAGATACCACCCGTTTTTTTGCCTCAGACTCGTTGGCTGTTTTATCATTCAGCATGAAGGCAAAGGAACGGGTGTGCTTATTTCTTTCAACGTATTCCAGACCAAGTTCTGACATGTATCTTATAACGTCGAAGATAGAGCAGAATATACCGCAAAGATACCAAACTTTCGGAAAAGTGAAGAAAAACGAAAGAACATGTTGCAAAAAATCAGATTTGACAAAAAAAGAGTCCCATTTGGAACTCTCAATTTTCAGATGATTATCTCTCCAGTCTGCATATTGTACTTGGCTATCAGGCCATTGCAGTTGTTGAGATAAACATACTTCCTGCCGATGGTAGAAAGTGCTTCACTTGGCTGCACCCATATTCTTTCACCATGGTACACACCGTTGTTATCTATCACGCTGGGATTCTCCTTAAAGTAGAGAATTAAGGCTTCTAGAGCCTCATTAAAATGAACGTTCATATTCTAAATTTTTTAAGTTGTTAAATTCAGTACAGAACTTCACTCTACTTCACTTTACAATACTTTAGCGGTCTTACTCTTTCGAAGCCGATGCAAAGGTAAGAATTATTTTTTATATGTAGACTGTTGTGGTGTCACTTTTATAATATATTAACTGAACTTTCGCAAGTGAATATTCATTCATCAAGCGACTAATTTATACATTTGATAGAGTTTATGGAACTTAGGATTGGCATCAATAACAGCAGAAAGCAGCTCGCTGGCATTCAAAGAATGTCTTTATTTCAAATTGTACACCCGTTGTTTAGTCGTATTCAGTGGCGTGCCAGTTGATGTGATGCTGAAGAAATCTTTCTTGGTTCCTGAGTCTGAGCTGTAACCGCAATAATAATTGGAAAGCGGACTACCCTCACGGGCAATCCGCTCAAAACACTATAACGGCGGTGTATGTACTAACCGCCTTTTTCTTAACTCAATATCTTTGTTTCGATAATGATTTTCCTATGGCAGTAAGGACATTCGATTTCAGCAGGCGAACTCTGGTGATCAGAATCAGAAACCAATTCACTTACGGAAATGCCGAGCGCGTCAGCGATTTTCTCCAAAGAATTAAACTTTGGATTCCGATTGGAACAGATGGCAGATAATGTCGGAGCAGCTATTCCCATTTTCTCTGCTACTTGTGCCAAGGTCATGCCTCGCTGCTGAATCTTTTTCTTTATATCCATAATTGTTATTATATCAGGCGCAAAGGTACAAAGAAAAATTGAATCTTCCAAATCCTGATTCGATGAACTTTGTGTTAAAGCGTAGTATTTTGAAGAAATATTAGGTCGTAGGCTAATAAATTATGCTATGAGAAGTTAAGAAAATCAAATCAAAAGGACGCAAGTGTTACATTATATCCAAGTTAGTATATAATGTATCTTTTTCCCATAAAGAAGGTTAAATGTTAGTTTGGAGGCTATTTTTATTTTCACTATCTTTGCACCCGGAATGTAACATTAATAATTCATTTAAACTTAAAAGTATGTACGTCAAGAAGAAAATGGTTGATGCTATGATTGATCTTGCAATCGTCAGGCACGAATTGAAGGTTATCGGTGAATTTGGTAAGAATCCCGGTGAAGATGTGGCTTCTGTCAATCTGGAGGTCGGAGGTGTAGATCATGTAATCCTGATAAGTGAGCAGGATTTCCCTCAGTTGCTTCTTTTCCTTAATGGAGTTATAGGAGCGAATGAAGAAAGAGTGATTCAGCGGCTTGGAAAAATGAAGGCTGTGGTGTAGTTACTCATGGCTATATTGTTATATTCAAACCATTTATTTAATTCCCTACAGACTATGATGTGTCAAGCAGATGCAATGATGATAGCCAGATCTTTCTATGAATTGCTATTGGACGATGACCGATTATTAAAGAAACTTGGTAAGGCATGGGGAGGGACTTTGCAAGTGAAACCGCGCCTTGTATCTCCCGCAAAAGCAGCAAATATTCTTGGTATTTCGGTATGGCAGCTATATCATATTAAAGACGATAAGGACGGAAAGCCAAGATTCTCTTATGTAAAGACTGGAAAATCTCAATCGTCGAGGTTAAAGTTCAATGCAACTACTATCATTGATGAATTTGAGCGGTACCTGGCAGAGAAAAAGAACAATAACACTATTTAGTAATGGAAATGAAGATAATTGTTACAGAAAAAGAAAATATGCTCGCAGTAGAGAATGCGCGTAATGAAGATAATTATATGGTCGAGAAGTGTTCAATAGCCGATTCTTTCACAGTCGTACATGAATGTGATGGAATTGATAAGGAAGAAGCCTTTACCTTGCATTCACTACTTGGGCATTACAACGTCCTGCTTGATACCGTCCATTATGCAGAAATCGAAGAAGGCAATTCACTTCAACAAAAGTATGGGAAAGCCGTTGCGGATTGGATGGATGGCGAGACGAAAGAATCCATTTCGGAATTGAATGATGCCCTCTTGAATATAAAAGAGTTTTTCATTGGTATGAGCGATGATGTCAAGGCAATGCAGATAAGCAATGCAGCAGAGCTTGTGAATCGTATTCTCTTATGTGAAAAGAAAGGATCTCAGGGATGATTATCCAATTTTTATCATTTTGTTGAACTGTAGAACTTGATTGATGGGTGTTTGTTGAGTTTGTTGTAAAGTTTAGTTTCCATCCCGTCTTTCATTATCTACACTTTGGGCAGTCTGTTGAGGCTGCCCGTTTTATTTGTTCTATTTGTAGATTTCAACAGAAACACCATATAAATACGAATATTTTTATTACATTTGCACCGTTCCAAATATGTATAATTATATAATGTTTTGTCATGGCACTTATTACAAAAGATGGGAAAATTATTGATTATCGGAGTTCCCTACCCGATAATCTCATGCCAAGTGATTGCTGCCTTGTCCATGGCTATCCAAAGGGTAGAAATGCAGGCAGAGGCGCAAGGTTAGTTTAGAATCTGTAATAACGGAATGGTGAGTGATCGGTGATTGCTCACCATTATTTATGCTGTTTTTTCCCTTTTTTGATGTAAAAAGGAAAACTTTTTATAGGCAACTCTTTGAATGGTAAAATTTATTTACTATCTTTGCAGCAAATTTATGTTTCACTTTTTAAATTTTTATTGTTATGACTACAGCAGAATATGAAGCAACAATCGAGAGTCTTCAGCAGGAGTTGAAGACCATGCGTGAGGAACGTGACAGCCTGAAGAAAAAACTTGAAGACGTTGGCAGTGGGGACATTGACGAAGAGGTACGCAAGTATCTCGAAGACAAGAACAAGATCGACAAGGAGAATCAGGAGCGTATCAATTCCCTTAAACAAGGTCTGAAATAGGAGGTTTGAGTATGGGAATTGTAGTTGGAAATAAGGTTCTGGAGTCTGAGAATATCGGCAAGACTGATCCGCGTGAAGCCATGATTCGCCAGAATCGTGAGCGAGAGCTGTGGAATGAGAAATACGGTACTACTCAGACCAAGCAGTTACTTAAAACCCTGAATGGTTAGCGAGGTAATTGTGGGAAAGGATCTCTAATTATCGAGATATGACAATTCAACTCTTAAACGGTAGGAAATTAATTTCAGAACGCATTGATAAGAAAATTGCGTTTAAGGAAATGATCCGAAAAAAGCGCAGGAATAAGAAATCAATAGAGAACGTAGCCATTCCAAGCCAACGTTTACAAGGGATAATTGATAGACTGAATGGCAAAGTAGGTTACGGGAATGAGTCTCTGTTTTAAGGAACTGAGGATATGGCAAAAAACAAGAAGGTGATAGACGAGGCTTTCAAGTCATTCGAAAAGCAGATCATTGATACTGCTGAGACTGAGTTGAAGAAGTATTGTTGGAAACTGCTTCAGGAGGCTATCACAGCCCGGCAGCAGAATCCAGGAGCCCATAACTTCACTGGAAACCTCCTTAATAGTATTGTCGTTTGCCTTTACCGTGAAAGAAAACCCGTGATCGCCTACTATGCCTCAGACCTTGTGCCAGAAGCAATCAGGCCCAAGATGAATCTGAGGATAAGGCGTAGGGTTTTCTTCAACCCTGACTATGATGGGGAGAAGTCAGCCTATTTGCCGAAAATCAAGACTGATGGGGGATGGGGCAAGGATGATGCCCGTGAATTTTTCTCTGAATATATTCCTTCTGGTTCCAACCTTTTCGACATCGTTGTAGCCTACACCGTGGAATATGCGGAGTGGATACAATATCAGAGAGCGACAACTGGCTATGTCAGAAGCCTCCAATATGCCGAAAGCCTTGGCAGGACTTTCTTACAGATTGGTTCTTAATCATATCTATGGTTTATTAATTTAAAAAGAAATTGCGATGGAAAAATTGACAAATGAATACAAGACTCCTACTCTGCCTTCTTTCGTAGTCAACAGCCAACGAAAGAGAGACAATGAAGCCAAACTTAGCGGTTTGGCTATTGAAATGAGCAATGCCTATAATGCACTTCGTGGAATGCCAGATCTTCGTTATGCACTTCCCCAGAACATCAATGAAATCAATCAGGACTGGCTTTCTGGTGAGATTGAGCGGAGACAGAAGGGCATTAAGAAATTGCCATTGCCGCAAGGCGATAAGGCAGAACTAATGGAGAAATGGGATGGTATCGGTGTAACAGCCCAACCTTATGTAACAAGCATTTCCTCTTTCTTTGAAGCATACCCAGATGCCAAAGTTGTTATCAACAACGATGATACCGTGTCTTTAGCTAACTTTGAAGAGGTTTCGGCTGATTTCGGCAAAATAGAAGTGCCTGCTTTGGCTCAGGAACACTTCAACCGCTTCTGTGCCCTCAAACATGCTTTGAAGGAACTGCGTGACTTCGAGGCAGAGAATGGCATTTATTCTTTCAGTCTTGGCGAGTTCTTGCCAAAGACCTCTTCACCTCAGTTCTTTGCCGAGGTTTGGGCTTCTGGCAATTTCCTGAAACTCCAAGGTGGTTATGTTAAGTGCCGTGACACAGAAAGAGACATGGCGCGTGCTAAGAGTCTTTGTATGAGTGAAGGCAGGCAATATGAGTTCTGATTATTTGGGACTATGGGAATAGTAGTAGGAAAGAACGGATCAAGGATTATAGAGTCATGTGACATTGGCAGGGTTACAAAGCCTGGTTCACCTCCCATGGCCAACAATCCGGATATTCAGCACTTGCCAAGCCATGCTTGTAAGGACTCGAACGATGTTGTTACTAAGCCAGAACGTACTCCCTCTGCTGATAATGATTACAGCATAGATCCCTCTCCAGTTATATCACGGGACAGCTACGGTGCTATGATGAAAGCCAGTTTTGACCGTGAACTAAAGAATTTTAATGAGCATAAAGGTAATAAGGCATGAATAAGAAAGAAACCATCAAGAAACTGAAGAATTGGGCTAAAGATACAGATAAAGTCCGTGACTATCACATAATCGTTTCAGGCGAAGTTGAATACGATGAGGCAAATGATGTGGAGTTTCTGGCAGTAGAGACTGACAGCAAATCCGTACTATACGGATTGATTCTTCTGTTGGAAAGCTATAGCGGGCTGAAGTTCTATGGTGTCAGGACACGATGCGAGAAGTTACAGATATTATTGTCATTTTCAAATCTTATATGAAGTTATGAAGTTTCGGGAAATTGGTAAAAGAAGCAAAGATTCAGATTCGTTTTCACTTCGAATCCTGTTTACGGAAAAGGATATAAAGATGGCTCTACGTGCGGTTACTGAGGATTGTTACTTCAAGGAAAAACTCGCATATACCAAAAATGAAATGCGCGAGTTGCTTGGTGGGTACATCTGTCTGACGTGCAAGATAAAGCTCAGTAATACCTACATGGCTCTGGTCAGTGATTGGGCTTTTCATTTGTCAGAGCGTCTTGGTCTCATTTTCGAAAGCAGCTATGAAGGTGAGAACCTATGGCTCATAAATGACACTCGACTTGGCATAGGTAAGAGTGGCCCTCAGAAAACGGGGGAACGTGTTTTGCAGTAAGAGTTAAATGTACTGAGATAAGTTTATAATTGAACATTGTTTCTCCGGATCCCGTCAGCAATGGCGGGATTTTTCATGTGTAAATTTTCTTGTTCCATGACAATTGTTGGTATGACATTGGGAGTTTTTTGAGTAAAAATTGATAGATTTTAGTCCTGAACTATTGCAACGATAAAATGATAGGACTATTTTTGCAGTGAATTTTAAATTTTAGAATTATGGCTAACAAAAAAAATGATTTCAAAACTATCTCCATCAATGGAGTTGAGTACATCAACAAACAGCAGCTCGCAAAGAAATTGGGTTACTCGTATTTTGGTCTCGATCTGAAATTAAAGAAGAGCAGTCTCGTACCGATTAAGAAAGAAAACGGTAGAGTCCTTTTCCGTCTTTCTGAAGTAATAGAAGCAGAAAACCGAGGTGAGTTTATAAAGTATCTCTAACGACTTTGGCTGTTCCGTATTTTCGGTAATGGAAAAGTTCTCGTATATCAAGATACCTGTTTCTATGATCCCGCTGCTGTATAATGGCAGAAGTGGGCTTATTGACGTATTGCTGTATGGTATTTATAATACAGCAAAATTTGATTGCAGCCCTGAAAACATGGCAAGGCAGTTGCTTTATACCTATATGTGCCAGGATCCAAACAAGCGTAGAGCAAGCATCCCAAGTCAACTTGAAGAAATCCTTGATTGTTATGATAATGATAGTGACAATGAATTGACGGAAAATGAATATCGGGGATTCTCCAAAGCAGGTAATGAATTCAATCCGTCTTCTTCTCTATTTGGTGAACTTATCGAAACACTATGCCGATTGTTTAATAGCAACCCGAATATATACAAATTGGCAAAGGATTTCTATTGCATTAGGCAATGTGCAGAAATGCTTGGAATTCAGGTGACTAATACCGATTCCATTCTTCAAAGACATGAATGGTATCAAGAACATGATTCCTGTCGGGTATTCGCCTATGCAAAACTTGACAACTTCACAAAACTGATTGATAAAGGCGACAACCTCACAAACGAGGACATAGAACTGCTTGTCGGCTATCTTGCTTTCAAGTCTATCCTTGGGCGTAATAAGGTGGGGCGAGCTGAGAAATCGCTTGTGCTGGCAAGAATGATGGGGTACGTCAGTCCCAATAACATTGAGGATGATGGCAGTAACATTGATTCTCCGTCTTTACTTAGAATATTCAGGAAATATTCTGATAAGGAGAATTTCAGAAGACTTGTCGGCAGACTTCGTGAAGGCTATATAAAGTATATCGAGGTAATGGCGGGGAAACCCAGATACGGCTATTTCTTTTCTTTCAGCAGGGATTTGTCGAAGATGGACTTCTTTAGTGCCATTAATGATTTGGTTGTAGCCAACAAAAAAGAGTCAGCGAGAAACAGAAAGAGATTGGAGCGCAAACGCAAGAAAATGAAATGCAGAAAGCAAGTAGGGACAGCTGAAGATCTGCCAAAGCCAAAGAAGACCGTTTCGCCTACAACCTCAAAAGTCCAGAATGCGACGAAGCAGATTCCTTTTAAGGAAATACCATCCTCTGCTTCAGGAAGGGATCTTCTATCTCCAGAACCCCAAAATACAGAATAACAGCCCATGCCTTTTCAAAAAGGTCTCATGGGCTTTCCCAATTCAGCTTCTCTATTCTTGGTGAATTTTTTCCTATCGTCAGAAGTTCTTTCCTAATAGCCCTAAAATAGTTCTGTTGACTCAAACGATGAATTGAATCGACTCAAATGATGAAATGAATCGACTCAAGCGATTTCGTTAGCAGATTAAGGATTCTGACTTAGGAATGATTTTTCAATAACATTTGGCAGAACAGAGGAAGCATTTCCGTACTTTATTTATACTGAGTTATCATATAGCGTACTCTCAACCGTCTTTGCAGAAACGTTAATGGTACTCAGAGGCATGGAAAAACATGCTGTATGATGATGATTCGCACCTCAATGCAACTGTTGTGTCGTAGCCAGAAAACAGACACCCTTTTGCCCACGAAACTGCTGTGTTTTGAGTTGTGGTTTTTTCGTGTATTTAAGTTATTGAAGCGCAATCTTCTGAAATGCCGATAAACAGAGGGGATTCGAGCGTTTTCGATGCTGTTTTCATAATGTGCGTTTTTCGTGTAAAACATGAAGACCCGAAAATCTTCTGAAACCCCTTTATACAAAGGCTTTCTGAGAGGTTTTTCGAAAAATGCGAAAAATGTGCTTTGAGTTGTAGTTTTTCGATGGATATTCTTAGTTAAAAAACAATCCGAAACACCAGTGTTTATCGTACTTTCAAAATATCAGGCATACCACGAAAACAACCTCCCAAAAGCGTGACACCCAAAAGCGTGACACCCAAAAGCGTGACACCCAAAAGCGTGACACCCAAAAGCGTGACCTATATACTACGTATATATAAAATAACATAGAGAGATAAAATAACATAGAGAGATAAAAGAATATAAAAATAATAAAATATACTACCATTTTTGCCAAAATGGAACGCGATTTTTTCTTTCAGCCCCGAAGCTATGGAGCAGCTATTAAATTCATCCACGAACAGGTGGAACTACTCAGAAGTAAATTCTACGGATAAGCCTTCGGGGATGTAGGCTGAATAGCATGGAGATCAGCCCGCCTTTTTCACACCTTATTCACACCTACATTAAGAAATGGAATTTTTGAACCAATTTTGAATTTGGTTTGACTCTCACATAATCCCGTACTCCAGATAAGGCATATAGTCATGATGGACGTAATGCTGAAGCAGATCCTTACGACAAACATACTCGACTCTATCATGATGATTATGCCTTTGTCGAAAATCCTGAAAAATTTTCCCACTATGTAAACAATATCGTACTCCCGAATTAATTATCGTACTCCCGATTTATCGTACTCAGGAATTATCGTACTTCCGATTATTCGTACTTCCCATGTCTTATGCAAAATCCTTATTTGTCGTACTCTATGCCATAATAACGTACTCAATGCCGAAAAAGAAAGCAAAGTCATATATGCGCGCGCATTAAGAAAAACAAAGGCTGGAAAAGAAGGACTTTCGACATCTATTCCGCAAATTTTCAAATTAATCTGGTTGTGTGAAATAACTGTTCAATTGTCTGTTTATGGTGTCGCCGGGCTTTGATTTGGGCGTAATGTCAAAATAAAATCAAAGAAGGGCGTAAGATTCTTAATGCGAATAACGATGCTATGACAGAATAGGCTTCAATAAAGGGTGCAATAAGAGTAAAGATAGCTTCTTTGTGCCTGAAATCGCTTCAAATGAGTGCTGATTAGTTTATCGAAATAATAATTATCGGCTCCTGGGGGTGGAGAAAGCGGCTCTGGGTAGCGGCATGGGGAATGATGGCGAAACCCCAACAGATAGACCAAAACAAGCGTAAAAAGCCGAATTTAATTGGTGTCCCACTAACGCATATTTTTAAAATGTGCTGATAATCAGTCGCTTGTGGTGCTTTTCAAAGTTCTAAAGGCTGTTTTTGTACCTTCTTTGTATCTCCTTTATCGTATTGACATGCTTTCTCTCGATGCCATGCCACTGAAGAATGATGTTTTGCCCATGGCCTATCCTAATGGCTGCAATGATGTTTTGCCGTGTGACTATTGTATTGTTGATGGCAGGGCATGAAATCAAGGTCGTGTTTGTCCGATTAAGATAGGTTCTTTCTTCATCAACAAACAAATCGGTAGCTATGATGGCAAAAGGATGATTGGTAGCACCATGATTGATGATTCTCCAATCTCCAATCATTGAAACCAGATGAAGGAATAACTGCAACCATACCTCTCAAAATCCATATCCGGCAAAACCTTCCTCACTCTCCATGATTGTAGATCGTGCAAAATGCCATTCCAAACAGCAGGATCTTGTCACGGAAAAACCATTTTGATGAAAAACCATGTAACGCCCATGCTATGAGTATGGGAAATTCTTTAGGCGAAAATATCCTTGTCATTGCGCCTGTTCATGCGGATAGATCTGGTGGCAGTACAAAATTAGGGCTGAGCTTCGACTTAATGGCAAAAAAGAAATTACAGATTGATGGGCTTTATTATTTGCCAATCGTAAAAACATGAAGAGACACAAATAATTATTTACATTGGCTTTTCTTTTTCGTGTTGGCTTCAAAATTGAAGACAAAACAAACGTTTTCGACATCAAAACAAAAGAACTATTTATAAAAGAGTGCCGACAATATCCAAAAAACGTGTTTTTCGTGTTCTGTGACGTGTTTTTGTGGTTTGGTTGGGTAATTACAAGCCTAAAGAATTAAAAACGGCTTAAAACGGCTTAAAATTGGCTTTTGTGATTGGGGAACAAAAAAACGGGTGCAATACATTTTGCAGCATTGCACCCGAAACGGATAATTTATTATTTGTTCCTGAGTTCTGATTTAACAGAATCAAAGGCTTTTATCTTCTTCGTCTTCTTCGTCTTCTTCTTCGTCTTCTTCAATATATTGCAGCCAGATTTCAGGGTATTTAAATATTTCTTCCGTGTAATCGTCTGCGTGCGCTGCTGCTTGATATTTGGAAAGACTTTCTAAATTGGTATAACCATTAAATTTAATATATTCATCGTTCCAGGATTCAATATTACCAAAGAAACAAGCCCTAACAGCGTCTAAGGGATTAGAGAAGAAAGTATTAAAGAAATCTTCATCAAAATAAAATAGTTCTTCGTCTGCGTTATGTTCCCTTGCATATTCATTGAAACAATTAATCTTGTCTTCGTCTGCAAGTTCATTCCATGCGTTTAAAAATCTGTTATATTTCATAATCGAATTATATTTTCTTAATCGGATTTGGAATAATAGCATACCAGAAAAGCCCGTCAATTTGCTTTGGTTTTTCACTAAGTAAGAAAGTCGCGCTTTTCTCTGCTTTGAAATCGTTTAGAATGCAATCCACAACGTCACGGCATGAGCAAATAACTGTTATATGCTCTTTATTATATCCGCCACTTTTCTTTTGACGCAATTTAAAGCCGTTGTTATGCTCTTTTGAGAAACTTATATAATACTGATTTTTTGAATCTTCATCTTTAGCGATCAAGACTTTATGATCAAGACTAATGTCAAGATCTGACACGACTAAACTTGAAAGCGAGAAAGTTTTGTCTCTTTTATAGAAAGATATTGTTTTATACTTTGGTCTTCCTGCTTTACTTGTAGAATTGTTTTTGTCGAATACCTGTAATTTCATAATCGTAATATTTTAAATGGTTTGGAATTTGTTACAAAGTGCTTTTTGTGTATAGTGTACACGTCCCCAAATATGGGTAATAGATTTGCCAAGTGCTACGGCTACATTTTCAAGCGTGAAAGAGTGAACAAAATAAAGATTAAAGATTTCGTAGTCTTCAGGTTTAAACCATGTTTTCGCATGGTTCTTTATCTGATTTACAAACTTTTCGCGCTTCAAGAGCTTTTCCTCAATTTCAAGCGGTTCTAACTCTTCGTCAGTCTTCAGGAAAGCCCAAAATAAATCTGTAGGTCTGATTTCTTTTTGTTCTGCTTTGTAGATGTGTTTACTTTGTCTTTTAAATGAAGCCAGAAAGACGTGAAGAAAGATTTCTTCGTCTTCAGTCGTAACAGAGTCACGAGCAACTAAATAAGCATCGTGAAAAATGTCTTCGTAAGTGGTGTTGTATATTTCCCCAAATAGATTTGTTGAAATACACCGCTTATGCAATTTGTCGTAATTTGCAGAAAACCACAAATCAAAAAGTCGTTTTCCGCTATCCGCATTCCTGCGAACGTTCATGTCTTTAGAATTTTTGTACATACTTTATAGTGTTATAGTGTTAATGTCCCTTGGACGCTGCAAATATAATATTATTATTATAATGTAACATATAACGAGCATAAGAAATTAATTGTAATTTACTGAAATTTGCAACATTTAACAAGTATTTGTAAAGATGTTTTATTAATCTGTCTAAAAGTGTGCTTAGTACGTTATATCTTTGCATAAAATATTGATATTCAGTGCGTTTTAGCATGTATATAGATAAAATTTGTTACATATAGTCACGGGGAGGGGAGCCCCCCTTTGAATAGACAAAAAGCCCGTATTGACTTCACATCTGAATTTTTTATTTTAATTTTTTATTTTTTCATTTTGTAAAGTCCGCTTACTTTTGTGTTTAGTTAATGTATGTGAATTATTTTAGGATTCCTTTTTCTATTGAAGGAATATTCTTATCTTTGCCCAACCATTTCACATTTCCCACCTTTGGAGGGGTCGCTGAGTCAATCGGTGTCCCCTTTTTTATCCGAGTTTTGCATCATGTACTATTAAAGCCTGAAACACCAATAAGCAAAGCGAATTTTGACATTGGCAGTCCAAAAGATAGTAGAGCAAATGTTCTGTCAATCAATCGAGACTGATTCTTGGATATTCCTTGTTTCATTAGATAGTTGCCTGAGAGCATTGATGGTACAGAACGGATTAGGAGTCGATTATATGTGGAAATGGCAAAGACGTTATGTTTGCATCCTGCTTATTGAAACTTATACAAGCAGCCCTGAGTTTATTGGTTACATTACCTTTGAGTCATTATACCGTATGAGCTCTGTTTTTATGGTGGTGTGGGCAATGTGGGAAAGTCGTGTTCCGTGTCTTGTTTTGTCAAAGACGAAGGTGATCCTGCTATTTTGAGTATTCCGCAACTTCGTACATTTGGTTCCTGGCAAAACAAAAGGAGGGCAGACCCTATCGGCATCTTATCCCTCCCATTCTGATACAATCAACGCTGCAAAAGTAGAGAATATCTTGTTTTCGTCCAAGCATTCAAACTAAAAAGGCGCAAAAAAGGCCGTCAGGGTTTTGGCAGAGCCAATCCTTAACGGTCTAATTGATAGATAGTCGCTTTTACGCTCTCACAACGGTAGCGGCTTCACATGTGTATTCTTTCCTTCGGGTCTCGAAGCAAACGAAACGCTTTAAATGCCCGGATTTTCCGGGACTTTTGCTGATCCTTAATCGGTATCAGTTATCCTTGGCTTATTAGCTTTCTTTTCTGAGAAATGGCTTGATTTCCGTCTTCTCGACAAATTCTTGCCATTTGCCTGCAAAGATATGCAAAAATTTTCATTATCCGACAAATTTGTGTAAAATATTTTTGGTTTATTTGAACATATTGTTTAATTTTGCACCCATTCAGCGTTAATTAAAGACAAACACGTTATTTTTTGTCCTCTATTGGTTGTGAAATCAGTAGAGGATATTCTTTTTCATTTTCCACACCTTAATTCAAAGATTTTATTTATCTGCATCATAATGTAAACAAATTTACTCTATCTTTGCGGTGCATAAATATAAAAAGTACAGCAATATGAGTGAATTAAACAAATTAATGTTTGAGATAGGAATCAAGGATATACGCAAGAGTCTTGATGCCTATAAGAAAGACCTCGAAAAGTGGGTGAAGGACAATCCCGTGAAACTCCGTGTGGAGATAGAGGGCTTACAGGACAAGCTACGCTCTATGGGCGTTGTCTTCGGTGAGAGCAACAAGCAGATACAATCCATGGCCAAGGAGACGGAAAAGATACTTGGTCAGGTTGATCAGAGGATGCGTTCTATGGGCAAGGGCAGTGAAAGCATCCGTGCCTCCAGTATCGACAAGATACATACCATCCTGAAGGAAGTGGATTCTGCCATTTCCAAGATTGAGCGGCATCCTCTATTTGGTGATAACCCGTTTAGTCAGAAGATCGGTTCGAGTGGCATGGTTAAGTGGCTGAAGGAATATCGTCAGGCACTACTCGATGCTGAGAAGAACCCCATCATAGGGAGTCGTGGCGGTTTGGCTTCAATCATGTTCGGCGATGAGCAGCTAATTGGCAAGATGAATCAGGTCAAGGCTTCTGCAAAGTCTGTCAATGATCTTATCAAAAGTATGGATATGCTATACCAGGTACGTCAGCGATTTGACAAGATTGGTGATAGCAAGCCTATACCTATGGTATCATCAGATAAGATAAAGGAGAATGCAGACCGAATGCGCTCCAATCTCGAATACATGATGCAGGCTGTAAGGCAGATGCAGGAACTCCGCTCAAAGGTGGTCACAAAGGGCATAGACGATACGCCATACGGTTGGATTGTCAATGACTACAAGCGTCTTTTCAGTGAGTTCGAGCGTATGAGCAAGGACAGTAACCTTTGGAAAGATTCTGAGAAGGTAGAGGCTTTGAGCCGTCAGTGGATGGGCTATGCTGAGACCCTGCGCTCTGTTGCAAGCACCTATGCCCAACTTTATAACGTCCAGACCCGCTCGATGTCTCAGAAGGCAAGTGGTGGCAGTTCTGCTTCTGTTATCATTGACCCCAAATCGGTTCAGGAGGCGGTTTATCAGGTTTCTCAGTTGGAGAATCGTATTACCCGGTTGCATGAAATGGAGCAAAAGGCAAGTGGTCTTGGCATTGACACCACAAAGATGAAGAATCTGATTCAGGAAATGGAGGGCTATCTGTCTAAATACCGTCAGATTATAGATAATGGCGGCAGGATTGGCGGTGGCAAAGTCAGTGCCTTTGATCTCAAAGCCGAGGGTGATTATCGCTCTTTTACTGCAAGGATTTCCGAGAATACCCGTGAACTCAGTCGTAACATCAGCGAGAAGCAAAGGGCAGCGGGTGCTGAATCGCAATACTCCCATGCCGTAAGTTCTGCAACTTCTGAATTGTCCCGTCAGTCTCAGGTCATGCAGGATCTCAGAACGATGGCACAGCAGTATATCAGCCTTTGGGCTGCAAAGTCATTCCTTGACAATATCATTGAGCAGGGAGGTCAGTTGGAACAACAGCGTCTAAGCATTCAAGCAATTCTTGGTGATGCGGCTCAGGCAAATGCCCTCTTTACGCGCGTGAAGGGTCTGGCTATCCAATCCCCGTTTGGTGTCACTGAGATAGACCAGATGACAAAGCAGCTCAGTGCCTACGGCTTTGAATACCATGAACTCTTCGACATGACAAAGCGGCTTGCCGACATTTCGGCTGCAACTGGCACAGAGGTAAGCCGTTTGGCTTTGGCTCTGGGTCATGTGAGGTCTGAGGGTGCGCTTTCGGGCTATACCTTGCGTCAGTTCAGCATGGGCAATATCCCGTTGCTTGCAAAACTCTCCGAGAAACTTGGTGTCACAACTAAGGAGATTCGCAAGATGGTTTCAAAGAAGGAAATCGGCTATGATCAGGTTGTGGAGGTTCTGCAAGAACTTACAGACAAATCGGGAATGTTCTATAATGCTCAAGAAACCATGTCTGAGGCTCTTAATGCAAAGTTCAAAAATCTCCGTGACTCATTCCAGATCATGTATAGCGAAATGGCAGAAAGCAGTGTGGGCGATGGCTTGAAGGATCTTGCAGTCATGCTGACAGAGCTTTCACGGAACTGGCGCATTTTGCTCCCGCTTGGTGCTACTGCTGTAGGTTTGTATGGCTTGCAGAAAGCGGCTACCCTTGCCCTCAACCATGAACTTGCGGCTCAGGAGCGTTACTTGGGACGTAATGCCATTGCCACAAGCAAATACTCTATGGCTCAACTCCGTGCCATTGCCACTACCGGGCGTTTCTCTCTTGCTCTTCGTGGTCTGTGGCGTAGTCTGGCAAGCCTTGGCAGATTCGTATTCAGTCCTGCTACTATGGGCTTTGCAGCCATTGAGGGATTGGTATATCTCTGGCAACGTCACAATCAGGAAATGGAACGGGCAAAGGAACTTACCAAAACCTATGCCCTCGAAAGTTCTGAGGCTCTGAGAAATCTCAAAACCAGAATGGATAATATTGACCCGTTCAATGCGGAAATGACGGAATCGCAGTTGAAGCAGGGAATTGATGCCATGACTGAGACGCTGAAGAATTATGCCGTTAATGCTGGTGAGGTTATGACTTCTGCCTTTGCCGCTGATGAGAACGGTAAAGTCAAAAGCCTTGCAGAGCAATACCAATACCTTCGTGAGAAGATGGAAGAAACCCTTGGAACATATAGGGAAATGGAGAAAACGGCAGACTCTTTCGAATTTGGCGTAAAGTATAGTGATGGCGGTTGGTTCGATGATAGCGTAGAGACAGACCTCACTCAGTATGCCAATGCCGTTAAGAACTATGAGGACAGCATTACGGAATTCACGGCAAATAATCAGATTGCCGTTAAGAGGGCACTTGACGCTGTGAAGGAAATGGAGCCAGTCTTTGCCGCTGTTTCTGGTGAATTGAAGTCGGATGCAGAACGGGTGAAGTGGCTCCTGGAAAATCAGGGCAATTGGTCTAATCTGTTTGAGAACTTCAAACGTCAGTTACGCTTCAATGGTGCTGACTATGGCGGTGTTATAGGTTACAACACCCTCCACAATGTTGAGACACAGCGAAAGGAGGCCATGGATGAATTGGATAAGTTCTTTGTCGGTGTTGAGGAGCGTATGAAGAAATTCGGCTACGACTTCGGCAACAATGGTAAGGAACTGAGTAAGGAGCAAGTCGGCAATCTGCTGAAGCAGACCCGTGAGTGGATTGAAAAACACCCGGAATGGAACAATATCATTGACGTTATTTCTGAGAAGTTTGAAAAGCGTTGGGGAATAAAGATCGGTGTTGAGACAGTTGAGGCAAAGAAGGAACTTAACGAGTGGCAACAGCAGATGCAGGATTGGCTTGACAAGCATAATTCCACTATCAAGATCAAGCCTGAAATGTCCCGTGATGATATTATCAAGTTAGTGCATAACAGCATAAAGGACACACAGGAAGTGATAGACCAGACCAAGCCAATCCTTCTTAGATTTGGCGTTGACCTATCAAACATTCCCGATGATCTTCCATTGGGCTTGCGCACGCCTTGGGGTAAGAAACAGGCAGCAGATTACAAGTCAGCGGCTCCACAAAACAAGGTTGCGCGTGATTTCCTCACTGAGTTCGGTTTGCCTGCTGCAAAGGAAAAGCGTTCTGGCAGTAAGTCCGCTGAGGATAAGAAACTGAAAGAGGCGCGTACCCGTCTCGAAGAAGTGAAGTCTTTCCTTAACGAATACAAGAAATACCGTGATACCTATGGTAAGGAACGTGCAATCAACATTCTCGAAGATCTCTTCCCTTCTACCAAGGGCAGGGGCAAAGAGATTGTTGACAATTTCAAGGGGACTCTCAATGAGATTAAGAATTCATTGAAACTCAATACTGAAGACCGTAAGAAGTTTGGCATTAGCATTGACAAACTCATTGCCGATACCGATCTTGATTCGGCCAAGGAGATAATAGACCGAAAGATAAATGCAATTGAGCGTTATATCTCAGATGTTACCGACAAAATAAGCCTTTACCGCACACTATTAAATGATACTGGCAGTAAGGAATTTGCCATGTCTGCCTTTGTTGACGGTATGCTTTGGAATGATGAAGCCAGAATCCTTGCCGATACTTTGCGCGAGAAGATGGGCGAAAAAGGCAACATCGTGGATTGGGAGGCTGACAAACAGACAGCTCAGGACTGGTTCAAGGCTAACTTCAATAATGGAGAGGAACTTTTCAAGCTATGGGAAAAGATCTCTGACATGGTTCGCGGCAACTACCAGAAGTCTTTGGAGGAATCTGCAAACGCCATCAAATCTAACCTCACTTATGAGGAAAAGATTGCTTCTATCCGGCAGAGATATGAGCAGATGCGTAAGGATTCTAAGGGTGATCGTGCCAAATATGCCATTAATAAGGCAGAGCAGGCAGAAATGGCTCAGGTGAAACTTGATGAGTTAAAGGAGAATGTCAATTGGGAGGTAGTCTTTGGCAACCTGAAGACTTATACAAAGAAGGTTCTGGTTGACGTTAGAAAGAATCTCTCTGAGTACATTCGTCTCAATCGTAGCAAGATGGACGTTAAGGCTCTGAAAGAAGTTGAGTCTGCTATGTCAGAACTTGACCGTGCCATTGCCGACAAGAGCGGATTGTTCAGCGGTCTTGCTGAGAATATCGAGGCTTACAAGAAAGCCACTAAGGAACTGACTGAGGCAGAAAAGGAGTATCAGGAAGCCGTTTCAAAGTATGGCAAAACCTCCGCTCAGGCTCAGGATGCAAAGCAGCGCGTCAATCAGGCAAAGAATAATGTTGTTCAGGCTCAGGGCAATGTTAGTAACAGTCAGATCAATACAATGCAGAAGATTGCCAAGATCTCGCAGGCTCTTGTATCATTAGGCAAATCCAATGAGGCAACGCTTTCGGATGTTGGTAATGTTATTGGTACGGTTGTATCGGCTCTTAGTGAGACTGGTGAAGGCATTGGTGCTTTGATTGCTGCAATTTTCGCTTTGCTTGATGGCATTGGTGAAATGGGAATAGATAATTTCCTTGGCAATATCCTTGACGGTGTGGCTCATGCCGTTGGTGGTATTCTTGCCGGAGTCGGAAACATTTTTGGTGGCATATTCGGTCAGGGTGATGCTTTTGATTTTCTCAAAGACGATGTTTTTGGCGATGGCTATCACTACTACAATAAGGCTAAAGCCCAATATGATCAACTGGTTCAGGTTTGGGATTCCCTGATTGAAAAAAAGAAGGAATACCTCAACCAGAAATGGGGTGTTGAAGCTCAGCAGGCAGGTGCTGAAGCCCTTGCTATTATGAGGGCAGAAATGGAAGCGTCAACAATCCTTGCTTGGAAGCGTCTTTCGGCTGGTGCTTCTATGGGGTCTCATAGCATTGGTTATCGTATGTGGCAGGGCAGCTATGACTATAGAGGCACGAATTGGCGTGATGTCGCAGGCGAAATCTCCCGTAGTCTTGGCGGTGTTCAATTCAACAGCATGGAAGATATGCTCGAAATGACTGGAGAACAATTGCTCTGGATTAAAGAAAACTATGTCGGACTTTGGGCGAACATGGACGGTGATTTCAGGGAGCACTTGGAAAAAGTCATTGCCTATGGCGATAAGGAGGCAGAGATCATTGACAAGATGAAAGAGAAGATGACGGGTTGGAAACTTGACACCGTAAAGAATGAATGGGCTGACTTGATGGCGACTATGAGCAACAGCAGTGACAAACTCGCTGAGAATCTGGAAGATAAATTGCGCCATGCAATACTCAATTCAATGGTTGATAGTCTTTTCACCAAGAAATTGCAGGCACTCATTGACTCTGCCTCTGTTAATGACGAATACATCGACAGTAATGGAAATGTACGTCACCACACCTACGATTCTCAGGGCAATGTCATAGACAAAGACATAGCAAGCGAGTTTACCAAGGCTGAATGGGATATGCTCATGGATATGGCAAAAGCAAACTCTGCTGAAGCGATGTCTGTTAGGGATATGCTGAAGAATTTGTATGGATGGTCTGATAGCGATGGAGGGACTTCATCAACAGCCAAAGGCATTCAGGGTGTTACAGAGCAAACGGCAGACATACTTGCGGGATATGTGAATAGTATTAGGGCAGATGTCTCTGTTATTCGTTCGCTGAAAGAAGGGCTGAATAATTATCATAACGATATGTATAGAGTAATGACCCAAGGCTGTGATACTCTTAGAAACATAGAAGAATCCACTAATGCAATTATGAGGAGTAATGAAGCCATTATGAAGAGCAATCAGGAAATTCTCAATCTCTTCAATGGTTTGAAGACTAAGGCTTGGAAGCTACCAATCTCTTAATTATATAAATCGGTGTAAGTTATGCAAAAGAAAAAGTTAGAATCTGAGATTATCCATAAAAGACCTAATATATATATTGTTACGGTCTGTGAGAATACCAAGGTTATTGAGCAGAAGAAATTCTACTTTGTAAATGAGGCTTTCATCTATGCCCGCGACAAACGGGCAGAAGGGTACACTTGCGAACAGCGGACAGTCCACAATCCTTATTATCGTGGTGAATTACAACTATGCGGAGGAATGTGTCATAATCAAAAGCATCTTCCGATTAATACCCGTACTGGATGGGCGCAGAAAGTTCTTTGCGTTGACACTGGGGCAATCTATATGACAATGCGAGAATGTGAGAACTCAGTTGGTATCTCTGGTTATCGGATCCGGAATGCGATCCGTAAGGGCGTGAGAGTAGAAGGAATATTATTTCAGTATGCTTAAACATGTCATATTGCGACTTTGTTAGATTTATGCTTGGGAGCGGCTGTGCGTGAGCATAGTCGCTTTTCTTATGAATTAAGAATGAAATGAGTGTGTGTTCATTGGTAAAAGTAGCTTTCACCAATGCCACATACAAAAAAATGACTCAGTTATTTGTCTTATCCCATTTTTTTATGTATCTTTGCATCGTTCTATCATGAACAAAAGAAATTTGCCGTCCGCTTTTGTCCGCGATGGATGGGAGCGGACATTTTCAAAGCTAAAGGTAGATACAAAGTAGATACAAAAAATTAATCTCAAATATATATGAGTAACTTAAAATGCTGTAAATCAGATATATACAAAAGTTGTTGTTGGTGGGGCATCAATTATCTTCCCTCTGCCCAAGGCTCCAGCGTACACACCTATAATGCTTGACGGGAATAGCCGTTGGAATGGCGACTGATGAGGATTTTCAGATTCTTTAAGATAATAATATTTGGTTGTTTCAAATTTTATGCTTATCTTTGCGGCGTCAAAAGGTTAATAGATTGTTTTAGGTTCTAAGCCCTCGTGAGAGGGGGAAGGATTTTATTGAAGGTTAAACATTATTTGTTTAGCAGTAAATGGGCTCGCAGTGAATGCGCACCCATTTTTTTATGTCTGTCAATGGCTTAACGGGAGGCTCACGACGAAGCGGCTGCCATTGGTATAGCTGGGATCGAACGTGAGGGTGCCGTTGAGCAGCATGACGACGCGGCGGCAAAGGAAGAGGCCAAGGCCAAGACCTTCGGTGAACATGTCAATCTTGGTGAACTTGTCGAAGATGAAGTCGGCTTTGTCGGCAGGGATGCCGGGGCCTGTGTCTTCGATGGTGAAGTTCACGGCGTCGGCGGTGGCCTCGATGCGCATGGTCATGCTGCCTTCCTTGGTGAAGTGGAGGGCATTGACGAGCAGTTCGGTGAGTACCACGAGCAGGTGATGGCGATTGGTCTGGATGGTCAGTTCATCGCCCACATGGCTGTCGAGGTGCATCTCTGCAGTATGGGTGAACAGGCTGCTGGCGCTGTCGAAGGCTTCGCGGGCCAGATCGTTGCAGCTGACGGTGTCGTCGGTGCTGATGGTCTGCTGGCTCTCGATGAGCGAGGCGGTGAGCAGTTTGCCTACCATGTAGTCGAGGGCATTGGTCTGCACATACATGGTCTCGGCTATCTCGCGCTTGTCTTTCTCGGCCATCAGCTCACTTCCGTCGCGCAGCACCTGCGAGAATCCGTGAACGATATTGAGTGGTGTACGGATCTGGTGAGACATGTCCTGCATGAACTGTGTCTTCTGCTCACTGGCCTGGCGCGCCAGCTGGGTGGCCTGCTCGAGCTCCGTGGTGCGCTGCTCGGTTTCCTGTTTGGTCTGCTCTGCTTCGTGGATGTGCTGGCTGATGCTGCGCCGCATCTGGCAGAAGCTGTTCTGCAACTGTCCTATCAGGTCGGTGCGCTCACTGGGAGGCAGGCGCTTCTCATAGTCGCCGTGACCTATCTGGCGCAGTTCGGCAGCGAGCAGTCCCAGCGGCTGTACGAAGTGTCTCACGATGCGGTGGCATCCCCAGGCCAGCAGCAGCAGTCCGATGAAGAGCAGGGGCAGCAGGATGTAGTTCAGGCTGTTGTAGCCGCCGAGCAGCTCGTTGGAGGGGCAGACGAGGGCCACGCTCCACTCCGTGCCTTCGAGGGGGCGGTAGAGCACGATGTGCTTCTTGCCGTCGAGTTCCACTTCCATGTGGCCTGTGCGCCCGTTGGTCATCTCGTAGCCCAGTGCCACGATGTCGGTGTGCTCTTTGGGATCGGTGCCGGTGAAGATGGTCTGCTTGAGCAGTTTCGTGGTGTCGGGGTGAACGAAGTAGTGGCCGTCGGTGCCCAGCATCATGAAGTAGGAGTCGGCGTAGGGATGCTCTGCGTTGACGGTCTCCGTGAGCCGCTTCAGCGACAGGTCTGTGGAGATGACGCCGATGAACTTCTCCTGTCTGTCGAAGAGCGGGATGCAGTAGGAGGCGATCAACTCGGGGTTTGAGAGGGTGCCGGCATTGTAGTCGTCGAAGGGGTCCACCCAGCAGGCATGCCGCTTCTGGCGCGGGATCTTATACCACACCTTATTATAATAGTCGTAGTCGGCTTCGCGCACGGTGACCACTGAATCCTTTCCAGAGTCAGAAGAATGTCCTTCGAGGCGGACGGAATAGGCTGAGAAGCCGTAGTCCTCGCCGGGATAGAAGTTGGGCTCCATCGTGATGGAGCAGCCGTTGGTGTTGGGATGGTTGGCGACGATGCGGTGTGTGTACTTCAGCAGGGAGTCCTGGTCGTGGGTGTGGAGGTTGACGAGCCACAGGATGTTGCGCGTGGCCGTCTCTACCTCTACCATATATCCCTTGACGCGCAGGGCCGTATTGTCGAGCACGTGGGATGCCTCGTCGATGGCTTCCGCGCGGATGATGTTGCGCGACTGCCAGTAGAGGAATCCGAGCGACAGTGAGAACACGAGCACCACGACGAACAGGATGTTGAGACAGAGTCTGGTGGAGAGCGACTGGCGAATATGTTTCCTCATCTCTATCATTGGCGATCCTCCTCTTTCTTATCGGCGATGTCGAGCAGATTGTCGAGCAGCTTGGTGGTAATCTCGGTATGCTTCTGTATCTTGTCGGCCATCTGGCGGCATTCCTCGGCGTCGATATCAGACACATGCTGGCGGAAATCGGCTACGGTGGTGTGGATGGCCTTGACGGACTGTTCCATGCGGTCGCTCATGTTCAGAATGACGGCGTCCTTCATGCGATCGGCCTCGCGGGCATGGTCGTAGGCGAGTTTCAGGTCTTCATTCCGCTGGCGGAGCACATCTGTCAGATGGGTGATGTCGGCAATCTGATACGCGATGCTCTGCTGCATCCGGCGGAATTCGTTCTGCACATAGCCTACCTCATCGGTGCGGTGGCTCACCTTCACCGGCTCATCCATCTGGCCATTGGCCATGCGGCGGGCTGCATCCACCAGGTGCTGCAGGGGCTTCAGCTGGTAATGGGTGATGAAGAGGCAGAACAGGGCGAGCAGCAGGAGACCGATGAGACTGATGACGAGCGTCAGTTGCAGCAGGGAGTTGTAGGAACTGAAGATGTCGCTCTCGGGGCATACGATGGACACACTCCACCCGGCATTCTTAAAGGGATGGTAGAAGATGAAACCCTGCTTGTGGCCCATGTGGATCTTGCTATGGCCGATGTGGCCCGTCTTCATGGAGATGGCTGCCATGTGACCGTCGCTGGTGGGATCGTTGAAGGCCTCAGCGAAGTAAGCCTCATGCTCGTCGCGGGTGCTGTCGGGGTGGATGATCAGATGGCCGTCGGTACCCATCACCGAGGCATGGGAGTGGGGGAAGGGCTTCAGCGAGAGCACCAGATCGGCAAACCACTTCATCGAGATCTGTGCTGACAGCACGCCCACCAGTTCACCGTCTTTGTCGTGGAGCGGCATACCATAGGAGGTGATGATGGTGGTCTCGCCGTGCTCTTCATCGATGAAGGGATCGATCCAGATGGGTTTCTCCTGGTGGAGGGGGATGAAGTACCACTTCTCACGCGTATAAGGTTTCTTGCCGCCGTTGACCGTTATCTCGATCTGTGTGGAATCGGTGAGGTTGCGGTGGGCATACACCTCGTAAAAGGTGCCGTATTGGGGATAGACTCCCGGTTCGAAGGCGATGGCACAACTCAGGATGTGGGGGTTCTCTCGCAACAGCTGCCGACAGAGACTGTCCATGATTTCCGGGCGGTTCAGGCGCTTCTCGATCGTCCAGTGCATGCTGCGCGTGGCCGTCTCCACCTCATTCAGGGTGTTGTCGATTCGCAGCTCTGTGGTGCGCAGCGTCTGGCGGGCTTTCTCCATCGCCTCCTGATAGATGGACTGGCGGGCATAGTAGAACATGATGAAGAGAGCGGTGACGAAAAGCACCGATACGAACCCTACCACCCAGGTAACGACTTGGGTGGTCAGGGAATGGCGCGATTGCTTTTCAGTCAGTCTCTTCATCGGATTGTGGATGGATGAGCGTCAGAACGTCACGGAAAGGCGCTTCAGGTCTTTGTCGAGCGAACTGGAGCCGTAGAGAATCTCGTATTGCCCAGACTTGGTGCGCATGGTGTTGGTAGAAGCATCCCAGAACTCGAAACTCTTCTTGTCGAGTGTGATGGTGGCCTTGGCAGTCTGTCCGGCTTTTACGTCGACGCGCTGGAACCCACGGAGACTCTTCAACGGACCTTCCTTGTCGGCAAGGTCGCGAATATAGAGTTGCACGATCTCCGTGCCGTCCTTCTGGCCTGTGTTGCTCACGGGGATGGTGACCTGGTAGTTGCCATCCTTGCCGTCGATGGCAGCATCGCCGATCTCGAAGGTGGTATAGCTCAGACCATAGCCGAAGGCGAAGAGGGGATCGTTGAAATAACGGTAGGTGCGGCCCTTCATCGAGTAGTCCTCGTAGTCGGGCAGCTGTGCGTCGTTCTTATAGAAGGTGACGGAGAGTTTGCCGCTGGGGTTATAGTCACCGAAGATGACGTCGGCCACAGCCGTGCCGCCCTCCTGTCCTGGATACCATGCCTGCAGGATGGCATCGCAACTTTCGGTCTCTGGCTCGAGGGCGATGGCAGAGCCTGAGCAGTTCACGTAGATTACCTGCTTGCCAGCAGCCTTCAGGGCCTTGAGGAATTCGCGCTGCACCTTGGGCAGCTCGATGCTGGTGCGGTCGCCGCCATTGAAACCCTCGATGTTGACGGGCATCTCCTCACCCTCCAGGCTCGGGGCAATGCCGCCGCAGAAGATTACTTTGTCGATGCCGTTGAGCTGCGCGATAGTCTGCTGATAATCGATAGCGAGTTCACGGGCGACATCAATCTTCATTGAGGCACCCCAGGTCTTCACGGTCTGGAAGCGCACCTCAATCTGAAACTGCTGGCCTTTCGCTGCATTCAGTACGGTGCGGGTAGGCGTGGCACGCCATATGTGGTTGACGAACTGCTGCTTGCCGTTGATATAGAGCTCGAAATGGCCGGTGGCCTCGACGTTGACGACGTATTCGCCTGCTTCCTTCGCGGTGAAGGTGGTCTCGTACTTGGCGGAGAAATCCTCAATGGGCAGGTTGGGGGCGAAAACATGCATACCAGCGGTGGTTACGTTGACGGGCTTGGTATAGTACTCGGTGGTGAAAGGTTTGCCTGCCATCTCCGTGTTGTTCCAGAAAGTACCCTTCATACCTTTCTTGCCATCTGGAGCCACGCAGTCGGTAGCGAGATGGCATTCCATCACCTTGTCGTTGGTGAGGTCGCAGCCTGGGATATAGACCAGCTTCTTCTGCTTGGCTTTAATGCCGTCGAGGATGGTGACGGTGTGATTGGGCGTACCGTTATAGTTACCCCACATCATAGGTTCGTTGCTGGCATTGGGGCCGATGACGGCAATCTTCTCGGCATTCTTCTTCAGCGGCAGGATGTTGTTCTTGTTCTGCAGGAGCACGATGCACTGGCGGGCCATGTCGAGGGCTACCTGTGCAGAGGCTTTCGTAGACATGGCAGAGTAGGGGATCTTAGACCACTCCACGAGTTTGGGATCATCCATCTCGCCCAGATCGAAACGACCTTCGAGCAGACGGATGACGTGCTTGTCGACCTCTGCCTCGGTGATGAATCCACGCTGTACTGCCTCGGGGATGCTCTTATAGGCATAGCCGAAGCCGCACTCCACGTCGGTGCCTGCCAGTGTGGCCTTGGCAGAGGCATGGACGGGACTTGACGATGACTTGTGGTTCTCGTAGAAATCGCTGACGGCACCGCAGTCGCTGACAACGAGGTACTGGAAGCCCCAATCGTCGCGGAGGATGGTCTGCAGCAGGCGTGTAGAACCGCAGCAGGGATCATCGTCGAGACGCTGGTAGGCGCACATCACCTCGCGCACCTTGGCATCCTGTACCAGGGTCTTGAAGGCGGGCATGTAGGTCTCCCAGAAATCGCGCACGGGCACGTCGGTGAGATTGGCGGTGTGGCGGGTGTACTCAGGACCGCTGTGCACGGCATAGTGCTTGGCACAAGCCCAGAGTTTGCGGTATCTGGCATCCTCAGGCCCCTGCAGTCCCTTGACCACCTGCACGCCCATGACACTCGTCAGATAGGGATCCTCGCCATAGGTCTCCTGACCACGTCCCCAGCGGGGATCACGGAAGATGTTCACGTTGGGCGTCCATACCGAGAGGCTGCGCATCTTCATATCCTCGCCGCCAAGGTCGTACATGCGGTGGTTGTACTGGGCGCGAAACTCGGTGCTGGCAATGTCGAATACCTTATATAATAGGGCGGGGTTAAACGATGCGGCCATGCCTACAGGTTCCGGGAAATTCGTCACGTTGCCCATGTTGGCGGCACCGTGCAGGGCCTCGCTCCACCAGAAGAACTTCTTGATGCCGAGGCGCGGGATGGCGGGACTCTCGTCGAGCATCAGCATGGCTTTCTCTTCGAGCGTCAGACGGCTGCAGAGATCCTTGGCGCGCTCCTTGGCACTCAGGTCTGGATTCTGATAGGGGTACTTCTGTGCCGAAGCACTCAGGCTGGCACAGCAAACGAACAATAGGGCTAGTAGCGCCTTGTTGGTTTTCAGGATGTGTTGCATATTCTTATTTGTTTATAATAGGTTCTGACTTAATGCGGATGGTCTGCCCGGGCTTGGTGTCTATATCGTATTCATACACCTGTGGCACGGGCAGTAGCTGTAGTTCCTTTAGCTTCTTCGACTGCAGGGGCTGCTTGACGGATGCTGGAGCCATCAGCGGATTGGGGCACTCGCCAACGGCCTCCCTGAGACCTTCGCCAGTGAGGGGTAAATAGGATCGGAGGCGCAGCGTGCCGCCAATTTTCGAGGTGATGGTGGCTTCCTGCAGGGCGCCTTCCTTCCATTTCATGTCCACTGTAAAAGCTCCACGGGCTTGCAGTCCCTTGACCTCACCCTCAGTCCAGGCATCGGGTAGCGCTGGTAACAGATGTACGGCACCGTCGTGGCTCTGCAAAAGCATCTCGCAGATACCTGCCGCACAGCCGAAGTTACCGTCGATCTGGAAGGGTGGGTGCGCATCGAAGAGGTTGGGATAGGTGCCGCCTCTCGGACCCCACTCTACATCGTAGGGGATCTTCGTCAGCATGTTCTTGATAATCTGGAAGGCGTGGTTGCCGTCGAGCATGCGTGCCCAGAAGTTTATCTTCCAGCCCAGGCTCCAGCCTGTGGCCATATCGCCTCGCTGCTGCAGGGTGTTGGCAGCGGCCGTGAACAGTTCGCGGTGAGTGAATGGCGAGATCTGATTCGAGGGATAGAGTCCGTAGAGGTGTGAGATATGACGGTGCTCGTCCTTGGGGTCGTCACCGTCGATAAGCCACTCCTGCAACTGGCCGTACTGGCCTATCTGCATAGGAGGAAGTTTCTGGAGTGAAGCGTTAAGAGTTGAGAGTGAAGAATCATCTTTGCCGAGGATCTTGGCGGCGGCGATGACCTGTGAGAGCACATCGAAGACAATCTGATTGTCCATCGTCGAACCAGCGGTCACGGTGGTGTTCTTGCCTACGGGACCATGCTCAGGTGATACGGTGGGTGCTGTCACGAGCCAGCCTGCGGCCTCCTTGATGGCACCGTCTTTAGGATATTCGGTGAGGTAGTCGATCAGGAAGTCGGCAGCTCCCTTCATCACAGGGTAGTATTCCTCCAGGAATTGCTTGTCGCCTGTATAAAGGTAATGTTGCCAAATATGGGTGGTGAGCCAGGCGCCGCCCGTGGGGAACATGCCCCAAGTGGTGCCGTCTACAGGCCCTGCGATGCGCCAGAGGTCGGTATTGTGATGGGCCATCCATCCCTTGCAGCCATACATCTCCTGCGCTGTCTTCGCACCCGTTACGCTCAGGTCGCGGATCATCTCAAAGAAGGGCTGCTGGGTCTCTGCGAGGTTACCTACCAGTGCTGGCCAGTAGTTCATCTCGGCGTTGATGTTGATGGTGTACTTCGAGTCCCAGGGGGCTTCCAACTTGTCATTCCACACACCTTGCAGGTTGGCAGGCTGTCCACCGGGCTGCGAACTCGATATCAGCAGGTAACGCCCATATTGCATCATCAGAGCTACCAGTCCGAGGTCTGTGCCGTCGAAGGTCTCCAGGCGCTTGTCTGTCGGCAGTTTCTCCTTGTCGCTCTTTGGCAGTGTCAGACTGACGCGGTTGTACTGTGCCTGATATTTCTTCAAGTGATCATTGAGCAGCCTGACATAGCTCTTGCCGATGATGCCCGACATCGTCTGGATATTCTTTCTCGTGGGATTACCGCTCACGTCGTGGTAGTTCACGAAGTTAGTGGCGGCGGTGATATAGATGGTGGCCGTCGTGGCGTTGCTCACACGCATATTCTCAGCGTTGTCCATGATTTCACCGTCGGTAGTAAGACTGATGCGGCACTCGGCTTGTAATCCGGCAGGCACACCTTCCTGCTCCACACCCTCGACGATGGCTGAGAGCTGATGGCTGTTCACATTCTTGGTGGCCTTCAGGGGACTGTCGAAATCGATGGTGAAGGATAGAGCTCCCGTCTGGCTGGCTTTCATGTGGACAATAATCGCATTATCGGCCTGTGAGGCAAAGCAGGTGCGCTCGTAAACCACATCGTCAATGCGGTAGACGGTCTGAGCCGTTCCGCTAGCTAGATCCAGTATGCGGCGGTAGCTGCTCGTCTCGCCCCTCTGACGGAGGAAGTTCAGTTTCATACTGCCCACAGGGAGGTAGCGCATACCGTGTGGACCTTTTATGAAATACTGGTCTATCAGTTTGTGGGCACCCTCTTCCTTTCCGGCGAAGATGGAGTCGCGCACGGTCTGCAACTGGTCTTTCGACTCCTTACTGTTATTATTATAAGGTGAGCCGCTCCAGAAGGTCTCTTCATTGAGCTGTATCTCTTCTGTCTGCACACCGCCGTATACCATCGCACCCAGATGGGAATTGCCGATGGGCAGTGCCTCCAACCAGTGGCTGGCAGGTTTTTCATACCAGAGTCGTTGTGTCTGTGACTTCGCAGGGATGAGCGCACAGGCAGCTAATAGGATCGTTGTAACCGTTTTCTTCATACGTTTGCTTATCTTTAAAAAAAGACTCCAGGACAAGAAACGCTTTTCTATGCCCTGGAGAAGGAAAAACTACTAACTACTAATATAACTAAAACAATTATTCTCTAAAATCTGCTGCAAAGGTACGACATAATTTTGAAACTGACTTTATTCCTTGTTACAATTTGTTTCGCATTTGTTTCATACCTTTAAAAAACGCGTTTTTTTGTTGAAAATGAGTTATTTAAAGAGGCTTTGAGCCATCTTGTAGAGGCAGCGGCGCCAGGTAAGGAACTCATGGGCAGTGCCTTCTGAGATCAAACCTTCGGCATTGTAGCCTGCCTGCTTCAGTGCTTCTACGCTCTTGTTGATACCCTCGGGATTCTCCTTGTCACCGCAACCCTCGAAGATATACTTCACGACCTTCGGATCCTTGATCTCATCGGGCATGTACATGCCACCGCTGAGCAGACCCCAGTAGCCGAATACCTCAGGACGGCGCAGCGTGATGAGCTTCGTCTCCATGCCGCCCATTGAGAGACCTGCCATCGCACGGTTCCACTTGTCTGCCTTCGTCAGATAGTTGGCATCGATGAAGGGCACGAGCTCGTCGACGAGCACTTTCTCAAACTCTTCGGCCGTAAACTTGCCGATGGTACCGAACTTGAAGTCGTTGGTCAGACCGTAGGCCATCACCACGATGAAGGGCTTGATCTTGCCGTCGGCAATCAGGTTGTCCATAATCTCGCCGGTATGTCCCTGTACAGGCCAGCTTGTCTCGTTCTCACCCCAGCCATGCTGCAGGTAGAGCACCGGGTAGCGCTCCTGCTTGCCCTTCACGAGCTTGCCGTAGCCATAAGGCAGATATACATTAGCCACCTGCATCTTGCCCAGACTCTTCGAGAAGAAGCGAACCTGCTGGATGTTGCCGTGATTGATGTTGGTGCGGAGTGCATAGAAATCCTGATCAGGAGCGGGGATCTCGATACCACTCTCCCAACGGCAGCTGCCGAAATAGTTGTGTGTGCCGGGGTCATTCACCACACCACCGTCAATCGTCAGGTGATAGTAGTGGAAACCTGGATCCATCGGTCCCTCTGTGGTTCCTACCCAAACACCGTCCTTATCTTTGCGGAGTACTGTGCCACCACGACCGCCAAGACCGAGACTGACGATGACCGACTTGGCATCGGGAGCCACTACGCGGAAACGGGCAAAACCCTCGCTGTTCACCTGTGGATATTCCTGTCCAGGCTGGTTCTTGGGATTGGGCACCCAGTCGTTCTTCGGTACGTAGTTGTCGCGTGCGATGTCGAAATCGCGAATCACCTGCAGTGAGCGCTTAGCCTTGAAGTTCTCGTCGAAGGGCAGTGGGTGATTGTTGGTGCCTAGCCAAGAATCCTTGTCGCTGAGGTTCCAGAAAGTTACGTTGTCGATGACATCCTTGTGTTTTCTGAAGATACGGAACAAACGATTATACTGGTCTTCCTGAAGTGTTGCGATATAGGGCTCTTGCGGCTTAGCCTCGCCGCGAGAGAACATCAGCTGTCCACCGCTCTCGGTGTTAGTGCGCAGATCGAGTTCGGTGATGTGGATGTGCTTTACAATCTCGGAGAAACGGTTGATGGCCTTCTCGAGCTGCTCCTCGTCGGGGAAGTAGATGTTGTAGTGACCCTGCATGCCGATACCGTCGATGGGCACACCGGCATCCTTCATCTTCTTCACCATGTTGTAGATGCGCTCGCGCTTGCCGTTGTCCACTGTGCTGTAGTCGTTGTAGAACAGCAGTCCGTCGGGATCAGCCTCACGTGCAAACTCGAAGGCCTTGGCGATGAACTCGTCACCGCAGAGCTTGAAGTGGCGGCTCTGACGATAGGGGCTGGCATCTGGGCGGAACATCTGAGGACCGTCGTCGGCCATAGCCTCGTTCACCACGTCCCAGGCATATACCACATCCTTATAACGGTTCACCACCGTGTGGATGTGCTCGCGCAGACGCTGGTAGAAGACTTCCTTCTTGACTTCCTTGCCCTTCTTGTCGACGAACATCCAATCGGCAAACTGTGAGTGCCAGCAGAGGCAGTGGCCACGCATCTTGATGCCGTTCTCGCGGCAGAAGTTGGCAATCTTATCGGCCTTCTCGAAGTTCCATTCGCCCTCCTTCGGGTGAATCTCGCCTGGCTTCCAGTCGTTTTCTGCAGTCACGCTGTTGAACTGCTTCTTGATAATCTCAATCTGTGCAGGATCAGTCACGTTGGTCTGGTTCACGGCCACACCAATGGTGAAGAAGTCCTTGTAGGCATCCTTCAATCCGGGACCTGCCGAGTAGTCTACTGGGCGTCCCCACTGTGCGAAGGCAGTTGAACTCACCGCCACAAACAGAGCAGTAATTGCTAGTTTAAATGTTTGTTTCATTGATTTTGTATTTTGAATTAGTTAGAATGATTTATTTGCGGTGCAAAGTTACACATAATTTATATAATGCACTATTTCTCCAGTATCACATACTTTGTCATTTGTATCATTACCCCAAATGAATTTGTCACACCAGGGCAGGACCCTGATGTGACAATTTGTGTCTTATTTGAAGATATGGGGGATAAACTCGTGAAGTCCGCGACGCCAGGTAAGGAACTCGTGGGCAGTGCCTGCCGACTCGCTCGAATCCACCTTGATGCCAAGGTCGCGCAACTGCTTGACGATGTCGGCGCTCTTGATGAAGTCTTCCTCGCCCCAGTTCATATACATGTAATGGATCTTCTTGTTGAACTCGTCGGCGTTGGCAAATACACCATTGTAGGCGGTCTTCACGTCGAGACCGAAGATGGCACCGCTGAAGGTACCCATCCAGGCGAACTTGTCGAGATTCTGAAGCACGATGTCGAATGTCTGGTGTCCACCCCATGAGAGTCCGGCCATCGCACGGTTCTCACGGTCGCTCTTCGTGCGGAAGTTCTGATCGATATAGGGAATAAGATCGTTGAGTAGCACGGGATAGAACGAAGCACCATACTGTGAGCGGCCCTGTTCGTTGCTGCCGCCTCCGGCAAAGTTGAACGGAGCCTTGATGTCGCCGCTCTCCATCACCACAATCATAGGCACTGCCTCGCCCTTGGCGATAGAGTTGTCCATGATGTGCTGCATCTTTCCCTGCAGTGCCCAGCTGGTCTCACCCTCGCCCATGCCGTGCTGCAGATAGAGCACGGGATAGCGCTTCTTGGCATTCTTGGCCAGTTCGTATTCGGCAGGAGTGTAAACCATCGCGTGGCGCCACTCTCCATTGACCATTGATGATTGACCATTGACCATTGGCTGATGGCCATTCTTGGTAGAGTGTTCGCTCCAGTAGTAGATGCTGCGCACCTGACCATGGGGAACGCCCTGCTGCGGGCGATAGTAGTCGCCCTCGGGACCCTCGGGAATCTCGATGCCGCCCGACTCGCGGTTACAGCCGAAAAAGGTCTCTGAGGCAGGATCAATGAAGTTGACACCGTCGATATTCATGAAGTAATAGTGGAAACCTACGGGCAGGGGATCGGTAACGGCCATGAAGCCGCCCTTGCCGTCGCGCTGCATGTCGTATTTCTTGTTGCAGATGTCGACGATGACCTTGCGGGCCTCTGGAGCCTTGATATAGAAGTAGGCACGATGCTCCTTGTCGACTTTCGGGAACTCATTGCCAGGAATTGTGGTCTCGGCGATGAAAGCGTCAGCAGGTACCTCGATGGCCTTTGGCATCTCGATATAGGGGCGCTTGGGCTCGAAACCCAAGTGACGGGCTACGGCCTCACCGTAGCGGCAGCCAAGTTCGCGGTAGCCTGCAGCATCGAAGTGCAGTTTATCAGGACCATTGGTACAACCGTCGGAGGAGATCACCTGTGCGGTATGGAGGGTCTTGGGGAGTTCGTCAATCTGCTTCTTGCAGCCAATACATACCCCCTCGCCATTAGCCTGCACGATGTTGCCGGCATAGAGGTTCACCTCCTCGGGCTTCAACTGAAGGTCGCCACAGAGGTTGTCGTAAACCTGCTGCACCATATCAGCCCACTTCGGGTCGCCGGTGTTTGTCTCACCTTGGTGCATCAGGATACCCTTGATGACACCATCCTTCTGAGCCTTCTTGGCCAGAGTGACCAGCCGCTGGTAGGGATTGTTGTCGTAGGCTTCGAGCATGCCTTTCATCCAGTTGGGTGCTCGCTTGATGTAACTCTGGATACTGTCGGGGAGGAATCCCTTGATGTCGATACCGCCGATGGCGACATGGATGACACCGATCTTGATGTTCTCGGGCAGCGATTCTACCAGTGTACGGCCAAACCAGTCTGCAGGTGTCAGACCAGTATTGGGGCGGCAGAGTGGGGCAGAAGCCTCGCACCACTCACCCATCTTACGGCCTTTCTCTGGGAAATCGACGGCTGGCATCAACAGGAATCTGGGGCCCGGACTGGCGATATCCTGAGCCTCAGGGCGTGCAGCGCCCTCCATGTTTGACTGTCCGAAACAGAGGAAGATGTAAAAGTTGGGGTCTGGTTTCTGAGCGTTAGCCGTCAGGGCAACCAAGACCCCGAGAATCGTTGATAATAATAGTTTTTTCATTGTCGTTTGTGGTTTAGCTATTTTTGACGGTGCAAAGTTACGCATAAACTACAAAACGCCTTTGTCGTTGTGTTACAGATAATTTGCGATACGTATCAAGCAATGCTTATTTGTAACTCTTAGGAGATTCTCTGCCGAAGAGGTATTGCGGCTGATAACCGCCCAGGTCGATGACAATCTTCTCGAACACGATGCCCGGATCCTGCGGATGGATGGTCAGCGTGTGGATATCCTGTGAGGCTGAGAGTGGCAGTTCTACCTCTTTCTCCACGACGCGCCTGGCGATGGTGGGGTAGTAGATGCTGTAGATGTTCTCGGGCTTCTCGTTGAGGTTCGCGTTGAAGTTGATGCTTACAGGACTGTTGCCGTCAAGCGTCACATCGTAGACGAGACCACCCTTGTCCAGGAAGTCGAGGGTAGACTTGGTGACGACGTGGATCTTGGCAGTCTTGGCACCATCGGCCTTGAAACGGTAGGTGAGCGTTGCGCCCTCAGTGCCCGTGGTGTAGGGCATGAGGGCGACGGCACTGCGTGTGCGCCCCATGAAGGGGATGACCGTCCACTTGGCTGCCGTGGCGTCGGTGCGGCTGTAAGTGTGCTCGGCCTCGATGCTGATATAACCGTCCTTCGGTGTGAACGTCGGGCCTTGGACAGGGGTATCCACTGCGAGGAGATCAGGACATACATCGGCGGGATACCAGTCGTTCCAGTCCTTGTAGCTGATATGCTTCTGGATCATCATACCATCCCACTTGCCACCGGCTATCTCCTTGTTGTACTGCAGACAGAGCAGGGAGTCGCGCTTGAAGGCCTGGCGGCAGCGCTCTGCCCAACAATTGGCATCGGGGTCGCCTGCAGCAGCCAGTTCGTGGTTCATCGCCTGGGCATAGTACATCTCATAGATGTTACCCATGGCCTGCACGGGGAAGAGGATAAGCTGGCGGTAGGCATCGCGGCATTCCGGCTTCAGGGTGATGAACTGGCGCAGGGCACGGGCCTCGAGTGCCTGGTATTCGGCTACCACTTGGGCAAACTCGTCGGTGGTATAGGTCTTGGCATCGAGCATCTCGGCAGTGATGCGACCGTTGTATTTGCTCACGAGGTTCAGGATGGAGGCTGCCTCGCAGGCCTGATCGCAGCCGAAACTCTCGGCACAGAAGTCCCTGGTGTGGTCGAGGAGATTCTTGGAAGATCCAAGCGGCGAAGCCGAGCAGTCAACGGTGTATTTCGTGGGGTTCCAGGCCATATCCATAAACAGCTGGATGGGATATTCCATCGGCTTCAGGTCGCCGACGTTGAGGATCCACAGCTGCCGGATACCGCCGTTGTAGGCCAGTTGCAACTGCTCCCACATATTCTGGATGGGGGTGACGTTGATCCACTTCGTGTTACGGGGTGCGCCTACGTAGTCTACGTGGTAGTAGAGGCCCCAGCCTCCCTTGCGCTTCTGCTCCTCAGCGGTAGGCAGACGGCGCACGTTACCCCAGTTATCATCGCACAGGAGCACGGTGACATCGTCGGGCACTCGCAGGCCTGCGTCATAGTAGTCTTGTACCTCTTTATATAATGCCCATATCTGCGGGGTTTCCTTCGCAGGGCGCTTGGTGACTTCCTTGATGATGCGGCGCTGGTTGTCGATGATGCTCTCCAGCAGTTTGGTATCCGTGCCGTTGCCCATGGCTTCATCACCGTCGCCACGCATACCGATGGTCACGATATCGTCGGTGCCGTTCATGCGCTCGATACCCTCACGGAAGAAACGGTCGAGGTTCTGCTTGTTGGTGGCATAGTTCCATGCGCCCCATCCCTTGCGGTCGCGGGCATACTCCTGATGATTGCGGGCCATCGGCTCATGGTGCGAGGTGCCCATCATGATACCCATGGCATCGGCGGTCTTCAGGTTCTCGGGATCGTCGGCATAGAAAGCCCATCCCCACATGGCAGGCCACAGATAGTTGCCCTTCAGACGGAGGATAAGTTCGAAGACTTTCTCATAGAAGCGGTGATCGCCGAAGTTGGTGCCGAAGGTGTTCTTTACCCAGGTTGTGAGACAGGGAGCCTCGTCGTTGAGGAACAATCCGCGATAGCGCACGGCGGGCTCGCCGTCGGTGTATTCACCTTTCTTTATATAGATGTCTGCATGCTTCTCAATAGGTACATCTGCCCAGAAATACCAGGGTGAGACACCTATCTGGCGTGACAGTTCATAGATGCCATAGACGGTGCCGCGCTTGTCGCTGCCGGCGATGACGAGCTGCTCGCCGATGGTCTTGATGATGAATTTCTCGGTCTTGCCCTTCAGGTTAGGGAGCAAGCCCTGTTTTACCCAGAGGTCGATTTGCTTGTTGGTGCCCACGGTGCCGATGAGGATCTTGGGATTGTCACTGGAAGCGGGGCGGGTGCCTGTCACCTTTTCGAAATCGGTAGCGAGACTGGCGGCGGCACGTTGCACGCAACTGTGTTCGTTAGTGGCATAGCCAAGGGTGATGTCGTGAAGTTGCCAGGCATCATTGGCGGGTGAGAAACTCACAAATTTGTCGGCAGCTTTTACGTTGAACATGTTGCCGAGCCACAGCATTGCCGTGAGTAGGATAGTGGTTGATAGGAGTCTTTTTGACATAGTTATTGTAGTATTAATGAAAATTCTGCTGCAAAATTACAACTTTATTTTGGTAGTTACGCAACAAAATGTTTCAATAGTTTTACAAATTGTTTCATATTTTTCTTTTTTTTAGAAAAAAAGGTTTATCTTTGCAGCCGTTAAATGAATCAAAACAATGCTGTCTAAATATCTACTAACTGTATGTATGCTGTTACTGCCTGCATGTATGCGCGCGCAGACAGGACAGTTTTTCAATCCTGATAAACAATTGTCCAGCAGTTTTGTTACCCAGGTGTATTTCGATAAGGATGGTTACCTCTGGGCCACGACGCGTAATGGCATCAACCGTTACGACGGTTATCAGTTCCATGTGTTCAGGAAGGAGAATGAACAGTACAAGACCCTTGAGAGCAACTACGTGAACACGATGCTGCAGGATCGCCACGGCCTCTTCTATTTCGGCATGTATGGCAGTCTGCAGACTTGGGACGGCAACACGTTTATGAACGTGAAGATGACGGATGCGCGCGGGCAGGAAGGCCATTGTTACGTGAATTGCTTCCTGGAACGAAAGAACGGCGATGTGCTCGTGGGAACATCAGGACTGGGCGTGCTGAAATTCTCTGATCAGCAGCATGCAGCACAATTGGGCGGACCGTTAGCCGACTTGCATACCATCATAGCAATGCTCGAAGACCATAAAGGCCAGTTGTGGCTGATCTCCGAGAAAAATGGTCTGCTCTGTTATGACGGCAAGCAGCTGCGCCGCTACCTGGAGGATCGCCCCGAACTGGTGATGACGCAATTGGCTGAGGATCAGAATGGCCGTATCTACGTGGGTACGTCGAATGCCGGTGTGCTGCAGAAGCAGGGTGACAGCTTCGTGCCTATCGCGGGCACTGGCGGCAGATCGGTTTCCGCCTTGTTCTGCGACCATACGAACAACATTCTGATTGGCTACGACGGCAAGGGTGTGGCTTTCTATAATCCCAAGACGGGCGCAGTTGTAGATAATCCTTATTTCAGTCTCGAGGTTGATCTCTCCATCAGTAAGGTGTATTCCATCGCCGAAGACCGTCAGGGTAACTTGTGGTTCGGCTTGCTGCAGAAGGGTATCTACTGCCAGCCTATCCAGTCGCGTGGCTTCAGTTATATGGGACCTCGTCTCGGGGGGCGTAATGTGATCGGTGATGCCTGTGTCGTGAGTGTGCTTATCGACAAGAAAGGCGGTTCGTGGATTGGCACCGATAAGGATGGTCTCTATTATGTCGACGAGCACGAGCGGCTGGTGCACCATTTCATGGACAGTAATTTCCCCTCGACAATCATGTCGCTCGCCGAAGGTCCCGACGGGCGTATCTGGGTAGGCTCTTACCGTGAGGGCATGGGATGGATTGATCCTTTGACGCTGCGTTACCAGAAGGTGAATTACCCTGCCGACGAACATCTGAGGGTGATGGATATCGCCGTCGACAAGCAGGGACGTCTGTGGCTGGCTACGCTCCAATATGGCATCATCTGTATGACGGCTAAGGGTGAGGTGGTGAAGACCTATACCACTGCGCCTAAGGCAGAGACGGATCGTAAGGTAAATAGCATTGCCAACGATTTCGTATCGCAGGTGTCAGTCTCTCCCGACGGTAAGCGCATCTATGCAGCGACATCGATGGGCATCTGTTGTCTTGATATCGAGAGCGACAGCTGGACGAAGGCCTTCGGCACCAACTGTCCCAATTATAGTGTCCCGGTGCGAATTGCCCGCGAATACGACGGCAAACTCTGGGTGGGTACTACCTCTGGTCTTTACTGCTATGCCCTGAATGGCAAGGAACTGAAACACTACCAGGTAGCCGACGGACTGGTAGATAATGGTATCGCCACGATAGAGCAGGATGCCTGGGGGCGCCTGTGGATAGGAACCGACCACGGCCTGAGCTGCATGAACCTGCAGAGTGGCCGTTTCCAGAACTATTTCGTCGACGACGGTCTGCAGGGCAATGAGTTCAGCGACGGTGCCTCGTATGTGTCTGCTCATGGGACGATCATCCTTGGCGGTACGGGTGGCGTCACCTGGTTTAAGCCCCAGGATATCAATCAGCGGCGCTGGAATGCAACCGTTAACCTGACTTCTTTCGCCATCAACGGAGAGCCTGCCAACAAGATGACCACATCGGGCGGCTATCAGGTGACGGATACTACCATCATCGCCAGCAAGCGCTTCGAACTGAGTTATAGCGACAATTCATTTGCCATCCAGTTCTCGACGCTGACTTACGAGAATCCCGAACACATCTCTTATCTGTATAGCATCAATGGCGAGCCGTTTATCCGCCTGCAGCCAGGTGTGAATGTGCTGACCTTCTCCCATCTGCCGCAGGGCACTTACCGCTTCCGCGTCAAGGCGGAGCGCAACAACAGGGAAACGCCTCTCCGCGAGTTTACGGTCGTTGTCCACAGCCCTTGGTATCGTTCTGCATGGGCCTATTTCCTCTATGCCGTGGTCATCGGTCTCTTCCTCTGGCAGTATTACGCCTATCGCCGCCATCGTGAACAGACGCGTCTCCGCTTGCAGGAACACCTGCACGCTGAGGAACTGGGCGAGGCCAAGGTGCGCTTCTTCGTGAACATGAGTCACGAGATCCGTACGCCTATGACGCTGATCATCACGCCCCTGTTGTCGCTCATCAAGAACGAAAAGGATCCCCAGAAGAAGAGTGTCTACGAGACCATCCGTCGTAATGCCGAGCGTATCCTCAGCCTGATCAATCAGATGATGGATCTCCGTAAGATTGACAAGGGACAGATGCAGCTGCGTATGTCGGAGACGAACCTCGTCTCCTTCATTCAGGATATCTACATGCTCTTCGAAGGACAGGCGAAAGCAAAGGGTATCAGCCTGATCTACGACCACGACGCCGATAAACTGCCTGTATGGATCGACCGTTCCAATTTCGACAAGGTCATCATGAATATCCTCTCGAATGCCTTTAAGTTCACTCCCGCAGGTGGCGAGATAGGCATCCGCCTCACCCACGACGACCAGCATGCCACCATTGCCATACGCGACAGTGGCGAGCAGATTCCCGAGGATAAGCTGGATAAGATCTTCCAGCGTTTCTATCAGAGCACCTCTGCGGTGAACGACCGTCATGCAGGCACAGGAGTAGGGCTCGATCTCTCCCGCTCGCTCGTGGAACTCCATCACGGCACCATCAGCGCCCATAACCTGGAAGAGGGTTGTGAGTTTGTGGTTACCATCCCGCTTGGCAATGCCCACCTGAAGCCCGAGGAGATCATTCTCGAGGCTGAGGCAGAGCCTGCCGCACAGCCGGAACCGCTCGTAGTGATGCCCGAGGCCGAAGAGATACCGTCGGATCTCACCGTCGAGAAGGTGTCACCCAATCGCAGACTGACGCTTGTCATCGCTGAGGATGATGACGAGATACGCAGTTATATGGAGAGTGAACTGGGTAAGGAGTATGACGTGCATGCCTGCACCAATGGCCGCGATGCCCTCGCCGAGGTCTATAGCATCATGCCCGACCTTGTGCTCAGCGACGTGATGATGCCTGAGATGGACGGTACTACACTCTGCTCGAAACTGAAGGCGAACCCCTCGACGAATATCATCCCTGTCATTCTGCTCACGGCGAAGAACCGCGACGAGGATAAGCTCGAGGGCTTGGAGACGGGTGCCGATGCCTATATCGTGAAACCCTTCAACATGGACATCCTCAAGCGCACGATCCTCAACCTTATCAGCAGCCACCGACTGCTGCGCCTGAAGTATGAGCGCAATGACGAACTCGAGGAACAGGTCGACGAGATCCGCATCAAGTCGCCTGACGAGAAACTCCTCGACCGTATCATGGACTGCATCAATAAGAATCTGAACAACTCCGACCTCAGTGTCGATATGATTGCCGACGAGGTGGGCATCAGCCGCGTTCACCTGCATCGGAAGATGAAGGAACTGACAGGACAGACACCTCACGACTTCATCCGTAACATCCGCCTGAAGAAAGCAGCCCGCCTGCTGGCTAACCAGGGCATGAACGTCACCGAGGTGATGTATGCCTGCGGCTTCGCCAACTCCGCCTCCTTCTCCACCGTCTTCAAGCGCTTCTATGGCATGTCGCCCCGCGACTACATGAAGGAGCACGAAGAACGCAACGGATAGAAAACTCCGCTAATAGAGCGGAAGAGTATAAATTAGGCAATAACTTAATAAATTGACGATATGAAAAAAAATCTGTTGACGCTCGCAGCCCTTTGCTGCGCAATGGCAATTTCGGTGTTTACCGCATGTACAAGTGAAAACGAGGACAATCCTGCTACAGACAATGGCGGCACGGTTGTGGGAAACTGGTGCTCCGACGTGTCGGGCAAGACCTACGCCAAGTGGAACTATGGCGACACATGGCAGAACACAGTGTTTAATGATGACGGAACAGGCTATACCCGCATCTACTATACCTACGAAGACAAAGCCGTCGGATGCGAGAAGATCGACTTTATCTACACGGCTTCTGCTGACGGAACGCTGACCATGACGCCCACTGACAGGGACGTGATGGATGCCAAGTGGCAGATAGTGGGCGGTGAGTTGCGCCTTAGCGATGGAGATGCCATCAGCCTGAGTCTCAAGAAGACTCCTGACGACATGGCTGCTAAGTTCGACACATGGAGCAAGTCAAAAGAGGTCATCGAGGTGCCCCAGCCCGCAAAATACACCGTCTTCGTCTATGGCAATGCCGGCGGCCATATGGACGACATCATTGAATACGGATTCTGGGAGCGGACCAAGGAGTTTCTGAAAGACCACAATAACGTGCGCGTCGTGTGCATGTATAAATATGGTAAGGACCGGCCCGAGATAGACAGGCCATTTAGAGGCAAATATGCCCAGCCTGGCGACATCGTGTGGTTCGAGCTGAACGACCAGACTGATCTCGACAAGATCAAGAATGAAGGCATGCAGGCCATCGGCATGGGCGAGCAGGCCAAGCAGCTGAAGATATGCAATCCTAACACCATGCGCATGTTCCTCGAGTTCAGCAGCCTGCAATGTCCCGCCGAGGACTATATTCTTGCCATCTGGGGACACGGCTCAGGCTTCGACGCCATGAACGACGTACCGGGCAAGTATGAGATCAAGAATCAGACTCGTGGCGTGATGGCCGACGAGTGGGTCAATGGCGAATGGATGGACATGTACGAGATGTACGACGCCATGAAGGCTGCGGGCATCGACCACTTCAACACGCTGATGTTCCACAACTGCTTAATGGGCAATCTTGAGTCGCTGACCCAGGCACGCGCCTTTGCCGACTATATCATCGCATCGGCCCACGTGCTGAACAGCGACGGAAGGCTGATGACGGAGTTCGTGCGCGGAATGGTAGAGACTGGCGACCCTGAGAAAGCAGCCGGACTGATGTTCGAGCGCTCAACCCCTGAATGGCAGAATGGCTATGTGGAAGAACCTGGCAAGTTCCCTAACGGCGACTACAAGATGATTCGCACCGACAAGTTCCAGCCCATCATCGATGCCTCCAAGCAGCTGTGCGACCGCCTGCTGGCACTCTATCCCACACAGAAGGAGGCCATCGACCGAGCCTCCAGGCAGGTATATCGCTTCGAGCACCTCGATGGGAATGAAAAGATCAAATACCAATGGCGGTACCCCTTCTTCGATATGGCCAACTACGCCCAGCTGCTGGCTAAGGAGACCGGCGACGACCAGTTGAAAGCCATCTCGGCCAGACTTGACCAAGCCTTCGAGGATGCCTTCGTTCACTATCGCGATGTCAACTACAGTGTGCAGCATTTGGAGCACTACACACTGAGCGTGTGCCTGATGCAAAAACTCTACTACACCATCGACTACAAGACGGCAGCCCCGGAATTCGGCGCGCTCAACAACTTCAACGAAGGCTACGAGAAGTGCGACTTCCACAAGCTGACGGGCTGGGGCAACTGGCTCAACACCAACGAGCAGTCACTCGACAGCAACCCCGAGAGTGGTGGCGGCGGTAAGTTGGAGGACTCGCCGAAGAACTGATGCAAGTGGCGCGCGAAAAATGGGGCCCGCAGATTGATACTGCGAGCCCCATTTGTTTAGAGTATAATCGGCCCTTGCCCCAGGCACGAAGTGGTCGTGATGGCCGTCAAGAAGGCCGTGAGCGCAGCTACTACCACCTTCACTGCTATCTCAACAATACGCTTTTTCATTTCCTTATCAATTCTTTTTTAATTCTGTACTCTTGCCTCTCACTGGGGTCTGGCACTGACGTAAAGTCGCAAGCGACTTTTTCGTCAGGTCCTGACCCTAGCGAGAGGCCCCGCCGCAAGTGACCCTAGCGAGAGGCCCCCGCCGCAAATAATCCTACCAAATAAACGCCGCGTTTACCCCCTGCGCCCACCGTTTGTCAAAGTAACTACGACTACAAAATTTTAACCTATGCCTCAATTATTCACACCTTTTTTGTATCTTTGCAGCAAAAATATGAGATTATGGCAATCTTTTGAGGAAATCAATCAGCTTTGGCTCGACAATGACATGAGCGAGGGGAAGCCCTTGGCCCTAAGAACTTTCCACAAATGGCGTGTCGCCATCGAAGAAATGTTTGGTCTCATTATCGAGAACGAACAAGGAGGCAGATACCGTTATTATATCCAGAATGCCGACGAACTGAAAAGCGGTTCTATGCGAAGCTGGCTCTTCAATACGCTGACTGTCAGCAACCTGATGATTGAAAGCGCCAGCATCAAGGACAAGATTCTGTTTGATGAGATCCCTGATGGTGAGCAATATCTTCCTGTGATTCTCGAGGCTCTCAAGAAAAACCAGATACTTGAAATGACCTATCAGAGTTATTGGCGCGATGAGGCTAATACTTTTGAGGTAGAGCCCTATTGCCTGAAGGCTTTCAAGCAGCGTTGGTATCTCGTATGCCATAGCCCTTATTACGATAAGATGATGATCTATGCGCTCGATCGCGTGCATGATCTGAAGCCCTCAGAAGGCACCTTCACTTATCCTGAGGATTTCAACGCTGCTGACTATTTCAACGACTGCTTTGGCATCATTGCCGATCAGAACTATGATGTTGAAACTGTAAAACTCAAAGTTTCAGCAGGGCAGGCTAACTATCTCAGAAGTCTTACTTTGCATCAGACGCAGAAAGAGATAGAACGTAATGACGAGTATAGCATCTTTACTGTCAGACTTCGCCCCACCTTCGACTTCCGACAGGAGATTCTGTCTCAAGGTAGCGACATTGAGGTACTGGAGCCCAAATGGTTCCGTGACGAGATGGCTGTGATTGCCAAAAACATGTGGGATAAATACAAGGAGGATTGATGATGCGAGACTTTGCAGCAATAGATTTCGAGACAGCCAACAATGAGCGTACCAGTGTCTGCTCCGTTGGTGTGGTCATTGTCAGGGATGGCGAGATCGTGGATACTTTCTATTCTCTGATTCAGCCTGAGCCCAACTACTATAATTATTGGTGTACACAGGTGCATGGACTTACTCGTAGAGACACAGAAGAGGCTCCAGTATTCCCCAAGGTTTGGAAGCAGATAGAGCCACTGATCGAGGGCCTGCCCTTGGTGGCTCATAACAAGGCTTTCGATGAGAGTTGCCTGAAGGCTGTGTTCCGCTGTTATCAGATGGACTATCCGGATTATGAATTCCACTGTACATGTGTGGCTTCTCGCAAGGCTTTTCCACAAGCCGAGAACCACCAGCTTCACACCATCTCCAAACTCTGTGGTTATACCCTCGAAAACCATCACCATGCCCTCGCCGATGCCGAAGCCTGTGCCTGGATTGCAAGGGAAATCCTATAGTTATCAACTTTTCCACTTTACATTATCATCCTCATAATAGAAGAAGAAATCTAAAGAAATAAAAAAAAATAAGATAATGATAAGACTTTAATAAGGTGTGCCCCATATCGGCGCACCTTTCTTTTATCTTTGCATCAACAAACAGATTTATTATGAAGTACAGGGAAAAAGAAAAGCAGAAAGCCGTTAAGGTGAAAGGCCAGAAACGGCGTGTGGTGGAGCAGCCCGAGTGGAAGACAAAGTACACAGATGAGGAAGTTGCCCAGATGACAGATTATGACTATGGTTATTTGCTCGACATGATGTATTACAAATTCGAGCGCATGGTGGCCTTTTTCAATAGTAAGCATACTCATATTGCAGGTGCAAAGAAGGTGGCCAAGCAGATTGAAGTAGCTATGCGCTTAATAAACATTATACAGGGAAGAACATACACCGATGATTATGAGAAGTTGGAAAAGATAGTCAACCAGCGTAACAGGAAACGGTTTAGTCATTATTATGACCCATATTCTCTCCGCCAGGAAAAAGCCTGGCATGTCTTTTTCCTTTATTTAGAGCATCGAATGAGAAATTGGTGGGATTAACATTTACAAGTATATCGTTATGACAGTATTAGAATTATTTAGAAAGTATGATTATGAGAGCGTGATTCCCCATTTAAATCACCTCTTCGTTGTGAATAGCAAGCATTCTATGACTGCTGAATTTATCGAAGTTTGCAGGGGCATTTATAATTATTGGGCAAACGAGTGCGAACCAAAGTCAACAGAATGGTATATCCGATTAGCTTCTAGATGGGAATGGACAAGCCCCTCCATAGACATGAATTGCTCAGTAGAAGGTAAAAAGGGGTTTCGATACGCTGTCGCTGATCAGGAAGATATGATAGAAGTGCTTGGCATGGAAGTGAAAGTAGATGATGATGTCGAAATCAGCGAAGTGGAATTGGCTGCAGGTCTTTTCTGGGAAATGACTTACAGAGAACCTGAAAATATTGTTAATAAATCCTCTGTTTCAAAATAAAGTTGTATCTTTGTTGCACCTAAAAAAATAAATAAGACTTATGGTTAATGGATTTAAAGTTATAACCCTCTGTGGTAGTACTCGCTTCAAGGATGAATTTCTGGAGGCTCAGAAACGCTTGACCCTTGAAGGAAACGTTGTCATCACTGTTGGCCTGTTTGGCCATTCTGGTGATGATGTGGTATGGACAGAGGGCGTGAAAGATATGTTGGATCGCCAGCATCTGGCAAAGATTGACTTGGCAGACGAAATCTTTGTCATCAATATGGGTGGCTATATTGGCGATAGCACCAGACGCGAAATCGCCTATGCAGAATTCAAAGGCAAAACAACCAAGTATATGGAAAATAGTAAGAAAGCAAGCATCTATGAGAATTACGCTGCATTGCGCGAACTTCATGATGCAGGAAGGATCTCTGATGAGGATTATGAACAGGCAGGGCGTGATTTCGACGAAAAGCGTAAAGCGGCTATTGCAGAATATAATGCTTGCCAAGGTCCTTGGCCCTATCAGTGGAAAAACGTCGATGCTGTTGTTTGTGGAATCTTGCAGCAACATGGTCTTGTTTCTATAGATTACCACGACATCAAAGACCTCTACGATACAGATAGTGTCTATGAAGTTCGCATCAAAGGAAAGGGATCCAACGTTGAAGAACAAATTCAAAGCATCATTGACGCTATCAGAAATGAATACCTGGCCCAACTACGTTCCTCAAAGAAAGTCGTTGTAACGTTATGTGGTTCGTCTGATCCTTCAGGTTTACTTGAAAAACTAGCTGATTTCATGGAAGGTTTGAATGTTGTTTGGCAGACGAGAAAGGATGGAGTTGAAACGGAATTATCAATAGTATATAAATAAGCAACAAAAGCAATTATAAAATATTTGCAAGATGAGTGGAGAAGAATACAAGAAATGGGTTGACAAAGCGTATCAATACATTGAAGATGTATATGATAGAGTTAACAAACTTGAATATGTTAATGTGGGTTCTACCCAGTACATTCCCAAATTGGAAGGTGATATTGAACTCGTATTTCTTGGTCACGATGCCCATGAAGGGAGAGGCGTTGGAGTGGAACTGGATATTACCAACGCAAAAGAACGATTTTATAAAGGTAATGGCAATCCCAGATATTGGCGTGAATGCCCAGAATGGAAAATATGGAATAACATCGAGTCTGCATTTCGTCGCATAGGTTTTACTGAGATAATGGATAATGACTATATTTCAGATGAAATACTGAATAAAACAATAGTAACAAATGCCATGTTATTCAACTATTCAGGGAAGGCAAAAGAACTTAACTATCATTTAAAACCAGATATTGTCAATGGTTGTATGAAACTTACTGGGGAACTTATATTTGATGTTATTAAGCCCAAAATGGTTATTTGTTCATCATGTCCCTTAGTTTTTGAACCACTTATAGCGAACTACAAAAAGGATCATAATGTTGATTTAAGATACGAGGCTTTCGACCGTTTGGAAGGAACTCGAAAAAAAGTAATGAGATGTGAATATAATGGTATTACAGTGCTGGGAATACCACATACAAGTTATCCTGTTCCACAAGCTGTGGCGGCATTTGTTAGAGATTCATATCTAGGTAAAGATATTGGCTATTCTATGTCAAATATGGCGACAATGCCTAATGGTTTTGTATCTTATAAAACTTCATTCAATGTCAAATATGTCATAGATTTGGTAACTTCAAGTCAGGATTTTAAACTTGATAAGATTGAGAACAGTACTGAAAGATATAGTCTTTCTGACAACTTGTTACTAACCATTACTAAAACAGGAAATGGTTATTTGGCTATCCGACATAAAAATTATGATGTTCAATATCCAAACTTGAAATACGATTTTACTGAAAGATATAGAAATATATTAAAGGAGAAAGGGTGGAATTGTGACACTCCTTTTTGGTTAGGCACCAAGTTAATCAAAGATTATGGGCGCAAAGATGATGAAATAGTTACGAAGATTGTATCAGAAGTAAATGATATAGTTGAACTTGTAAATAAAGATAATTGATTACATATGGCACAAATGATTCAGCGCGGAAGTGAATTACTCCGCATCAATACTCAAAAGAACGATATCGAATATTCAAAAGATGGTGGGCGTACTTGGCATCACAGATAGTTATTAGTACTATTCATTATGGCATATTTTCAATTAACAGAAGCAATGATACTAACCTCTTTTGAGGAAACTGGGATAGATGAAAAATACTATTCTATATATTATACAATCGCAAAACGATATTTTGTGAATCTATCAAAAGAAGGTTCTAACGTAGAAGAGCAAACAGAAGAAGATAATTATGCCATATCAAGTTTAAATTTGGCTAATGAATATATTACCTATTATGCAAAAGAAGCGGAAAAGGGCCATTGTGAACAATGGTGTGATACTATTGCAGATAAAGTCGAGGACGATTATTGGGCGTATCATGATGCCTATGACTTCATAGAAAATGAAGAAGAAAAAGAAAAGGAATTGTTGATACATGCTAAATCATTGAGCGAAGATCCTGTTTTCGTAGAGAGATACATCTATCTTTTTAAAGAGCAAAAAGAGAACTCATATGAAATGGCAAAAGAATACTCAAAGGCCTTCCATAAATGTATAGATAATGGCAAAAGCCAAAACTACGCACATGGTTATGCTTATGCTGTCAGTGAGAATAATTATTTGGATGAATATTGCAAGATGTTTGCTGAAGTATATGATCTGGCTAAGGAACATGATAAGAACGATGGTGAGGCTTTGTCTTTTGGAAAATTATGTACTGACGTTTTAGATCAAGGGATTTATTCTTTTTTAAAGAAAGAGTATCTGCGAAAGTATCATGAAAACTGGCAATTAGAATTCTATTATCAAAAGATTTGTGAGGAAGAAGAACAAGAAAGAAATAGAGCCCTAACACAGGATGAAAGGAACGAGATTCGTGAAGAGATCAAATGGCATATGACCCAGATTAGAAAAGAAGAATAACAGCCAAGTTGTATTTGTATACAATGATATGTTACTTTCTAGAACCTCTGCCCCAAAACGGCAGGGGTTTCTTTTATCTTTGCACCATAAACGAAAAAGAAATATGAACTCGAATAGAAATCTGAATAGAAAAGATTGTCTTATAATGGTGTTGACAATCGTTATAATTTCCCTCGTCGCAATCATTTTATATGGCTTATTAATGAGGGCGCTTGATGGACGTGTGCTATTTCAACTGTGTGTTGCTGTCTTGTTAAGCGTTTCTGCTACTAGTATAATGACGACTCTGTTATTATACTCCCAGCATAGACAACATGAGAAATGGGTAAGAGCACAAAGAATATTTCTAGAAGAACAGATCAGGGCTCAACGACTTTTTAAAGTCGAACAAAAACTGAAAGAAAAAGAAAGGCTCTTGGAATTTCTAAGAAAGCTATGTGATGCAGTTAAGGACAAGAATATCTTACCTGAATACATCTACAAAGAAATTACTAATGAATAAAATAAAAGATCATGACTTTCAAAGAATTATTGAATAGCGTTACCTTTGATGAGGTGGTGCCTTGTCTTTTGCAGATGCACCCAGATGCAGAGGGTAATTTGAAATGGTATAAGATTCATTTCGATATGCTGCGTCAGATGACACCCAAATACGATGACGATGCAAATAGTGATGTGTGTAATATCACTTTGAGGGAAAGGGAGGATGGGAGTTCTCGCCTTAATGCATACCCTATGGAGGGTGATTATTGGGAGCACTCGCTGACAAAGGAAATAATTCTCGCTCCTGATGTGAAGGCTACAAATGCAGAAATAGCAGCTTGTTGCATCTGGCATACGTCATTTTATGGCTTTGTGAGAGAGCAGTCACAGGAATACTTAAGGTTTGACGAAGACGATTTAGATATCAAAGACAGGTGGAGTGACTCCAAATACTATAAGGTAAAGACAAAGCGGTATTTCACCATCATTCGCAGGAACGGTGGTCATGTCCCTACTATAAAAGAGTTGGCTTATTCAAAGAAAAAGGAATTGATCAGACGATCCAAAGAAGATTTCTGGTGTATCAGCAGAAAGATGAACAATATCAAGAAGAAGAGGATGTTTCGCAGAGAGTTTAGAGGCTTTTACTATGAGCGTATGGCTGCCATCAGCAAGTTCATCGTTCTGGCAATTCCGGCATTGAGTGACGAGAGAAACAATATGAGTATTGAGCAACTCTGCGAACTGTTTCAGTCTGACTTATTCAGCCCAGAAACAATCACATCGTATGCTGATGAGAGTACAAATGGGGCCAAGTATTTTTGTGAGTTGTTTGAGATGGAAGATGTCAATACCAGATTAGACAGAATGGTAGTGGTACTGACCACTGGCGAATGGCATCAGGAAATGACTGAAGACGAACAACGCTTGTGCAAACTCCTTATTGGTAATTGTAAATCAAGTGACATCCTCGTGGCTACAGATCCCTCATTAGGCAGACAAGTCCGCATAGACTATGCTACATTCAATTCGAAATATCCATTAACTTATGCCAGAACAAAGAAAGAATAATAGAAGAGGTCAACAAACAGTGGATCTCACTTATGGCCATGTGATGCCTCAGGCTCCAGAGATGGAGAAAGCCGTATTAGGAGCACTTATGATAGATAATAATGCTTATCTGGAGGTGTGCGACTTATTGAAGCCTGAAAGTTTTTATGAACCCAGAAACCAAATGGTGTATGAGGCTATCATGAGTCTCAGCATAGAACAGAGTCCTGTGGATGTTCTTACAGTAACAGACAAATTAGGAAAGATGGGAAAACTCGAAGAAGTGGGTGGTCCCGTCTATATAGCAGAATTAAGTTCAATAACGGCCTCTTCTGCTAACATTGAGTATCATGCCAATGTCGTAGCAGAAAAATATTTGGCTCGCCAAATGATCAACTATGTCAGTGTCATAGGGAAAAAGACTTTTGATGAGACCTATGATATTCATGATGTGATGCAAGAGGCAGAAAGCATTCTCTTTGAACTGACCCAGAAGAATATGAAGAAAAACTATTCTGCCCTGGGACCCATTGTTGGGAAAGCTGTTGATATAATTGAGAAAGCGCATTCTAATACGGGAGGATTAACAGGTATCCCTACAGGATTCTATAAACTTGACGATATGACTTGTGGATGGCAGAACTCAGATCTCGTTATTATAGCAGGGCGACCTGCAATGGGGAAAACAGCCTTTGCACTTTCATTGGCAAAAAGTATTGCGATTGATCAGAATAAACCAATGGCATTCTTCTCCTTGGAAATGACGGACGTTCAACTGGCTAACCGTTTGATGTCAAATGTCTGTTGGATTGAAGGAAAGAAATTGTTGAATGGGCAACTGGATAGGGAAGAATGGAATAGGTTAGACAAGAATCTGACCTGTATGATTGAGGCCCCTTTATATATAGACGATACAGAAGGACTCTCTGTGATGGAATTGAGGTCAAAGGCTCGAAGATTGGTGAAAGAGCATAAAGTAGAATTGATTATGATTGATTATCTGCAACTGATGACAGCCAGTGGTATGAGGTATAACAATCGACAGGAGGAAGTATCATTAATATCTCGCTCTCTAAAGGGATTGGCTAAAGAACTGAATGTGCCAGTGTTGGCGTTGAGCCAGTTGAATCGAGGTGTGGAATCTCGAGAAGGTGTAGAGGGGAAACGCCCTCAATTGTCTGATCTAAGAGAATCTGGAGCCATTGAGCAGGATGCTGATATGGTTATCTTCTTGCATCGACCTGAGTATTATGGACTCTATCAGAGTGAAGACGGTAAAGACTATAGAGGGAAGGCTGAGGTCATCATTTCAAAACATCGCAAGGGTGCAACAGGAATAGTCTTGTTGGATTTTATTGGAGAGTTTACCCGTTTCGCGAATCCAGAAGACAAATCGTTAGATAATCGTCCTCCAACTTATGGAGGTGAAATCATCGGGTCAAGCATAAATGGAGAGAATACTCCCCCAGATGGCTTAGATATTACCTCCTTTATTCCTCCCCCAGACGGCAAGCCTATCATTTTTTAAAGAACCATTCTACCTCTGCCCCAAAACGGCAGGGGTTTCTTTTATCTTTGCATTGTGAACAATAAGATAAACAATATGAAAAGGAAAAAGAGAGATGATGACTCTGAGAACTGGAGTTACAAGAATGACTACCCAATAGAGGAGGTCTGGGGAACGTATCACTATATTGCGAGGGATATGGTGCCTCGTTTGAAGGCATTTAAGGCACTTGATAAGCATGGACATGCACCAGGCTTTAAGGATATAGCAGATTGGAATAATGCTATTCAGAAGATGATCGATGCTTTTGAATTAGTAGGGCCAAATAAAGTAGTATATAGTGATGACTATCCGATTATCAATGAGGGATTGGATTTGTTTCGTAAGTATTTTCTCAATTTATGGGATTAAAAGATGAATAAAAAAGACTTTGAAATTGATGCTCTTTGTGACTATAGCGTCAAGATGATTGAAAATGAAATTGTCCATGTGTATAAAAACTCACGTCATTATGACTTGGGTAACGATACACTTCTTAACCTGCGTAAAAAAATCATCAACAAAGAGTTGCTTGCTCATCAGGCTGAGATTTTAGCAGATATTATTTCTTTCAACGAAGCCCTGCGTGAGGCTCTTCATGACATGTATGATCGTGCCCATCGTATCTGGGATAAGATGATAGACACCATAAATGAGGGTGATGGAGAAGAGATGGAACTGACTGCCAAGTGTTATCTGGATTTTGACTATCCGGCTTCGCATCCGATACAAGGTGATGATCGGCAAGATTTATGGTATGCACTTTGTTATGAAGAGTTAAACCCTTTGTATGCTGATGGTATTTCTGTGTTGACCCTCACGTTTCCGCGAGATGAGAACTATACTTTTGATACATTCATTGGAATGGATTGCCCTCCTCCTAATTGGAATGAGGGTCTTGATCCTGAGCTGACAAAGGACTTGCATCTTATCAGCCAATTCCACAATCTATTTCAGCATATGTTATTTGCCCTCACCGATTTCATCTATGTAAGGAAGTTCAAAACGGAAATAAATGTCGAGATAATCAAGTAAAAATTTGGTGTTTTGCCCACTAAATCGTACCTTTGCCAGCAAAAGCTGGCGATACTGCTCACGCTTGGCCATTGATACAAGTATCATGGCTCTTGCTTAATCGCAACATTGTCAAATGAAACGAATAAGGTATGAAGGAAGATCAGAAGATTGTAATCTATCAGACGGAAGATGGTAAGACTCAAATCGATGTTCGATTGGAGAATGAGACTCAGATGGCAGAGTTGTTTGAGAAGACACCGCAGAACATAACTATGCATATAGGTAATGCATATAAGGAGGGTGAACTTGAAAGGGAGTCAACATGTAAGGAATACTTACAAGTTCAACAAGAAGGTAAAAGAAAAGTTTCTCGTAGAGTGAAATACTATGACCTTGATGTTATTATCTCTGTTGGTTATCGCGTTCATAGCAAACGCGGTACAGCTTTCCGTATCTGGGCACGAAAGGTCATAAAGGAGTATCTTGTAAAAGGCTATGTTGTAAACGAGCGTATCCGTAAGGAGCAACTTGGCGAACTTCGACAATTGGTGCAGGTAGCAAGTCGTGCCATCAATAATCAGGAAGTTCCTCAGACTGTGGAGAGCCAAGATCTGCTGAATGTGGTAGTTGATTACACATACGCTCTTGATACTTTAGATAATTACGATTATGAGCGTCTGACCATCGATAAAACCACCAAACAGGAGAAATTCCATGCTACCTATGATAATGCGATGGAGGAGATAGGCCGTTTGCGTGATAAGTTTGGTGGCTCTGCGTTGTTTGGCAATGAGAAAGACGATTCTTTCAAGAGTAGTATTGGCCAGATTTACCAGACCTTTGGGGGCAATGAGCTTTATCCCAGTGTGGAAGAGAAGGCTGCCATGTTGCTGTATCTGGTGACGAAGAACCACTCGTTCAGCGATGGTAACAAGCGCATTGCTGCCACATTGTTTCTTTGGTTCCTCAATAATAATGGTATACTCTATCGCGAGGATGGTAGTAAGCGCCTTGCAGACAATACCCTCGTGGCTCTGACTCTGATGATTGCAGAAAGCAAGACGGAGGAGAAGGATGTAATGGTAAAAGTCGTTGTCAATCTGATCAATCAGAAGAATATTTGACTTTACATAAATACCTGTTTATGCAGTAAGTGCCCGCCATCCCGGCGAGCACTTACTGTTTTCTAAACCAATAACTAACTAAAACAAAACCAATATGAAGAAAAAACTAACTCTTGTTTAACTATAATTTCTGTATGAATCTTAAATCTGGTGCAAAGGTACGGCGAAATTCGGCCCAAAACAAGTAATAAGGTAGATTATTCATCGAGTTGTTGCGACGGGGTAAGGGATTCGCGACAGAGTGAAGGAAATGGTCTGAAGAGTGTCGCAAAAGGGCATAAAAATCCCTTGTCAGAACTCTCTGACAAGGGATTTGATAGTGTACTCTAATAGGGTGGGAGAGGTCCGTAACCCATGCAACTCGTGGTTGTGATGGCTGTCAGGAAGGCTGTGAGTGCGGCTACTACGACCTTCACCGCGATCTCGATGATGCGTTTCTTCATCTATACTTCACCTCCCTTCTTAGCCCTGAGAAGCGGTCTGCTCGCGGATCCAGTCCTCAAGAGGAGTGACCTTCTTGATGTACTGCTTCTTGCTGGGATCAGTCTCCTCGGGCGTGAGGTCTACCTTCTCCTCCACACCGTAGGTGGCCAGCGAACACAGATCCTTGAAGGCCACGGACGTGATCTTGTCCTCAGCGCTTCCCTCGGGCTTGAAGCGGATGTGCACGCCCTTGATGTAGGTGTTCGCGTTCCACTTACCCTCCAGCAGGGCAGCCCTGGTGATGCCCTCCTTGGTGCTCTCCACGGTGGGCACGAAGGTGCCGAG
>OMXK01000012.1 GCA_900314995.1 uncultured Prevotella sp.
CTACCATATGATAGACATTGCGAGACGAAAGAGAATCTACAAAGAGTTTGAGATAGAAGGGAAGGTGTTTGCCTTCGACTCGACTACCATCGATCTTTGTCTGAGCGTCTTCTGGTGGGCAAGATTTCGCCGTACAAAAGCGGGCATCAAAATGCATACGCTCTATGAAATTCAGACGGATATTCCTACGTTCATACACATTACCGAGGCGAAAGTCAATGACCAACGCGCAATGGACGAGATTCCCTATGAACAAGGGGCTTACTACGTGTTTGACCGAGGATACTTTGACCTGAAGAAACTCTATCATATCAATGAGATTGAAGCCTACTTTGTGATAAGGCAGAGAGGAAATCTTCAATATCAAGTCATTAGCGAAAGTGACACCATGCATAATGCTGATGGTATTCTTTCTGACCAGGTTATCAGACTTACGAATTACTTTACCAGACAGAAATATCCTGCCGTTCTTCGTCGCGTCACATACTATGCAACTGACAAGAACAAGACATTTGTCTACCTGACCAACAATATGGAGATACCTGCCACACAGGTTGCTCTCCTTTATAAATATCGTTGGCGCGTAGAGCTTTTCTTTAAATGGATTAAGCAGCATCTCAAAATCAAATCCTTTTGGGGTACGACAGAGACTGCTGTCAGAATCCAGATATACTCTGCCATCACTGCATATTGCATGGTGGCTATCGTTGAGCACGACATCAAACTGCACAGGAGTACCTACGAAGTGTTGAGAATTTTGAGCGCTTCGCTGTTGGATAAGACTCCTATTAAGGAACTCTTTACCAAGGAACCTGAATATTATGCAGATGACGGTCAATTGACTCTTAATTTTATTTAGTGGACACTAGTGACAAAGAATAATAATATTGCACTAATCTTTTTCATCATTTCTCTATCTTTTCATAAATCTTTATTTCTGGTTTATAAGGAAACACATCTACATCTGTCGAAGATAGGATCATTTTAAGTTTGGTTCCATTTTCAAGAAACTCATATTCGTATTCCGTAAACGGACTTGTCTCCGGCGTCCAATATAATACAATTCTGTTCCCAGAAACAATTGAGTATGGTAAATTAGTCGGGGTATATCCTTTCACATCTTCAGCGATTGCCTTGTATGTTCCATCAGAATAGAAAACATAGTCAATTACTCCCTCCTTTTTGCCGTCTCTTTTAAGAGAATACTTAAGACTACCGTCATCTATATTATATAGTTCTACCAATTGCCACCTCCCAACAAAGGGAGATGCCAAACTATTCTCATCATCACTGCTACAGGCGGTGAAAAACAATCCTATTGCCGCAATGAGCGGCAATAGGAAGATTGATAGTTTTAATTGATTTCTTTTCATCACTAATAATTATTTTTAGAGTTCTCTACTGATATAACTGCAAAGTATCAAAAACCCTGCATGGATTCTTTGACTTTAACAGTTATTTAACAGTATCCTCCATCATTCCACGTTACGACACGAGCGCAGAGGTATCAGGAACCTCTGCGCCCTTTATGTGCAATTCATGGCGGGCAATTACAATCACCTAATTAATTTACTATTACTTTTTCATTCAGCACTTCATCGCCGATGACAGCACGTAGTCATCGGGACAGACATCTTGGCTATACCCATGTACTTGTCCCTGTGACTGTCAAATTAGAATCTTTTTCATTTTTATTTCTTTTTTAATATGTACTTTGTCGTTGAATCATTAAATGCAGATGCGTCACCGCTTATTGACATAGTGCCGTCAGAGATTATGCAACTACGCATTTTCCCGTTTATCTCTATTTCTTGTTTTATCTCATCATAGAAATAGTCATATTCGCCTTCTCCTAGAAAAAACGAATTATCCAAATCGCCCCTAACAACACGAACTTTTCCATTTGGTCCGAAAAGATACGTCTCTCTTTTTCCTGTCGGTACTTTATAATCACCGCCAAACACGAAGCAAACCGTATCCAATTCCCATTCACCCAAAATAGCAGAAGAAGTAGTTACGGTATCAAAATCATCATCACTACTGCATGAAGTCACCATGCTACCGCCTGTTATCATAGCAGCAAACATAACTAGGCATATTTTTTTCATAAGCTTTATCTGACTGGTTTCACTTTACAAAAAAACTGCGGATTTTCAGGGCCATAATTACCAAATTTATCCTGACTGATAGGTTCATAACTTACGACAAGAAAACTAATTTGCATGTCCTCATTATACTCAGGAACTGGTAAATCTGTTTTCTCAAAACTAATAACATTGTTTAATAACGGTGAACTCTGCAATGATTTTGGTATTTCGGAAACCCCTACACACACCTGTTCTGTTCCAACACGAACGACTTTGCCTGTGTAGAATTCATTGCCATCTCCATTACTACATGCCATAGCCAAACCTATTGCCGCCATAAGCGGCAATAGGAAGATTGATAGTTTTAATTGATTTCTTTTCATCACTAATAATTTATTTTAGAGTTCTCTACTGATATAACTGCAAAGTATCAAAAACCCTGCATGGATTCTTTGACTTTAACAGTTATTTAACATTGTCTAATGCCAAACTGCGAAATACTTGACATATCAGGAGGAAACATTATGTTGTGGAAACGACAGGACATCATGAAGATCATGAACCTCTCTGAAGGAGCTTTCCGAACACTTAAATCCAGGACCAAACAGCAACGGAACTTTCTGTTGAAGTAGAATAAAAAAATTGCAAAACGTCTTCCACTTCCACTAAAACTTCGGAATCTATAGTGTATAAAGGGGTTTTCAGCGGTGGAAGATATCTTTTTATCTTCCACTTATCTTCCACCATTTCAATTTTGTGTCTGGTAGGACTATTGATGGAGTTTGCTACCTGCAAACTCCTCTTTTGATGGCACTAAACTGGTAGTTACAAGGGAGCAAACTCTGAAATTCTCGAGAGAATTTACGGGTTTACTTACGAGAAACCACCAGTCAGCCGTAATGCGATTACCTGTTTGCCGTAATGTAAACAAGTGGAAGATAGGTGGAAGATAAAAAGATATCTTCCACCGCTTGGAACACCTTTATTTAAAGGCATTTCAAGAGATTTAGTGGAAGTGGAGGTAAAATTGAATAAAATTTTTCAAAGACATCAATGAAAGTGTGCAGAGGAACGGCGCAGAGGTACCAGAAACCTCTGCGCCCATTATGCAACCATCATATACCAGTCTTGAAATTCAAAAAATATTTGCAAAATAATTTTGTGTTTTAAAATAATATTGTATCTTTGCACCCAGAATGAGAATAGTATCACATAGGAAATTGGTTGAATTCTATTGCTCAGAAGGGCATGGAGATTCACAGTCAGCTCTTGAGCGATGGTATGATACCGCAGAGCATGCTGAGTGGAAGAACCTGTCGGATATAAAGGTGGATTTCCCTGCAACAGACTATGTAGGTAATCAACATTATGTGTTTAACATCAAAGGTAACAAATATAGGCTTATAGTAGTGGTTAAGTTCACCATCAGCCATGTTTTCATCCGTTTTGTAGGGACACATAGCGAATATGACAAGATTGACGCATCAACAATATAATATAAGGAGGAATGATAATGGGTAAGGTTACTAAAGAACAATATGAGTTTGCGCTTGCTAGAATAGAGGAGCTGCTCCCGTTGGTTGACGATAATACGCCGAGCAACGATCGCAATGCCGTGGAATTGACGATGATGTCTGATGCCGTTATTGAATACGAAAAAGAGCATTTCCCTATAGGGAAACCGTCTGTTGCAAAATTGATAGAGCTTTCGCTTGAAGAAAAGCAAATGACTCAAAAGCAGTTAGCTGTTGAAATCGGAGTGAGCCCTTCACGTATCAATGATTATATCTCTGGCCGTGCAGAACCCACTCTAAAGATAGCCCGCCTGCTCTGTGCTACATTAGGAATATCCCCCGCAGCCATGCTCGGGCTTTAGCAACATTCTGGAAAGTGCGCAGAGGTATCAGGAACCTCTGCGCACTTTATGTGCAATTCATGGCGGGCAATTACAATCACCTAAGCCTTTTATTCTGCTTTCGTGATGGTGAAAAAACATACATCTGGCATATTAACTTTTATTTCATAATCTTTATGTATTTTGAGACATCAGTACAATATACCAGTTTCCAATTTGAACTTGTTTGGAGAAAGTTTTCCAAACTTCCTTCAATTTCAAAACTGAAACATCCCCCCAACAACGAACCGTCTTTATTATATAGTTCACCAAGTATAGTTTGCTGAAGTCCACAGAAGACATAGTAGAAATCATTCCCCTCCCATTCGCCAGAATATACAGCTGTACTTTCTGTCGGATCATCATCTTCCCATATATTTATCTTTGAGACAAGCCAAGATGGGAGACTGGCTTTTGAAGTCAACTGAGGCTTGACTTCTGGTGTTATGCCATTGTATGCGAATGGGAAACAGGCGACAACATTTTCCTTTTCATTCAACTGTAAATCTTCTGCCGATAAATCATAACTGTATGTATCATCACTATTGCTACAAGATGAGAAAGTTAATCCCATTACACTAGTGCATATTAGCACAAACAAAACATTCTTTTTCATAACCTTAAACTATCTTAAGTGAGACATATTGTTCATTTAGAGTTCTCTACTGATATAACTGCAAAGTATCAAAAACCCTGCATAGATTCTTTGACTTTAACAGTTATTTAACATTGTCTAATGCCAAACAGAGTAATATAACACATTATCATAGAAACTATAAATTCAAAGACATCAATGAAAGTGTGCTGAGGCTTTAGGTGCCTCTGCGCACTTTCTAACCCACTTTACCCCAAACATGCTTGAGCCACAAATCATGGCCAAAAGTATTCAGCAACATCATGATCACTAGAGACAATATTAAGATATACAATTTCTTTTTATACCAATAACTCGTAGACAAAACAATAGCTATTAAGACAACGATAGTTACGAATAAACTACCAATTGTACCTGAAAAGTAATCTATTCTAATTGGGATTTCCAGGATAATACGTCCCAACATTATCATAAGGACAACAGGAATACCATCAGTATCTTTTTTGGCATATCTTTCTAGCATACAATATGTAAACAAGAAAAAGCTAACAGATTCTGCCCACTCAGCAGAAGGGCCACGAAAAGCGGCAGTCCAACACGTCAGCAAAAAAACAAGCAACGACCCAAAGAATGGTATCAACAAACATTTCTTTTCCATAACCTTATCATTTTTGTGAAACAATAAAAACTGAACGCATCATTGGAATATGTTGCTGCAAAGATAGGAAGAAGATAAATAACTTCCAAACATTACGGAAAGATTTTTCAGAAAGCGTTGCATTGTTAAAAAAGTAGCTAATCATCTACATACCAATTTGTTACACGACAAGAAAAGCATCAATACACGACATAAAATGAGACGCTTGGAGTACATCGAGTCATTAAGAAATGATAAAAAAAGAAGATGTTTATTACATTTGCATCTTATTATTTGTATCTTTGTGGGACTATTGAATAATTTAATATGAGAAGATATTTATACATCTTACTTTTCGGTATTACTTTGACTGCCTGCTCGACATCTTCAAAGTATCGCAAGCAGTTGAAAGAGGTGGGAACTATCATTGAAGAAAATCCTGATAGTGCAAAGATATTATTAGATAAGATTCCTGCATCTTTGTTAAGCCAAGAGGGAGAAAGAGCGTTATACTATTTACTGCAGACGAAGGCAGACTACAAACTACACAAACATTTTTCAAACGATTCTACTATCAATTACTGTGTGAGATATTACCAAAAGACTAACCAAACAATGCGTCTGGCAATAGCCTATTATTATAAGGGAGTTATAAATTATGAGGAGCTTAACCGAAAGGAATATGCCGTACATTGTCTCAAGAAAGCAGAAGAACTATCAATTGTGAGTGATAATGAAGCATTAAAGAATAAAATATTTGAGTTGTTTCATCATATATACTATAATGCGCATAATTACAAATTATCCCTCAAATATGCAAATCTCTTCCTTGAAAGTTCTATGAAGATGGGGGATCCCGAGTTGATTTCAAGGGCATATAAACTCTTATCTAACGACAGTGACAAAAGAAGGAATGACGCCTATGGTTATTATGCCAACTTATTATTGGAAGAAAATGCTGCCATCACGGAGAAAGCGCTGACGGAGCGCAAGAACCTGTGGCTGACTATCGCTGTCGCAGCACTCGCAGTATTGATGATGGCATTTCTCGTCGTTGTCTATCTATCGAGAAAAGCCAAGGAGTATCGGGGCATCATCGACAAGGACATTGAGCAGATCTATCAGGCGGAGCAGAAGATAGAACTGCTGCAATCCACGGGTAAGGACTATGAGCACGAAGTGAAGAGGCTGAAAGAACAGATAGACAGACTCAGGGAGACAACTGCTATGGAACTGGGATTGGGCAAGAATGTATATGACATGATTACAGGCGGAGAGATGATTAAGGATTTCACCAAGTCGAAAGAGCAGGCACTCATCAATTATTATGCCTACACATTCAGCAAGCAGTATCACGGGCTTATCCTGCCCTATCGGAAACTGACACTGAGGCTGACCACCTATCTGGTGATGCAGCAGATGGGGCTCGACGACAAAAGAATCTGCGAACTGCTGAATATCACCGATTCAACAGTCCGCAATTACCGTCACAGGCTTCGCAATCCGTAATAACCGCTATACCGAGTGATGACTGAGCAACCGCTGCTCGGCCAGTTGCTCGTATTTGGTGCCGGGGCGGCCGTAGTTGGCGTATGGATAGATGCTGATGCCGCCACGAGGCGTGAAGAGGCCGATGACCTCGATATACTTGGGATCCATGAGTCTGATGAGATCCTTCATGATGATGTTCACGCAGTCTTCATGGAAATCGCCGTGGTTGCGGAACGAGAAGAGATACAGCTTCAGACTCTTCGACTCCACTATCCGCTCGCCGGGGAGATACATGATCTTGATCTCAGCAAAGTCGGGCTGACCCGTGATGGGGCAAAGCGACGTAAACTCGGGGCAGTTGAACTGCACCCAGTAGTCGTTCTCAGGATGCTTGTTCTGAAACGTTTCCAGCACCTCCGGGGCGTAATCCATCCGATACTCGGTCTTCTTGCCGAGCGCCTTCAGCCCCATTCCCGAGCGGGGCTCGCCTACCCGTTGCCTTTCATTTTCTCTGTCTGTACTCATAGTTCTTTCACCTTAAATATATTATAAGTCACATCCTTGTCGAACACATCCTCGTGGTCGTGGAGTTTCGTAAACTTCACCACTCGGATGGTAATCGGCAACACCAATATCTCGTAAAGCGTCTTCAGCGTCACTTGCGTGATCACCAGCGACGGCATCTCCTCCCAGGGAATCACGCCACCCAGGGCCAGCGGGAAGAAGATGACAGAGTCGGTCAATTCGCCGAAGATCGTACTCAGCACCGCACGACGGGAGAAGTTACGACCATCTGACGAGAGCTTCATCCGGCTCATCACGTAGGCATTCATGAACGAGCCGCAAATAAAGGCCAGGAACGAAGCGCCGGCGATACGCGGAGCCAGACCGAAGATCTGGTGGAAGCCCTCTTCTCCGTGCCAATAGGGAGCACCCGGAATCCAGTCGGCGATGGCGCCGAAGGCCACAAACAGGAAGTTCATCGCAAATCCCATCCAGATGAGCAGGCGGGTGCGGCCATAGCCCCATACCTCGCACACCACATCGTTGATGATGTAACTCACGGGGAACACAATCAGACCTGCCGTCATGTTTGCCGGTCCAAAAGAGATTTGCTTAGTCTCGAGCACGTTTGCCGTAATCAGGCATACGCAGAACAGTATGCCGTAAAACATAAACAGCACACTGATTTTTTGTTCAGTTCTATTTTTCATTTTCTTGTTTTGTTAAAGGGGGTTAGCCCGAAGGCGTCGCAAGTACCCCTATGATTATACATTACAATAGCCAGATAAGCCAGCCCATATAGGCCAGGAAACCGCCAATCAGCACGAATCCCTCCCTACGTGATACCGAATACTTGGTGAAGGCGAAAAGCCACAACAGTCCCACACTCACCAGCATCATCATCAGGTCGATGATGGTGATACCCATGATGCGCAAGGGATGAACCGCAGCCGTCACACCGAGGATCATCAGGATATTGAAGACATTTGAGCCGATGACGTTGCCGATGGCAATGGCGGAACGACCCTTATAGGCTGCCACCACGCTCGTGGCAAGCTCGGGCAGCGACGTGCCGCCAGCCACGATGGTCAGACCGACAACGCTCGGACGCACACCGAAACGATAGGCCACATAAGTAGCGGCATCAACGAAAAGGTTACTGCCGACGATCAGACAGGCCAGTCCCAGCACGATCATCGAGAGATTGCGCCACAACTTTGAATAGTCCTTCGGCATCTCCTTGAGATCCTCGCGCTCCTCCTCCGTGGGCATCAGACCCTCTTTCTTCGCAGCATTGAACGTGTAGACCATAAAGACCAGGAAGCCTGTCAACAGGATGAAACCGTCGCTACGGCTGATCTCGTTACCCCAAAGGTGAGGCGAGTCCATATCGTCGAAGCAGAGCATAAACAGCAAGATGGATGCAATCACCGCAAAGGGGATATCCTTCTTGACAGTCGACTTGGCTACTGCCATCGGCGCCACCACAGCCGAACAGCCCACGATGAGCATCGTATTGAAGATGTTGGAACCTATGACATTACCCACAGCCAGATCAGCCGTTCCCTTGAAGGCCGACACCATACTGACGAACAGTTCAGGAGCCGACGTTCCGGCTGCCACGATGGTCAAACCGATGATGATCTCAGGCACGTTCATTCCGCGAGCCAACGAGGCGGCGCCGTCTGTCAGACGGTCTGCTCCCCAGATAACGAGGGCTACGCCTACTACAATAAATACAATGTTCAGCAACATATCTTTTACTTTTAATCATCTAGTCTTCATCATCACTGTCCCAGTCTTCATCGAAGAAACTGTCGAAGTCGCCCTCCAGCGAGGGACCGACGAAAGCATCCATCGCCCGACGGTCTTTCTTTGTAGGGCGCCCCGTACCTCTGGCACGGTTTACGAAACCGCTGATGCGGTTCATCTCCAGCAACTCGTACTGATCGGGAGTTGTCACATTCTCATATACCTCGGGCAGCAGCTTAGCCCCTACCCGCTGTTCGATAGGCTTCAGAATCTTAAAGGAATAGGTCACCGGCGGCTTGCGCACACAAACGGTCTCACCGGCCTTCACGGTATGCGAAGGCTTCACGTTCACCCCGCCGATCATCACGCGGCCATTCTTACAGGCATCGGCTGCAATAGAGCGGGTCTTGAAGATCCGCGCTGCCCAGAGCCATTTGTCGATACGTGCTACCTCTCCCATCCTATTTCTTGCCTAACTTGTTATACTGGTTCATCGTGACGTCGATGCCTGCCAGCACGAAACTCTTGATGATCTCCACAGCCGTGTCGATGCTCGGCTGCAACTCTTTCAGTTCTTCTTCACTATACTTGCCCAGCACCCACTCTACCTGCATGCCACGGGGGAAGTCGTTGCCGATCCCCATACGCAGTCGGGCATAGTCCTGCCCGATGAGCTGCTGGATGTGGCCCAGGCCGTTATGCCCGCCGTTAGAACCGCTGGCCTTCAGGCGGAATGCACCCAGCGGCAGCGCCACCTCGTCGCTGATCACCAGCAGGCGGCTCTGCTCGATGTTCTCCTTGTTCAGCCAGTAGCGCACGGCATTGCCACTCAGATTCATAAACGTCGAGGGCTTGAGCAGGAAGACCTTACGCCCCTTGAGCGACGTCTCGGCTACGAAACCGTAGCGACGGTCTTCAAAATGAATATTGGACGCCTCCGCAAAGGCATCCAATACCATAAACCCTGTATTGTGGCGGGTCATCGCGTATTCATCACCGATGTTTCCCAAGCCGACAATCAAGTATTTGTCCATTCCCTAGACGCGTTTTGAGATTGATTACTCGGCGTCTTCACCTGCAGCAGCTGCAGAACGAGAAGCACGTGTAGCCTTCACAGAGCATACAACAACCTGGGCAGGTGTTGAGATCTCCAGACCCTCAAACTTCAGGTCAGCCACCTTGATAACCTTGCCAAGCTTCAGCTCGGTAACGTCGATATCAAGCACAGCGGGAATCTGCTTGTAGGGAGCTGTTACATTCAGCGTACGGACAGCCTGGCTCAGACGACCACCATCGCGAACACCCTGTGCGTGACCGTTCAGCTTCACGGGGATACCGATTGTGATGGGCTTCGTCTCGTTTACCTCGTAGAAGTCAACGTGCATCACAGCGTCTGTTGTCGGATGGAACTGCAGCTCCTTCATCACAGCCTTGTGAGCCTCGCCGTCGACAGTCAGGTTGACAACATAAACGTCGGGAGAATAAACGACCTTGCGGAGCTGGGAAGCGGGAATAGAGAATGCCATTGCCTCGGGCAGACCGTTCTCACCTTTCTTCTCACCATACAGATTGCAAGGGATCAAGCCCTGCTTACGCATCTCTTTGCTGGCCTTCTTGCCAGTTGTGGCACGCTTCTGGCCACTAACGCTAATTTCTTTCATAATTGTGTTACTCTAAATTAAGTTGTTAATACCTTATTGCTTAATTCGCCATCACACGAATAATCGTAGTGCTTTGAGAAAAAGCGGTGCAAAGGTAGTGCTTTTTCCCTTACGAACCAAATATTTGCCTAAAAAAACTCAATATTTTCCTCTTTTTCTTGCATTATCTCAGAAAAATAACTACCTTTGCACGTACAAAAGCAATTAAAAATAGGTATAATTAGAATCTAAAATGCATCAAGTGAGATGATTAACAGAGAAATTATCAGAATCAAGATTGTTCAGTTAACCTACGCTTACTATCAAAACGGTAACAAGAACATCGACTCGGCTGAGAAAGAATTATTCTTCAGTCTGTCAAAGGCTTATGACCTTTACAATTACCTGTTGGCCCTTATTGTGGCAGTAACCAAGGAAGCCAATCGCCGCAACGAAGTGCTGCAGGCTCGCGCCCAGAGAGAAGGGCTGCCCATGCCCCCGCAGAAGTTCGTCCTTAACCGATTTGCCCTCCAGCTCAGCGAGAACAAGGCACTCTTGGAGTTCTTGGAGACCCAGAAGTTTGCATGGGCCGACCACGATGCCTTCCTCGGGCAGCTCCTGGAGCACATCGAGGCCAGCGCCATCTACCAGGAATACATGGAGAGCGATGAGGACAATTACGAAGCCGACAGGGAACTGTGGCGAAAGCTCTATAAGACATTCATCGTCGAAAACCAAGACCTCGACGCCATTCTCGAGGAAGCCAGCCTCTATTGGAACGACGACAAGGAGATCGTCGACACCTTCGTGCTGAAGACCATCAAGCGATTCAACGAGCAGGAAGGCACAAAGCAGGAGCTGCTGCCCGAATGGGACAGCGAGGACGAGAAGGACTTCGCCCGCAAGCTCTTCCGTGCCGCCATTCTCAACGCCGACCAATACCAGCGCGCTATGAGCGACACCTCGCGCAACTGGGACTTCTCGCGACTGGCCTATATGGATATCATCCTCATGCAGATTGCCATTGCCGAGATGATGACATTCCCCAATATTCCCATCAGCGTGACGATCAACGAATATGTCGATCTGGCAAAGCTCTACTCCACCCGCAAGAGCAGCGGCTACATCAACGGCATGCTCGACGGCATCGCCCGCAACCTGATTAAGACAGGCCGCCTGATGAAGCACATGGACCCCAAGCCCGGCAAGGAGAATGGTGCCCCCGCACCTGAAGACAAGGAAGCCCAAGCCCAGCAGGAACGCCCCGTCAAGATGAGGCATCGCATCAAGAGGCCGTCAACAGGCCCCAACCCTAAGAAAAAAGAGGATTAATCAAACACATTATTAATATATATGACAAATATCGTATTAGCGGCTCAGGCTGCACAAGGAGGCGGCATGAGTATGATTATCATGATGGTAGCCATCTTCGCCATCATGTGGTTCTTCATGATCAAGCCACAACAGAAGAAACAGAAGGAAATCCAGAAGTTCCAGAACGAACTGACTGAAGGTACAGAGGTAGTTACTGGCGGCGGTATCCACGGCGTGGTCAAGAGTATCGACCTCACCAAGAACACCGTCGACGTTAAGATTGCCCGCGACGTGATCGTCACCGTCGAGAAGACATCAGTCTTCAAGGACATGGCCAGCACCACCGTTCAGAAGTAGTACCTGCAGGCCATGAATATCAGGGGAATAGGACGTTTCATCAGACTCTTCTTGTTCAGCAGAGGCAACAAGGAGTTTCTGATATTCCTGTTTTTCCTGGCACTATCCGGCGCCTTCTGGCTGTCGCTCACGCTCAACGACACTTACGAACAGGAATTTGCCATCCCCGTGGCCGTCGTCGACGTACCCAAGAATGCCGTCCTCACCTCAGATGAGGTCGACACCGTCAAGATGACGATCCGCGACAAGGGCATCTTCCTGATCAGCTATTACTACGGCGACTATCTGAAGAATATCCGCATCCACTTCCGCAGCCACTCCCACAACAACGGCACAGGAACCATCGCGGCGCAGGAACTGCAGAAAATCGTCTATTCACGGCTGTTCAGTTCGTCAAAGATCCTCAGCACCAAGCCCGACAAGCTGGAGTTCTACTACAGCTACGGTACTAAAAAAAAGGTACCCGTGCGCTGGAGCGGGCGCGTAATACCCGAAGAGCTCTACTTCATCTCGCGTGTGGAATACTCACCCGACAGCGTCACCATCTATGCCTCAGAGGAGAAACTCGACAGCATCAACATGGTGTACACAGAGCAGCTCAACTACGCCAACTTCCGCGACACGCTCTCAGTCTACTGCCGTCTCAGCAAGATCAAGAGCGTGAAGATGGTGCCCGACCATGTGCAAGTCAACTTCTTTACCGACGTGCTCACCGAGGAGCGTATCGAGGGAATCCCCGTGCAGGGCATCAACATGCCCGAGGGCAAGACCCTCCGCACCTTCCCCGCCAAGGTGGCCGTCAATTTCGTCACGGGTGTCAACGTCTATCGCAACCTGCGGCCCCAGGACTTCACCGTTGTCGTCGACTACAACGACATCAAGAAGAATCTCTCCGAGAAGTGCGATATCCATCTCAAGAATGTGCCCAGCGGCATCTCGCGGGCACGATTGGAGACCACCCAAGTAGATTATCTGATAGAATCACAAGAATAATGAAATTAGGAATCGCCGGAGGTATCGGCAGCGGCAAAAGCTATGTATCCCAGAAGATCAGGGAATACGGCTATGAGGTCTACGACTGCGATGAGGCTGCCAAACGGCTCATCAGCACCTCGCCCGACATCCGCCAGCAGTTCATCAGCCTGATAGGTTCTGATGCCTATACTGCCGACGGACAACTCAACAAACCAGTCGTGACCAACTTCCTGCTAGCTTCGAAAGCCAACGGGAAAGCCATCAACGACATCGTGCATCCAGCCGTTTTCCGCGACTTCGAGGAGAGCGGACTGCAGTTTATGGAGAGCGCCATCATGTTCGAATCGGGCATCTACAAGCTCGTCGACCGCGTGCTGGCAGTCGTCGCCCCAAAGGAGGTGCGCATCCAGCGCGTCATGGCCCGCGACGGCATCTCACGCGAGAAAGTGCTGGATTGGATGGACAGGCAGATCTCGCAGAAAGAACTTATCCAGAAGTCCGACTTCGTCATCGTGAACGACGGCCAGACAGAAATCGACAAACAATTAAAAAAGATTATAGTACAATGCAACAAACAGTTTTAGCCATCTCCGGCAAACCCGGACTTTACAAGCTCGTATCCAGAGGAAAGAATAATCTCATCGTAGAGGCCCTCGACGCCACTCATAAGCGTATGCCCGCCTTCGCCACAGACCGCATCACGTCGCTCTCCGACATCGCCATGTACACCGAGACCGACGATGTGCCCCTGATGGATGTTCTCGAGAACATGAAGAATCTCGAAGGCGGCAAGAAGGCCAGCATCAACGAGAAGAAAGCCTCAGGCCAGGAGCTGCGCGACTATTTCACCAAGGTGCTGCCCGAATGGGATCAGGAGCGCGTGCAGAACAGCCACATCAAGAAGCTCATCACCTGGTACAACATCCTCGTCGAGGCCGGCATCACCGACTTCAAGGATGCCGCCGAAGCCCCCGCAGCCGAGGAGACTCCCGCAGCCGAAGAAGCCCCCGCTGCTGAAACTCCCGCAAAGGAAGCCCCCAAAAAGGAGAAAAAGAAGAAATAACTCCTACCCGCTCCCAAAACCAAATCCCTCAGCAAGTCTCCCGACCGGCTGAGGGATTATTTCTCAATGCGTCTCAATTTACTCCACCTCGTAGCCTTTAACTTGAATGGCTGGGCAGACGGGGAGTTTCTTGGTCTTTCCCTTCACGGCATTGCGATACAAGCCGTTTTTCATATAGGCATTCAAGTATAAGAAGCCCTTCTCACCAAAACCATCCACCACACGGATGCTGACATAATAGTCTGTCTTGGGCTTCAGCACAATGTTCTCCTCTGGGCGGATATCTAAGATGTATTTGCTCTTTTCGTTGGTGAGTGTCTCGTATATCGGCTTCTGGTGGACATTCACAAACTGATCGCCTTTCCTCTCATAGACATTGATGCTCACCATGCATTGCTTGAAGGTACAGCCAGATATCTTCACCAGAATATCGCTGATGACATAACTCTTGTTACATGAGAAAGCGACACCGCCCTCAGGCCCCAAGTCCGATCCTTGCCCAGAGGTGCCAACGAGTCCTGGGGCGGGAATGCCTTTGCCTACGATGGTCTTGGGCTTATTCTTCTTGCCAATCACCACCTCAGCAAGTTCAACCACCTTGTCTTTCAGCACTACGGTGAGTTCGTCACTTTTGGAATATTCCTCGTAGGGAATCTCTGTGGTGAGATACGACACGTGGCTGAACGATAGTTCCCTCTTCAGTCCAGCAGGAATCGTGAGTACAAAGTTTCCCTTTGCGTCTGAGATGACGCCAACACTATCGTTCTCGAATCCGATACTGACGTATTCGATGCTCTCGCCCCGTTCGTTGACAACATTACCCTTGACGGTAGTCTGTGCCGATACTGACGATGCTATTGTCATAATGGCTATCAGTATCACAAATAATATGTTCTTTTTCATCTTCTATTCTTCACTACTATAGTTCGACATATCTGCCGGAGTACAATCCAAAGCCTTGCAAATTCGGCTGCAAAGGTAATCGTGTTTGTCGAAATACGGCAAATTATAGATGATTATTAACTATTATTTAGCAGAATTCATACTTCCTGCATGCCCATCCTTGTTGCAATTTCTTCAGCAAAAGGAGTCCGTAGCCGACATAACTGCAGATGAGAAGCAATGCCTCATCACCTATTATGCCCAGTTGCGTCCGAAGCGCTGGCAGGAGTGGGAACATACCTATGTCTCGCTCACAACCACACAATACATCTTCCTTATCCTTCAAGAGGATCTGCACTATGATGACGATACCATCGCCCAGATTCTTGGCGTGAAACCAGCCTCCCTCCGCACCCTGCGATCGAGGATCAAAGGAAGAGAAAAATGAAAATGTCACACGAGGGACTGGCCCTGGTGTGACATTTTGGGTTGTATGTGGGAGGGGATTACTCTCCGGCAAGACCGTCGGCGAAGCCGGCATAGGTGTGCTTGCGGTAGTAGTTATGATCCCAGAGACCTACAGGCTGGTTGGCACGCCAACCGCTGCTTGCGGGGCTGTCGGTGGCACACCACTGGCAGATACCCCATTGCTGGGATGCCGGGATAATCTCCTTGTACTTCTTGATGATCCAAGTGTAGAGCTCGGCCATGGCATGGTGCTGCTCCTCGGTAACGTCGGCAGTATTGACATCGTTGCCTGACTCGTCGACGAGACCCATGTCAAGCTCAGAGATGCGGACGAGCTTACCCGACTCTGCCATCAGCTTGAACGACTCCTCAATGGCCTTCTTTTTGCTTTCCTGAGTCTGCGGGTTCATATAGCAAGAGATGTGCATCTGAGAACCGATACCGTCGATCTTGGTGGTGCCGTCGGCTTCCCACTTCTCAATCCACTTGATCAGGCTCTTCAGCTTCTTGTTCTGATCCCAGTCGCTCTCGAGGTTGTAGTCGTTGATGAACAGCTTCAGGTCGTTGCCGCCATACTGACGGGCCAGACGAACGACTGTGCGGACATACTCAAGGTCGCCCATGTGATCCTGCCAGAAGAAGTCGTTGGGGGTATCGGCTGAGCCGTGCTGGAGGTCGTAGATGCCGTCGCCGTCGCTGTCGGCACCCGAGATGGCCTCGTTGACCACATCCCAAGCCTTTACCTGCAGCACACCGTCTTCGCTGGTGCAGGCATCCATCATGCCGCTGATCCACAGATCGAGGGCGTAAGTGAGCGTGTCGAGCTTCTCCTCGGGGGTAAGAGGAATCTTACCGTCGGTACCACCGCCGCCACTGGTCTTCTCGGTGTAGTGGTCGACGATGCGCGAGGGCACGAGGTTACCACGGTCTTCCTTCGTGACGAAGCTTGCCTTATTGTTCGGATCCTCACAGTCGCCGTTCTGTATCATCTCTACGCCGTTCAGCTTGAAGCTGATGTCGTCGAAGTAGAAGTTGTTGGCTGATGCGAAGTCGTTGAGGTTGAAGGCGATAGACCAGCCGCCATCCTGCTCAGCAGAAACAGTTCCGCTGGCTGTGTACTGGGTCCACTGTGGGGTGAAGGGCACGTTGCCGATAGCTGCCCAATGGATATAGCCGCTGGGCTCCTTGTGGGTCTGAGTGCCGATAGAGCACTCCAAGTCGGCGCGTACGTTCATCGACACCTCCCATGAGTCGCCCGTGTGCATCGGGGTGCTCTCGGGGAGCACGAGCCAGAACTGGCTGTCCCATGGGTTCTCAGCCATATCGGCCGTGATCACCTGGATACAGTTGCGCTCTACGACTGTTTCTGAGCCCTGACCACCGCTGCCGCCGCCTTCGACTTCCTTCTTGACGATAATCTTATCGACGATGCGAGAGTCGACCGTAGCGCCGCGCGACTCCTTGGTGCGGTAGTTAGCCGTGCCGCTGGGGTCATCGCAGTTGCCGTTGGAAATCAGCTCCTGACCGTTCAGCTTGAAGCTGAGATTATCGAAATAATAGGTATTGGCATCGGCAAAGTCGTTGAGGTTGAAAGCGATGGAGTAACCGCCATTCTGCTCGGCGGTGATAGTGCCGCTGGCTGTGTAGTCGGTCCACTCGGTAGTGAAATGTACGGTACCGATGGCTGCCCAGTGGATGTACTCACCAGGGGCATTGTGGGTCTGGGTGCCGGCGTCGCACTCCTTATCGGCACGAACACGCATAGACACTTCCCATGAGTCGCCCTCAGCAAACTTCTGATCGAAGAGGAGCCAGAACTGGGTATCCCAGGCGGCGTCCACCATATCCTCGGAAATAACCTTAATGCAGGTGGCTTCCTCTTCTACCTCGATGACCTGCTTCTCGCCAGGCACATAGTCGGGGTCGTCCTTATCGGCAATCAGGGCGTTGAGCCACTTTACAGGCTGCTGGGCGTGCCAGGCCAGCGTGTGGCCATAGACATTCATGCCGGCAGCAGCGGCCGTGTTCACATACGACTCAACGGTGGCAAAGTTCATGTTACCATTCTCATCGACCACGGAACCCATCTTCATGGCATTGCCGGCAACGGTCTCGTTGAAGTTGGCGTTGGTCACCACATAGGATACACCCTGCTTGGCATAGTCTTCGGCATCAGTACCGACACCCAGATGGAAATTGGGGTCAGAGACATACTCCTTCAGGGCTTTATAGTCCGTCAGATAAGCGTACTTCTCCGTCTTGTCAGGTCGTCCTACCTCGAAATGGCGGTCGAACTCGTCGGCACACGAAGCCATCAGCATGGCTCCGAGTGCGATGATGATATATTGCTTTTTCATTGTTCCCAATTTTTAGCGTTATTTTTGATAAACAGGAGAGAATTCGTTGGCAGGAATGACACCACTACGCTGCCATACCAGCTTCTCACTCGTAGAGAACGACTTGCCATCGGCGAAGGTGACGGTGTAGTCGAGCTCCATACCGTCACGGTCTTTGTCGCCCCAGGCTTTCTTCTCAGAATCGTCGCCCCAAGAACCGGAACCCGTAGCCGTCACGCCGTTGGTCAGACTGGTGATGGTACACTTCTCGCTACCGTCGAATGTCAGCTGCAGTTCGGCGTTGTAGATCTTGTCACCGTCCTGGAAGGATACTGCATAAGAACAGGAGCTGAGCGAGAGGGTCTTGATCTCCACCGTCTGAGCATGCTCGATGTCAGCCGTAGAGGTGGTGTGATGGGTGAGCCACCAGCCAGAATACTTGTTCTGGTACTTCACGCAGTAGAGCACATAGTCCATCGGGAGCACATCCCAAGCCTCGGGATTGGTGCGCGGACCTGTCTGTCCTTCGTTCAGCTTACCCTCGAGGATACCGGCGAAACCAGTCTGACCGGTCATCACCAGGGGGATCACGTAGGTGGTCTTCACGGCGTCGGGGTCGTTGAAGAAAGCGTCGGTGAGCTGAACCTCAGTCACACCCTTCATCGTGCCGTTGTAGGCCAGCGATGTGGTGGAGAGCTGGTAGTAGCTGCTGGGCATAGCCTTCACAGGAGAACCGTCCTCGAAGAAGAGGTTGTTGCAAAGCGACTCGTCGACAGCGACCTGTACAACACCATTTGAACCATTATACGAACCGCCGAAGGTGGCCTGGATCTGGCACTTATGAGCGTGATCGAGCGTCAGATCAGGCTCATCGTCACCCAGAACGATGGTTCGGATGGGATACTGATAAGCGAAATAGGCCGTCGTACCCTTCTCATAGTCGGGGAAATCGATATCGCCGTTCTTGCAGGCACAGAAACTGCTCAGGATACCTAATCCGCAGATAAGATTAAAAATATTACGTTTCATATTCATCTTTCTTTTCTATTATACATTGTTTCTTACTTCCAACCGTCATTCTGCGAGAGGTTGTTCCACTTCTTCACTTCGCTGTAGGGGATCGGGCCGAAATACATATAATCCTTGTAGTTGCGCGTCTCTACATCGATGGTGTTGTAGTTATTCTTTGTAATGCTGACACCCTTGGCTGTCTCGTTAAGATTGGCATTCCAGCGGCGGAGATCCCAGAAGCGGTGGTTCTCGAAGCAGAGCTCCAGACGGCGCTCGTTGCGGATCAGCTCACGCATCTTCTCCTTATCCTGGGCACAAGCCTCGAGATAGGGATCGTCTTTGCCACCTACGCCAGCACGCTGACGGAGCGCCTTGATCACATCGTAGGCAGAGAAGTTGGCACCACCCACGTTGGCCTTCGGGCCCTGAGCCTCGTTGGCTGCCTCGGCATAGGCGAGGAAGATCTCGGTATAACGGATACGGGCAGCGAAGTGGCGCTTGTTGGCAGCAGGATTCAGGTTCACATCGTCGCGCAAGAGCTTACGGAGGTAGTAACCTGTAGTCGTCGACTTACCGTTCTCGCGGTTGAGACCGTCGAGCGTCTCGGTGTTGTCGGCAGCGGTATTGATCGGGGTGTTGTTAGCACCGATAGGATCGCCATTCACCACGATATAAGCTTTCAGACGGGGATCGCGATTCTCGTAGGGGTTGCTGGCATCGAAGCCCGACTTGGGGTCAGAGATGGGATAACCATTGGCCATCGGGAAAGCGTCGACGAGGTTCTGTGTGGGGTTCACACGACCATTACCCAGCAGCGAGGGAGGATAGTTATCGTCCTCGAGGCTGTGGCTGTCGCCCACCGTACCGCGCCAGCAGATCTCTGCGGGATCGGGGTTATCGAAAGCGAAGCTCTCGATCATAGCCGTGTTGTTGAACCAACGCCAGCCATCGGGATCCATACCAGCCACACCACCGACGTTCTTCAGAGAGGCAGCCGCATACTGAGCAGCCTGCTCGTAGGTCATCGCACCGGCTGAGGCATAGGCGGGAGAGGCAGCGAAGAGGGCCACCTGAGCCTTGAAGGCGGCAATCATGCGGCCGTCGATCTTACCACGCTGCAGCTTACCGAAGGCACGGTTGTACTCATCGGCGGTACCACCCATCTGCGCATACTTGGCAGGAACGGCACCCTCGCTGATGTCGCCATACTCCTGAGGCAGATACTTCAGCGCCTCATCGAAGTCGGCCATAATCTGATCGATACACTCCTTGAAGGTGTTACGCGGCTGATTGAAATCAGAGGCTGCATCCTCGGAAGAGAGGTGAATGGGCACACCCAGCAGCTGACCACCGACCATACCGCAATGGGCACGGAGGAGATAAAAGAAATGCAGACCGCGCAGAGCGTAGGCATTACCCTTGTAGTTATCCTTGTGCATCTCGCTCAAGGCCTCGGAAGAATAGTCCCAAGCCACCTGATCGGCACCCTCTAGGAAGAGGTTCAGGTACTGGATGGCATGATAGCGCGTCTCCCATTGGTTGATGGGGTTGGTCTGCGAAGTCCAGTACGTACCGTCGGTCATACGCTTGTAGTTATTGCTGTTGTCGTTAGAAACGGCATTGTCGGTAGCCAGTTCGGTGGTAGGACTCTCATCGTAGGGGAGCACCAGATTGGCATTGTCCATGATGCCACGGGCAAACTGCGGATCGGTGTACATCTGCGAGATGTCCTGGTTGTTCTCCAGAGCCGGCTCGAAGAGGTCGTCACAGGCTGCAAGTGCCAGTGTGACAGTACCGAACAAAATAATATTCTTAAGTTTCATAATCTTCATTTTTGTTTGTTCAATCTTCTATTAGAAAGCCACTTTCACACCAATATTGTAGAAACGGGCCTGCGGGGCTGAGCCTGTGTTCATCTCCAGGATCTTGCGCTCCTTAGCCAGCGTCAGCAGGCTGTTGCCGCTGATGTAGGCAGAGAGGCCCTTGACGATACCATAGCCGATAATCGACTTCGGGAAGTCGTAGGTCAGCTGAACCTTGGCCAGATCGAAGCGAGAGGTAGAGTAGATCCAGAAATCAGAGGTCGTGTTGTTGTTGGCACCACTCTGAGTGGTCAGACGCGGATAGCTGGCGGTACTAGCCGTCTCAGGTGTCCAGCGGTCACGCACGACTGAAGAATACTTGTCCTCGCCTGAGATCCACCAGTAGTTGTCCTCCGAGCCGTTCTTCTGACCCTTGATGCCGTGACCGCCAAAGCCGCCTACACCGAGGATGAACAGCGAGAAGTTCTTGTACTTGAATGTGAGGTTGATACCGATCGTTGTGGGAGCGCCATACCAGCCACCCTTAGCAAGGTTCACCTGGTCTTTGCCGTCGATGACGCCATCGCCGTTCTGATCCTTATACTTCAGGTCACCAGGCTTCACGTTACCGCCAAGAGCCTGCTGAGGCGAGTTGTCGATATCGGCTTGGTCTCTGAAGAAGCCGAGGCACTCATAACCCCAGATGGCATCCATAGGCTTGCCCTCACGATACTGATATTCGTCAGCATAGTTGTCGTCGTCGCGCTGGGCCGCCTTCGTGGTATAGTACGTCAGGTTTGCACCACCCTCAAAGCCAAAGTCGCCAAAGTCCTTCTTGTACTTCACAGCCAGGTCGAAACCACTACGGTTGTCCTTGTTGTAGTTCAGGTTTGAGAGGAAGGACGACTCGGGATAGTAAACCTTGAAGTAGTTAGGCAGCTGATTGGCAGCAGAGATGATGCCACCATCCATCTGGCTGGCGAAGAACGAAGCGTCGATGGTAAGACTGCGCTGCAGCAGAGAGGCATGCAGACTGGCAGAGATCTCCTTACGCTTGATGTAGGCGAAATCTGAGTTGCCGCCTCGCTTAGACTGATAGAGCGAGAAACCGGTCAGGCCGTTCCAGTCGAACCAACCACCACTCTGGTATGTACCCAGATACATGTAGTAATCGCTGATGTCGAGGTCGGTCTTCAGGTTGCTGGCGCTGACGCTGATGGTCAGGTCGTCGAAGCCAGAACCCTTCATGAAGTTCTCCTTGGCAATCTTCCAACCGAGGGTAGCCGAGGGTGAGAACCCTGCGCGATGACCTTCAGGCAGACGAGCTGACCAGGGTGCTGCCATCGCGAACTCAGCATAGTACTTCTTGGCAAAGTTATACGACAGGTCGAAGCCGAGGTTGGCATTGCTGATCTTGTGATACTCACCAGCCAGCGTCTGCTGATAGCCGTTAGCCAGGATCATAGCGCTGACATTATGCAGATTGGCAAACGTGCGGTTATAGTCGAAATGGGCATTGAAGGTAATCGTCTGGTTACTGTTTGAGCCGCCCATATTCTGAACACCCGACTTGGTATCAACGGTCTCGTGGTTGTCGAGCGACAGGATAAGGTCTGGACCATTATAGTTGCTCCATGCGGGTTCGAAGGTCGCATACTCGTTATTATAAGATGTAGAGTAAGACGTTGCGTAGTCAACACCTACCAGTCCGTGGAAGCTCAGACCTTGCAGCAGCGAGTTGAGGTCGACATTCACGCCGGCGTCAAACTGGAACTGACGGCTTGTCCACTTGCTCTTTCCGGCTGCATAGTAGTCGGCAAAGATATTGGTACGGTCGGTCAGAGAACCACCGAGGAAGTACTGACCGTCGATGATGTTGCTCGAAGACGACAGGGCATTCATCGGCTGTGTGGAATTCGGATCGATATAAGAGATCGGAATCAGCGGAGCCACACGGTTCGGACGCCAACTGGTAGCTACCTGCCAGTAGTTCAGCGTGTTGTCATCACCGTCCTTCTGGTTGGAGATGGCCGACTTCTGGTTATAATAGGTAGCATTGGCATTCACGAAGGCCGTGATGTACTGGTTGATCTTCATATCAACGTTACCACGCACATTGAAACGATCGGTATAGTTGTTCTTGGCCTGTCCGAAGTTCAGGAAGTCGCCCTGACGATAGTAGCTGACATTCGAATAGAACTTGGCACGATCGTTACCACCCTCAATCTCCACAGTAGCATCGGTACGATTGTAAGCCTTCTTGATATAGTCGGAACTATAGAAGTCTACATCGGGATAACGATAGGGGTTAGAGCCGCTGGCAAAGTTATAGATCTGCTCCTGCGTATAGAGAGGATCCATACCGTCGTTGGCACGAGCCTCGTTATAGAGTGACATATACTCAGCCGAACTGAGATACTCAGGATAAGCCTTGGCTACATTCCAACCAGTATTGATACGACCCGTCACACTCAGTCCGTCGTTCACACGGCCACGCTTGGTGGTGATCAGAATGACTCCCTTGGCAGCACGGCTACCATAGAGCACTACTGCCTGAGCGCCTTTCAGGAAGGTAATCTCTGCGATTTCCGTAGGCAGCACATTGTTGGCTTCACGGGGCACACCGTCAATCAGCACGAGTTGGTCTGTGAAACCCCACATACCATTGCCGTTGAAACCAGCCACATAGCCCTGCATGTTATCAAGGCTATAGGTGTTGTAGTTCTTCTCCGTCAGATCTCTGTAGTTCAAGGAAGAGACACCGCCCATGATGTCTTCCTTGGCCACCTTGCGGAAGGCCACATTGACGAGTGCAGAGTCTGCTGCGTCAATCTGTGCCTCAGCAGGGGTGACTGCTGATAGTGCCAAGAGAGCTGACAGTACGATATATTTGTTTTGTTTCATAATTGATTCTATTTTACCTTATGATTTTCTACTTTAAAGATTACCATCCGGGATTCTGAGGATACTCAGCATAGAGATAAACCTCACTCTCTTTCAGAGGCAGCAGGTAATGCTTTGTCGACAGGTTACGCTCAACGATAACCGTCTCACCCCAACCCGTAACCTCAGCATAGCGGGGATCCTGGTTCTCGAAGTCGTAGTTGCCTACGCGCTTGAACTCCTGACGGGTCTTGATGTTAAACGGATACTCTGTGAGCAGGAGCCAACGCTGCAGATCCTGCCAGCGGAAGCCTTCGAAGGCAAGCTCACAAGCACGCTCACGACGAACCTCATCGATGAACTTCTTCTGGTCGCCGGTGAACTTTGTGGCCACATGGCCAGCGCCTACACGGTCGCGAAGCACGTTGATGGCACCCTCGGCTGTGACAGAACACTTAGCCTGGAAAGAAGCACCACTAGCGGCAGCACCAGCCTCAGCATAGAGCAGATAGATATCGGCTACACGCATATAAGGCAGATAGGTCTGAAGCGCACCACCCCAGTTATACATACCATCGTACTTGTTACACTGGTGGGGAACCAGCTTCTGGCAGAAGTAACCTGTGCGACTGCCATCGGCGTTACGGGCAGGATTGCCTGTGGGCACCATATTGCCGCCAGTATACATCTGGAGATACTGGAATTCCTTATCATCGCTGGCCGTCAAGAGGAACTTGAAGCCGTCGAACATAATATCGTGATAGAAACGCGGATCGCGGTTAGCAAACGGATGAGTGGGATCGAAACCTGAATCGGGATCGTCGAGAGGCAGACCGTTCTCCATACCATAAGCGTAGTTGATATAGTTGGCTGTAGGCATGTGGATGATAGCATCGTGCTCCACCAGGTTGTTCACCTTCGGGCCCCACAGCTTGGCAAAGTTCCAGTTAGAACCGTTGATATCAGGCATCGGACCACGCATGATAGCCTCTACGCTACCCGGCATTCTCCAGCTCTGACCCGTCGTACGGAAGATATCTGAATAGTTATTGGCAGAACCCTTGGCTGCAATGTGATCGTAGATACCATAGCCAGGACGGTTAGAGGCATCATCTTCAGCATAGTTATAAAGTGCCAGAGAATAGGGCGTAGAACCAGCCTCGATATGAGCAATAGCCTCACCAAGTGCCTCTGCAGCCCTTCTGGCCATATCTGCATCGTACTTGTAGGTGTCACCATTCTTTGAGGCCCCCATTTCTGCGCCGACGACATTCAGCGGAGATGCGGCCCAAAGCAGTACCTTACCCAGATAACCCAGGGCACAAACTTTCGTGATGCGGAGATCGTTCTTACCAAGCGTCTTCTTACCGATGGTTGAGTTGTCCCAGTTGTCGGGCAGCAAGTCGGCAGCAGCACGATAATCCTCTGCACATTTCTCTGCACACTCGCGGAAGCTGAGACGCGGCAGATTGAACTCCTCGTCGGCAGCCAGTACGCGGTCGATATAAGGGATACCACCCCACCACTCCATCTGCTGGTGGTGCCACCAGGCGCGGAAGAAGAGCAGCTGACCCTTGATGAAGTCTTTCTCCTCTTTCGTGGCATCGGTCATCTTGTCAAGATTCTGCAAGCCGAGGTTTGCCTTACGCACACAGTACCAGGCATGGCCGTTGAGTGAATGGGCAAACTTATCCTTAGAAGTGGGGTTTGAACCTGGACGGTTCAGCCAGCTCTGCTGTCCACCCTTATCCTGCTCGTCGTACCAATGACGATAGTCGCCCAAGTCAAAGTGAGCTGTGATATGGGTATCACCGCCACCCGTGTTCATAATCTCGTCCTCACCCCAGTTAAAGCTCGTACACCAGTAGCAGGACTCTTTATTGGGTATACAGTTGTAGATCTCCTCTACAAAGCCCTGGAAGTTGGTAAAGTTCTTAAAGGCTGTCTCAGGGTTCACGTCGGAGTCTGGTGTCTTGTCCAGGTAGTCCGTACATGAAGTCAGTCCCAAGGCGAGCGACAGGGCTGCTATACCTATTATATTATTAATATGTTTCATATTGTTTCTGCCAAATTAAAGATTGATCTTAATACCAAGGTTAATACGCTTCATGGTAGGATAAGCACCATTGCCTGCGTTACCGTTTGCAGCAAAGTTAGACTCTCGGTCATCAGGCATGCGGGTCCAGAGCCAGAGGTTGTTACCGCTGACGAAGACCTTCAGACTGTTGACGCCAGCCTTACGGATCCAAGGCTGTGTGAAGGTATAACCCACCTCAACGTTCTTCAGACGGATGAAGGAGCCGTCACAAAGATACTGCGTGCCATAATAGCTCTGATAAGGAGTCGTATTGAAACGCGGAGTCACGATGTCGGCATTGAGATGGTCGGTGCTCCACCAGGTACCCTGGTCGTACACGTTGGCAACCATCACGTCGGCAAAGCTGATCATCGTCACGTCGCGCGTCACGTTCGTCACGCCATAGAACTGAGCGAAGCAGTTGAAGCCCTTCCACTCGAAACCGATGGTGGCGTTATAAGTATTCTCAGGCGTTGTAGGATGACCGTAAGGCACGAAGTCGTTGACATTGTCGACCTTACCGTCGCCGTTGAAGTCTACGATATAATAGTCACCTACAAGCTTCTGACTGTCGTTAGCGTCCATCTTCGGTGAACCATAGATATCATCGTAGGTCTGCATCATACCCTTATCGATGAAAGCATGCGTCTGGCCGATAGGATAGCCGGCAGCCTTACGATACTCAGGGAGCAGCGGCTGGTCGTCCTTCACCTTCACCTTATTCTCTGCGTGGGTCATACTCAGGTTAGCCCAGATACGCATCTTGTTGGCAAGCACCTTATTGAAGCGCACCTCGATCTCGTAACCATTGGTAGAAACCTCACCAAGGTTAGCAGTTACAGGCGACTGTCCGAAGTAAGCAGGAACAGCACGCTCACTACCGCGTACCAGGATGTCGCTACGCTTGTCGTGGAAGAACTCAATGGCACCGGCGAGCAGACCACCGAAAAGTCCGTAGTCGATACCGATATTGGTCTTCTTCACAGTCTCCCAATGTACATTGGGGTTACCAACGGTCGACTCGCGATACCAAGTGTAAGGAGAAGTGCCCTGGGTGACATCCAAAGAGGTATTGCCGCCGTAAGCCCACTGGTCCATATACAAGAAACGGGCATTCTGGATGTTATCATCACCGATTTCACCATAAGAGGCACGGATCTTCAACATATCGATGATCTTCTTCTCACGGAGATATTTCATAAACGGCTCCTCACTAATCATCCAACCGATAGCACCAGAGTTAAAGAAGGCGAAACGGTTATCGGAAGAGAACTTCTCTGAACCGTTGTAGGCACCATTGTACTCCAGGAAATACCTACCGCCATAAGCGTAAGTAGCACGGAACACCCAGTCCTCACGGTAGTTAGGGATCATCGAACCCCAAGCCGTTTCCTGACGTGCAAACACACCCATTGCAGATACATCGTGCTTGCCGAAGCTGCGGGCATAGTTCAACTGCAGCTGGTAGTTCAGGTTACGGGTTGTTGCATTATTGTTCACCGAACCGCCATTGGTGGTCCACTTGTTACCCTGGGTATAGTCGAAACGGTCGTATGCCTCATAAGGCTGTTTGTAGACAGTAGCACCGGTTTCAGGGTTAATCCACTTATCCTGAGGATCGTTGTAAAGGTCGTTGATACCGCGACGAGCCTCCTCGAACACGTTATCCCAGGCAATCATACCGCGAGCAGAGAGACCCTTGGTGATGAAGTCGAGCTGCTGCTCCAACACGAAGTCGGTATTGATACGTGTAGTCGTCCTTGTTTCAGTACCACCGAGAGCAAGGCTTCGCGCACCGTTGTCCACGTTTGTAGAACCGGGGAGGAATCCCCAAGAACCATCGCTGTATTTAGGCAGGAACACATCCGGAGAGATGTTATAGATACCATTCCAGCGCTGAGACTCCTGCCAGGGGCTCCATCCATCCTGATTCCAAGGTGACTTGCGCTTGCCGTTAGTACCGGAGATATTGATCTTCAGGACCGTTGACTTAGTGACATTAAAATCAAGGTTCGAGCGTACGCTCACGCGATTATAATTATAACCTGTAGAATACTGGCGTCCGTTTCCGAAGTCTTTATAAAGGTCACCCTCGCTGACGAAGTCGACACCAGCGAAATACTTCACGAACTTTGTACCACCCGATACATTAAGATTGGCATTATAAGACATGGCATAGTCCTCAAACAAGGCCTTGCGCCAGTCTACGTTAGGATAACGCTCAGAAATAAGGTTACCAAGGTCGTCCTTTGCATTAGGATCTGAATTACGGTAATTCTCGATGAAGCTAACGGGTTTCACATAGGCGAAACTCTCAGGATAGAGGTTCAACTCATGCTCTACAGCCACGTTACGCGCCATCAAGGCATCGTAAGAATCATACTTCTCGGGAATCTTTGAAGGCATCTTCATAATGGCATTGGCAGAGACGTTGATCTGAGCCTTGCCCTCCTGACCGCGCTTCGTGGTAATCAAGATCACACCGTTTGCACCCTTCACACCATAAACGGCTGTGGCGGAGGCATCTTTCAGCACGGAGATAGTGGCTACCGACTGGATATCAACACTCGACATCGGACGCTCGATACCATCCACAAGCACCAGCGGAGAGGAGTTGTTCCATGAAGAAGCACCTCGAATGATAATCTGGGGCTCTTCCTCACCAGGCATACCTGAAGAAGACATCGTAACGACACCAGGCAAGTTACCCGTCAAGGCCGAGCCGATATCAGAAATACCTGCGGCACGTTCCAGCACCTCACCTGTGGTCTGGGTGATAGCACCCACCACTGAAGCTTTCTTCTGCTGACCGTAACCAACGACGATCACCTCGGTAAGCTGCGTATTGTCCGTCAGGACTACGTTGAAAGTACGCTGCTTGCCTACTCTCAATTCCTTTGTGTTCATTCCCACATAGCTCACCACGAGAACCGTCTGCTCTGAAGGAACTTTCAGCTGGAAATTACCGTCAAAGTCCGTCACCGTTCCCTGACTGGCATTCCCCTTCACAATGACCGAAGCTCCTATCAAGGGCTCACCGGCATTGTCAACGACCGTTCCCCGTACATCGATGCCGTTTCCCTGCGCCTGCGCATAAAGCGTAGAACAGAGCAACAACAGAAGAGCAGGAACAGCACGTTTAACAAGACTTTCTAGCTGTTTCATTGTTTTTGCTTTTGAAGTTGAAAATTAGTTTAGAAAATTTAATATTATTAATTGCGGTTGCAAAGGTATATATAATTAATAAGGTATGAATTATCAAATGTTACAACTACTTTGCATTTTGTAACATTAGCGTATTTCCCCGTAAAAATAGGGCTTTTCAGTATTAAATCAGGCAGGTCTTTTGATTGCCAGCATGGTAAGGTCGTCACTTTGCTAAGTGAACGACCTCATGGATATATGATTCATCAAACAGCTTGCTTCATGACTTCATCATCTATTAGAACCTGCGAGGTCCTCCAAAGCCTCCGCCTCTAAATCCACCGCCTCGGGGTCGTCCACCGCCAAAGCCACCACGTCCTCCCGGGCCACCAGGGCCACCAAAGCCCTTGCCACCACCAAAGAGGTTCAGACGATAGATGACGTGGAGCATGGCGTAACTCGTAACGGCATTATACTCAGTATCGCTACGCTGCATAGCCGTCAAGACACTGCTCACAGTAGACTGCTGCCTCAGGATATCGTATAGCTGAAGCGACAGGGTAAGCGCTTTGCCTTTCAGGAAACTCTGTGATAGCTGGGCATTCCAGATGAGTTCGTTGGTATTCATCGAGTTGTCAGTATAGCCTCGGCGACTCTGCATATTCATGTTTGTCGTCAGCGCCGTGCCCCACGGAGCGGTGACACCGATCATGCCTCCGTATGAGAACTGCCAGGTATCAAGGTTATTGTTGGGCTGGAGCTCACTACGCGAGTAGTTGTAGTTCAGCGAACCGTTGAGCTCGACTTCGAGCCATTCGTTGCGATAGCTGGCCGCCAGACGCTCACCAACACCGAGTGACTTGGTGACACTCTTCTGGGAATCTGACCAAAGGTCGTCACTGACATAGCCCACACGATGATTATAATTGAGATTTGTGAAGGTATTCACGTTGAAGTATCCTGCAGAATCGACGGCGGTGTTGAACATAAAGCCAAGATTGCCGTTCCAGTTGCCGTTCACATTCACGGGCTGGGTGATCGTACCGCCAGTCTTGGAGTCGCGAGTCGTCTTCTGCGTCACGGCGTTACTGGTGGTCGAGAAGTTCACGAAGGTCATCACGGCACGCTGGTGCTTCTGGAAATAATCATTATAGAAGAGGTTGAAGTTCTGAGTGAACGAAGGGTCCAGTTCAGGATTACCCGTCGTGATGCGGAGCGGATTGCTGTCGTCCACGATAGGGAGCAGGTCGGTCATGGAAGGCTGCTGAGTCCGTCCACGATAGGTGAAGCGCAACTGACCAGTCTGCGACTTCTTCCATCGGAAATCAAGCGTCGGGGTGAAGTTCGTCACGTTACGGGTGATATCATAATGACCCTTATAGTCATAGATGAAGTGCGACTTCTGGGGGATGACCTGGAAACCGATGTTGAAGTTGTAGGACTTGCGGACGATACGCAGCATCACCTCAGCCGTATGGGTATAGTTCTTATACTCCGACTTGCGGCACAAAAGAGAATCCACGTAAGTATCGAGCGGATTTGTCAGCATGTTAAGATATGCATCCCAGTTGCGATACTCAGGGACGATGCCACTATAGTCGACATCCGTGAGGCTATACGTCTTACGGTCGTTCATTGTATAATTATAGTTATAACGGTAGCTGAACTGCAGATAGACCTGACGGAAGATGGGCTCACTATAGGTGAAACGGGCGCTATAGCTCCAGTTATCCTGCGGTGTGTCATTATAGCGATTGGTGAGAATCGTATCCGGGTCTTCAAAATAGTAGATATAGTTGTTCGATATCGACTTGCCGGTGCCCTTGCTCCAGTTGCCGTTCAACTGCACGGTGATGTTACGACCCGTATTGCTCAGGCGACGGTTGAATTGCAGCATACCGCCCAGATTCTTGCTGTCACTATAACTGATACCATTCTGCAAATTGACATTCTTCACAATACCGTATTGCTGGGCCAGCTTCACAACGTCGCGCAAAGGATCGTCGGAATAGTCATAAGGATTCTGGGTGAAGGTGGCATTCTTGTCGTCGTTCGCGCCGTCGTTGCTGTTATAGCGGAAGTTGGGTCGGAACATGATGTTCGTCATCGAATCGGGCTGCCACTCCAGTCTCATCTGCCCATTCCATTGGTTCGAACGCGAGTAGCTTTGGTTGACCCTGTTACCATATTGAGTGACGGTCTCACTGAAGAAGTCCTGAGTATTGCTTCTCGAGAACACGTCGCCATCAGAGTGGTTCCAGCGTACGCTACCGTCGACCTTCAGTTTGTTGGTCTTCTCATAGTTGATGTTCACACCTGCCATCTTCATAGCGTTCAGACCCTGACGGTTGGCTCCCCAGCGGCCGCCGCCACCGCCGCCAGGGAAGCCCATATCATTCGTATTATTTGCATTGGTCATCAGAAACATCTTCAGGTCGTTTTTCATCACGCCGCCAAAAATTCGGCCGGCATAGCGATGTTTGGTGCCAGCCGCAAGGTCGGCATTCACCATCACGCCCTTATTCATACCCTGCTTGATTCCGAAGTCGAGCACCGTTTCCTCCTCGCCATCCTCAATTCCTGACACACGCGACAGATCACTCTGCTTGTCGTAAGCTTTGATACGGTCAATGATATTCGTAGGCAAGTTCTTGATGGCGGTCTTGGTGTCACCCGTCATGAACTCCTTACCATCAACGAGGATTTTCTTCACCTCCTTGCCATTGATCTTGATGGTACCATCATCGCCCACCTCTGCACCAGGCAAACGCCTGACAAGTTCCTCGACAACCGATCCCTCTGGTGTGCGGAAAGCAGATGCATTATATACAAAGGTGTCGGCCTTCAAAGTCACCTTCGAAGCATGGGCTGTCACCGTAGTACCCTTCAGCATAATGGCATCGGGCTCCATCGAAATTGTGCCGGCATGATAGTCCTTGCCCTCCTTGATATTGATCTTCTTACTGTAGGTCTTGAATCCCACATAAGTAATCTTCAGGGTATAACTGCCGTCGCGGGGGGCTTTGATGGAAAAAGCGCCATTGGTGTTTGTCACGGCGTTGGCCACTACCTTTTCACCACTGAGCAATGCTGCCGTTGCCTGAATAACGGCATCCTGCGTATCCTGTTCTACAACCTTTCCTGATACCGTACGTTGGGCAAATGCCATTACCGCCATCACTAAAGCGGTCGCTAAGAGTATGAATCGTCTCATCTGTTATTAATATTATTGTCCTTTTGACGCAGAAAAAAAAGAAAAGTTTAACGACTTCTGAAATTTTTTACAATTTCCTGCCGTCGTTTCGTTTTTTAGTTGTACCTTTGCATGCGAAAATATTTAGGCAGACAAATAACCATTAAAATATGAACCGACAGAAAGTCGTCATTGCCGAGCATCTTGAGGAGTCTCTTTCAGAGGCTATAATGGCATGTGAGCACGATCGTGTGTTTATCCTTGCCGACGAGATTACGGATAAATGCTGTCTGCCAGTGGTCGAAGGGTTTCATGCACTACAAGATGCTAAGCGTATCATCATTGGCGCAACAGATACTCACAAAACATTGGAATCGCTGACCCACGTCTGGGAAGAACTTGGGAAAGGAGGTGCCACTCGCCACACCTTATTAATAAATATAGGCGGCGGTATGGTGACAGACCTTGGAGGCTTTGCAGCCTCTACTTTCAAGCGGGGTATCAACTACATCAACATCCCCACGACCTTGCTGTCAATGGTAGATGCCTCTGTCGGCGGAAAGACGGGCATCAATTTCAATGGGCTGAAGAATGAGATCGGTGTGTTCAACAATGCCAGTACGGTCATCCTCGACACACAGTTCTTGAAGACCCTCGACGAAGAGAATATCTGCTCCGGCTATGCAGAGATGCTGAAACACGGGCTGATTTCTAACGAACAGATGTGGGCATCCTTACTAGGATTCGATTTGGAGCATCCCAATCTCCAGCAACTTCGTGGGATGGTGGCCGACAGCGTGGCAGTCAAGGAGCGCATCGTCACGGAAGACCCAACGGAGAAAGGCATCCGCAAGGCGCTGAACCTGGGACATACCGTAGGTCATGCCTTTGAGTCGTTGGCACTCACTAGAACGCCTGTATTACACGGTTATGCCGTTGCATGGGGACTGATATGCGAACTCTATCTGAGTGTGATCAAGACCGGATTCCCTACCGACAAGATGCGCCAGACGGTCAGTTTCATCAAGGAGCACTATGGCAAGATGACTATCACATGTGATGATTATCCTACCCTTCTGGAACTGATGACACACGACAAGAAGAATGTTGCCGGAACGATTAATTTCACGCTATTGGGAGGTATTGGAGATATCCGCATCAACCAGACGGCAACTAAAGAGGAAATATACGAGGCACTCGATTTCTATAGAGAGGGCTGACGATATAAGAATTGACCAATCAACTTAATAGACCTAATCATATTACTAACTAATCGCAGACAGGACTGCTCGTGAGAGTAGTCCTGTCTCATTTTTTTGCGGCCTTTCTGTTCTTATATCCTTATTATCCAAACTACCATTCGAAATCCTCGACATAGCCGTCGAACTGGGGCTCTTCCGTCCAGCCGCCAGTCTTGAGGAGGTGGCGGATAAACGCCTCCTCGACTGGCGGGAGGGGACGAGTGCCGTTATGGTACTCGTAGTAGCGCTTACGTCCGTAGCGGCTGATAAGGTGACCCTTGAACGCCCGCTCCATCCGGCCTGGCATGTCGCTGTAGAGACGAGTCAGGCCGACGGCCATGCGGATAGGCTCGCTGCTGCGATGTGACATCGACTTTGAGACACCCGTGATGTACGACCAGCTCTATGCCCAGCTGAAATACGAGGTGGAGGTGGAGCGACAGCGCTATTTCCTGACGAAAGAGGAAGAGCTGGAGCTGATGAAGCACAACCTGCGCTACCAGAGGATGAACGGCCTGGGCGAGATGCTGCTCGCGCTCTTCGAGAAGCCGGAGGGCACCTCGAAGGAACAGCCCGACAACGGCCGATGGGTGGCGGTGAAGGATATATCGGAACGGCTGAAGCAGCGGTTCAAGGGTGCCTTTCAGCCTGATGCCGGCACGATGGTGAAGATCGGACAGTTCCTCAGCCGTCCGGAATACAAGTTCGAGAGCGAGCGCCGCAGCTATGGCTGGGTCTACTGGGTGAAGGAGAAGGAATAAGCCCTGACTACACCCCCTGGGCGATACGGGCGGCTTGTTGCCGGGCGGGCTTGCCCGTTTCTGTGAGGGGGAGATGGTCGACGTGGAGATAGTGACGTGGGAGATGGTACTTGGGAAGGACGCGCTCGCAGACCTGACGAGCCTCATCGACAGAGTCTTCAGTCAGCAGCACGGCCACCTCACCGAATTTCGGATCTGGGCGCTTACTTATTAAATAAGGGACGCGTAAAAAGGGACGCAGTCGACTTTCCACTTCCTCAATCTGAATCTTGATGCCTCCGGAGCAGATGACATTGTCCTTTCTTCCGAGGATACGGAAGCCCTGGGTGGAAATCTCGGCGATATCGTTGGTGACGAGGCACTCTGGACAGACCTCGGGAGCATCGATGACAAGACAGCCTTCGTCGGAGAGACTGACCTGAACAGAGGGGAACGGCGTGTACCAGTCTGAGGCTTCAGGGCCGGAAAGACGGCGGAGGGCGATATGGGAGAGCGTCTCCGTCATGCCATAGGTGCTCCAGACGGCATTGGGAAAGTTCTTGAGTTCTGCGCCCAAAGCGTCGTCGATGGCACCACCGCCGATAATCAGATGGCGGATACCCATGAGCCGCTCACGTTCTTCCGGAACCTGCAGCGTGTTATAGACCTGCATCGGAACCATAGCGGCGAAATCAATTTTGCAATCGTCAATTGCCGATTGACAATAATTCAATGGATGACCGCTCGGCTCTACGGTGAGCAGTTTCAGACCACGTTCCATGGAACGAACCACCATCATCTTGCCTGCGATATAATCGAGCGACATACAGAGCAAGGCAGTATCGCCTTCATGAAGTCCAAGGAAATCATTGGTGATACGGGCAGAAGCCAGCATACGACGCTTCTCTGCGAGCATCGGCTTAGGAGCACCTGTAGAACCACTCGTCTGCACGTGGACAAAAGGGCTGTCGTTATTCCATTCTGAAAGAAATTCCTCTAAAGACATATCATCATTTCAGGAATAACATATCACCACGGATCTCAAGTGGCATGGGGATATTATCGGTGAAGAGTTGGCCAGTGCCAAGCCCCTGCGGCATGGTGATCTGAGGACCATATACGTCGGAGGCATACTGCGCGATGGCATTCAGGCCAATATTACTTTCAAGAGCAGAAGTGATCCATGAGCCAACCCCCAGTTCACGTGCCGCATCAATCCACTCCCTGCAACCCGTCATTCCTCCATGAAGTGATGGTTTGAGGATGATATAGCGAGGCTTGATGATGTTCAACATGTGCGTCTTCATCTCGGGATCGTTCACTCCGATGAGTTCTTCGTCCAGGGCAATAGGAAGGGGAGACTCGCGACAGAGTTCGGCCATATAGGCCCATTGTCCCTGCCGGATGGGCTGTTCGATAGAGTGAATGGCGTATTGCGAGAGTAGTTCGAGCTTATAGAGAGCTTCCTCGTATTTGAAGGCGCCATTGGCATCGAGGCGCAGTTCTACTTCGTGGAAAGAGAAACGATCGCGGATACGCTTGATGAGGTCGAGTTCCTGTTCAAAGTCGATGGCACCGATCTTGAGTTTCACGCAACGGAAGCCTTTCTCGAGTTTCTCCTCCATGCGCTGCAGCATCTCGTCGTAGTTGCCCATCCATACAAGACCGTTGATGGGGATGCCCTCCTCGCCACGACTAAAGGCTGTATCAAACAACTTTCCTCCATTCCGCAAATTGAGCAGGGCAGTCTCGAGACCGAAGAGCATGGAGGGGTAGTCGCGCAAGGCCTCAACATCGATCTCTCCTGTTTCGCAGAGGTCTCGACAGAATACATTGAGTTTTGATACGTATAGTTCATCGGGCAGGGCATCACAACTCAAGTCAGGCAACGGAGCACACTCTCCTACTCCCGTCCGATTTCCGTCAGACAGGCTAACAAGCCACATCTTACGTGTCGTATAGACCCCACGGGATGTTCCCGCAGGTTGTTTGAAATGGAGCACACGCTCCTCTATCTCGTAGGTCATGGGAGTTTGGGATATTTCTTGAAGTCGGGCTTACGTTTCTCGAGGAAGGCCTTGCCACCCTCCTGGGCTTCGTCGAGGAAATAGTAGAGCATCGTGGCATCGCCGGCCAGTTCCTGAATACCAGCCTGTCCGTCGAGTTCGGCATTGAGACCTGCCTTGATCATACGCAGGGCCAACGGCGAACGTTCCATCATGATCTCCGCCCACTCAACGCACTCATCCTCCAGGCGCTCGATAGGGACAACCTTATTCACCATACCCATTTCCTCTGCCTCCTTTGCAGAATACTGGCGACAGAGGAACCATATCTCACGGGCCTTCTTCTGCCCGACGATACGGGCGAGATAAGACGAGCCGAAACCTGCATCAAACGATCCCACCTTAGGCCCCGTCTGTCCGAAGATGGCATTCTCGGAGGCGATGGTCAGATCACAGACAAGATGGAGCACATGCCCCCCGCCGATGGCATAGCCGTTGACCATCGCAATGACCGGTTTTGGCAAACGACGGATCTGCATCTGCACATCAAGTACACTCAGACGGGGAACGCCCTCCTCGTCGACATAGCCGCCGCGCCCTTTCACATGCATGTCACCTCCTGAGCAGAAAGCGTGTTTGACGTCGGCAAGTGTCTTACCCTCCGGCACTTCTGACATAGCCCCGGTGAGGAGCACCACACTGATATCCTGCATCTCCCGACACATCGAGAATGCCTGCGACAATTCCCATGTCGTCTTCGGAGTAAAGGCATTACGATACTTCGGCCGGTTGATGGTAATCTTGGCAATACCATTGTATGCCTCAAAGAGTATCTCCTCGAACTTACGGATTTCTTTCCAGTTTCTCATATCTTGAATGATTTATAATAGTCTTTTAATACTTGTTCGTCTTCATAAGGATCGGTGAATACCTCAAGGAGCACGGGGCTAGAACTCTCCATATATAATAAGGTTTCTATGCGTGCGCGAAGCTGAGGCATGTCGGAGGCCGAGAGATAGACGATATCGTTCTGCTGACAGATTCCCTCGGCTGAGGTATGATGGGCAGCGGCGACATACTGATCGCGCGCCGGACTCTGCTCCAGTCCTGGGAGCATGTTGAAAATGCCGCCACATCCATTGTTGAGTAATAGGATCCGGAAATTGCCCTGTAGGTTCTGGTTCCACAGCGCATTCTGATCATAGAAGAAACTGAGGTCACCAATGACACAGTAGACGCGTTTGTCAGTGACACATGAGAAGCCTGCTGCGGTAGAGAGCGAACCCTCGATTCCGTTCACACCACGGTTACACCACACAGGGTGCTGGGCGAAGCTGTTGGCCAGACGGATGGCAGAACTATTGGCATAATGCACTTCAGCATCACCTACATAATGTTCAAAATACTTCACGGCAGCCAGTTCTGAATATGCAGGCTCATAGGACTCTGCCTGAAGGCGTATACGAGCCAGCAGGTCGTCCCACTTCTGTATAAAGGGATGGGGTTCCATCACCATCATGAATCGGATATGATCAGCCACCGCCTCACCGTCGCCCTGAAATACATGAGTGAGATTCATAAAGGTATCAGCAATCTCACCCGTATTGTTCACCACCCAGGTCTCCTTAGCCTTTCGAAGGAAACGTTTCAAACGTTTGCTTACAATAGAACCGCCGATATAAAGTACAAAATCCGGGACATATTCCTCATCATCCCCCACGATGCTTACTGCTTCATCGAGCAAAGGATTCATAGGCTGTCCGCTTATCAGCATAGGACGCGTTGCAGAAAGAAACATCCGCGTAACATGACTCAACGTGGCAGGCGACATATCGGCAGCAGCATATGCTATCTTTCGCTCAGCTGGCAGTTCGTCAACACTATACTCGAAAAGAGGTTCGGTAATAGGCACGTTGATATGTACGGGTCCACCTTGCATCGCAGCCAAAAGAGCCTCGTTCACCAGACGGTTACAGTACCATTTCTCTTCTACATCACGAGGCTCGGGCAAAGACACAGCCTTTTTAACGAATCGCCCGAGAGCATCAGACTGCGGCAACGTCTGTCCATCTAGCTGATCTATCCACTGTTGAGGACGATCAGCGGAAATCGCCACAAGAGGAATATGCTGATAAAAAGCCTCTGCAATAGCAGGTGCGAGATTCAGCAAGGCCGTGCCGCTGGTGACACATACCACTACAGGCTGTTTCAGCGCCTGGGCCATACCCATGGCATAAAACCCTGCCGAACGTTCGTCGGTCACCGGATAGCATTGGATAAAGGGACATTCATTAAAATTATGCACGATGGCAGAATTACGGCTACCAGGACACACTACTGCATGCCTAACACCATGAGCCACGAGCAAGGCCGTCAGTATGTTTACATTTTCTTTGCTACAATACATCGTCTCATTGTTTCTAATTTGGCTTCAGTCTCCTGCCACTCCTGTTCCAAAACACTATCCTTCAACAAACCGCCACCCGCATAGAGATGGCAACAACGGCCTTCGAGATTCATACAGCGTAACGACACGTACAGATGAGTCTCACGCTCAGGATCCAGCATCCCTGCGAACCCGCTGTAATAACGACGCGGTGTATGTTCATTACTAATAATAAACTGAAAGGTCTCACGCTTAGGGAGGCCGCATACGGCTGGTGTGGGATGTAAGGCGTGGAGGAGGTCACCTATACAACTATAATCAGGCAACGTAAACGTGAAATCACTTCGCAGATGCACAAGATCAGCAGCCCGGACTGTGAATGGTCCTTCCTCGTGGAAATCGTTCGTAAACTGTTCCAGACATTCCGCAATATAGGTAGCCACATAACGCTGCTCCTGAATATTCTTCGTACTCCAACTGACACTCTCGCCTTCGCCCTGCAACTGATCGCCCTCCAACTTCATCGTACCCGCCAGAGCAATGGTACACCACGTACCATCTTCCTTTCCCTCCAACAGGATTTCCGGTGTCGCCTGGAGCCAGCAACCACTTTTTGCCGTATCCACCAAAGAGATAAACATACGAGGATAGAGCGAACAAGCACGACAGAAAAGATCTATAGGGGAAAGGGCGCTATCTATCTGTTCATCGGCACATCGCGACAGGACAATTTTCCTGAAAGTGCCCTGTTGCAGTTGTGAATGAAAATTAGCAAAGTCAATGGAATAGTACATTGCTGGTTTCTCCCCGACTACAGAGGAGGATACTGGGCCACGTGGCACAACCGACTTCTGCATCGGAAGTTGGATGGAGGGGAGTTCGACAACCGGAATCCGCTTTACTATATCCGGACGTATCAATAAAATAGGTTGGTCGTTTCTAACCTCAAAGGGTGCCACAACGAAACCCCGTTTGCCATTGAGTTCTGTACATGAAAGCAACTCCGCCGGTTCTCCTTTTGTCTGTTGAACCAGCGTAGCATGTGTCTCATGCGGCAATCGATAGATAGCATACCCCGACATTACCTTCGATGGCTTATAACATAATTGGTGACCCGTACATTCGAAATGAGTTCTCCCGACGTGTCCTTAATATCCACATTCCAGACATGCAGGGTTGTTCCCTTATGAAGAAGACGGGCATAGGCCGTTACTGTGTCTCCTTCTGCTACAGCTTTCACATGACTGCCACTAACCTCAATACCTACACAGGCACAGCCTGGACATAATGAAGACGATCCTACACCAGCCACGTTCTCAGCCAACGCCAGGGATGCACCTCCACTCAGGAAACCAAATGGCTGACGGTTGCGCTCATCGACTTTCATCCGTGCCATACAAGTATCGTCCTCGGGTGTAGAGATAAACTCCATCCCGAGGGCGGTACTCAGATTCGGCTTGTCGTTAATGATATCTCTTATCTTTTCTACATCCATCTCTATTTGAACAATGAATATTCAGGAACGCTCCATGCCAGAGCACTGGCTCCAAGCACATCGCGCTCGCGATCATTTAATTGTGATGTGAGTATCTTCACCTTTCCACGGAGGTTGCCAAACACGTGATCCTCAAAAGATTCGTAGGCAGGAGCAACAATCCACTTGCCTGCATGAGAAATACCACCCGTCAGGATGATTGCCTCTGGATCCACAATCGACGCATAGTTAGCCAGACCAAGACCTAGCACATGGCCTGTACGTCGGTACACCTCAATGGCTAGTTCGTCGCCCTTATCGCAACATTCAGCAATCGTTCGAGGTGACAATTTCTCCAATTCGCGCATCAAGGTCGTCTTGTCTGATTCCTGCATCACTTCCTGTGCTGTCAGTACGATGCCCTTGGCACCGACGTATGCCTCCAAACAGCCACGATGGCCACACCCACAAAGGCGCCCACTGTCAGGTGCAACACAGGTATGACCGAATTCACCCGCATAACCGGAATGACCCTGATGCTCATCACCCTCTGCAAAGAAACAACTGCCAATACCGACACCCAGACTGACGATAATGAAGTTACGCATACCGTGTGCGCTGCCAAAAGTATATTCGCCCAGAGCTGACACATGGGCATCGTTGGAGAGTCCGACTGCCAGTCCGATACGGTCACGGAGCATAGCAGAAAGCGGAACGACACCCTTCCAGGGCAGATTAGCCGCATTCTCTATACAACCAGATACGGAACTCGCACTCGGAGAACTGACACCAATAGAGCGGATGGTTTCATAACCGCCATTCGCCTCTACTAACATCACGATTTTCTCACTTAAAGAGGTTACGAAATTATTAACATCTGGATAATCCTGAGTAGGAAAAGAATCCTCAGCAAGAATATTTCCACGCACATCAACAATGGCATAGGTAGTAAGCTCATTACTAATATCTACACCTACAACTTTTGTTTTAATGTTACACTGTTCCATGATGTCTAGTACGACCTTAGTTATTACTATCTAAACATTTTTATCTCATCTATTGTTTCAAAACCTTCTTCACTCATTATTCAAAAAGTCGGTTAGATGTTGCAAATATAAACATTTTTTCTATACCATGCAAATCTTTGCACTTTTTTTTGCAAATATTTACCCTATCCTTGCTTTTTTCGCAAGAATTTCGTAACTTTGCAGCCACAAATGTCAATATTGATAAGAAAAAGATGAACGTTTTAGAATTAAGCGAACAAGAAATCGGAAGGCGCCAGAGCCTTCAGGAGTTGCGTTCGATGGGTATCGATCCTTACCCCGCTGCAGAGTTTCCCGTAACAGCATGGAGCACAGATATCATTAACGAATTCGAGGATCTTCCCGTCATTGGTAAAGATGAGAATGGCAACGATGTACGCGAGACAGCGACACCAGAAAACAGTCGTATGGTGAGCATTGCCGGACGCATCATGAGCAAGAGTGTCATGGGAAAGGCAGCCTTTGCAAAGTTGCAGGACTCCAAGGGACGTATTCAGATATATATACAGCGTGACTCTATCTGTCCAGGCGAAAACAAAGACTTATATAATATTGTATATAAGAAGCTCCTCGACTTAGGAGACTTCATCGGCGTAAAAGGCTACGTGTTCCGTACAAAGACGGGTGAGGTCAGCGTTCACGTGATGGAGATGAAGGTATTGAGCAAGAGTCTTAAGCCACTGCCTGTGGTTAAGACAGATGCTGACGGTAAGGTTTACGATGCCTTCGACGATCCTGAGTTGCGCTATCGTCAGCGCTACGTTGACCTCATCGTGAATGCAGGTGTAAAAGATACATTCCTTAAGCGTGCAACCATCATCCGCACCTTGCGTAACATTCTTGATAATGCAGGTTACACAGAGGTTGACACTCCAATTCTGCAGAATATTGCAGGTGGTGCTTCAGCCCGCCCATTCATCACCCACTTCAATGCGCTCAATCAGGATATGTACATGCGTATCGCTACCGAGCTATATCTTAAGCGCCTCATCGTAGGTGGTTTCGAGGGCGTTTACGAGATGGGTAAGAACTTCCGCAACGAGGGTATGGACAAGACCCACAATCCTGAGTTCACCTGCATGGAGCTCTACGTGAGCTATAAGGATCTGCTGTGGGGTATGACTTTCACAGAGCAGATGCTGGAGCAAATCTGTACAGCCGTGAACGGTAAGCCCGAGGTGGAGATTGATGGTAACATCATCTCTTTCAAGGCTCCATTCCGCCGCCTGCCTATCCTCGATGCCATCAAGGAGAAGACCGGTTTCGACTGCGACGGTAAGAGTGAGGACGAGATTCGCGCCTTCTGTCTCTCCAAGGGTATGGAGGTTGACGAGACCATGGGTAAGGGCAAGCTCATCGACGAACTCTTTGGCGAGTTCTGCGAGGGCACCTTCATCCAGCCGACCTTCATTACCGATTATCCCGTTGAGATGTCACCTCTCACCAAGATGCATCGCTCTAAGCCAGGACTCACCGAGCGTTTCGAGCTGATGGTAAATGGTAAGGAGTTGGCTAACGCTTATTCTGAGCTCAACGATCCAATCGATCAGGAAGAGCGTTTCATCGAGCAGATGAAACTTGCTGATAAGGGTGACGATGAGGCAATGATTATCGATCATGACTTCCTGCGCGCGCTGCAATATGGTATGCCTCCAACGTTTGGTATCGGTATTGGCATCGACCGTTTGGTGATGCTTCTCACAGGTAAGTTTGCCATTGGCGAGGTGATGCTGTTCCCACAGATGAAGCCAGAGAAGAAGATTCCACAGAGCACACCTGCCGAGTGGGCTGAGATTGGCGTAGCTGAGGAATGGGTACCCGTGCTCCGCAAGGCTGGCTTCAACCTCATCCAGAACATCAAGGACGAAAAGCCTCAGGGCTTGCAGCAGAAGATTGGCGACATCGTCAAGAAGTACAAACTCGAGATGACCAAACCGTCAGTCGATGAAGTCGCTGCTTGGATTGAGAAGGCTAACGCCTAATTGTCGATTATCAACTTGAAAAATGTACGACTGTGGTAAGATAGCAATTATTGGTGGTGGCAGCTGGGCAACAGCCATAGCCAAGATTGTGGTGAGTCACACCCACCACATTGGATGGTATATGCGCCGCGACGACCGTATCGAGGATTTCCGTCGTATGAGCCATAACCCGGCTTACCTTACCAGTGTTCACTTCAATATCGATGAGATTCATTTCGACAGCGACCTGAACCGTATTGTCCAGCAGTACGATACGCTCGTATTCGTAACCCCATCGCCCTATCTCAAGAGTCACCTCAAGAAACTGAAGACCCGTATTCGCGATAAGTTTATACTAACAGCCATCAAGGGTATCGTGCCCGACGAGAATCTCGTATGTAGTGAGTATTTTCATCAAGTCTATGATGTCCCTTACGAGAACCTCGCCTGCATCGGCGGTCCTTCCCATGCCGAGGAGGTGGCACTTGAGCGTCTCAGCTATCTTACTGTAGGCTGTGCTGACCGCGACAAGGCGCAGGCTTTCTGTGATGTGCTTAGCAGCGAATACATCAAGACAAAGACCTCTACTGATGTCATTGGCATCGAATACTCTTCCGTACTGAAGAATGTTTATGCTATCGCTGCCGGTATCTGTAGCGGACTGAAATACGGCGACAACTTCCAAGCCGTACTGATGTCCAATGCCGTACAGGAGATGAACCGTTTCCTTACCGCCGTTCATCCTCAGGAGCGCAGCATCTACGACAGTGTCTACCTCGGTGACCTGCTGGTGACAGGCTATTCAAACTTCTCACGCAACCGAACTTTTGGAACGATGATAGGAAAAGGCTATAGCGTGAAATCTGCACAGATAGAGATGGAGATGATTGCCGAAGGCTATTTCGGCACGAAGTGCATGAAGGAAATCAACCGTCACTGCCATGTCAACATGCCCATTCTCGATGCTGTCTACAATATTCTTTACGAGCGCATCTCCCCGCAGATCGAGATCAAGCTATTAACAGACTCATTCAGATAACAGTATAACAAAACGACAATTATGAGCAACATTAAGTTAGACATCACCAAAGCCGCCTGCTTCCTTGAAGCTGGCGCAGTAGAGGCTTTTGAGCCTCAGGTTAAAGCCGCTCAAAAGGCATTGGAAGAGGGCACCTGCCCCGGTAACGATTTCCTCGGCTGGCTCCACCTCCCATCAAGCATCACCCCCGCTTTCCTCGATGAGCTCCAGGCTTGTGCCAACGTACTCCGCGAAAACTGCGAGGCTATCGTAGTGGCCGGCATCGGCGGCTCTTATCTTGGTGCCCGTGCCGTCATTGAAGCCCTGAGCAATTCATTTGCCTGGCTGGTGGCCGACAAGAAGAACCCCACCATTCTCTTTGCAGGTAACAATATCGGTGAAGACTATCTCTTCGAACTCACTGAGTATCTCAAGGGTAAGAAGTTTGGCGTCATCAATATCTCTAAGAGTGGTACTACTACTGAAACCGCTCTCACCTTCCGTCTGTTGAAGAAACAGTGCGAAGCTCAGCGTGGCAAGGAAGAGGCCAAGAAGGTCATCGTAGCCGTTACCGACGCTAAGCGAGGCGCAGCCCGCACCTGCGCTGACAAGGAAGGCTACACTTCATTTATCATCCCCGACAATGTAGGTGGTCGTTTTTCTGTTCTTACGCCGGTTGGTCTGCTCCCCATCGCCTGTGCAGGTTTCGACATCAAGGCACTCGTTGGCGGTGCCCAGGAAATGGAGAAGGCATGTGGCAAGGATGTTCCTTTTGCAGAGAACCCCGCTGCACAGTATGCTGCCCTGCGTAATGGTCTGTACCAGAACGGCAAGAAGATCGAGATTATGGTGAACTTCCAGCCAAAGCTCCACTTCATGAGCGAATGGTGGAAGCAGCTCTATGGTGAGTCTGAGGGTAAGGACAAGAAGGGTATCTTCCCGGCATCAGTTGATTTCACCACCGACCTCCACTCCATGGGACAGTGGATTCAGGACGGCGAGCGTACCATCTTTGAGACTGTCATCAGCATTGAGGAGCCTGAGAAGAAATTGCTTTTCCCTGACGACGAGGAGAATCTTGACGGACTGAACTTCCTCGCTGGCAAGCGCGTAGACGAGGTCAACAAGATGGCCGAGCTCGGCACTCGTCTGGCTCATGTAGACGGTGGTGTGCCCAACATCCGCATCACCATGCCTCGTCTGAACGAGCAATATCTTGGACAGCTCATCTACTTCTTCGAGATTGCCTGTGGCATCAGCGGCAACATACTCGGCGTGAACCCCTTCAACCAGCCTGGTGTGGAAGCTTACAAGAAGAATATGTTCGCCCTGCTCGACAAGCCTGGTTACGAAGAAGACTCTAAGGCAATCAAGGCTCGCTTGGCTAAAGAAGCATAATGTATTGTCTCGCTATTAAGAAATATTTAGAAGACTGCGGCTTTGAGGCTTTTAGCCCCAAAGCCGTGCTTTTCGACATGGACGGTGTACTCTACGACTCCATGCCCAATCACGCTATTGCCTGGCAGGAATCGATGGCAAAGTGTGGTCTGCAAATGACGGCCGATGATGCTTATGCCACAGAAGGCGCCCGTGGCATCGACACCATTCGAGAGATGGTTAAGCGCCAACAGGGCCGTATCATCGACGAGGTTGAGGCGCAGCGCATGTACGACATTAAGACACAGATCTTTCATTCCCTTCCTGAAGCACCTATCATGCCAGGGATTCTTTCACTCATGACCCAAATTCATGGCGACGGTCTCACCATCGGTGTTGTTACGGGCAGCGGACAGCGTCCACTCATCCAACGTATCCTTAAGGATTTCGGAAGATTTGTTGATGAGGCTTGCATCACTACTGCGTATGATGTAACCCAAGGGAAGCCCGCCCCTGACCCTTATCTCATGGGATTGCAGAAAGCGGGGGCGCTTATGCCTTACGAGGCGATTGTTGTCGAGAATGCACCGTTAGGAGTACGGTCTGGTCATGCCGCCCGCATTCTCACGGTGGCTGTTAATACAGGGCCTTTGCCCGACGAAGAATTACTGGTTGCCGGTGCCAATCTTATCTTCCCCGATATGCAGGCATTCAGCGACCATTGGCACGACTTAATCTTCTGACTCCACTTATACACCTTCTTCAGAAGATGTCTCTGGTTCTAATGAGCCTGTAGTATCCATCAGTTCATCGCGCTTGATGCTCACATCGCCAAAGTTCGACACCGTCACAACAAGCGGGATGTATTCATCTGTCTGCGGATGACTCACACTACCGGCGAACACTAAGTTATTGCCGTCGACTTTGTCGAAAACGATTCCCTCTAGAATGCCTGTCTTCCGATAATCTTCGTCCAATTGTGCATCAAACGACATCTTGGTGAACGTACGAGTGAAAAAAGAACTGCCATCCGAACGAATCACTCTAAGGGTGATCCGGTTGTCAACGAACTGCTGTCCTGTCTCGTCCTTCACCATTCGCAGGCTATCGTCGGCCACACGGTCAATAGCCACCTGATAGTCCTTACCCAACCACTGAATATCCTTCTTCTGGCTATAGGACTGCATTTTTATCGGCCCTTGGGGCTTAGGTGTCTCTACTGTCTTTACGATAATATCATCGTGTTGCTTCTTCTTGGTACAGCCTGTTGTCAGCACTACAGCCAGACCTACGATAACTAGTTGTAACAGATTCTTCATCATCAAAATCTTTAAATCCGGGACAAAGGTATAAAAAAAAACTGAAAGTCACTGCAACTTTCAGTCTTTTTTCCAAATTATTACTTCTTTGGTGCGCCACGTCCTGGACCACGATGGTGATGACGATGCTTTTTCTGGTCGGCCTGCCAGGATTCAAACTGTTCAGAGGTCATAATCTTCTTTAGTTCACTTTCGTAAGCCTGACGGTTTGCCTCGCGTTCCTTGCGCTCCGCTTCAAATTTGGCTTTCTGCTCCGGCGTTAGTTCCGGGCGCTTCTTACCGTCCTTAGGGGGCTGCTTATCGCCCATCGGCTCCTGGGGCGTAGCGCCTGTTGTAGCATCGGGACCTTTGCCTCCTTTCTTTCCATGATGATGGTGATGGCGAGGACCACCCATCTTATCGGCATACTTGGTGTTCAGTTCGAGCAGGTCGGCTGCCTGTTTGTCATTCAGTCCATAACGCTTGACATCCTCGTTGGTGCGGTGACGAATCATCTCCTGCTTATCGAATTTCTTTTCAGGTCGCTTGTCGGCCTGTTTGTCCTGTGCTGTAGCGGCCGCACAAATCAGAACGGCGGCTATCATTGTCATCATTTTCTGTTTCATTGTTGTCGATTTTTAATTGTGATACATACTGTTATTATTTCGTTGCAACTACTTATTTGATGGTGTTTTCAGAAAAAAGTTTAAGGAAAAAACAAAAAATCGGAGGAACTTTCAGCGAACTGACATTTTTTTAGTATCTTTGCCGAAAAGTTTTCAACGAACAGATGAAAAAGTTTTGGATCATCATTGTAATCCTGGCGTTGGCGGCTGGCGGATTGTGGTTATGCAGCGACTGGCACATGCAGAGCGACGACCAGTCTGAGGAGGTGCCGGAGGTGGCACAAGGCATCGACACAGTTCCGATGCTTGTCACACATATACAACAATGTGCGAAGCTCTATACGACAGAATATAGAGTGCACAAGATCATAACCCATGAGGATGCGCTTCGCCTGAAAGGATCCCTGTTAAAGAAGGACTTCAACATCAAGATGCCGTTAGGCGACCGTAAGATTGCCATTCCAATGGATGCTAAATTAAAAGCCTATATTGACTTCAGCGATTTTTCCGAGAAGAACATCGAACGTGAGGGTGAATGCATCACTATTGTGTTGCCTGACCCAAAGGTGACGATGACGAGTTCAAAGGTCGACCAGAAAAATATCCGTCAGTATGTGGCGCTTACCAGGTCGGACTTTAGCGATGCAGAAATGACCAGTTACCAGGAACAGGGACGTGCGGCCATCATTGCTGATATTCCAAAGATGGGTATTCTCGAAAAAGCCCAGCAGAACGCAGCAAAGGTACTCGTGCCCATGCTGACAGAACTAGGCTACAAGGAGCAGAACATCACTATTGCCTTCCGTAAGCAATACAACTCAAATGATATCGTTAGGATGATTGAAGAGCTATGAAAACAGTGACATATATTAAAATAGGTGTGGCGATTGCTGTTGTACTGATGGTGATGGCCGGCATATTATGGTTACGCAGTGCAACGGAGGGTGACCATGTGGACTTTGGCACGGAAGCATCCATTGACATGACACCTACACAGGTACATAGCATTAAGGCCATCGGCGAATGGGAATTTCTATCCGTAAGTGCAGAGGAACTGGTAGACACTATCAGGAAGGGCATTTTCAGAGACGACGAGTTGGTACGCATCTATAACGGAACTCTCAGACTCGGCATTAACATGCACAAGGTAAAGCCCGGGTGGCTGCAGGCAGCAGGAGATTCGGTAAAAGTCACACTGCCTGCAGTAGGCCTGCTCGATAAAGACTTCATCGACGAAGCACGTACAAAACCTTTCTACGAAGTCGGTAGTTGGAAGCCTGCAGACAGAGAAGCGCTTTATAAGAAGGCCCGCCGCCAGATGCTTACCCATTGTCTGACAAAAGAGAACCTACAGGCTGCCCAGGTAAACGGTGAAGCGCAGTTCCGCAGCATGATGCGTTCAATGGGCTACAAACACGTAACAATCACATTCGAAAAATAAGGACTTAAAAGAGCAGAACGACAATGGACACACTCAACGAGATACTGACAGAGGTGAGTGGCTTCCTATGGGGATGGCCGATGATTATCCTGTTGCTAGGCACACACCTGTTTCTGACCATCCGTCTGAAGTTTCCACAAAAGCATATCTTCAAGGCCATCAAGCTGTCTGTGCAGAAAGATCCTGATGCAACAGGCGATGTATCACAGTTTGGATCTCTGGCCACAGCCTTGGCGGCAACAATCGGAACGGGTAACATCATCGGTGTAGCAACAGCCATTGCACTGGGAGGCCCCGGTGCAGTATTATGGTGCTGGCTCACGGGTGTGTTCGGCATTTCCACAAAGTATGCAGAAGGTCTGTTGGCCATCAAATACCGTGTTCAGACAGCTGACGGGAAGATGCTTGGTGGACCCATGTATGCGTTGGAGCGCGGACTTGGCTGGAAATGGCTGGCGGTACTCTTTGCACTCTTTACAGCCCTTGCGGCTTTCGGCATCGGAAATACCGTACAGGCAAATGCCATCGCGACAGTAGCCCATGAGTCGTATGGCATCTCACCCTATATCACCGGAGCGTTCGTCTGTCTGCTCACAGCTGCCGTAGTATTAGGAGGCGTGAAGAGTATCGCCAAGGTTTGTAGCATGCTCGTACCGTTTATGGCTTTCTTCTACGTATTAGGCTGTGTATATATCCTTATCGTCAATGCGCCTTATCTATGGCCGGCGCTGAAGCTGATCTGCCACGCAGCCTTCTCACCAGAAGCAGCTGGCGGCGGTTTTATCGGATCAACAGTCATGATGGCGGCGCGTTTCGGTATAGCCCGTGGACTTTTCTCCAACGAGAGCGGTATGGGTTCGGCACCTATTGTGGCAGCAGCAGCAAGAACCAGAAACCCAGTCAGACAGGCACTGGTATCATCGAGTGGCACCTTTTGGGACACAGTCGTCATCTGTGCGCTGACAGGACTGGTCATCGTGAGTAGTGTGCTTGCCTATCCGGACATTGACTTCTCCAACGGCGCAACACTCACAAAGGACGCTTTTTCAAAGATTCCCGTCATCGGAAGACCGCTACTGACATTCGGACTACTGACCTTTGCTTTCTCCACAATCCTCGGATGGTGCTATTATGGTGAACGGGCAGTAGAATACCTGAAAGGAAAACAATGGGTAAAGGGTTATCGCGTCATCTATATCATTGCCGTTTTCTCTGGCAGTGTCATGAATCTGACGCTGGTATGGAATCTGGCAGACTGCATGAATGCACTAATGGCCATACCAAACCTGATATCGCTGTTAATGCTGAGCGGAATCATTGTCCATGAGACACGAAAATTCTTGTGGAGAGACCGACTCGACAAGGAGAATTAACCCTCAACGCACCGGCAGGACAAACTCCATACGAGTGCCACGCGTGTAAGTCTCGTCGTAGCGCAGATAGCCGCCAATCTTGGAGGCTAACCGCTGGGCAACACTGAGATCAAACTCCGTCTCCTCAGCCATAACATCCGGATTCTCAAACCACCGGAACACATAAGCTTTACGAGCCTCAGGAATGCCCCCACCCGTATCTTGAACATAGAAAGTCAGCTGATGGCGGGTATCGTCGCAATGGCAACCTACGCTTATCTCACCTTGCTTCGTAAAACGGCAGGCACAGTACACCAGTTTGTTAAGTACTAATTCTACCATGTGCCGATCGGCAGAAACAAAGAACTCATCACCTAGTTCGTGAACAAACGACAGGCGCACGCCCTTTGCCATACAAGGGAGATTTGCATCAATGCATGCCTGGCACAGACGATTTGGGCTGAAACGCTCGTCTTCCAACTGATGCCCGCGGCTCCCGTCTTCAGAATAGATGGATACCTCGTCGAGCAAGGTTGAGATCATACGGGCATTATACTGTATCTGTTCGGAGATATTGCGTTTTTCACCTTTTGAGAGATAAAGATCCTCTTTTGAGATAACCTCGGCCAAACCCGAAACAGAGTGTAGCGGTGTGCGTATCTCACGCGCCATTGACCTGATAAAGGCAGCCTTCAACTTATCTGACCTATGGAGATCCGACAACTGCGTCTGGACTGCCTTCAGCCGAAGCACTAATGCCAGACAAATAACAATCAGAATAATAACGACCCATATCATAAGCACATCCTCCCTCCTATTTCGGTTGATTAAGGACTGCAAATATATGCAATTATTCTTATGAATGCAAACTTTTGGGCCAATTTTTACGGATTAGCAATCACTTTTTGATGATTTCGACTATTTTCAGGACGGATTTCTCCACTTTAAACCGGATATCAAGGTCGAGGAATGGCATCCCATAGACACGTTCCGGATCATCGTGATAGCGGGGACGGGGATCCTGGGCAAGCACAGATTTCAGGACTTCGACAGAATCTGCGGGAACCTTGGATGCCAACGACTGAGGCAGCTCAACACTAAGCGGTTCCCATACGGTTTCGTCCACAAACCCGCTTCTAGCATCAGGGTGAGCATCGGCATAGGCGACATACGGCTTGATGTCATAGATTGGGGTACGGTCCATCAGGTCGGCACCCAACACATGAATGACAGGGCCTGCTTCCGCATCGAACGCTATATGGTCAAGACGCACACAAGACAGTCCGAGGTTATTGGGACGAAAAGGTGAACGAGTGGCGAATACACCTAGTCGACGGTTACCGCCCAAACGAGGAGGACGGACCGTAAGACTCTTCTTGGCGTCGCTGTTGGCAGAGAATCCCCACACGAGCCACAGATAATCAAAATCCTCCATCCCGCGAACGGCTTCCGCCTTACGATAAGGGGGCTCAAAGACGATACGGCCTGTCAGCATCGGCGCAAGTCCGCTCTGTCGTGGAATACCAAATTTCGTCTTCAATGGCGACTCAAAATAGGCTATCGGGTGTATCTCCATGGGTGCAAAGGTACATATAAACACAGAAAACACAAAAAATGTTCCGAAATATTTTGCAGAATAAAATAAAAATAGTACATTTGCAAGCAGTAATCAACTACTACTCCATCCTACAAGATGAAACGATTATTACTACTTTTGACCGCAACGCTTCTAGTCAGTTTCTGCAAGGCTGCAGAAAGTGATTATAAAACCAGTGAGGGATTTCTTGCTCTGCGTGACTCTATGTACCATGCTTTCAACGATGGCGACAGTGCGAGGTTTTTCCCTGCCATCAAGAGTTTGCTCAGTTATCTTGAGAAACAGAATGATCCCCATGCCTACTATACGCAACGCTGTAACGTGATTGTATTCCTCATGAACCAACAGAGAATTTACGAAGCCTACAAACTGGCCCGTGAACTCTCTGCAGAACTGCGTGAAAAGAAGTTGGATAAGGAAATGTATATGGCCACGAACATGTTGGGACATATCAACAGCTACTGTGGCAATGATGAAGAGGCAAAAGAGAATTGGCGCGAGGCACTTCAGATGATGGAGGAAGCAGGCTACTATTCCAGTATGCCGCCTATCTACATGAATATCGTGAACGTAACCACGGAAGACAGTATAGAAGAGACCGACAGTCTGCTGGCAAAGGCTCTTGAGATAGCCAGGAAATATTCGCCAGACCGGGTGTTCGACATCGAAACCCGACAGACAATCAGCTATTTTTACCGTGGGGACTATCCTAAGTTTGTAGAAGGCTACAAGGCTTATAAGGCCGGCGAAGCCGAAGGCAAATCCTCTGTTCACGGCAGAGAGATGGAAGTGTTCTATCTGTCCTATCTCGGGAAGACCGACGAGGCCATCAATCTGGCTAGAAAAGAGTTGGGCGACGAAGGTAAAGATGCCATTGTGATTTTACTGGAAAAAGCGGGCAGATGGAAGGATGCATTCCTAGCCCTGAAAGAGCAGACGGCTTCGAAAGACTCTATAGACAATGTCGTGCTGATAAACAGCATGAAAGGAATCCGCGATGAGCTTGTGCTTTACGAGGCCTACCGCCAGAACCATCGCACCAAGATGATCGGACTGACGGCAGCCCTCGCACTCATGAGCCTGCTGATCTTCGCCCTCTTCTATATCGTGCAATCCAGGCGCAAACACATGAAGGAGCTGCAAAAGGCCTATCGCCGTGCTACCGAATCGGAGAAGATGAAAGCAGCCTTTATCCAGAATGTGAGTCACGAGGTGCGCACGCCACTCAACATCATCAGCGGCTTCTCCCAGGTAATCGCTGACCCAGAACTGACAGACAGCGTGGAAGAGCGCCAGCACATGTCGGCCATGATGCAGAAGAGCGCCCATCAGATTACGTCGCTTATTGATGAGATCATTGGCCTTTCACTGATTGAATCGACAGAGAAGATGCGCAGAGACGATTCACCATGCATCAACCGTCTTTTAAAGGATTTCCAGCACAATTATCAAGACTTGGCAAAGAGGGGGGTCAGCGTGAAAGTAGAGACATCACTGGCCGACGACTTCACGATAAAGACCAATGAAAACATGCTGAAGCGTATCATCACTGCCCTCATGGAGAATGCCGTAAAATACACGGAAGAGGGCTGCATCACCCTCAAGGCCTCTGCCGACGAGAAGCAACTGCGGGTCACGATAGAAGATACCGGCTGCGGCATTCCTGCTGACCAGGCAGAGAATATCTTCGGACGATTTGTGAAACTCGACTCTTTCAAGGAAGGTATCGGCCTGGGGCTGCCGCTCAGCCGCAAGTTGGCCGAACAGTTGGATGGCAACGTCATCTTAGATACGAAATACACACAAGGTGCAAGATTCATTGTAACATTACCTATCATATAAGTCATGAAACAAATCATTTGCTGTATCACACTTGCCTGTCTGACAGCGCTTGGGTGTCGTGCCGCTCAGAAGGTGGACGAGTTTACCACCAAAAGCGGAAAGAAAGTAACCATCACGTGCATCAAGCACGCCAGTATGGAAATCAACTACAACGGTGTGGAAATTCAGGTGGACCCCGTTGGTATGTGGCTGAAACCAGAGACTGACTATGCCACCTTCCCCAAGGCAAACATCATCCTCATCACCCACGAACACAAGGATCACTTCGACCGCGAAGCCATCCACCAGATACGCACACCGGCTACAGCCATATACGTGAACCAGGCTGTGTTCGGACATTTCAAGAACGGGCTGGTCATGAGAAATGGCGACAAGGTGCAATATGCCGATGACATCAGCATCGAGGCTGTACCTGCCTATAACACGACGCCAGGTCGCGAACAGTTCCATCCCAAAGGTCGTGACAATGGCTATATACTCACCCTCGACGGACTACGCATCTACATCGCCGGCGATACTGAAGACATTCCTGAAATGGCAGACATCAAGGATATCGACATTGCATTCCTGCCCTGTAACCAGCCCTACACGATGACGGTAGACCAAGTGGTGAATGCAGCCAAGATTATCAAGCCCAAGATTCTCTTTCCCTATCACTACAACGACACACCTGTACATAAAATCGCCATGTTACTAGCCGGTAGCGGCACAAAAGTCATCATCAGAGATTACAAATAAGCAGAAATAATAAATCCCTCGCTGTCGGCGGGGGATTTATTGTATGGTTTAGCCCAGATATTTCATCAGGATACGGGCATGGCCGCTGTCGTGCAGCTTGGCAATGCTCTTCTCACGGATCTGACGGACACGCTCACGGGTAAGCCCCATCTCAGCACCAATCTCCTCCAGACCGCGCTCCTGGCAACCTATGCCGAAGCACTCACGAACGATTTTCAGTTCACGGTCCTTCAATACACTGCGCAACACGTTCTCCAGATCAGAAGTCAGCGACTCATAGTCTACCTGCTTGTCGGTACGAGAGTCATCGCCAGAACTCAGCATATCAGCCATCGAGTTGTCATCGTCCTCACCGAAGGGAGCATCGATACTCATGTGGTGGCTGTCAGCCTTTGCCGTCTGTTCAATCTTCGACTCCTCGATATTCGTCAGCTCAGCCAGCTCCGTAACAGAGGGGCGGCGCTGATGGATCTGCTCAAACTTATTGATCTCCTGATTGATCTTGCTCAGGGCACCGCTCTGGTTCAGCGGCAGACGTACGATACGGCTCTGCTCTGCAATAGCCTGAAGGATACTCTGGCGAATCCACCATACGGCATAGGAGATGAACTTAAAGCCGCGCGTCTCATCGAATTTCTCTGCAGCCTTAACCAATCCGATATTTCCCTCATCGATCAAGTCGGTCAGCGTCAGTCCCTGATGCTGGTATTGCTTGGCAACGGAAACGACAAAGCGGAGGTTGGCTGTTACCAGACGCTCCTTAGCTCTTTCGCCCTCCGGGCCTCCCTTACGGATGGCCTGAGCCAATTCAATCTCCTCATCAATGGTTACTAGGGGTTGACGACCAATTTCTACTAGATACTTGTCAAGTGCTTCACTTGATCGGTTGGTAATACTTTTTTGAATCTTTAACTGCCTCATATATGTCTTGTTACTCTGAAAAAGCGTGCAAAAGTACAAAAAAAAACGATACGTTGTAACCAACGCACCGTTTTTTTAAGTCAATTTAACCAAAATCAACGCTCTATCAGCTCAATCTTGCTATCTCCGGGCCTGAAAAGCAGTCCCTTACAGGTTTTAGCGTCTGCCTTGTAAGCCTTCCACTCTATGGCATTCCAGTCAATCTCGTCCGTACGCTGAGCGAGAGGCACATGGGGAATCAAGGCTCCGTCGCGAACAAGGATGACGGCAGGAATCTGACCTGCCTCGATGGTCTGATAACCACCTTCGTAGACCTTGCCCGTCTGGTAGTCAATCCACTTGCCCTTAGGCAGGTAGACCGTACGTCCGCTACCGCTTTCCATCAGCGGCGCCACGAGTATCTGAGAGCCGAACATATACTCATCCTCTACAAGCCAAGCGCCTGGATCCTGCGGGAATTCCACCAGCAAGGCACGTACCATCGGCAGGCCGCGCTCAGAGCAGTCCTTCGCCTGGGCATAGACGTAAGGCATCAGCTTATACTTCATCTCGGCACAGGCACGGAAGGCATCCGTGAACGACTCGCTGATAAGCCAAGGCTCTGTAGGAGGTGCACCATGGGCACGGGTATGAGAGCTGAGGAATCCGAAAGGCAGCCAACGACGGTAGATATCCTCAGGCGAGGCTGTCACAAAACCGCCCATATCGTGACTCCAGAACGAGAAGCCGCTCAGTCCGAAACTCAGGCCTCCACGCAGATCACCCATCATACCGGTGTTCGTGGTAGCAGCATCACCTCCCCAATGCAGGGCATAGCGCTGAGAGCCTGCCCAGGCCGAACGTGCCCAGATGATTCCCTCACCGGGATGGTTCTTCTCGACCACCTCCCACAAGGCTTTGTTATAACGCAGCGGATAGAGGTTGTGCTCATAGAGGCCACCCTTTCCACTATGATAGAAACCATTATAGGGTGCTGCCTCACCAAAGTCGCACTTGATGGTAGAAACGCCCTGCTTCAGCAGTCCCTCGATCTTCGACTGATACCAGCTGACGGTCTCGGGATTCGAGAAGTCGAGGATGGCATCCTCCACAGGCATGCCGCCCGTAGCATTCACCACGTGCATACCCTTCTCGATGATCTCGGGGAAGAAGCGGTTCTTCGGCGTGAAATAAGGCAACTGCCACAGACAGGTGTGGAAACCGTCCTTCGAGAACTGTTTCAGCATCTTCACGGGATCCTCGAAACGATCCTTCGCAAACTGATAGTCGCACTGCCAGTCGACGCCAAACCAACCTGTATCGAAGTGGATGACATCGCTGGGAATCTTATGGGCGCGCAACTGGCGGGCAATCTCCAGACCTTCCTTCTGCGAGAAGTAGGTGATGCGGCTCATCCATGTGCCGAAACTCCAGAGCGGCAGCATGGGGCTCTTGCCTGTGATATTGGTATATTCGTCGAGGATATCCTTCGGTTCTCCGAGGAAGATGAAGAAGTCCATCTGCTCATCGGCCATAAACAGACGATCGGCCCCAATGTAAGAGGCACCGAAGTCGCAGGTCACAGGGGCTGAGGTATGCATGAAGATGCCATAGCCACGATTCGAGAAGAAGAAGGGCACGGGCTTATACTGTCCGTCGGTCTCTGGTCCCTGAGGGTCAGTCACGCTCAGGTGTACCTTCTGCCCTACCTTATTCAGCGAGGTGAACGACTCACCGCAACCGTAGATGCGCTCTCCGGGAGCCAGCGACCATACCGGATTGATGCTGCGCGAGTTGTCGCTTCCACGCTTGATAAACGAGAAGGGCAACAGCTTCACCTGACTTGAATCATTATCGGCGATATGGCGCGTCTGCGTCAGGATCTTACCCTTGGCATCCTTCACGACGATGCGCCAAGGGAACTTGTGTATCTCTATCGTACCGTAATCAGAACTGTAGGCAATGCCATTAGCCGTCAGCGCACTCTTCCACATGGCACCGGCACCTTTCTGCTTGAAACCGTCACAGAACATCACGTCGTCCTGATCCGAACATTTCGGCTCGATAGGCGTTGTCAGCATGCGGATACGGGCTGTCCTCGGCGAGATGAACTCCACCTTGATCTTCAGCTCGGGGTCATTCACGTAAGCCGCATCGGGAAAATCGAGCATCTGCATGCGGACAGGCCAGTAGCCGTTCAGGTTAAAGGCCTGTCGGGGCGTCAGTCGGTAACGCTTCCACTGCACCAGTCCCTCGCCCTTCTTGGCATCGAAACTCACGATGGAATCAGCCAGGAAATAAGTGTTCGAGAGGTCATAGAAATCCGTTGACACGTCTTTCTGCATTGCCTGCAGGTACTGAATGCCTGCATTCGTCTGAATCTGGGCGTTGGCAGCCATCGAGCCGCCAAGCATCAGCATCGCACATAGAATCTTTTTCATATCTCAGTATCTTGGTTTTATTGGTCAAAATGTAAACTCAATCACATCCGGCTGAAGTGTCGCAGATTTGGCCGTAATCGAGCCGTTGCCCGTTGCCACTACCATACACTTGCCGAAGAAAGCCTTGCGCTGGGGCGATGTGAAGCGCTCCATCGAGGTCTGGCAGCCGTTGTCGGTACCAAGGATGCCGCCTTCACCCTCATAGATGAAACAGATATCATCGTCAGCCCAGGGACAGAGGTTGCCGTCCTTATCCACCACCTCGGCAGTAATGAAGGCGGTGTTCTTGCCCTTATAGTCCACCGAGAGCCTTATCTTCGCCGGCGCACCGGCAGTCTTGATCACCTGCTCACACACCACCTTACCGTCCTTTCGGCTGACGGCCTTCACCTCACCCGGGTCGAACGTGACGCGCCAGCCCACGTGATACTCCGTGCAGAGTCCCGGTTTCCAGCCTTCCGGCTGATGGCCGGTCTTACGGCGCACGCCCTGACTCTGGCCGTTGATGAAGAGCTCCACCTCGTCGGCACCACTATAGTAGCACCACATGTCGATATAGTCGCCCGGCACCCAGTTCCAGTGGGGGAACAGGTGCAGCATGGGTTTCTGCGTCCACTCACTCTGATACATATAATAGGCATCCTTGGGGAAGCCCGCCAGGTCGATGATGCCGAAGTAGCTCGAGCGTGCAGGGAATCCGTAGGGCGTAGGCTCGCCGATATAGTCGAAGCCTGTCCAGATATACTGTCCGCCGACGAATGGGTTGTGCTTCACCACGTCCCAGGTCTCCTCATGGGTACTCGACCATGAAGCATGCATATTGTCGTAGGCCGAACACATATACGTCGGGTCGGTATAGGGCAGCCACCACTCCTTCGGTGCCTTGAATACGGTATCGGAGGGCATCTTATAGAAGCCGCGTGTCTGCAAGGCCGATACACTCTCCGAGAAGATAAACGGCTGGCCGGGGAAATTCTTCGGCACATCCTTCACCCACTCATGGTGGTAGTTGAAGCCGACGAGATCGATGGCGCCGCTCTTGAAGAGGTGGTTATTAGGCGACGGCTCATTGCAGCCGGCCGTGACGGGGCGCGAGGTGTCGTAACGCTTCACGATCTCTGCCAGATGCCGGGTGAGCAGACTCTGCACGGAGAGTTCCCCGTCCTTCGCCAGCGTCGAGGCGTCGTGGCCTGCGTTCAGGATCAGGTTAGCCTGTTCCAGCGTCAGCGTGTCAGCTTCGGCCGACGACCACTGCTCGAGCACCTCGTTGCCGATCGACCACATCAGGATGCTCGGATGGTTACGGTCGCGCAGAATCAGATCCGTGAGGTCACGCTCGTGCCACTCGTCGAAGAACCGCGCATAGTCGTTCTGCGTCTTCTTGCGGCGCCACATGTCGAAGCTCTCGTCCATCACGATCAGTCCCATCGTGTCGCACATGTTCAGCAACTCTGGTGCCGGGGGATTATGCGACGAACGGACGGAGTTCACACCCATCGCCTTCAGCTTCGTCAGCTTGCGGTGCAGGGCATCCTCGTTGAGCGCAGCACCCAGACAGCCGAAGTCGTGATGCTCACACACGCCGTTCAGCTTGAAGTTCTTGCCGTTCAGCCAGAAGCCCGTCTTGGCATCAAACTTAAAGTCGCGGAAGCCACAGGTGGTCTCGTAGGTGTCCACCACCTTGCCCCCGACGGTCACCTCCGTCAGCACCTTATACACATTCGGCTGCTCACACGACCAGAGCATCGGCTTGGCTACGGTGATTGCCGACTTTGCCCCTTTCGACTTTCCGACGACCTTTCCGTTCGGATCGATGAGCGTATTCTGGATCAGAGGCGCTGCGCCCTCCACCGTCACTTCGATACTGAGGCGGCCTTTCCCCTTCACGACACGGGCATCAGCAAACACGCCCCAGTGCTTGACGTGTACCGGACTGGTCTTGGTGAGCCACACGTGGCGATAGATGCCGCAGCCCGAATACCAGCGCGAGTTGGGCTGGTCTGAGTTATCCACTCCCACAGCCACGATATTCTCACCCTCCCTTACGTAAGGCGTAATGTCATATTCGAAACTCGAATAGCCGTATGGACGGAAGCCCACCTTCTGACCGTTCACGTAGACAGTTGAGTTCATATACACGCCGTCAAACTCCAGGAACACCTTTTCAATCTTATCCAGAGAGAAATGCTTCCTGTACCACCCGATTCCGCCGGGCAGGGCTCCCCCACCCGCTCCGCTGGGATTCCCCACGTAGAAGTCGCCCTCGCGAGCCCAGTCGTGGGGCACGTCGAGCTGCCGCCACCACGAGTCGTTATAGTCTGCCTTCGCCATCTGCGCCGAGTCGCCCAACACGAACCGCCAGTCCTTGTCGAAGCTCTGTCGCTCCCTCGCCTGTGCCGACACTCCCATGAGCGCCAGCAGCAAACCCATACAAAAAGATAATTTCCTGTTATTCATTATCAATTATTTTAGTTATTGTTTTTATGGTGCAAAGATAAACAATCATCCCGACTTATACAAACTTTACCGGATAAAAAATTAATTTTTTGCTTCTGGGGCCAGGCCCCGAAGTAAAGTTTTACCTCTAGGGCCAGGCCCCAAAATAAAGTTTTGGGGCTTGCTAAGGCTCGGTAGATTGATCAAGATCATCTACCCTCGCAAAAACGCAACCTTCATCCTATTCCCCTCCTTCCTAACCGCGAAATGCACCCAATAAGTTCCCTTCTTCGAACGCTCAATCAGCAATTCATCAAACTCCTGATCCGTATCATCCGCATAATTCAGCAGAATCACCGCATACCTCAATGCCTGCTCAATCCCAAACACCCGAATATCCGCCGCACACCCCGTCAGATGATTTGAATTGGGCGCACCGCCAACCTTCCTATTCACCTCCTCCGAGCGATACCCGCTGTTGATCACAATCGGATGCGACCCGTCATCATACAGCAGATTATACTGCCCCCGCAGATGCTCCAGCCATTTGCACAACCGCTTCAAATTCTCAATCGCCACATGACTCGGGATGTTCTTATCCGCAGTCTTCACACTCGTCACCGTCAACTCCCCGAGCGTAAAGTGAGGCGATAAGTGAACGCCATTGAGCTCGCTCAAATGGCTGAGCGCAGCCTCACTCGGCAAAGCCAAGTTTTATTAACTTCTACCATATCCATTCCTAGAATATTTAAGTTTGTAAGATTCTGTTTTGCAGTAGTGAGCACTGACATCATCATACACAATATGACCGCGCTTTACCCAAGTACGAAGAGTTTCTGTACCGTCGCCCGGGCGCCCCTGACTGCTCCGCATCTGCCGGAACTGTTCTTTGGTGAACTCATCGGGTAACAAATCCAGAAGATTCTGAGGCCCCGACTGTCTTTGGATCTCAACCTCTTCGCGCATCTCTTTCTCCAGCTGCTGACCGAAATAGAGCATCTTGCACCAGAGGTTATAATTTGCCGACCAGCGCACAAATTCAGCAATCTCCCTGCTCCACTTGTACCCATGAGCCACATAGAGCACCATACCCTTCAACCAGGCGATGACGTTGGCACGATAAGAGAGCACACGATATGCCTCAGAGTCATAGAGACGGGCGGTGTCAGCGTTCTCCGTCTTCATCTCCATTGCCAGCTTCCTGGCCTGCGGACATTCAATGAGTCCGTTGGCAGCGTCCAGCCTATCGATATAAGGCTTCAGCTCGTCGGCAAACGCTTGGTCGTAGATGCCCAGAATGGGATCAGAGTCGTCATCATTATTACGGATGATGGTTGCAATATCCAGTCGGCTCAGCGTTCCGTCGTTCACCATCTTATAAAAGAATTTACGAGCATTTGGCGGCGTAGTAGAGGCGTTGAAGTTCCACCTTAAGGGTGCTATGCCTGAAACAGAGTCTGCCCCTACGCGCTCCTGTCCTGCCAGTGAGTTGTCGAAGGCCTTACGAATCAGCAAGCCCACATCATCGGAGGTATGCTTCGAAGTCACCTTCTTCAGCGCCTCGATTTCATCCACCTTGGTGTAGATATATCGCTCACCGTTATTGTTGACATCGACGATACGCTGATTAAACACAGCGTCGGTCAGGTTGTCAATCAGCATCTGGATACAGATGTCCGTCGGCCTCGGATCCTTCTTCTGCTTGGCATTCGGATTCTTCTGCTTCCATTCCGCCTCGCGCTGACGATTGGGAATATCCCTTTGACGGATGTCCTCCATGATATACTCGATGGGCTTATTGATGGAGCCCTTACCGATGGACTGAATACCGACTAGTACACCCATGAATGTCGGCTCATGGATAACGTTGTCCCAATAGCGGAACTTGGCACCGTGCATGTGAGAGCCGAGAGCCGGGAACACCTGACTAGCCACAGCGGGCTTATACAGCGGCGGTACATTCTTCGTCAGCAGCCTGATCAGCGGCGGCAGACGCGTGGGGAGAGGAGGCGGCGCGGTCATAGAACCGCCACAAGCCTTAACGACCGAAGTAGATTTGAGCGCAGCCAGAATCTGTTTGAGTCTGAGCGACATACCCTTACGGGGTTCCTTCAGCGCGTTCTCAATGGTCTGTCGCCACTCTCGATTGTTCTCCTGCCTAACATCTTCAGGATCATCCTTCTTATTCCAGTAGTTAGGAATCACCGAAAGAAGCTTCTCCAGCTTATAGCCGCAGATGCTGCGCAGCGTGAGAACTAGTTCAAAGGTAAGTGCATTTCGGTCACCCTCTACAGGAGCCTTCCCGTCGTTGAACAGTTCCCAATACTTCTCGATGATCTCTTTGAAAGAGTACCCATTATACGAAGCATTAGGGTCATGCTCCACATCAGATATAGGATTCTGGGAACTGAACCACTGAACCAGTGAACCATCCTCATCCTCCCAAGGCCTATAGTGCTTGTTGGATTTTTTAGCACCCGGAGGCATTTCCTCCTGACCTCTGGCCTCGCGCTCCTTCAGCAGTTCATACTCTTTTTCGCATTGCTCAGGCGTCATCGGCTCCCCGAAGAGTGCATCGTCCAGATAGATCAGGTCGTCTTCATGGCCGCTGGTTGAATAGCAAACGCGCTGCAGGTCGTGGGCCGATGTGTCCATTTCCAGCTGCAGGATGCAGGCTACCCTCACCTGATTCTCCAAGATAGTAGTACCGGGCACGCGCTTGCACACAAGATGATAACCGCCTCCGGCACTCTTCTCCAGCATCATCAGCCCGATCTCGTCCTTCTTCGAGAGCACCAGCTGCCTGATCTGTTCCGACTGTTTGGCATCATAGCAGTCCACATCGTGGAAGAAATAGCTGCCGATGCTCTTGCAGCCAGCCAGCTGTCCGTCCACATATCCGAGGTTATATGCCAGCTGCATCAGCTTGGCCTTAGCCTTAGCGTCGCCGTTGCGGGCCTTTGTCAGATAGCCGAGATTCTTCTTGGAGTCCCTTTTCGCCATCAGCGCCGCACGGTCTTTTACGGGGTGGGCCATTTTCTTCTTGCCCTTGCCCTCCCCCGCATAAGTTATCTCATAGATCATCGGCTGTATCCTTTCTTTTGCAGATACTTGATAATCTCCTTCATACCCTTGTTCAACAGTATCGGCAGCTTGTCGCGAAGCTCAGAGGGTACCGTAAAGATCACACGGTCGTTACCGTCATTGCTGAACGACAGACTGCCGTAGTCCACCCTGAACTCAGGCTTGCCCCGCGTTCGCTTCTTGCGGATGAAGTCGAACGTGCCGTTGTTCAGCATCTGGCCGTAGCCCATGCCGTGAAACGGCTCCACCAGTCCCACACGCGGATTGTCGGGCATCACCTGCACATAATCCATTCCAGTCTCTGTCTTGCTGACTGCCACCTGGGCGTTCAGCGTAATAGTCTTAATTTTCTTTGCCATTTAGTTGAGTTGTATTTGCGAGAAGAAGTTTCCGAGTTCCGATGGCCATCTTTAATCACGTGAAGACCTCTTCCGCTCCAACTCAGGTTAATAGATTTTACTTTTTAATCAGTTCGGTTGCCACTACGTCCATAAACATCTGTCCGTTGTACTCGCGGCTGCTGAACCGCAGCGTCGCTATGACGAGGTCTCCCTCCTGGAACTCCAGCGTAGCCAGCGACCCGAGGACACTCACCACATAGGTTGGCTCATACTTGCCGCCCAGCTCCTGCAACACGAGTGTTCGCTTGTTCAGCATGCCACCCTCACTTTTCTCACTCTTTACCGTAAAGCACTCACCGCACTTCACGACTCTTAAAATCTGTTCTTTCATTTTGTTTGTAAAATTAAATGTTAATATAAATGGAGCCATGCTCCTGTTCAAATTCTCTTCTTATCGCGTCCACAGACTTGGGCATGATCTTCAGCCCGTTCTGCTTGGCGATATTCTCGTCGCCTCTGACCAAAGCCAGATACTTGAGGTATTCACGGCGTTTGATCCTGCCGCCGCCCAGTCCCGCAGCCTTCATCTGACTGCTCATCTGCCAGAGGCTGCATACGTTCTTGGGCTTGACCTCCTTGTCGTGCACCAGGCAATGCCGCTTGGTCATCAGCCTTGTCTGACCTTTATGAGCGCAAGTGGCGCAGCGCTTCGGGATAGCGATACCGTAGCCGTTGGCTACATATTCAGTCTGCCTTTGCATATTTCTTATACTCTAATGCGTCGTATTCGTCTAGGCAAAATCCTTCTGGCTTTTCACAATGCTTCATGTCGAGGGCACTTTCCGTAATGTTCACTCCTAATCTGAAGAGGAACGTGGAATAGGTCTCATTCCATACATTTTGACACCTTTCATACGAGAAGCGATCCTTGTCGCTCATCTCTCCATCCAGCACAGCCAGTCTGAAGCCCATCAGGAAGTAAGCCGTAGCCAACTTAAAGCCTTCATATTGGCCGCTGATGTCGTGATAGGCGCAAAGGGCAGCAAACGAGATAGCCCTGTCGTAAGTGACAACCTCTACATAGGGGTCTTCATCCTTCATCTGACTATAGGTAATCGGCTTCTTCTCGTCTCGGTCAACAAGCATCACCCTCATGCCAGGTTTCAGCGTTTCCAGATAAGCCTCGTCTTCTTCGTATGTCAATACGTCTTTGAGGCGACTAATCATCTGCTCGTCGAGCACGATGTCGAAGTGATCCCAGTCAACATGCCTGTACATCATGTTCAGGTGAATCGGCAGAGGGCTGGAAGAAGCTTCCTCTATAAACTTTACCGGGATCTTGCCGATGTCCACCAGTCGGGTGATTTTCTTCTCATTTACTAAGAAATCACAATAGTTCTCTTTGTAATTAATTGTATAATCCATAATGTTAATTAACCGCTCCTTTAGCGGGATCTTTAAATTTATAAATAGGTGAATAAACTCTCAGTTGAAAACGCTTCTATGCATCTCGCACCGAAGCGGCTGTGCGGCGACACTTCACCGCTGTGTCAAACTTCAATTTATAGGAAATGACGTTAAACAAAAAACAATTCAGATTTTGATATGCCTATTTCAATTTGTACCACTAAGTCAAAGATCGCTGCAAGCTTTTTTGCTTTCGCTGATGCAAAGGTAGGCACAAATTCAATGCAAACCAAGCTTTTTGCCGAAACCGTATAGATGGCTAAAATGCTGACTGAATGCAAGTTACGCGCCACCATCCAAAACCTTTGGATGATTTTGGCCGACCTTTGGATAAAATCGCCCGAATCTCTGGATGACGCCCCTCGGACACCATCCAAACCTTTCAATTCTCTGTCTGAACCCATCCAAAAGGACACAAAAAAAATGGATGGAACCTCTCGGAATCCATCCATCAAAAGTTGGGCATTATCCAGTCGTTTGACCGAAATTCTGCCCGAAAACCCGATTTGCCTACGCAATAGCAGCCAAACGGCGTTCAAACGACTCAGCCTGTTCCTCGTCGCTGATCTGCTGCTCGCGACGATCCTTGCGCACCTGGCAGACCGACGACCAGCCGAGCGTCTGCAATCTACCGCCCTGATCCTTGTAAGACTGACAGAAATACTGATAGAGTTGCTTCTCCAGCTTCGACTCCACCTTGCACCATTTCAGGAACTCGATGATCACGCCGCTGTCCATCTTGCCCTTCATGCCCTCTGCCCCCAGCTGGTCGAACAGCGGAATCACGCGCCTCACGCGCAAAGCCTGATCATGATCGTCAGGCCAGAACAGTGCCTCCTCGTCGGTCAACCCGTCGTTATGCCCCTTCTTCACCATCTCTAGCACCAGCATCTGTTTCAGTTCGACAGGCGTGTACTGATGATAGTTCTCGCGGGCGAACGACTTCTCCGAGCGGGCCTGGTTCTTACGCTTCAGCAACTGACTCTCGGGCAGCTGCCTGACCGACTCCAGCCAACGCGACATCTGCCTCACCTCGTCCATCAGCCTTGCACACGTGTCGTTGTAGATCGACATGCAGCGGTCGGCATCCTGGCGAATCTCGCTCTCAGAGACAATCATACTGTGGCAGAGCGCCAACGTGTTGATGACGGTTGAGAAGAAGGTGGTCATATTCTCAAAGAGTGTCTGCACCGAGGCCTCAAACGACTCTATGCCGAAGAGGTCGCCCGTATGCGCGATGGTCAGCGTCGAGCGTAGGTAGAACAACGGCCGCTCCTTGCCTTCAGGCTGTCGGCCCATGCGGCGGGGACACGTCTTGCGCAACAACTTCCGCGCAGCAGAAATCGTGCTGCGGATATGGTTGAACAACCGTTCGGCCGTCTCGAAGCAACGGTTGTTCTCAGTGGCATAACTGCTTAGGAAAGTCTCTGAAAACCTCACCAGTGCCTTCACCTCGCGGTTCATCTTCAGTTGATACTCTCTCACCTCGTCGGTCAACTGTTCAATCTCGTAGGTCGATAGATTACGCTTGCGCAGGCTCTCCAGGAAACCGCCTGCATTGAAACTCTCCGCAGCCTTGATGATCTGCAACAGGCTGCCCTCATTCTTGTCAACAATAGTCTTGTACTTCATTGATTTCACATAATTAATAATTAAACACTCTTCACATAGGCGCTCATCACATTGAAGAGCACTACTGATAAAACAAACAATACAAATAATCCAGTCATAACTTAATATATTATTGGTTATGACTGCAAAGGAAAACCATAGGTGTACCGTAAGTGTGTACACCTTGGAAATTTAACATTGATTTAACACTTCTGGGAATTTCTTCGGAGTGCTTCTTCCAGGATAGCCTGTATCTTGGCCCTCAGACTCTCGGGCTTCAACACCTCGATACCGTCGATCTTCGACAGCAGTTCACTGATGAAGTCAATCGACGGACGTATGTCGAGCGCAAAGTCCGTATAGCCTTCCCCACTCCTCAGTTCGCGCTGCGAGGCGTGAAGCGGCAGCGTGCGCAAGAGGTTAGCCATCTTCCCGTACGCCCTCAGCTGCACATGCGCCAAGGGCGTACCGTCGGTCATCACGCCATAGTATTCGGAAAAATAGGCCTCGGGCGAGAAGTCCTCAGGGCGCACGAACCGCTGGTCGGTCAGCGCTACCGAGTGCATGCGGTCGAGCGAATAGACCGACATTCGCTCACCGTTGTCGGCCAGCATATACCACCGCTGGCGGAAGAGTCTGACGGCATAAGGATTGACTGGCTTCACATAACCCTCTGAACCGAACTTCTGATAACCCATCATGATGACGCGCTTCTGACGGATGGCCTGCAGGATCACAGGCAGGAACCCATAGCCCGCGGGCACATTCTCCAGCAGGATACTGTCCTTGATGGCCGAACTGTCGCTCAGCGTAAATCCGGTCATGATGGTCGAGAGCATCCATTGCTTCGTCTGGTCGCCCTCGAGCTCATCCGGGTTGCTGATATAATAACGGTTAGACTTGTCGCACTCGATGACGAGTCCGAACATATCGAGGATGGAGCCACGATACTTGTTGAAGCTGCTTCGCGGCAGCGGGTTGCCTTCGGCCACCTCCTGTTCCACCCACAGTTCCTTCAGCCGCCCGAGCGTCAGCCTCCCGTGCTGCCGCAGCGTATTCACGATCCAGATATAGTGCTTGAATTGCTGTCCTGTATTCATGCTAGCAAATATAACCTTCGTTGCAACTCGAAGTAATGATTTCGTATATCGGCAACAGACATCTGAAGCCTTTCCTTAGCATCCCTCATTGAGTTGAACTTGATGTTGATAAAGGTCTTCAGCTTATCTGTGCCAAGTTCCTTGAAGCCGTTGCTGGCATAGTATTCCAGTATGAGGTCGTCAAATTCCCGCTGCTCTTTATTCAAGTCATCAACATACTGCTGCTTCACAAGTTCCACTCGCTTTGCCCTCTCGATTGGCGTTGAGTTATAAGCGATATACTCCAGCACATCGAGCAAGTCGCACTTTTGCATCTTCAGCATGTTTCTCAGCAGATTCAACTTGTCTTCAGCAAACCCTGCTTCATCCAGCGTTTTCAACAGATCCTCACGGGTTTCCGGATTCGACCATTTTTCACGGAGGTCATCTGCATCAGAGAAGAATTCCGGGATTCTTCCAAAGAGCTTCTTCACATAATCGTCAAGACCGATGAGTTCGTCACCATAAAATAATTTTTGCTCCCATGTCGTTTCAAGCGACAGCTTTCTTCCCGTAGATAACTTAATCTCTACCGTATTTGTTTTCGGACCTTCGCAAGTGCAAGGCAGATTGCCACATACGGGACATACCAAAGGATCTCCGGCTTTATCACCCTCACCCTCTTCTGGTACTGCATCAGGTATCTTCTTCATGCAGGTGCAAGGCCAGTTGCCACATACTGGGCAGTATGTATCGCCATCCCAGTCGGGATCCTTGAACATCTCGCTGGCACCTACAAAGTCGTAGATCGTGAAATAATACTTTCCGTCGAACAGGCGGGTTCCTCGACCGATGATCTGCTTGAACTCCACCATATTCTGAATAGGTCGCATCAATACGATGTTGCGCACATTTCGGGCATCAACGCCAGTACTCAGTTTGTAAGAGGTAGTGAGGATAGTAGGTAGCATCTTCTCGTTGTCCTGGAAGGCTCTCAGCATAGCCTCTCCCACTTCACCGTCATCAGCTGTCACGCGCTCACAATAGTTGCTGGCAGGCCGCTGCTTGTGCTTGTTCACCATATCACGCACAATCATAGCGTGCTTCTGGGTAGCACAGAAGATGATGGTCTTTTCATCGGGATCTATCTTGTTCAGGAACTCTTGCACACGATGTTCGTCACGCTCCTTAATCTGGATTCTGCCATTATAGAAATCCGACTCCGAATAAATCTTTTCATAGTCGATATCTCCACTCTTTACGATGTCGCCCTCCCGATACTGATAGTCGTCAATATTGCTTGTAGAGACTTCTACACGGAAAGGAACGAGGAAACCGTCCTCGATGCCTTGTTTCAGCGAGTAGGAATATACTGGGTTTCCGAAGTAAGCGTAGGTATTGGCATTATCCTTTCTTCTGGGCGTAGCAGTCATACCCAGCTGATAGGCACTGTTCCACCTCTGTGACACTCGTCGATAATGATGAAGTCGAAGAAATCGCGCTCATACTGCATATAGTAGGGCTGATCGTCTGCGCCTTCTGGCAACGTGATGCCCTGCTCTTCTGCCTTTTGGGCATTGGGCGAAGTCATCATCGTCTGGAAGATGGTGAAGTAAAGATTGCGGGCTGTCGGCACCTTGTAGTTGTTCTTCTTCAACTCCTTGGGCGTGATGCGACACATCGCATCTTCAGGGAACTGGTCGAAGTCGTTGATGGCCTGATTGGCCAGAATGTTTCTGTCAGCAATAAATAGGATTCTTGGTGCCCGCTCAACGCCCTTAATATTCCACTTGGTTTGTGTCAATTTCCAGCAAATCTGGAAGGCAGTATAAGTCTTACCCGTACCTGTAGCCATTGTCAGCAAGATACGGTTATGCTGCTTGGCCACAGCCTCCAACACGTTCTTGATGGCTATCTCCTGATAATAACGAGGCTCTCGACCACCACTGCGATTCAGCGCACAGAGATTAAACTTATCTCGCCAAGGGTTCTCATCAGGGAAGGTCATCTGCCACAAGTCCTGTGGCGAAGGGAAATTGTCGATATCCCGTTCTTTACTGGGGATGATATAATCTCCATTGCCTGACTTGACACCCATATCGATGAACCAAATCTCGTCGCCATTAGTGCTATAGGTATAGCGAATCTTCAGCGCATCGGCATAGAGCTTGGCTTGGGCTACGCCTTCAGACACGTCTTTCTCGTCGCTCTTGGCCTCTATCACAGCCAGTTTCTGGCCCTTGTATTCCAGGATATAGTCAGCCTTCTTGGGGTTCTTATTACCAGTAGTTGTGAGGCGACCAGGCGCAATATAAGCGCTCTGTTCCACCAGAATATTACTTCCTGGAACAATCCCCCATCCAGCATCCCTCAGCTTGGGGTCTATCTTGTTAAAACGTGTCTGCGCTTCGTTCATGATGCTATTCCTTGTCTTAATTATCTTCTTGTTCCACTATTCTTCTTACCATCAGCGGCAGTAGTTAAGAAATTCTTAACAACTGAAACTTCCGTTAACTCCTTTTCTTTCAATATGTTAGCTATATGCATACTGATATTAGGCTTCGAGGTGGCAAAAAGTTCAGCCATCTGTTGCTGGTTCAGCCAGATCTTGCCATCCTTGGCATAGAGGGCTACTGATGCACGTCCGTCTGCTGTCCGATATATGATGATATTCTGCTGTTCGTCCATTGTTTATTCGAATACTTGTCGTAATATGGCTTGTTTCAATGCGTCGCACTCCTGAGAAATCTTGTCGTAGTTTGCCTGGAGTTTGTCAACCTTGGATTTGAGAGAGTCGAGGGTTTCGACGATGGATTGTTGAATATTTGTATGAGGATACTTTATCGGCATATCTCCAACAATAGCAGAATTAATGTTTAACATTGTTGCTCCAGTAGCTTGTTTCTCCAAATATTCTTTACAATATTTTGATTGAAACAATAACAACATAAAGCCATAATCTACTTCTTGATTGAACCTTACAAACAAGCTTCCTGTTCCACACAAGTAAGTATTCTCTTTTTCCCCAACCAATGCACATCTTCCTATTTCGCCCCTTCTTGCAAAGACGATATCATTCTCTTTTAACAGATATGATGATAATTCTTTTGCCTTGCTTTCCGAAATAGTGTAATTATTATCAATAGCGATATGGCCATTTACCATGTGAATAGGATTTACCAAAGGAACGCCTCCTGAAATATAGTCCTTTTTATGTAGTAAACTGCCAAAAGGTCCTATTTTAATCTGTGCTATTTTCTTCAATTTTTTCTCTTCCCACCCTTCTTTTGGTTCAAGCATTTCTTTGAGTGATGCTTGGAAGAGGGCTTTGGCTTCATTGAGGGCTTTTTCAGCATTAGCCTTCATCGCATCTATCTTAGCAAAAGCAGAGTCAAGATAATCAACGATAGATTGTTGCTCGGAGAGAGGGGGAACAGGGATTGTGATTTTTGCAATATCCTTAGGGCTTATTTCAACGACCTTGAAACCATGAGTATATTCCAACTTATCTTTTTGGAAGAATGGTGACATAAAGTAATATGAAACATACTTTGGCTGCATTGTGTGGCGATAAATTGCGGTATGTCCTCCAACATAAACATCATAATCGCCCATCCACGCTGTACACTTGCATGAGCCAGCATCATCTTCACTTGTTATTGCAATTACCAAATCACCTTTGTGAGCACACCTATCAGGCTTTACCATTCCAGCAGGAACAGAAGAAATATGTTTGAATGTCTCTATCCCAAACTTCATATGAATCTGCCCATAATGAATACATGGGAAACCATTTTCCACAAAATCTTTTTTGGAAAAATTGCCACCACGTACAAATGTTCCAAGATCACCTAACTTCTTATATTCCCACCCCTCTTTCATTTTCCAATCTCCTTTAACAAAAAGTCCTGTAACGTCTTTTTATCTGGCAGCGACAGCATGTAGGTGGACACAAACAGGTTGCTGTCCATTCCGGCGAGGGCATATTCCACCATTTTTTCGCCTTTGCGAGTGCATAGAAGTATTCCCACAGGAGGGTTATCTCCTTTGTTCATTTCGTTCTCTCTGAAATACGACACGTAGGCATTGAGTTGGCTAAGGTCGGCATGGCGGAACTCATCGTCTTTCAACTCAATGATTACGTTACAATGCAGTATTCGATTGTAGAACACCAAGTCGGCGAAGTAGTATTCGTCGTCGATAATCATCCTTTTCTGCCGTGCTTCAAAACAGAATCCCTTTCCCATTTCAAGCAGGAATTCTTGCAGATGAGATAATAAGGCATTCTCCAAATCGTTTTCCGTAAAGGCATCGGGGCGCAAGCCTAAAAACTCGAACGAGAACGGATCTCTGATGGTAAAAGCGGGCAATGAGTTGATTTCCGTCCTTTCTATCAGAAGTTCTGGACGCTTGCTCACGCCTGCACGGAAGTAGAGATTTGTAGAAATCTGTCTGCGCAACTCTTTTACGCTCCAACAACAACGTATGCACTCCGTCTCATAGAAGAATCGAGCCAGAGGGTCGTCAACGGTCAGTATTTCAACTATATGTGAGAATGAAAGATTTGAAAGCAATTTCTCGGCAGGAGTGACGAATTTGTCCGACGGCGTCGGATTTTTTCCCACCGATTTCTCCGACGCTATCGGAGAAATTGCGGATTTGGGCGATGCAGTCGCACAAATCTGCCCTGTCAAATGGTCTTTTATTTGTGGATAAGACAGATAGAACTTACGACTATTTGTGAGCAATGTTTCATTAATGCCCCTTCTGTTCACGCGTTCAACTAAGCGCTTCAACAGGCGTTCGCCGTACTTGGCGCGGTCATTTCCGTGCTGCTCGTACTCTACGATATAGAAGCCTATGACATAGTTTCTTATCGTAGCAAAGCGATTGATTGCTTTCACTGTTGCAGAATAGGCTGAATCATGCAACTGTAACACCAGTTCTGACAGATGTTCGAATGAAAACGCAGTCTCTTCTGCCCAGTTCTCAGGCAAGTTATATAGAACAGATATTTCTGTATGTTTTGATTCTTTCATCTCACCATCTCCATGATTTCGTTAATAAGCGTCTGATTCTCGCTATTGAGGTCAAGGATGGTCTCTGCTATCTCGCTGGGGGTGCGTTCATCCACTTCTTCTACCTTGTTGGGATTCTTCACGCTGAGGTCGCAACTGTCGTCGAGGGTGCTGACATCAAGCGTCCACGAATGTTCGCTCTCCGCCTTAGTCTTCTGCAAAGTCAGGAATTCCTCCATATCAGCCTCAGTCAACGGCTGCGTCTTGGTGAAGTGCTTATCCACCTGGTAGTACCAAATCTTCTGCGTCGGCTCGCCCTTGGTGAAGAACAGAACAACGGTTTTCACACCAGCACCCGTGAACACACCTGATGGCAGATCGAGAATAGTATGCAGGTTGCAATTCTCCAAGAGCATTTTTCTAATAGCACTTGCATCGCCATTACTCAGGAAGGTGTTCTTAATCACGATACCCGCACGACCGCCAGCCTTCAACATCTTGACGAAGTGCTGCATGAACATATAGGCCGTCTCTGATGTGCGAATCTCAAAGTTCTGCAATACCTCGCCTCGCTCATTGCCACCAAAGGGGGGATTGGCAAGAATCACATTCTTGCGATCGCTCTCCTGAATCTGACTGAGGTTCATAGCCAGCGTATTTCCATGCGTGATATTAGGTGCTGACACACCATGAAATATCATGTTCATCGTGGCGATGATATAGGGCAGACCTTTCTTCTCCTTGCCATAGAAGGTAGATTTCTGCAAAATCTCATGGTCTTTCACACTCTTGATCTTATCCTTCATATAGAGGAAAGCCTCACAGAGGAATCCTGCCGAACCACATGCAGGGTCATAGACAGTCTCGCCAATCTTGGGATCAACCACCTTGATGATGCTGCGAATCAGGGGACGAGGCGTGTAATACTCACCACCATTGCGGCCTGCATTACCCATGCGCTGAATGTTACTCTCATAAAGCACAGTCATCTCGTGCTTATCCTCAGCACTCTGGAAATGGAGCTCATCAATCATGTTGATAATCTCTCGCATATTGAATCCTGAACGAATCTTGTTGTGCAGTTCGCCAAAGATCTCGCCTATCTTATATTCAAGGCTATCTGTCTGAGTGGCGGTATTCTGGAAGTCCTTGAGGTATGGGAAAAGCTTTTGGTCAACAAACTCCACAAGGTCGTCGCCACTCATGGCGTTGACGGTATCGAGTACCATCTTGCCCGTCTGCGGGTCGAGCTTCTTAGGCGTTGCCCACTGACTCCAACGATAGAAACCAGAAACGAGTCGTTTATAAGTCTTGCCATCAAGCTCTGCTTCCTCCTCTCGCTCCGTTTCAAGATCGTCGAGGTACTTTAGGAACAGCATCCACGATTTCTGCTCCAGATAGTCCAACTCACTACCGCAGCCCTGCTCTTTCCAGAGTATCTGATCTATTGCTTTGAATGTATTTTCGTATTTCATTATTGTTATCTTATGTCTTATCAATTATTTCAGCCTCTGAATCCAGACGCGCATTATCTCCATCGTATAGAATTGTATTTGCCATTATGTTTTTAGGTTTTTATATTCAGTCTGCAAAGGTAAACCAAAAAATCCATTCCACCAAATAATTCGCTATAATTGTTTGGAGGAAAAGCATAAACTAAAGTGGATTTGGTGGTTCAATGGTTCAGTGGTTCAGTTCTAAAACTTCTAATTAAAAAACACAAGTTAGTATCATATTTATATATATATAAATATATATATAAATATGAAATGAATTTGAGCATAGAAATAGGATTTTTTTAATTGAACCACTGAACCACTGAACCAATATCAATTCGATTTTTCAAGAATTTGCTTTACATTTCCATGCAATAAATATACATTCTCGAATCCGCCCCTTTTCAAGCGTTAATCAGTCGTAAGCAGAAGTATTCTCTATCGTAATTCGATTCTCATTCGGCTTACGATTGATTCTGAATCGCCTGAAATGCCCTAAAACAGGGATTTTTCCACTATAACGGACAGAATATGAATATTTATTACATAACGAGAACTGTTTCAGAGATTAAAATGTCTGAAAAATGGCAGCGTGCTTTTTTGCGTGCCTTTTTGGCGTTTAAATTTGCAAGCGTCGTTTTTTCTTCGTACCTTTGCCGTTGCAATGAAGATGCAACGGCGATTGCGGGCTGCGGCTCAGCGAAGGCCAAGCGAGCTCGCCTCCGCGTTCACCTTGCACCGCAATTGCACTGTGATCACAAAGCGGGAAGCGGCGGACCGATGTAGATCGTCGCAAAACAACCTATTAACACAAAAACTAAATTAAACTATGGTACAGAATCCACAATTTCTGATTAACATTCGTAAGAACATCAATGCCAACAACCCCGGTTACGGCAAGTATTACCCCAAGGCAGTAGAGAAGGATACCATCACGCTCCGAGGTCTGGCCAAGCACATGAGCGAGCACCAGTGCGTGTATAGCCGAGACATCATCGAGGGTGTGCTCATCAAGATGGCGAGCTGCATGACAGGGCAACCCCATCAAGATCGACGGTCTGGGCATCTTCTGGCCTACCGTAGAGTCGACCAAGGAGGGTATCACGCGCGCGGCTCTGCTGGAGGGTAAGTGGAACGCGAACACCTACGTGAAGGGCGTGCACATCCGCTTCCGTCCTGAGGGTGTCAGCGATGATGACATCACTTCGCGCACCTTTAAGGATATGTGTTCGCTGAGCACTTAT
>OMXK01000052.1 GCA_900314995.1 uncultured Prevotella sp.
ACCGTTTTTTTTGCGTCTCCTATCGCCGTTTGTTTGTTCCTGCGGCCCGATCAAAGGTAGCAGAATTGGATTCGCAAAGTTTTTTCGGCGAAATACTACACCCTTGCGGGTGTGGAGATTTCCCCGAAACCCTTGGGGCTTGAAACTTTGCCATTCCAATTTGCGTTTTACCTTTGCCACAGGAACAATCAAACATCAGGCGAGAGGGGAAAAAGCGGTGCGTTCGAGGAACGGATTCGCACATTCAGGCTACTCCCGTTCCCCCTCTTCGCTGGCTGCGAACGTACTTTTGGGCAGATTAAGGATGTTCGCTGATGACGAATGTTATGGATTATCAGATGGAGTGATTTCGTAAAAGCAACCAGAACAGAGCGGATGAGAATAAGAAATCGGCTGTCCCCACCTGCAATACTGAATGCCCTTGCGGTTTCCAGTTTGCAAGTGAGGACAGCCGTTTTCTCTCGTCCGCTGACAGTCGGGTGTGTCTTATAGCCTTATGATGTGCTTTTCGGTATCAGATAATGGAGTCTATGGCTGGCGATTGACTAAGAAGCGGATAGGCTTACGGTTACTTGATGCTTACATTGCCTTGACGTTACAGATTGCGAAAGCCTACCTACAGAAAAAGGGGACAACCACAATTCAGTGTGCGCGTCGGCTGAAGCGAACGTGTTCGGTCAGACGGTGGCACTCTGAATTGCGGTTATTCCCCAGATAGCACGAAGATATCATCTGCTCGTCTGATGACTGCTTCGGGCGGCAACACTCGCTTTCGCAACCATACATTGGGCAAACATGCAACTCACGATGTTATGCCTTTCGATTCACATACGCATCAATGGGCTTTCAGACCAATCGGGAAAGGACACCTATACAGATGCAGACCAGAAATATGATGTACCGATGCCGTGCAGTTGTGTCAATCTCTGATTGTTCAGCAACTGCACACCGTCGGGACGTCTTTCTTCCTGCATCTGCGACAGCCCTGAAAAGTGATTGTCCTCAGCATAGCCGATACCTCGGCCATCCTAAGGACAATCTCTTTGGGGCGTAGTCAATCCCTTTCCCGACTAATAATTGGGCAACTCTATACCAATGTTAAATCTTTCGGCAGACTTGAATTTTTATCGTTTTTCCTTGTTCATTTCAATAAAAAGCAGTACCTTTGCATCAGCAATTGAAAGCCAATAAGGAGTTATGTGGCTCCCCGCAGACCTCGGAAGAATGATGAAGCCGTTGAGTCTCTAATTCGTAACCCCTCTTCAAAAACTGATTTCCGCTCCGTTGGAAATCAACAAGTTAGAATAAATCTTATGTTTCCACACTGGGAATAATTTACCTGCTACTTGATAATCATCACTCCGTCACTATCTACCATCAGCTTCAGCAGCTGTTCACGCAGTCCATTGAGGTAATGATCTACATCCTCCTGTGTTGACAAAGGCATCTTGGTCTTTGTCTGGAGAGTAATTTGACGAATATTCTTTGGCTTATTATCTTTCTGCTCATCATCCTTCTTGTTATCGTCCTTTTTATCCTCATTGTCTTTCTTGTTATGCTTGTTTGCATAATCGAGAATCTTTGCGATCTGCTCCTGATAGAAAACATCCGTGTTTAAGTTGTTTTGCAAAACAAGGATATTGTCTGGTGTGGTCTTTGCCAAAATAACATTTTCCCGATTAGGGAGAATACTATGTGGCACGTTCTGTTCAGATGCAACTTTCTCCAAGTAATCGAACATTTCATTATAGACAATGCGAATCTTTTCACGGAAATTCTCACGTACTTGGTCTAGACTGTATTTCAGGTCACGCATCAGTTTAATGTAAATACGCAGACCCTCTATTGGCCAAGGATCATTCTCAATCTTGATGAACTCGGTCACCTTGTCCTGTTCATCGATTTGGACAAACGGGAAGTTATACTCATTGTCCTTGGCAAACTGTCGAAGTTGTCGATAATTGGCAAGTTGATCATGAGTAAACTGAACCACCTCTTTACACTTGTCTATCAGTTCGCGAGCCTCTTGCTGTTTGTCAATGACTGCCTGGAAGAAAGTCTCAGGATTACGCTCAGTAACCCAGGTGTCGAAGATGTCTATAGCTTTGTGTATAGGTTCTGCAAAGGCATAACTGCCTATCTCGCTTTCTATTTTGCGATAGCCTTCACGCTTGTTGAACAGACTGTTAGGATATTCCTTCTCGCGAGCCATGCGAAAGAGCTGGGTACTGTCGGTCGTTGAGAATGCCTCAGTTACACCAAAGATATTCTTCCATGCAGCAGTGAAGCTGTTAATCAGCTCCTGTGATATGGCCTTTGCTTGACGAAGCGTAAATTTGTTGGTCTCCTGAATCAGACGACTGGCAACGAGGTTGGTCTCTACATTGGGATTATTAGCATAGCTGTAGTCACGGGCATGGCGACGAACCAATTCGTTGACCACATAGAGGGTGCAGATGGCATCCCATCCGTAGGGTGCCTTGCTGAACTTACTAGTCACATCAGCCACGTTCACTTCCGCAAACTGTTTATTCAGGTAGATCTCTACCTCATGCTCTGCTGCTGTCAGCTGTGCATTCATACCATCGTAGTCACCAGGATTCACAGGGCGAAGAATTGCTTTCTTTAAGGCCTCTGTGTTGCGTGGAATTGATGGGGTGTCAACAAGTGCGCCTTTGGTGTAAATGCTGGACAGATGTTTCTGAATGGCATTATGGAAGCGTTCGCTTCCACGCTTGTTGCCTAATTCTACATCGTCGACGACTCGCATACCGCTGATGACAGGGCAAGTGTCGAGAATCTTATGGAAATCTGGAGCAATGATAGTGTCAAACTGCTCACGTGCTCGTTTCTCAAACTCCTTGCGAGTGTTAGCATTCTCATCGCTTGTGGCTGGAGTGGACATATACCGGTTAACCTGACAGTACCAGTAAAATGCATTCTTCAATTTTTTATTCTCGCTGAATTGTGGACCAACATAGTAAACGAGCTTGTTCTGGGTATTGCTGAGAGCTAACATCTCAGGGCTGTCATAGTCTGTATCAATGGCGAACTCTACCACTACATCAGGTGAGTTAGAAAGGAACTGACGCTGCTTGATAGAGGCTCCTACAGCAAAAGTACGAGTGAGATACTGCTCTTTATTCTTCAGTGTAGAGAGGTATTTGAAGAATATTTCGCGTAGCATTTCTGCCTGTGTATTGTTATCCACACTTTGGCTCTGGATCAGCTGGGCAACCTTCATTTCTTCCTCACTATAGAAAGAATAGGTTTCGAGAGTACCGTTCTTTCCAGGTTCACGACGGATAATGTTATTATCGCAGAGATAGTCAATAATCTTTTCGACCTCTTTCCTTATATTTAAACGAGGAGTCACGCAATCGTTCACCAACAAAGTGGTTACATTATCAATGTTGGCAGGGAATAATAGTTGGTCAGTCTGCGAAATATTGCATATCATGAAAAGAACATTAGCCACACGGACAGCTAACTTTGGATCGTGCTCATACATGCGAGCCATACGGATGGCATTGTCAACTGCTTTTTGGCCACGAGCCTGCAATCCTTCTTCAAACATGTTGTTGTATAGTTCGTCGAAAGAAACAAACTTTCCAACCTCTTCATTGGCATTGTTTTTGGCGGTAGAGTGGATAACTTTGATGATGCTTCGTTCATTACCCTTTACTTCTTTGGCAACATAGCCGAGATTTAGGAATGAGTTAAACACTTGCATAATGAGTTTAAACTGATAGGGCACGAAGGGATAGTAAGCCACAAAGTCCTCTTTCGATTCGTAAGCAACATAGCTATTGGGCAACTTAAACTGGAGTCCGAAAGAGGCTTTCTCCTGATCGTAGAGCTTTTCAAGAGTCGGCATAACGCCTTTCTTCTTATCAAGAATACGCTTTTGAGTAATGACTTCGGGCTGGGTGCCTTTCAACGATACTTTCACCTCAAAGCGTCCTTTAATCTTGCCTTCCTTGTCTTTCTCCTCTGCAATGTTGCAATCGTCGAGTACTTCGGAGAGGTCTTGCTGGGCTGTACAAGCCACCCAAACCTTATTGTTGCAAGCCTCTGAGAGCTTGGTAATGATTTCCTGCAGGTTTAGATAGCGGTCACGTTCCTTGTTGATGAACTGACTTACCTCATCGGCCAGCATAATCAAGCGGTAATCATCGCCCTTGTCCTTCAGATAGGCTGCCAACTCAGAACTGAAACGGTCGATACTGATATTGGTATCACGCCTCAAAATGCGTTCACGGATGCTTTCTTTATCAAGAGTAGGTGCCAGTTCACAAGCAATATCGAGCACCATGCCCAACTCATTGTCAATCATATCAGCTGCTTCGCCGGGATCATTCCAGTCACCGCCTTCTTCGGCAATGCGCTCCTTGAACTCTTCGAATACGCCTTTCTCTTGCAAGGGTTTTTCGAGATTCTGGGCGAGAGTGAGGTTGAACTTATTGAAACCACGCTTGCCGTTGAACTCATTCCAGAAAACATGCAGGAATGCTTTCTTCTTATCAGTCGAGTTGTCGTAACTTGTTTCGAGGTTGAAAATACAGGTGTCAATAGTGGCACGTTTCAACCAGTTAGCTATACTCAGCATAGCTTCGTAGTCACAACTGATATTGTGGCTCTCGTCCATTGGATCGATGTCCTTAATAGCTTGCAAAAGACGCTCTAGGGCTTTCTCCTGAGTACGTGGCGTTATACAGTAATCGAGATATTTCAGGAAGTGAGACTTACCTGAACCATAATAACCGTCAATCCAAATACCCACATGATCATAGGGCTTGTTGTTCTTGATGGCATCTAGGATGCGGTAGAGTCCGTTGATGATTTCATCAGTAAATACGTACTCTTCAATCTCAATCTTCTCTGTTTCAGGATCAAACTTGGTTGCACTTACGGCAGGATTAACTGCACGGCCAATCGGCTTTTTGTATAACTCACTCAGTTTCATATTACTCATTGATTAATAGGGTTGCACGATATGTATGATTGTCGGGAAGTGTTCCGAATAGACGGAACGAATTGTTCTCACGATGACCTGGATAAAACACGATAATCTTATAGCGGCTCGTGTCGTTACAGTCCTCATAGAGAGCCAGCAACTCATTGACACGAAGGTAAGGAAACATACTGCCTACACCATAGAAGAAGATGTAGGGACGACGATATTTATCCTCAATATTCACATGGTCAAGGATGCGCTGATGCAGAAACTGCACAAACTCTGGGCTGTGTGCATTCCGTGTCAGCGTATCTTGGGTGTTCTGAGACTTGGTAGGGTCAGCTTGTTCCTTTTCCAGTTGGTATTTCAGCATACTTGGGTGCTTCAGGAATTTCTTCTGGTCGAGGAAATTGCAAAATTCCTCAAAGAGATTCAAACAAAGTACGTCCACATAGTTGACAGGGCGAATAAGATTCTCCTTGAACTCCTGTATCTGACGGCGGATGTCGTACTCCTTATCTGCCGGGTATTGGTAGATGAAGAAGTTGTAGAACAAGTCACCATTCTCTGTGTCTTGGAAACCAGGGCTGTTTAGCTTGTCGTCGAGTTCCTTAATTGTCATACGAGTTGCTTTTTAATGTTATCTATCTGATATGGCTGCAACAGACAGGCATCAAGGAACCACTGTTCGCCATTGATGATATAATAATCGAAATTGCTTGCTGAGAGAGGATGAAGGTTGTCGTCTTTATCGAGGATGCCCACTTTGCGAAGGACAGTCAGATAGGCACTGGCCACCTTTCGTTTGGTTTTGTCGCTCCAAGAGTCAACAAATTCGTCACGGGCGGATACCTCATTAAATTCCATATCGATGTCATCATAAACCAAAGACTTGCTAATGCTATTCCACTTACGCATAGTTACGTTGATGTGGAAGTCGAAACAAATTTTGTAAGTCTTAAGGATAACAAAGAATAGTGCTACTTGCTGATCTTTTTCAGTCATGGCCTTATAATCCTCCCAAAATGAGATAGGCATAGCATCAAAGCGACGGGCAATTTCTGCTATTGCCCTATACCTGGATGTCTCTGCATTAATCTTTAACAGACGATTATTCAGCTTCTCATCTTTGAGAAGTGCCTCTCGATCTGCTGACTGAAGTAAAGGCAAAAGCGCATTAGTCTCACTAAAGAGGAATCCCCCTCCAGTGATTGCTGCTGTATATGGACTATTTTCCTTCATATTTATATTATTGGGTGCAAATTTAAAACTATTCTGTGCAGTCTTTCTGCATTGGAAGATATTTTTGCAGATTTTCTTCTATTTTTCTTTTAATATACTCTCTGTACTCAGTAGGCTCTAAGACTTCAATGTCTGGGCCAAACGAAAGAATAAGCTGGTCGAGTTCATATGTGGGACGAACTTCAATGGCCAATGTGCAATCATCTTCACTGATAATTGCCTGTGATTGGTGGAGAGGCTTTGATGTGATATAGGGAAACTGTGCCTTCGAAAATTTGAGCACAATTCTAATCTTCACAACATCATCTTTGGGAATAGTCACACCAATGACATCATTGAAATATTCTTCAAAATTGATGTTTTCATTCGGCATGAAAGGGGTGTCCTCTGAAATTTCCAAAGACTGTATTCTGTCAAGGGCAAGGTTGGTGATGTAATACCTCTGGTCGTCAAGTGCAAATAGAAACCAGCGGTTATTATACTGCTTGACATACCATGGATGAACAATGAGCGTCTTTTCTACCTCACTATTCTTGTAATTACGATATACAATCTTTAATGGTTGATGGTTTGATGTCGCATCCAAAATAGGTGTAAGCCAATTAAGCCCCTTCAGGTTTACGTTTTGTTCAAATCCTATGATGTTTTCAGACTTACCCTTTAGATTGAAACGCCATTCCAGATTAGAAATAACATCTTCAATCCACTCATTGCTCGGTAAACCTCTGAATCGGCTAAGGGTAAGAATGACTGTTCGAAGCTGTTGCGCTTCTTCGTCAGTCAGAGGTTGTTCATTGATGGAAAAATCAGGATCCTCATATCGATAATAAACCTTCTTGCCATCCTTTTTGCGTTCAAGTGGAATGCTCCAGCCAGTGTCGCTTTCCATGAACTTGATATCCTCAAACACTTGACGGCGACTTACACCACCAACTCCGTTGTAATAGTATAATGCCTCCTCACACTTATCAATGAGGTCATAATGCTTGATACCGAATTGATGCATTTTTGTTTGTTGGCATAGTTGTGGCTTTATGTGGTTATAAGTTCTCGTGCCTTATCAGTTCATTAACATCAACTTCCAGACACTTGGCAACCTCTAAGAGATTTTCAAGATTAGGCTGTGCACTGTTAGTACACCATTTTGAAACGGTGGCAGGATCCTTTCCTATTTGTTCGGCCAACCATTTGTTAGTACGCTTTTTGTCCGCAAGTACCACTTTAATTCGATTTAAATCTTTGTTTACCATATTTTAGGCATAATAATATTAGGTTGCAAATATAGTATTTTTCCATCAAAAAACATCGTTAAATCACAAATTTCTGAGAAAAAACACAAAAATAATTGCTTTTTCATCAATTATTTATTGGAAATTGACTATATTTGCAAAAATATTTGCTCAAAACCGATTTAATCGTTTGATTTGAAAGCTGTCATTAATTTTATTTTTTAGTGCAGATAGAGTTCACAGATAGAATGTAAATTTGCGCCAGAAATTGCGAATTATGAATAGTGTAAATGACACCCAAAAGCTTGTGGATGCTATTAACTGTAAGTTTCCACATAGTAATTTGATAGAACTCTACTACAATGTCGGTAGGGCTTTACCTTTTACTGCACAGCGTTTCCCTGATGGCCGAGTGTCAGATTGGTATAGATCTCAATACGTCGAAGTTGTAAAAGTAGAGCCTCATGGCCAATATGGCAAATATGGTAAGGTCTATGGCTTTTATTATCGGAATGGTGAGCGGGCTGATAGTTCTGATGTAGAAGACATCTGCTGGTGCAAGAAAGATGATACTGAGCCACAGGAAATTCCCAATTGTGGTTGTGGATCATGGGCATTGCTTGAAATTTTGGGAGAGCCGACATCAGAACCGGTCAAAGTTTTAGGACTGGAGGATTTAATAGACTTCGGCAAGTACAAAGGTCACAAGCTTAAAGAAATAGTGAAGAGTGATTGGCAATATATAAAATGGGCTGTTCTTGGTTCGCAAAGGCTTTTTGCTGATGTTAAAGCAATAGTTGATTATCATGAAGAAAATTTGCCTAAATTGAAGCCAACAGATGTTATGACCTTTGGAAAGTATAAAGGTCGTTCTCTATCTGAGGTTTTTAAGGAAGATTATCAATATCTAAGATGGTTAGAGGATAACAACAGTTCTTTTAGAGTGGATTGGAATTTGTTTTTATCTTTGGATGAATCCCAGAAGCCGAAAGGACAAGATTGATGAAGATGTGAAACAATAAATATAGTTAGAGATGAAACATTTGATTTTTTCTTTTTTGTTTTCTTGTGTTGTGGCAGTTGGCTTTGCTCAGACAAACCACATGAAGTTCAAAGGTATTCCAATGGAGGGTACACTTAACAGCTTTGTTCAAAAATTGAAAGATAAAGGTTATTCATATCTAGGACAGCAAGATGGAATGGCTTTGTTAAAGGGTGAATTTGCAGCGACAAAAGGCTGTACCATCGGTGTCGCCCGTTTTGCTGACCGCGATCAAGTTAATTTGGTGGCTGTTATTTTCCCTGAAGAAGAAACTTGGAACAGTATCACTAGATCATACTATAACTTAAAGGACATGTTGACAGAAAAATACGGAAATCCAGAATCTGTTGAGGAGTTTACAGACAGAGAACCGTCTTCTGACTTTCTGAAGTTCCACGCCCTGTTAAAAGACGAATGTAATTACATCTCAGAATTTTTATGTGAAAATGGAAGAATTCAGCTTACGATGAAAAAGCAGGATTATAATACTGCAGCGGTTATCCTTCGATATATAGACAATGCAAATGCAGACGAAACACGCAAAAAAATCATGGATGACCTTTAATCGCTTTTGCATTGTTATTAAAGAAAGTTGATAAAGCATGGTTGGAGCATTAGTAGGAGATTTGGCTGCCTGGACTTATGAATATGATAGGGGTTTGTTCTTCAGACAGCTTGTGGCTGATGATGGCGTGGATGCTAAATTGTCAGCCTATAGCAAGGCTTTGCTCAATGCTGCCAGCTATAATCTTCTTATTTGCCCTTGGATTCATGTAGAACCAGAAATGCCGACAACAAACAAAGATTGTTATGTCGGACAGTGGGTTATGTGGCAAATCGTTGCTGCATGGAAGGATCGTAGTGAGTTGAATGCTATGCCGAGTTTTGTTACAGGCAAGCAGGAATTCTATGCTGGAAGGTTTGTGAGGCAACTGATTCGTTCCCTAAGAAATGGTGCAACTAAAAGTGAAGCATATTATTCAACATTTTCTTTTGAAGATCTGTCAAAGACATGGAAATGGAAAACAGAAAAATCGGAAGAGAATATTGGTATCTTGACATATATTTTCCGAGCTTGGGACTCTTTCTACAGAGCTTTTGATTTTACCTCCACAATCCATAATGCAGTAAAATGGCCAGGCGATAAGCATCTGACTGCAGCTATAGCTGGCGCTTTTGCGGATGCAATGTACGGTTGTGAGATATCTTATATAAAAAAGAAGTATGCCAAAGGCTCAGAACCCTATCATCGCTTCAATATCAATGTTATAAGTGAGAATAACGGTTACCATCACGCACTTGTAATGGAAATGTTCAATCATAGTAAAAATGCTCGAACATTCTACCCCAAAAATAATGCCCTGACTAATGTGGAACTGCATACTTGGCTGCCCGTCATGAACATCTTCGAGAATATCTCTTTCTCGGACGAAGAGCATAAGAGCATCCTTTTGTCTGCTCCAACAGGCTGGGATTGCAGATATGGCCTATATCTTGACGATGGATGGATCTACGTTTATCGTAGTCATGTCCTGATAGGCCGTTTCCAAATGCAAAAACTTGAAGAACAATGGTTCATCATCAATCCTCAACTGTCAGGCGAGATGCCTTTTAAATCATTTTGCATTGCTATTGGTAATGCATTGTATGAGGGATGTAGGGTGATGAAGTCTGAAATGAACAACACATTGCAGGTTGTAGAACAATGCAAATATTTCAATGGCGAGACTGATGTGCCCCAACAGTGGAAGCATGAGATAAATGGGAACTTTTGGTATGGGGAAATGATGTTCTGCAAAGGCCATATGAATCTTCAGAAGATGACTGGGGAGGCGGAGAATATAAGGAAAAATTATAGAGGGGAAAAACTTTTCGCTGCTATGAAATATAAACCAGAACAATTCGCAATTCTTTTATACATAGAAAACTTATATGCTAAATGGCATCCCTATGATTCTTTAGATTGGATATACTGTTATTAATAGTTATTTCATTGTTATAACTTTTTTAGAATAGGCAGAGGTGTTGAAATAATTAAACTGCCTGTCCATGTCCATTTGTTTCCTGCTATGTCGCCATTGTCTCTTTCGGCATAGCCAATCGGTTTTTTTACGATTTTCTCTGTGCAAAGGTAGCATGCCCTGATGACATGTCAAGTACCTCGTTGCTATTTCTGCAGATAGTTCTGACTGTTACACAGCGAATTTTCAGCAGAAATTCCTTGCTGTTGTCATCTGTTTGGGCTTGCTTTTGTAGCACATAGAAAGTCTAAACCCGATAGGTCATGCCGATGATGATTAAAAAAAAGCTCCTCCGCAGGAGATGGACTTGAATCAAATAGAAAGTCTTCCCCTCCAGGTAGTCCGATAAAAATAACAATTCACAAACAAGCAACATTATGAGATTAATGAACGCAGAGTTGGCGGAATCTCTCAAAAAATTCCCACTTTACAGTCAGGACGGCAAAAAGGCTGATGCCGTCGTAGTGGCAAAGTATTTCTTCCCAGCTACCGCCCTCACTTGGTATGTGACTGAGGGCAGGGAGGAGGATGATGACTATCTCTTCTTTGGTCTGGTTGTCGGCACGGACACCAGCGCAGAGATGGGCTACTTCTCTCTTTCCCAGTTGTCTGAGCTGAACGTGTGCGGTCTGAAGGTGGAACGTGACATCTACTTCCAACCAAAGAAGCTGAGCGAGATCTGCAATAAGTCAGTGAAGGAGTACATCGATCACTATTTCAAGGATTAATCTGTTTTGTTCATGCACCCCGATGTTGGGCAACTGACAAAGGGGTGCCTTTAATATCAAATGAGTTATGGCACATAGAATGAAGAAAGAGACACACGACATCCCGGAATGGGCTATCTATTACCTCGCATATGGGGAGTGTGACGGTTTGACCGAAGATGAGTTTGACATGCTGACAGCCTTCATAGAGTTCAATTTTCCTTTAGGCTACACGATGGAAGTGCAGTGGGACAACTTCAATGAGTTCGACACGCATCCAGCTTTCGGGCTGCCGACAAAGACCTATCAGGTGGACTTCTATACCACCTGATGGCCTCACAGGCGGCCTTGTGTGGAACAGATCCTGCTCCACACAAGGCATGTTTGGTAAACTATGGTGAACTTCGGTGAACTTCAGTGAATTTCAGTATTCTGAACTTGAATAAACTTGGATAAACTTGGATAAACTTGAATAAACTTGGATGAACTTCGGTGTACTTTGATGTACTTTAGTGTACTTTTGAGGTGTACTTTGGTGTACTACAATGGACTATGGTGTACTTCTGAGATGTACTTCGGTGTACTTCAGTGTACTACAATGAACTAAGGTGTACTTCGGTGTACAACAGGTGATGCCCTGTCCGAAGTCAGCACTGGCAGATTTTGGCAGTTGGTTTTATTCTCCTTTTGTCTTTGCTTGTTGGTCTTGTTTTTATCCTCTTCCTATACTTTTACTTGGTGGCAGATCATTTTGTGTTGTGCATTTTCTTCTTGTCTTACTCTCCTTCGGTAACCTTCGACATCCAGAGTGGCTTTGCCATTTGTGTTTTCTGCTATCATGTCTTTCCTTTGCCTCTGAGGATTGCACGCTTTCCTGTTTGTCTGTTCTTATTCGTGTGTCTGAGACAACCTGTCACGGGTTCTGCTGTCACATTCTGTTGTCGCGTTATTGATCTATGGTCAACCTTCCACCAGTCGTTTTGTCTTCACTTCATTTTTTCGGGCGATGTCATATACAATTTTTCGTTGCAAAGTTAGCGACAGCGGCGCTCGTCAAGGGCACACATCCTGTTTTGCTCGATTCCCTTGCCTTATGGCACCTTCTCCTGTCTTGCTGTTTTTGGCACCGTAAAATTTAAATATTAACATCTAAAAAAATTAAAGTTATGAAGACAATGAACAACTTCCAGATTTCAGGTTTCGTAGTTAACAACGCTACTATCAACCAGTTCGCAACCGCATCAGTCGCTCGCTTCGGCATTTCTGTAAGACGCACCGAGAAGAATGGCGACTCAGAGAAGAAGGTTTCCGCAATCCTCAATATCGAGGCATGGAAGAACAACGATGACGCAGAGGCCTTCAACCTCCTGACTAAAGGAACACGTCTGACTGTCGAGGGCTTCTTCAAACCGGAAGAGTGGACGGACAAGGAAAATGTTAACCACAACACTATAAAACTCGTTGCCACCAAGTTCTTCGAGATGAAAAGCGAGGATAAGAACGACGAGACCCCAGCTGAGGACTCAGCACAGGCAGAGTAACATCTGCCTTCTTCTTTTTCTGCCAGTTGCCTCTGTCTTCGGACAGGGGCATCTTCATATATTATTGGTTTATGCTTTTATCATATTATGTAATTTGTATATTATCATATTCTGAAATAATATATAATTACTAATATATTCTTGTTGTATTTTTGAATTATGCAATTAAAATATATAAATATTTAGATATTTACTTGTTTGTTTCGATAATTCTTTGTACCTTTGCACCATGATAGTTGACCATCCTGGATGTGTGATGAGAAGTACATCGTCAACGAATACTTATTCTGGGGCCCAACTCCAAGTATAATTGGCCTACCAAAAAGGAGTCTGTTTTTTGATGGCTCTTTGAAAGAATAAGTTGAACTTTAATTTGTTTTTTGTATGGTTAAATCTCTTTTGATGCCTTTATTGGCTGTTTTATCGTGTAGTGGCCATGTCTGCCGCTACACAGGTTCTCACCCTTTATCTTCAAGAAAGGAGGCCTGCCAATGGTAATCGTATTCGGAAACCAGAAAGGTGGTGTAGGCAAGACAACTCTTTGTACGCTGTTTGCCAACTATCTTGTTTCTATCGGCAAGCGTACGCTTGTCATCGACTGTGACAATCAGCAGACGATCTCTGAGAAGCGGAAGGCTGATGAGCGAAAGTACACGGATGTGAAGTTCCCGTATAACGTGCAGCCGTTCAACATCGCCAATGAGGAGAACGTCCAGAACCTGATGCGTAACCTGAAGGAAATGGATGGCGTGGTGCTGATCGATGCGCCGGGAAACCTCGCCCAGCAGGGCTTGATCCCCATCTTCTCGCAGGCTGACTATGTGGTGTGTCCGTTCCAGTATGAGTCAACTTCAGTGAACTCTACTGCTACCTTCATCCTGTTCCTGGCCAAGCTGAAGGAGAACTTCCCTAAGATGCATACCGAGATGTTCTTTGTCGTGAACCGCCATGACAAGCGTTATGGCAAGAAAGCAGAGCTGGCTCTCTGGGCAAAGACGGATGAACGTCTCTCCCAGTACGGCATCGTCACGCCGAAGATCGAGGTCAAGGCTGACATGCAGCGGTATAATACGCTGGAGGTGATGCCTAACCAGCGTGACATCGTATATCCTACTTTCAAGTTTATCTGTGACCATATCTTCAAGGACAATGAATAAGAGACTGAATAATGAAACAACGGCTGATGACCTGCTGATGCTGCCGGACATCGATGGCATCGTTAAGGACATCAAAGGCCAGAAGACTGTCTCTGGTCAGTCAAAGGCTGGTGAGAAGGAGCAGCAGCCAGAAGAGGCTCCTGCTGATACGGACAATACGGCATCTTCTGGAGGTGGAAGCAGCTGGGAGGTGTTCCTCAAATGCAGTCAGACCTATGACTATAGGGTAAGGAATGATGACCGTCGTGTCTATCCGATAGACAATGACATCATCAACACCTTCAGGCAGTGTAACATCAACAAGATGTCTACGGCTACGATCATCAACTCCGTATTACGGGCGTTTATAGAACAGAACAAGGATAAGCTCAGGGAGCATAAGTCCATGGGCAGAAGCCTTTTCTGAACTCTCATGTGCTGCTGGCAGTATGTCTGCTGGCAGCACTTTCATTATAATCTGGAAAATTATATTTAATCGAATTAAGGTGCTTTTTTATGAAAATTACAAGAAAAGATATTATCAAGGCTGTGCTGTCGGTTCTGACAACCATGCTGTTCTGTGGATGCCTGTGCTATGTGACAATGAGGTATTTCACTACTTATGACGGTGATAAGGGATATCTGACTCATGGTATGCTCTGCTTCGCCTTTCTGTTTATTGATGTGGTGCTGTGCTCTTTCTATGCGGCAAGGAACATAAGGGTTATTCTGATTAAGTCACAGTGGAGAAATACTAAGAAATGGCCGAGAGGTTATAAGAGCCAGGTGGCATTTATCACCAAGGATGACTGTATCTATAATGGTATATATGATAAAGATTGTGGGGTGTTCCGTGCCTATGATGGACTGAAATTCCAGAAGGACGAGATTGTTTCCTGGTGTTATGACTCCCAGAGGGATCATCTATATCGCTATTTTATCAAGTATTTCAGCAATCCTGTGAGACGCACTGATTGGTAATTTTATGGAAAACAATTGTATGGAAAGGTATATCTTCTGGATAAAGATCATAACATACATCCTATATGTGGTCATTGGGATAGGAATGCTGCTGCCAGTGATAAAGCTGTATTTCTATATTAAGATACAGTTGCACGATTACTGGGAAAGCAGGCATCTTGATAAGGTTCTGGCTGAAAAATCAGTCACGGCTATGGAATATCTTGGTAAACAGCATGCATTTAGCAGATTCTTCGGAAGGCATGCTGTAAAGACAAGTGGCTTCGGTTCACGTGCCTTATGCAGGCAGCTTGTTAGAAGGGCAAGGCAGGAGATAGCTATCTGTAACCTTGCGAACGACAGGGAAGTGAGATCGTATTGCAGGAACTGTTATTATTGTCCTGTATGTAAGCGGAAATATCGTCTTACGTGTTTGTATTGTAAAGACACCGCCTGTAGGGGCAATTCTACTGACTCGATCTGTGATGATTTTGTTTGTCGGGATAAAAGAGTTGTAGCTGACAATGGCAAGGCCTGAACTGGTTTGGACGGAAGAGATGACAGACATGCTTATATCGGACTATCCTATTACCTTCAACCATATACTTGCAGACAAGCTTGGCATCAGCGTTAGCACCGTAAGGAGGAAGGCCAAGGAACTGGGGCTTCAGAAGGCTGGAACAGGCAGGATGAACTATAGGACATGGGAGACTGTGGAACGGCTGTTCCCAACACATAGTCACAGGGAGATAGCAAAGGCTGCAGGCGTTTCGGAACGGACTGTCAGGCGCATATGCAGGTCTTTGAACCTGAGACGTGACCGCGAGGAGGATGCCATCATGCGCTCCAATGGTATAAGGAGTGTCTATAAGAGTGAACATAGACGGAGGATCTTCGGTCTGGAACAGCATACCAACAGGCTTCTGGGCAAGGATAAGGAAAGGCTCAGGATATGCGAGGAGCTGAAGAGGCATGGCTACATCGTCATCAAAGGAAGCAGGACGGTCTATTACTCCTCTGAAATGAGAAGGATCGTTCACGTGGAGTCCTATGCTAAAGCACTCGGGCTGAGATTCGAGGAATGGGAACTGGAATAGTTTTATTGTTTAACCCTATAAACATATTTTTAAGATGAAACTGAAAGGTAAGATTATCGTTGTTATTCCTGCAAAGTCGGGAAAATCGGAAAGAGGTGACTGGAAGAGCCAGCAGTATGTGTTGGAAACCCAGGAGGAGCATCCTAAGAAGCTTCTCTTCGAGGTGTTCGGTGAAGACAAGATCAAGGAGTTCGACATCAAGCAGGATGAGGTGCTGACCGTGTCTTTCGATCCGAAAGTGGACGAGAATGATGGTCACTACTATGGGAAGAACCGGGCCTTTGCTGTGTCGAGGGACTGATTATCTCTTTGGAGCGGGTGGTCTTTGACTACCTGCTTTTTTCTTTGTTCCGTGTCGTTTTGACACCTTAATTATATATATGTATTGATATATTTTAAAAATATTCGATGCAAATATTAAATTTCTTATATATTTTGTTGGTTATTTCTAATTTTTTAGTACCTTTGCATCCGATTTTCGGTGGTCTGAGTGTAGGACTGCTTAACGGAGATCATAAAAATAGAGCGTTGAAGAGAGCCTGGTGTGCCGAAATCTGGAAAATTTCTACCGAACATCGAAACGGCTTCGTAAACGACTCACGTTTTGGCTATGTCTGCCTAAGGGACTGTATGGCTTTCCCGTATGCAGACAATAGGATATAACGGCGTGGACTGTTTATGTGCTGCATTTCGATAGGTATTTCCAGAACCTCAGGCACCCGCAGCGGATAAGGTCCATGCCGTTTCGTCATAGCATAGGTTCAATCATATTATGCTCATCCGCAGTTCCGTTCCTCGTGTACGGGCTGCGGGTTTTGAAGGAAAGTATAGAAAAAGAAGATTATATATTATGAGTTTTACATCTGTCATGACGTTCCTGTGCGTCTCATACATCTTCGTGTACGCAGGAATGATTGCATACGACCTCTTTTTCACCAAGGAGGCTGTGGACTTGACTCCGAAGGTGGAGGAGCAGGAGATCGACATCAGTGACGAGGCAAAGACCTTCCATCCCGTGATGATTGAGAAGGAGGGCAAAGAGAAGTCCCTTGTAGCATCCATTGCCTCCGAACTGTCTAGGATGACCGGCGGTATTGAGATGGATGACCTGGTGCCCATGCTCAATGAACTGGCAGAGAAAGGAAAGGACAGCCCGCTCGGCGGCCTTGTCAACGACTGGAACGAATACGAACAGGCTGCCTGATGGCTCCTGTAACAGTTAATCAACCATAAACCTTTAATTTGGACTCCGAAGTGACGGAGCAGTGTCCGGCTCTTGCAGCAGGCCGGGCCTCGGTGAGAGCCGTGGCTGGGATTCGGGAGAATCATGCTGTACCTACTTGTAACTTTAATTTGTAATATGCAGGTTTTTCCATATGGGAAATTAAAATGTTACAATTTATCAAATCAACCATTGCCTTTATAGGCGCAATCTTTTTTTCTGCTGTAAACAAATTGTTCTGCAGCCCGTGTGTTCAGAAATATGTGGCTTACTTCTGGCTGGGCTTCTTCACCGTGAGTGATGCCATGGCTTCCAGTAAGGGTGCAGGTGGCTTCACCAAGGCAACCACTGAGATCCAGTCCTATGAGACACCTGTGGCAAACCTGATGAAGGCCATCGCTGCCGTCATCGTGCTTGTCGGTGCATTCAACGTGTACTTCAAGATGCAGAATGGAGACCAGGACGTGAAGAAGACCGTCATGATGACCATCGGCGGATGTGTGGCTTTCATCGCCATGTCGGAGGCTCTTCCAATGTTCTTCAAGTAAAGGGAATCCAGGTATTTCAGCAGGAGGATGTCCTGTATTCGTCAGGACACCTCCTCCTTATGATTCGGAACTATGGAATTATTCGAAAAGAAGAAGATGTGGATGGCCACGGAAAGGCTGGATTTTTGTGAGGTGGATGTCCTTGTCAGTAATGAAGGGAATATGCTATTTCAGGAGGACGGCGAAGGCTATTATACCCCTAATTCAACGGTTCATTTCTTTGATACCAAAGAGGAGGCCAATGCTTGGCTTGAAAACCAAAAGGCAGATCTTAAACGTAGAATGCCGGAGATCAGGCATTTCATAGAGGTCATGGAGGACATTCATCCTTCTGAAGATTTCCAGTTTGATCGTGAGGAATACCTTGGTATTTACGTGGCAAGCAGACTTGATGGACTTCGAGAGGATAATGATTGTTGCCAAAAGATAATAGATATTCTTGGCAAAGCTATAGCAGAAAATGTCCTTAACATCAATGGCGTATCAGTTAAGCTCAGTAATGTCAAACGTATCGAATGGCATGAGGACACGGCTACGGTCGTTTGCGACTCACGGGAAATAACCACCAATGGAAGTGCAGAGTATTGTGCTCTTCAGCGCATTTTCGGAAGAAACCAAAGCGGCAGGATAATTCCTAAAGAGAATAAGGGATTGTAGAAGAAACTAAATTATGGAAATGAATTATGTTGGAAGTCCTGTATTCAAGGGACTTCAGAGACCTCTTGAGTTTATGGGAATACGCGGAAGGTTCCTGACCTTCGCCGCCATGGCCATCGGATTCTCATTCGTGGGATTCATCGTCTTCTCCATCGCCATGGGGAAGCTGGCGGGGTTCATGGCTATGATCATCATGGCCATCACCGGTCTGCTGACCATCTATGTGAAGCAGCGTGGCGGTCTTCACAACAAGAAGAGATACAAGGGCGTGTTCGTCTATCGTGAACTATATGTGCATTAATAAGGTATGTTAGGAAAGAAAAAACCGCTGGACGGTCTGTTTGCTCAGCTGCAGGACATCAAGGATGACAACGGGAACCTGCTGAACACGGTGCTTTTCTCTGAGAAGGGTGACTGCTCTGTCATCATTGAGATCGAGAACCCTGTGCAGCAGTACTGTACCGATGCTGAGCAGTACATGATGTTTACGGATGTGCTGAACAATATCGTCCAGACATTGGGCGAGGGTTATGCGCTTCAGAAACAGGATATCTTCTGCAAGCAGTCCTATCACCATGAGGTGACTGAGGACATGTCTTATATGATGAAGTCCTATTTCAGACACTTCGAAGGCCGTCCGTACACAGAGATCCAGACTTATATCATTATCACACAGGAGGCTGTCAAGAGCACGTTTGTCAAGTATGACCCGAAGATGTGGGCTGATTTCCATGTGAAGGTCAGCAAGGTCGTGGACATCCTGAAGGAGAGAGGAATCTGGCATCATAAGCTCAGCAGGGACGAGGTTGACGAATACCTGCACCGTTTCATGGCTTTCCAGTTCCGAAAAGGGGCGTTCCCCATGCGGAACTTCAAGAGCACCGACGAGTATCTGAACCTCGGTGACCATGTGGTGAAGTCCGTGAACCTCGTGGATGTGGATGTCATCAACCTGCCGACCTATATGAAGCCGTATCTGTCGGTGCCTGTCAACGGCTTCGACATCGCCACCGACTTGCTGGGGTTCCTGTCATCCATCCCTGATGCGGATTGTGTGGTGTATAACCAGGTACTTCAGATTCCCGCACAGCGGAAGCTGCTCAGGAAGCTTCAGGGCAAGTCCAAGCGTCACGGCTCCATGCCTGACCCCTCGAACAAGATTGCAAAGGCTGACATCGATGCTGTCCTGGATCTGATAGCCAAGGAGAGCAAGCTCCTTGTCAACACGAACTTCAATGTCCTCGTCAGCTGTGCGTTCGACAAGCTGACTCCTGTGTCCTCATATATGGAGGCCAAGCTCTACGAGTGCGGCATTTCTCCCTCTGACACGGCCTATAACCAGCTGGAGCTGTTCGAGAACTCCTTCCCCGGCAATGCCTACCGCTTCAATGAGGAGTATGACCTCTTCATGACCTTGGCTGACACGGCCCTGTGTCTGTTCTACAAGGAGCACATGAAGCAATCGGAGAAGACTCCCCTGAAGCATTTCTGTACGGACAGGCAGGGTGTGCCTGTGGCCATTGACATTACCGGCAAGACGGGTGAGGACAAGAAGACGGACAACTCCAACCTGTTCTGCCTCGGCTCTTCTGGTACGGGAAAGTCATTCAACATGAACACCATCCTCCTGCAGCTGATAGAACAGGATACGGATGTGGTGGTGGTTGACACGGGTGACTCCTACGAGATCTTGAACCTTATCTACGGTGGTACCTATATCACCTATTCAAAGGAGCATCCTATATCCATGAATCCCTTCAAGATAACGACTGAGGAGTATAATGAGAACTTCGGTGAGAAGAAGAACTTCCTGAAGTCCCTGATATTCCTTATCTACAAGAGGAATGCTGAACCGACGATGACGGAGGACAGACTGATCAACCAGTGCATCGTGGAGTACTATGAGGAATATTTCCACCCCTTTCAAGGCTATTCAAAAGAGGAGCGTGACAGGCTCCGTGAACGTCTGATGCTGGAGGACAAGATGAATGGTGAGTATGAGAAATATGAGCAGAAGCTGGAAGAGAAATACAGTGATGACTACCGCATCGACGAACTGGAGGACAAGCCGGAGGGCAAGGATGAGAAGGTGTCCGATGCTGCAGAGGATGATGAGATGGATTTCACTGAGGAAGAGAAGGAACATCATGAGAAGGTGAAGCGTCAGGTGGAGAAGCTGCATGCCCTGATGCATGACGATGCTGCCTCTGATGGTGAGAAGGCCGCTGCCAACAACCAGCTGATGCGCCTGATGCCTGAGCTGATTGAGGGCAAATATCTCAAACGTATCGACAAGAAGATCGAGAGGATGGAGGCCCAACGCAAGAAGCTGAGGGTCAAGAGCCTTTCCTTCAATACCTTCTATGAGTTCATCATGGAGCGTATTCCTCAGATAACCTCCGAGAAGAAGATCCATTTCAATATCAACAATTTCTCGCATATCCTCGACCCGTTCTACCGTGGCGGTGAGCTGGAAGATACGCTGAACAATGACGTGGACAGCTCTCTGTTCGATGCCAGGTTCATCGTCTTTGAGATTGATAAGATCAAGGAAGACAAGACTCTCTTCCCCATTGTCGTGCTCATCATCATGGATGTGTTCCTGCAGAAGATGCGTATCAAGAAAGGTCGCAAGGCCCTGATCATCGAGGAGGCATGGAAGGCTATCTCCTCACCGACGATGGCAGAGTATATCAAGTACCTCTACAAGACGGTACGTAAGTTCAATGGTATCGCAGGTGTCGTGACACAGGAACTGAACGACGTAATAGACTCGCCCATCGTGAAGGAGGCCATCATCTCGAACTCAGATATCAAGATCCTGATGGATCAGTCGAAGTTCAAGGACAAGTATGACGAGGTGGCCAAGGTGATGGGTCTGACTGACACGCAGCGTCGCCAGATATTCACCATTAACTCCCTGAACAACCACGAGGGCAGGCCGTACTTCAAGGAGACCTGGATATGCCGTGGCCATGACTCTGATGTGTATGGCGTGGAGGTGCCGCCGGAGATGTGCTGGGCTTTCACGACGGAACGTTCAGAGAAAGAGGCCGTCAGACTCTATGTCCGCTACTATGAGAATGACGGCCAGAAGGCTATACGGCAGATGGAGGAAGACCGTAGGGCGCTGGGTGTCGGTACACGTGATTTCGCAAATATGGTAAATCAACATAAAACAGTCATGAGCTTATGGGAAAGTTAAAGTACATCGTTTGGGTTTGTGCCTTGCTGGTGGTGTCATCGGCAAAGGCGTATGTGAAGGTTGCCATCGACCCGTGGGCAATCGGACAGGTGACAGCAAACACTGCCTCACAGACGCTGATAGAGAACCAGCATAATGAGCGGGTTGACTCCATCAATGCCAAGCAGCAGAAAATCATGCAGTACACGGCTGCCATGCAGACCATGAAGGAGCTGTATGTGATGTCGATGCAGAACGTCACGGGATTCGGGGAAGAGACCAAGTACTACGCTGAGATATTCTCAGCAACCGTTGATATCTTCAATAACGTGCCTGTGGTGCTGGAGTATATCAACAGCAATCCTGTCAAGAACTACATCCTCTGTGCCAATGAGATGGCCGACGTGGTGGCTGAGACGCAGGGACTGGTCAGGGACTTCATCAATATCGTGAACAATGCGAAGATTGATTTCCCCGGGGATTCGTCCATCACCCGGCATTTCCCCTTGGACAGCAAGAAGGATGACGGCTATAACTTCCTTGACCGCTATGAGCGTCTGACTCTGGCCAACAATATCTACTCGCGTCTGCTGCAGATCAAATACAAGATGGAGGCGATGGTTCTGACCTGTCAGTTCTGTAACGGCATCAGCGACGTGCTTTTTGCCATCGATCCAGAGTCTTGGGCTGCCTATTTCACTGGCAAGAATGCGGTGGAGGGACTGATTAATGACTGGAATAATCTGGGCGTATGAGAAGACTGGTAGTTATATTTACGGTTCTTATGGCGTTCGGCTCCAGTTGCCATGCCATTGAATACCCTAAGAATGCGCCCCTTATTGAGGCGCTGATACAGCTCCACAAGGATATGAAGCATGCGGAGGACAATGCGAGGGATAACATCGCCATCAGCTTGGGCGAGCAGTCTGCCGTCACGAAGAAGACCGATGACTTCCATGACGTGAAGACGACGCTCAACACGAAGCTGAGCAATGCCTACTCGTATGTCCTTCTGGCTGCCGCCCTAAGCGGGACGGCCAACAGCCTGTATAAGCTGATTAACGAGTATGCTGACTTCACCAGTTCTATGGCTTCGACGGTGACGAGCAAGCCGATGGTGGGATGGTACTACGCGGAGGCGGTGTATGCCTGTGAGCGTGAGATCAAGAATATCAAGGCTCTGTACACGACGATGACAGCCAGCGGCCTGAACATCATGAAGGCCTCGATGGACGAGAAGCTGAACATGATCTTCCAGATCAAGGCCAGCATTGACAGTATGCTACGGATCATTGAAGATGCCAGTTTCTGGTGTAGCTGTGTGGCTATCGGCGGGTTTGCGCATGACTATATATGGGACATCCTGAACAGTGATGTGACCAATGCGATTGCTGAAGGACTGATTACTAAATGGAATGCGATATGAAGACAAAATTGATGATGCTGGCCTTGCTGATGCTCGTGCCGTCACTGGGCTTTGCACAATATCCGGAAATCCAGCACGACGAACAGAAGGAAAAGCAGTGGCGTTCGATGGAGAACGGCCCTTGGGACTTTGCCCCTGACTGGTACTATTGGCTGTTCCACAAGAATTATAGCGGTGCCTATCTCACATGGAAATGGCGTGGCTTTCATAGCAGCCTGGGTGTTGACTTCGATGAGGGTGATTCCAATGTGAAGCGTATCATGCCCGTGCGCGTGATTGAGGAAGAGACACAACGCCTGAAGGTGAAGAAGGTCAATGAGGAATACGAGAAGATCGAGGAACTGCATAAGGAGGAGGTGGAAAGGGCTGCCGACCGTAATGTGGATCTCATGTATGCTTCCTTCAAGGATGACTTCAACCGTATGCAGGATAGGATCACCGAAGGGCTTCTGTTCTGCATGACGAAGAGCGGGGGCAAGATGAAGTATCAGGTGAACGAACTGTCCCGTGAGAATGAGATCGTCTGCCAGAATGTCGAGTACATCCATAGACAGGGTGTCGGCTATGAGCTGGAGAATGCCAAGCGGCAGCAGGCCTATTCCGATGCCAAGGTGAAGATGGAGGGTATCGTCAGCCGCGTGGCTCATCTGGTGGGCATGGCGCAGTGCTATTATTGAAAAAGTAGATTGTTATATGATATCAGGATTGTTTTTGGATGCCATGGACATCCTTCTGACGATGGGACTGCCTTCCATAGACGAGAGTCTTGACAAATTGCTCGTTGCTATGGAGGCTTTCCCAAAGTCTGCCATTCTCGGTGACACGGTGGCTTATGCCCGTGTCATCGGCCTGTGCCTGGCCTTGTGTGTCGGCTCCTATGAGTGCTGGATGATGATGCTTGGCAGACGTGCCATGGACGTGATGAAGCTGGCTCGTATCATCGCCCTGTCGATGTGCATCACCTCCAGCTCGTGGATATGCAATGAGCTTTCCATTCCCGGGAAGTCCCTTGAAGCGACCACGAAGGCCATGGCCAACGCGAAGAACAAGGAGGTGGCTGCCCTGGAGCGTAAGGTGGCTGAGAAACAGGCTAAGTACCTGGATCGGCTTCGCGAGGTGCAGGACAGTATTGAGACGGCCAAGCAGATCCAGGCTATCGGTGAGGATGCCCACTGGTGGGACAAGCTCATCTACAGCATGGAGAACCTCGGCTCTACGATCAACAACTATGCGCAGCGGGCTGCCGTCGCCGCAGAGACGAAGGTGTCGGAGTGGATCAATGATGTCATCCGTTTCGTGGGTGAGTTGATCTTCCAGATGAGCTACTACGGCATGCTGGTGGCTCAGAGGATCTTCCTGACCATCATGGCCATGTTCGCTCCGATCATGTTTGCCATCTCGATAGTGCCGCCCTGGAGCAGTGCATGGTCGCAATGGATATCGAAGTACCTGTCACTGTCACTGTGGGGATTCGTGGTCTATATGTGCCTCTATTATATCGACTTCATCCTGGGGACAGATAGGCGCACTCGGTCTTCAGGGCATCGGCTCGAACTGTATGTACGCCATGGGCATGCTCGTGGGTGCCTATGTCATCCGCTTCGTGCCTGAAGTGGCCTCATGGCTCATCCCCGGTGGTGTAAGCTCCAGTGCGGCAAGTGTGGCGGGTGCTGTGGCAACAGGTACAGTCATCGGTGCTGCCGGTGGTGCTGTGTCTGCCGGTACGATGGCGACCACTGGAACGGCGCGTATGGTAACAAAGTAAACAAATTCATCTATAATTATGCTGATACAAAGTTTAGAGCAAAAGACAAGGCTGGCACTGATGACGGTGCTGGCAACGGTGGCCGGATGTACGGTGATATGCGGCATATGCATCTTCTTCTGTGCCAAGCTGGTGACGGAGGAACGTCAGCAGATATACGTCCTTGACGGTGACATCCCTTTCCTGGCAGAGCGCAGCCTGCAGGAGGCGAACTTCGTCATGGAGGCCAAGGCGCACATCCAGCTCTTCCACCAGTATTTCTTCAACCTGCCGCCTGACAATGACTATATCAAGTGGACACTGGGCAAGGCGATGTACATGGCTGACGGTACGGCCATGAAGCAGAAGCAGGCCATGGACGAGAACGGCTTCTATTCGGATATCATATCGTCCTCTGCCGTATGTACGATCATCTGTGACTCCATCAACCTCGATGAGCATGAGCGGAAGTTTACCTATTACGGCACTCAGCTGATCAAACGCCGCTCCCGTGACATGAAGCGTTCCATCATCACCGTCGGGGAACTGGAGAACGTCCCCCGTACGGAGAACAACCCGCATGGCCTGCTGATCGTCAACTGGCGTACGCTGGAGAATAAGGATCTTGACTATTAGGGTATGTGGTTCTTCAGAAGAAAGGAAAAGGGTGAGCCAAGGCACAGCCGTCTGTTCAGGCTGATGCTCTGGTCACTCTTCAAGAAGGCAAGGCTTCGTGAACGGACGGAGAGGGCTAACAGCTGGGCTGAGTCTCATAAGCGACAGACGGCTATGATAACTGTCGGCACGCTGTTCCTGTTGCTGGTATGCGGCACGGCGATGACCTTCTTCGGCAGTGAGGAGGAAGAGGAGAACATCCTCAGTGACATCACGCCTGTCAATCCGATGTTCCAGGGACTCCAGCGCATTCAGGATGCCAAGGCTTATCAGACGGCATGGCTTGACAGGATGGCTCTGGACGGCCAGAGGCTCAAACGTCAGCTGGACTCTCTCATCAGGATTCCCGACAAGTCTCATGATGACTCTCTCCAGATTCTCATCAAGCACAGACAACTGGAGATAATTGTGGATAATTTAGATAACAGATAAGCATGAAAAAGGTTAATTTTAAACAGCCGAAGTATATCCTGCCGCTGGTCATCTTCCTGCCTCTGGCATTCCTCGGATATACGATCACCAATTTCTTCGGAGAGGAGGATGACAGCAAGAAGGGTGTTGTGACTGACAACATCAACATGACGCTTCCTGATGCCAAGAACGGGGAAATGACGGATAAGATGACGGAGATGACTAAGCGTTTCAGTGAGGACGGTGCCTATACGGCCATCGGTGCCCTCGGCAACGAGAAGGAAGAGCTTGACAGCACGCAGGCTGGCTATAAGGAGCATGAGCTGAACAGCATCGACGCGGAGAATGCCAAGCGTGAGGCCAAGCAGAAGGAACTGGAGGATCTGGAGCGTAGCCTGGCTGAGTCCCGAAAGCATATCAATGCGTATGCCTATGAGGGAAACTCTTCTGGCGGTGGCCGTGGCGGTCGTGGTGGATATGGCGGTCGTGGCAGCTCCCGGCAGGATGAACTGGATGACTATGCCCGTGACCTGGAGTATATACAGCAGCGCAGCAAGGAACGGCAGAAGGTGTTGGAGCAGGCTTTCGGTGGTGGCAGTTCTGCTGGGGGTATGGCTGCAGGTGATGGCTCAGGAAGTGGCGGTGACGGTTCTGGCGGTGGCGCTGGTAACAGGAAAGCCGTTGAGAAGCCGAAGCCTGAACTGGTGCAGAAGGTGTCTGAGCAGAATGCCGACAAGTTCAATACCATCGGTGAGCAGGCTCAGGTCGATGAGCCGCTGATCAAGGCGATGATTGACAAGACCACCAAGGCGCATGAGGGAACACGCCTGCGCTTCAAGCTCCTCGATGATGTGGTCATCAAGGATGTGAAGCTGAAGAAGGGGACGTATCTCTACGGAATCGTGACAGGCTTCGGACAGCAGCGCGTGAGGGCTGCCATCACCAGCATCCTCGTGAAGGACAAGTTCATCAAGGTGGCTTTGTCTGTCTATGACAACGACGGCATGGAGGGCTTCTATGTCCCTGAGTCGGCCTTCCGTGACATGATGAAGGATGCCGGGGCTCAGGCCATGCAGAGCAATATATCATTGAACGGCAACAGTGGCAGTCAGATAAGCGGAGAGGCCTTGGCTCTTCAGGCGCTCCAGAACATGTACCAGTCGGCTTCAAGTGCCATCTCCGGGAATATCCGTAAGAACAGGGCGAAGATCAAGTATAACACGATTGTCTATCTGATTAATACGGATGCGCAGTCTGGTCGATGAATCAATTAAATCAAGATAAATATGAAAGCAGTAACAACACTTGTGGCGCTTTGCGCCTTATGCCTGCCTGCCACAGCGCAGGTCAGCGGCAACAGCTCCAACCCGGACTCGGTGAAGGTGAGGTATATCTGGAGCCATCTTGACGGTGATGACTTCACCAGTAATCACTCCAAGCATATCATCCTGGTCAATGAGGAGGTGACGACGCATATTGTCATGCCTGAGAACATCAAGCTCGTGGATATCTCTACGGACAAGCTGGTGGGCAACCAGTGTGCCGACAATATCGTCCGTATCAAGCCGTCCGCACGTATGCGTAACAATGAGATGGTGGGCACGATCACCGTCATCGGTGAGCGTCATATGGCGCAGTATGACGTGGTATATACCACAGGCCCTGTCAAGGCTTGCTCGGTCTATAACATCTCCGTCGATGAGATGAAGCAGTATAAGAACCCTGATGTGCTGATGCCCGAGCGTTCTATGGCTGACTATGCCTATGCCATCTTCTGCAGCAGGAGGAACTTCTATAACATCCACTCTTCCAAATACGGCATCAAGGCGGTGGTGAATAACATCTATACGGTGGGTGACTATTTCTTCATTGATTTCTCGCTCTACAACAAGACGAAGATCAAGTATGACATCGCCGAGCTGCGTATCAAGCTGACGGACAAGAAAGAGACGAAGGCCACGAACTCACAGACCATTGAGCTTTCACCCGTCTATTCCCTCAACAATGCCAAGAGCTTCAAGAAAGCGTACCGTAACGTCATCGTGGTCAACAAGCTGACATTCCCGAACGAGAAGGTTCTGCGTCTGGAGATATCGGAGAACCAGATTTCCGGGCGTGTGGTCTATATCCCCATCGAGTATGAGGATATCCTCAATGCTGACAGCTTCGACGAGAACCTGCTGAAACATATGCCTTATAACATCCGGAAGTAATATGAAGAAGGTTGGTTTGGTTTTAGTGTCGCTGTTATGCGTGACGACGGCTTTTGCAGGTCAGGGGGATGGCTTTCTCGTCCTGAACGGAGGTTTCCTCTTCAACAGTACGCTCAATGCCACGATAGGCTATGAGCGTGAGCTGTCCTATACGGATGCGCTGGAGTTCTATGGAGAGGTGGGCGACCGCTGGGAGGAGGATCCTGTGTGCGGCAAGGTATGCCGTGAGTCGTTCTTCAAGAACTATTACTGGGATGGTGGCGTTGCCTACAAGAAATGCCTGAAGCGTCTGAAGAACTCCACGTTCAGGCTACGTCTCGGCCCTCAGATGGGTGCTGTCAGGGGCAGCTTCTTCATGGCGGTGGAATGTGGGCTGGAGTATAATCTGGTGTTCCCGAACCGTGTGCAGCTGTCCATAACTCAGAAGAATCAGGTCAGCTTCCTGCATGGGGATTCCTTCAGGAACGGCCTGCTTGTCGGTCTTAAAATACCTTTTTGATGATGAAGATGAATGTTGTTTATTCGGCCATGATGGCTGTGTGCCTGATGGCCTTGGTTTCCTGTGAGGAGCATACGGATATCTATGACAACCGTGTGTCGGTGGGGAACATCCTCCTCTCTGACAATACGCTGATATCACCTTACGGCTATGACAAGGACTGCCATCAGGCTGTCGGTGTGGTGTTCTATACCAGCAGGGACACGGCTCTGGTGGTCGGTCTTCGCGAACTGGGCGAATACGAATATACGGACTCGATGGCTACCGTGTCTGGCGTGAGGAATGATGCCTATTCCATGTGCGGTGCAGAGAATACGGCAGCCATCATGGCCAGCGAGGATCTGTATAGTCCGGCTGTCGAGGCGGTGATGATGTATGACTCCCCTGTTTCTGGGTGGGCTTTGCCGTCGGCGGGTGAGCTTCGTGCTCTGTCTGCCAGCCTCCCAGTGGTACGGCATGCGATGGAGGTTGTCGGCGGTGATCCTTTCTCGGACGGACAGTATCTCAGCTCCTCTCAGGACGGTGCTACCTCGGAGAGTTCCCAGATGTATTAT
>OMXK01000019.1 GCA_900314995.1 uncultured Prevotella sp.
CATGATCGAGCTCATCGCGCAGGGCAACCCCATCAAGATCGACGGGCTGGGTATCTTCTGGCCTACCGTTGAGAGCACCAAGGAGGGTATCACCAGGGCAGCTCTGCTGGAGGGTAAGTGGAACGCTAACACCTACGTGAAGGGCGTGCACATCCGCTTCCTTCCTGAGGGTGTCAGCGATGACAACATCACTTCGCGAACCTTTAAGGATATGTGTTCGCTGAGCACTTATGGCGTCGAGGAGAAGATTGATCTGACGCCGGAGGAGAGCGATCCGAGCAAGAAGAAGTATATTAAGAAGGTGACTCCGCTGGAGGACTGGATCATCGAGCAGAATGCGCAGAATCCTTAGTTTTAGGCGAGGGGCTTCGATTAACCTAGGATCACTTGCGGCGGGGCCTCTCGCTAGGGTCAGGCCCTGACGAGAAAGTCGCTCGCGACTTTACGTCTGTGCCAGACCCCAGTGAGAGGCAAGAGCACAGAATTAAAAAAGAATTGAAAAGGGAATGAAAAAGCGTATCATTGAGATTGCAGTGAAGGTGGTAGTAGCTGCACTCACGGCCTTCTTGACGGCGATTACGACCACTTCGTGCCTTGGGCACGGGCCGATCATACTCTAAACAAAGAGTCTTCTAAAGTAAATCCTCGCCGGAGTTCATTCTCTGACGGGGATTTTTGGCGCTATTTGGTAATCTTGAAGGCGACGTGTTTGTCGTAGAGGGCGGCGTAAAGGGTGTTGTCGTCGCCGATGGCGAACCAGTGGGCGGCGGAGGGGATCCAGTACTCGCGGGTCTTGACGCCTGTGAAGCGGTTGAGCACGTAGATATAGTCGGGGATGCCGGAGCCTCCGAGACCGCAGATGATGGAATTGCCGACGATGAGGAAATTGGAGGAGTTGACCATGCGGGGCTTGCTCATCCAGAGGGTCTTGTCGGTATTGATGTCGACGGCCACGAGGTAGTTGCCCTGTGTGCCCTCCTCGGGGGCGGTAAGGGTTGAGATGGAGAAATAGAGCACACCGTCCTTGACCACAGCCCAATGGATATCCTCGAAGAGGCTGTCCTTGGGGGTGATGGAGAGGTTGCGGACGTTGTAGACGCGCTTCACTTCACGCGAAGGGTCGAGGAGCATAATGAGATGGGGATCGCGGCCGCGACAGGAGAGTTCCTTCTCGGTCTTGCCCCAGGGGAAAGGCTTCTCGCTGGGCATACGGCCGTAGATGGCCACAGGGAAGTCGCCGTCGGTAAACACGTCGTTGAGCGCCCACTTGCCTTCATAGACGGCGGGCACGCCCTCGGGGATGCGGAAATCGGTATCGTCCCATCCGAGGGTGGGATGCCCGATGATGTTGCCGAGCTTGAGGGTGGGCAGCGCGAGCGAGGTGTAGCTGCCAAGCGGCACAGAGAACTTGGTGCGGGCGAGCTGGAGCGTCGCGCTCTTGCCGGCAGGGGCCTTGGCAAGCGTCGCGCCATTGAAATCGAGGGCCTCGACGAGGGCAATCTCGGTCTGGAAGTCCTGGGCGCGGGCAATGAGTGCGAGCGTCAGGAACGGGATAAGGAATAAGGTCTTCTTCATATTTATCATTGGTTTTAGTGATTGACTTTACGGCGATACTCCCAGAGTTCGACGCTATTGACGATGTTCTGCCAGAGGACGTAGCAGCCGGCTCCGACAGAGGCCATCGGATTGAGGTAAGTATAGGCCACCCAGATAGAGAGGGCGGTGTTCTTCTGGAAGGAGGCCTGACCGCTGCAGATCTCTTCGCCCAAGTGACGGCCGATGCTGCGACCGATGAGGAAGAGCACGAAACAGAGCACGAGGCTGAGCAGGGCTATCATGAGCAGCAGGGAGAGACCTGCCTCGCTGTGGACGATGTTGCGCACGGTGACGCCCGAGGTGACACTGAGCTGGGCAGCCCAGAGATAGAACGAGAGATCAGGGATGGAGACAATCCAGGCACAGAGGCGCTTGGCATAGTGCTGCATGAACCAGCCGAGGGCGAGGGGCAGCACGAGGACGATGGCCAGTTTCTCGAGAATGATGAGGAAGGCACTCCAGAAATCGAGGCCAGCACCGCGCTCAAGCAGGGGGAACACGGCAGGAATCATCAGGGCGGAGGCAAAGGAGGATAGCACGACAAAGGCGGTCATCGTATTGATATTGCCCCCTATCTTCGCCGTAACGACAGGGGCTGCCGTAGCCGCAGGGCCGATGATACAGGTGAGGACACTCTCCCACAGGATCTTCTGCCACAGGTTGCCCTCGACACAGAAGATAACCCACACGTTGAGCGCCACGAGCACGAGCTGGGCGGCGAGCACGCCGAACTGCCAGCGGTGGGGGCGCATCTGGTGGAAATCGATGCGGCAGAAGGTGGAGAACAGGGTACAGAACACCATCATCGGGAAGACGGTATCGACAACGGCGCCGAGGCTGTCGCCGAGGGCGTCGAGCTGGGGTACCCAGTAGAACACAAGGTAAACGACGGTGCCCAGGGCAATGGCGCAAGGCAGCGTCCAATCTTTCAGAAATTGCTTAATTCCCATCATTTTCGCTGCAAAGATAGTATTTTTTTTGAACGGATGACACGGATTACACGGATTTTTTGTAATTTTGCAGCGATTTATGCACAATCGACAATGAGCGTAACAGAATATATCCATCAAGATAAGGCGACAAGAAGGTTCTCGTTTGAGGTGCTGCCCCCGCTGAAGGGGACGGGCACGGAGAAGCTCTTCGCTGACATCGACAGGCTGAAGGAGTTCGACCCCGCCTATATCAACATCACCACCCACCACTCGGAGTTCGTGTACCGCGAGCTGGAAAACGGACAGTTTGAGCGTCAGCGCATCCGCCGTCGCCCGGGAACGGTGGCAATAGCCGCAGCCATCCAACAGCGGTACCACATCCCCGTGCAGCCACATGTGATCTGCAGTGGCGCTACGATTGAGGATATCGAGTATGAACTGCTCGACCTGCAGTTTCTGGGTATCAGCGACCTGCTGCTGCTTAGAGGCGACAAAGCGAAGGAGGACAGCCGATTCGTACCGACGCCAGGCGGTCATACCCACACGACGGAACTGATCAAGCAGGTGAAGCGCTTCAACGAGGGGTTCTTTGCCGACGGTACGCCCATCAAGCGTCCGGGCAAGGCATTCGACTTCGGCGTGGCCTGCTATCCGGAGAAGCACGAGGAGGCACCTAATCTGGAGATGGACATGCAGTATCTGAAAGAGAAGCAGGACCTGGGTGCGCAGTATGCCGTAACCCAGCTGTTCTACGATAACGAGAAATACTTCGCCTTTGTGGAAAAGGCGCGGGCGATGGGGATTACGATTCCCATTATCCCCGGCATCAAGCCGTTTGCCAAACTCTCACAGCTGACGGTGGTGCCGAAGACGTTCCACTGCGACATACCAGAGGCACTGGCCAGAGAGGTCGTAAAGTGCAAGACCGACGACGATGCAAGACAGCTGGGTGTAGAGTGGACAACGGCGCAATGCCAGGAACTGTATCAGCACGGGGTAAACAATATTCACTTCTACACGGTGTCGGCTGTCGACAGCGTGGTGGAGGTCGCGAAAAGGCTGCTCTGAATCAGGAATGGAATGGCGTGAAGTGATCGGACAGCGGGAGACGCAGGAGCGGCTGCAGCAGTTGGTGAAGGACCACCATCTGCCGCACGCGATGATGCTCTGCGGACCTAACGGCAGCGGCAAGCTTGCCCTTGCGACAGCTTTCGCCTGTTACCTGCTCGACGACGGCACGCCTAGTGCGAAGGCCATGCTGCAGAAACTGGAGCATCCTGACCTGCACTTCACCTACCCCACCATCAAACTGCCCTCGATGAGTGCTGACCATAAGCCGGTGAGCGACGACTTCGCCAAGGAGTGGAACCAGCTGATACTGCAGAGTCCCTACTTCACCATGGATGCCTGGATGCAGGCTATGGGCGGCGAAAACCAGCAGGCTATCATCACCGCAGGAGAAAGCGACGACCTGGTAAGAAAGCTCTCGCTGAAATCCAGTCAGGGCGGGTATAAGGTGAGCATCATCTGGTTGCCCGAAAGGATGAATATCGAGTGTGCCAACAAACTGTTGAAGCTCATCGAGGAGCCCCCTCAGCAGACGGTGTTCATCATGGTATCGGAAGAGCCCGACAAACTGCTGGAGACCATCCGCAGCCGTGTGCAGCGTATCGACATCCGCAGGACTGACGAGTCAGACATCCGCGAGGCGCTTATCCAGCGCAGAGGCATCGACGAGGAGTCGGCACGCAGAATCAGCCGCAGGGCCAACGGCAACTGGCTAAAGGCACTGGAGGAACTGCAGGTGGGATCGGAGAACGAGCTGTTCCTGGATCTCTACATCATGCTCATGCGACTGGCTTACCAGCGGAAGATCAAGGATCTGAGGCGATGGAGCGACCAGATGGGCGGCATGGGGCGTGAGAAACAGAAACGCTGGCTCGAGTTCTTCCTCAACATGACGCGGGAGAACTTCATGTATAACTTCCAACAGGAGGAACTGACCTACATGACGCAGAACGAGGAGAACTTCGCCCACAACTTTGCGCGTTTCATCAACGAGAAGAACGTGCTGCAGATGAACGACCTGGGGAACCGCTGCCTGCGCGACATCGGGCAGAATGCCAACGGCAAAATCGTGTTCTTCGACTTCGCCTTACAAATGATCGTACTTTTATTACAATAGCATAAATATGACTGAGAAAAAAGATTTACCCATCATGGTCGGCTGCGACAGAGGCCTGTGCCATCAGGCTGTAGGCCGACAAGACCGTCAGCTAAACACATACGACTGGCTCGCTGACGTGCCGGGGAACACAGATACGACAGACCTCGTGGAGGTACAGTTCAAGCATACCCGCAAAGGCTATTACCACAACGTGAACCATCTGGATCTGAAGAAAGGCGACGTGGTGGCCGTTGAAGCAAGTCCTGGTCACGACATCGGCGTGGTAACGCTTACCGGACGTCTGGTGAAGTTGCAGGTGAAGAAGGCCAACCTGAAATCAGAAGATGAAATCAAGCGTATCTACCGTATCGCCCGCGAGACCGACATCCAGAAGTTCAAAGAGGCCAAAGCCCGTGAGCATGCCACGATGATCGAGAGCCGTCAGATAGCCAAAGGTCTGGGACTGGACATGAAGATCGGCGACGTGGAGTATCAGGGCGACGGCAACAAGGCCATCTTCTACTACATCGCTGATGAGCGCGTGGACTTCCGCCAGCTCATCAAGGATCTGGCTGCAGCCTTCCACGTGAGGATCGAGATGAAGCAGATCGGTGCTCGTCAGGAAGCAGGACGTATCGGCGGTACCGGTCCCTGCGGCCGCGAACTCTGCTGTGCGACGTGGATGAAGAACTTCTCGAGCGTGGGCACGAATGCTGCCCGCTTCCAGGATATCTCGCTGAACCCACAGAAGCTGGCAGGCATGTGTGCCAAGCTGAAGTGCTGTCTGAACTACGAAGTAGACACCTATGTGGAGGCAGGCAAGCGGATGCCCGGCAGAGACACGATCCTTCAGACACAAGACGGCGACTACCACTACTTCAAAGGCGACATCCTGGCGGGACTCGTGACCTACTCGACGGACAAGAACATCGCAGCAAACCTGGAGACCATCACAGCTACAAGGGCAAAGGATGTGATTGAGATGAACCGCAGAGGTGAGAAGCCTCTCTCGCTGCAGGAAGACGGTGCCAAGAAAAAGACAGAAGAAAAGCACCATATCGAACTGACTGATGGCGACATCAGCCGTTTTGACAAGGCCAAGAAGAAGAAAAAGAAGAAGAACAACAACAATCGTCAGAAGCCTCAGCGTGAAGATGGTGCCAAGAATGCGGAATAAACTGCTGACAATCATATTTCTCGGAATGACGCTAGCAGTAGTCAGCTGTGACCGCCAAAAGGTGTTCAGCCGCTATGAACACATCGAATCGTCCCAATGGGAGAAGACGGACACCGTGCACTTCAACATTCCCCACATGCAGGTGGCAGGCACCTATCAGGGCACACTCGGACTGCGCATCGAGAGCGATTACCCCTACCGTGAGCTGGCACTCGAGGTGAACATGCAGATACTGCCCAGTGGTCAGAACGTGAAACGCAGTCTCGACTGCGAGCTCATCGACAATCGCGGCACCATCAAGGGTAGCGGCATCAGCCAATACCAATACGAATTCCCCGTAGACATGCTTCAGCTGGAGAAAGACGACTCGCTGCAAGTGACCATCATCCACAACATGAGACGGGAACTGATGCCCAACATCTGTGACGTTGGCTTCACGCTCACGAGGAAATAAGCATATCGTCTCGTGCTATTGCCGAATCAGATTCCTGCCAGCATCAATGCGCAGGAAGATGAACAGCAGGAGCGTAAAGCCCCAAAGTGACGAACCGCCATAGCTGAAGAACGGTAGCGGGATACCAATGACGGGCGTCAAGCCCAGCACCATACCTACATTGATAAATAAATGGAATAGGAAAATGCTGAGTACACAATAGCCATAGACACGCCCGAAAGTGTGATGCTGGCGCTCTGCCAGATGGATGAGCCGCAGGATCAATGCCAGAAAAAGCAACAACACACCCGCAGAACCCACAAAACCCTCTTCTTCACCCACGGTACAGAAGATAAAGTCGGTATCTTGCTCAGGCACAAACTTCAGTTTCGTCTGTGTGCCATTGAGAAAGCCTTTGCCCTCAAGACCACCTGAGCCGATGGCGATCTCACTCTGATGCACGTTATATCCGGCACCCTTTAAGTCTTCCTCCAGACCGAGCAGCACGTTGATACGCACACGCTGGTGTGCCTCCATCATGTTATTGAGCATATAGTCGGCTGCATTGATGAATACCACACTGCCCACAGCAAAGAGGGCTATCCAGAAATAGCTGGGAAAGCGTGTCAGCAACCAGCGATAGACGAGATAGCCTATCAGCAGGACACACATCAGCAGCATCACATAAGAGGTGTCGAAGGGAATAACGAACAACGAGAATGTCATCGTCAGCAAAAGAACGCCCAAACTGATGCCAAGCAACCGCATGGTCTCGCGCTTATCGCGGCAGTAAACCCAGACAAGGACGGCAGAGAACAGTTGGATGCTCAGATAGACGACAAACTTACCCACCGGTGTAGGGGTATAGAGGATCATCGTATCAGCATAGCGGATGCCCACCACAAAATAGAACACCATCGCAACCCCTGTAAAGAGGATGCTGCCGGGCATACCCTCGCGGTAGAACATCAGGAAGAAGGAGAGATAGACGAGGGCCGAGCCCGTCTCGTGTTGCAGCACAATGAACAGCATGGGCACTACAACAATCGCCAGAGCAGCAGCGAAATGCTGCCACTTCTGGATGTTATAGCCGTAGATACTCATCAGCTTAGCCAGCGCCAAGGCGGTGGCGAATTTCGCAAACTCGGCAGGCTGCAGGCGCAATGGTCCCAGCACAAGCCACGATCGCGAGCCTTTTATGGTATGGGGATTGAAGATGGTGCCGAAGAGCAAGACAAGCAACAGGCCGAAGATGATAAACGCCAGCATCTCGTAATAGCGGTCGTCGAGCATCAACAGCACAAAGCCCAGTACGATAGAAGTGCCTATCCACACAATCTGCATACCAGAGCGCGTATCAAGACTGAAGATATCAGTATCACCGTAACTATAGCTGGCACCACAGACACTGACCCACCCGAAAGTGAGCAGAGCCAGATAGAGCACGATTGTCCACCAATCGAGTGAGCGGATGACGCCTTTTTGTTGTTTATCTGTCGGTTGTGCCATATGCTATACGTCGTTCTTGTATATTCTTAGCCCTCGCCTCGGAAGCCTCAGAAAGCTTGCCGTGAATGTACTGTTCCATCAGCAGACCACCGATAGGCACGCCATAAGTAGCACCCCAGCCACCGTTCTCCACGTAGACTGCGACAGCAATCTGGGGATTGTTCATTGGCGCAAAGCCCATGAAGACTGAGTGGTCATGACCTTTATTCTGTGCCGTACCCGTCTTGCCGCAAGCCTCGAAGTCGTAGCGAGCGAGTTCATGACAAGTACCTCCAAGTGCTGAGGAACGCATGCCCTGTACCACATATTCATAGGCACTCTTATCGGCCTTGGTATAGTGGCGGCGGGTAAAAGTGGTATCGAGGGGTTCACCCTGCACCTTCTTCACCACATGGGGCACATAGTAATAGCCGCGATTGGCAATCGTGGCACCGAGGTTTGCAATCTGAAGGGGCGTGAGCAGCACCTCACCCTGTCCGATGGCGATAGAAATCACCGTCAAACCATTCCACGAACCCTTATAAGCCTTGTCGTAGAACTGGGCATTGGGAATCAGACCTCGTTTCTCGCCTGGCAAATCGATGCCTAGTTTATAGCCAAACCCCATCGACACCATATAGTCGCGCCAAGTGTTCATCGCATTCTGCACCGTGCCATATTTAGAGATATTGGTATTGATCATGTGGTAGAGTCCCCAGCAGAAGAAGCCGTTACACGATGTGCTCAAAGCGGGCACCAGCGGCAGCGGGGCTGCATGACCGTGACAGCCTACATGCAAGCCCTTGAAATTGAAGCCATGCCCACAGGGGTAAGGTGTGGTGGGGGTGATGATACCTTCGGAGAGGAAAGTGAGCCCTTGCGAGGTCTTAAACGTTGAACCTGGTGGATAGAGACCCATGATACTGCGATTGAGCAAGGGCTTCCATACGTCCTGGGAGAGCAGACGATGATTCTTGGAGCGTTGACGGCCAACCATCATACGGGGATCGTAAGAGGGCGACGACACCATACAGAGCACTTCGCCTGTAGAGGGTTCGATGGCGACAATACTGCCAATCTTGCCTTCCATCAGACGTTCGCCCAGGGCCTGAAGGTTTGCATCGATTCCCAGCGTCAGGTTCTTACCTGGCTGCGCACGCTGATCGAACTCGCCGTTGCGATAACGTCCCTGCACACGACCGTGAGCATCGCGCAAGAGAATCTGTATACCCTTCACACCACGCAGCTGTTTCTCGTATGAACGCTCGATACCGAGTTTTCCGATATAGTCACCTGGCTGGTAGTAGTCATCCTCCTCGATGTCGGCAGGCGATACCTCAGCCACATCACCCAGCACATGGGCGCCCATCGAATACTGATACTGGCGCACGCTGCGCTTCTGAACATAGAAGCCCGGGAAACGGAACATCTTCTCCTGGAAGATACTGAAGTCCTTATCCGAGAGTTGGCTCATAAAAATCTGCTGGGTGAAACGCGAATAACCCGGATTACGGTTACGATCCTTGATAGTAGCCATGCGACGGTCGAATTCCTGGCGGGTAATGCCAAGTGTCTGGCAGAACTCAAGGGTATCGAGGCGACCCTTGATTTCATTCATCACCACCATGATATCGTAAGCAGGCTGGTTATACACCAGCAGTTTACCAGTTCTGTCGAGAATGGCGCCACGCGAGGGATATTCGATTTTCTTGAGGAAGGCATTAGAATCGGCACTCTTCTTATAGTCGTCGCTCGTAATCTGGAGCATGAAGAGGCGGATGGTATAGACAATCACTATCAGGATGGCTATACCAGCTATGACGAAACGCCTATACGCAAGACCATTATCTTTCACTTTGCGCGAACACTTTCGATAGTCAGGACAAACAAAAGAGTAAGCAGGGCGCTACTGAAAGCTCGGAGCAGCCACATCTGCCATTCAAAGAAGTTGAAAGCCTCCAAGGCGAAGAACACCACACAGTAGATACTGATGAGAATAACACTGAACGTTACAAACTTACTGAAACCCATCGTCGCAATCGACACTTTCATGTTTTCTGCAGAATCTCGTGGTGTGAGCGTCTCCAACAAATAGGGCTGAATGATGGCAATAAGTGTCAGTGTGCCTGCTGCCAGACCTGGGGTATTCGTAAATATATCAAGCATCAGTCCCAAGAGAAAGCTATACACAAGAATGATCCACTTCGGCATACCGCGACGAAAGGTGATTACAAAAAGCACGTAGAGCAATGGTGTAGCAACCTGAAACAAATGGATATTGTTCAGGATCAGCACCTGTGACAGTAGGAGCACCACAAACATTATGACTCGTTCTATATGTTCCATCGCACTATTGTCTATTCTGGGTTACACTGACAGAGTCACGCGCTGCCTGCATCAAGGAAGCACGTTCGGCTATACTCTTGTCGCTAATCACACACACATTCCTTAAGCGAGAGAAATCAGTACTCAGCCGCACCTTCAGCTTATACGACAGACCATCTTGCGAGTTGTACGCCTGCTCAATCTTTCCCACAAGCACGCCTGAGGGGAAAATCGAGGAGAAACCGCTAGTCTCTACCCACTCGCCCAGCTTAAACCGTGCATGGCGCGGCACATCCTCGACATAAGCCACGGAAGGGTCGCCCCCATACCAGTGGAGATAGCCGAAATAGCCACGATTGCGAATAGCACAGCTGATGCGCGACGAGGAGACATTAAGGACGGGAATCACGACGGCATAATGGTCGGAAGTCATGTAGACCACACCTACCACACCATTGCCACAGGCTACACCCATATCAACCTCTACCCCGTCGGCACGACCTTTGTCGATCGTCATCAGATTATCCGACTTATTCAGCGAGTTATCAACGACCTTGGCAGGAATCACCTTATACTGGCTCAGGAAAGCCAGCTCGTTGCGTTCCATCACCGTCGTGTCGTTCGTCAAGTCATTATAGAGTCTGCGCAACTGGTCTACCTGTCGCTCAAGATACATGTTGCGGAGCATGAGGGCCTTATTTTCTTCGCCAAGACGGAAATGGGCGGTGACATCACTCTCCCACTCATATATCTTACCCGTCATTACATTAGCCGACGAAAGCCACACACTACCTTGATAACTGTTATACTTAAACAACAGAACACCACTGACTACCTCCAAAAAGATGAAGAGCAGCCAGTGATGATACATTTTCAGGAAATCCAGCAGGTTGCGCATTCCCAGATTATTTTTTTACTTATCGCATCAGGAAGTTGAAGCGGTCCACATTCTTCAGGGCGATACCGGCACCCTTTGCCACGCTGTGGAGGGGATCCTCAGGAACATGGAACTCGATATGCATCTTCTCCTCCAGACGTTTGTCAAGACCACGAAGCAGTGCACCGCCACCAGCCAGATAGATGCCATTCTTCACGATATCGGCATACAGCTCAGGAGGTGTATTCTCGAGGGCAGAAAGCACTGCGTTCTCAATCTTCGAAACGGTCTTATCAAGACAGTGGGCAATCTCCTGATAGCATACGGGCACCTCCATTGGCAAAGCCGTAATACGGTTAGGACCATGGACAACGTAGTCTTCAGGTGCATCCTCACCCAGATCCGTCAGAGCAGAACCTACGGCTATCTTGATACGCTCGGCCATACGCTCAGAAACCTTCACATTGTGCTGACGATACATATACTCCTGAATATCAGCAGTCAGATCGTCACCAGCAGTACGGATGGAGTTGTTGGCTACGATACCGCCCAGCGAGATGACGGCAATCTCTGTAGAACCGCCACCGATATCAACAATCATATTTCCTTCCGGAGCCTCAACATCGATGCCGATACCGATAGCAGCAGCCATCGGCTCGAAAATCAGATATACATCGCGACCGTCAGCATGTTCGGCAGAGTCGCGCACAGCACGAAGCTCCACCTCGGTAGAACCAGAGGGTACACCAATCACCATACGCAGAGAGGGAGAGAATAGACGGTTTCCCGTATGTACCATCTTTATCAGTCCGCGCATCATCTGCTCACAGGCGGAGAAGTCGGCAATCACGCCATCGCGCAGCGGACGTACAGTACGGATATTCTCATGTGTCTTCTCATACATCATCTTCGCCTCACTACCAACAGCTATCATCTTATCAGTGCGGCGATCAAGGGCAACGACCGAAGGCTCATCAACCACAATCTTATCATCACTGATAATGATGGTATTGGCCGTTCCCAGGTCCATTGCAATCTCCTGGACAAAACTAAAAAATCCCATTCTTTTTACCTTTATACCTATTATTATTTTTCAAACCAAGCGTTAATCGCTGTGTCGTAATGCGAGCTCACGCCAAAGGCACGCGTAGCGAACATACGGCGCTGAGCCTTCGTAGTCTCGGCACCCTGCTTCTGAAGAATATCCAACAGTACACCATATTCAGCCTTGCTCGGAACAATCACCACATCGTTGAAGTTCTTTGCTCCAGCACGGATCAGCGAGATACCGCCGATATCGATCTTCTCGATGATATCTTCCTCGGAAGCGCCACTGGCTACCGTCTGTTCAAATGGATAGAGATCCACAATCACCAAATCGATTTCAGGAATCTCATACTGCTGCATCTGGGCAATATCACCCTCGTTTTCACGACGGCCCAGGATACCTCCGAACACCTTCGGATGCAAGGTCTTCACACGGCCACCAAGAATCGAAGGATACGTCGTAACGTCCTCTACTTTCTGGCACTCATAGCCGAGTGATTCAATAAACTTCTGCGTACCACCTGTAGACAGGAACTTTACGCCCTCCTCATTCAATTTCTTGAGCAGTTCGTCAAGACCATCCTTGTGGAATACCGACACCAATGCGGTCTTAATTCTCTTTGTATCAGCCATTTTTGTTTGTTATAACGTTATAAATTCGAATTTAGGCTGCAAAGTTACAAAAAGAAAACGGATTAATCTGCATTTTCCTTCCGAAAAATGTGATTAATCCGTGTTAAAATATTCTAGGTCAATCTTATACTTCTGACTTAAATCAGGTTCATCCCCAGTTTCTTGCAATCCTGGCGCATTTCCTCAGGCCAGATTGACGCTTGGATTTCTCCGATATGCCCCTTGTGGAGCAAGACCATACAAAGACGACTTTGGCCGATACCACCGCCAATAGAAAGCGGGAGCTCTCCCTGTAACAATTTCTGATGGAAATACAATTGCTCGCGGTCTTCCTTACCCTCGAGTTTAAGCTGGCGCAGCAAACTCTCCTTGTCTACGCGGATACCCATCGATGACAGTTCAAAACTACGTCCCAATACGGGATACCAGATCAGAATATCGCCATTCAGTCCCTCAAGACCGTTCTCTGCTACCGTCGACCAGTCATCATAGTCAGGGGCACGTCCGTCGTGCTTCTCTCCATTCGACAACTTACCGCCAATACCTATAATAAACACCGCTCCATAAGCCTCGCAGATAGCATCCTCACGCTCCTTCGGCGTCTTGTCAGGATACATCTTCAGCAATTCCTCGGAATGGATGAAATGGATCTTCTCCGGCAGGAAAGGTTTGATCTGCGGATAAGTCTCACACGTCAGATACTCCGTCCTGAGGATGGCGGCATAGATGCGTTCTACGATATTCTTCAGGAAAGCCACTGTGCGGTCTTCCTTCTTGATCACTGCCTCCCAGTCCCATTGGTCTACATATAGCGAATGCAGGTTATCCAGTTCCTCATCAGCACGGATGGCATTCATATCGGTATAGATGCCATAGCCCGGTTCTATCTGGTACTCTGCCAATGAAAGGCGCTTCCATTTTGCCAGCGAATGAACCACCTCTGCCTGAGCATCGCCCAAATCCTTAATCGGGAAACTCACGGCACGCTCCACACCGTTCAGGTCATCATTGATTCCAAGACCCTTCAACACGAACAGCGGCGCAGTGACACGACGCAGCCTCAACTCCGTAGAAAGGTTCTGCTGAAAGAAATCCTTGATCAGTTTGATACCCTGCTCCGTCTGCTTCATGTCCAGCAACGGCTCATACATCACCGGCTTGATAACTTGTCCCATATTTCTGTTTATGTTTAATTTGGCCGCAAAGATACATAATTAATATCAAATTGCAAGGAAAAATTGGAATTTATTTGCAAAAACGACACAAATCCTTGATATTCGCTAACAATTTGCACACTCGCGCATTCCTTAAAAGAAATTAATTCTCAATTAGCATTTGTCAATTATCAACTATTTTTCGTACCTTTGCACACGTTTTTACGAACAGGTCCCGTAGCTTAGCTGAATAGAGCGTCAGATTCCGGTTCTGAAGGTCTTGGGTTTGAATCCCAACGGGATCACATACAAATGAAAAGACTCCGACGAAAACTTGTTTTCCGACGGAGTCTTTTTCTATTTGAAACGCCTTGGTTTGTGGCTGGGCAGGGAAAGACAAATTCAATCCCAATTACAGCAGTTGCTTTGCGCGTTCTAGGGCGATGTTGATGTGGGAACAGATGTTTTCCTCACCCAACATCTTGTCGAAGCCTGCGCGGTGGAGCACGGTCTGCACCTTCTCGTTGACACCTGAAAGTACGACCTGGATGCCTTCACCTTGCGACATCAGACAGAGGTTCGTCAGGTTGTGGATACCCGTAGAGTCAACAAAAGGAACCTTACGCATTCGGATGATGCGCACCTTCGGAAGCTGACGCTGATGGCGCAGGGCTCCCATAATCTCCTCAAAGCGGTTACCTGCACCAAAGAAATAGGGGCCGTTGATCTCATAGACCTCCACGCCAGCGGGGATTGAGAGATGCTCGAGGTTACCCAACTGGAAATCGCTGTCTTCCTCCTCTGGGTTGATCTCATCGCTGATAACCTTGACATCGGTAGTCTCAGCCATACGGCGCATGAAGAGCAGACAGGCACAGATCAGTCCCACCTCGATGGCGATGGTAAGGTCGAAGATAACCGTCAGCAGGAAGGTTACCCAGAGCACGATGACATCGCTCTTAGGGTTCTTCAAAATACTCACGAAGCTTCGCCAACCGCTCATGTTATAACTCACGATGACGAGCACACCTGCCAGACACGCCATCGGGATATACTGTGCCAAAGGCATGAGGAACAGGAATATCAGCAACAGCACGGCAGCATGCACGATACCCGCGATAGGGGTACGACCGCCATTATTGATGTTGGTCATTGTACGGGCGATGGCACCCGTAGCCGGTATACCGCCGAAAATCGGCGATGCCAGGTTGGCCATTCCCTGAGCTATAAGTTCTGTGTTGGAGTCATGACGGTCACCTATCACACCATCGGCTACGGTTGCAGAAAGCAGCGACTCGATGGCACCAAGAATCGCAATGGTGATGGCTGGTGAGACAAGCCCTTTGATCACATCCCACGACAACTCCGGCACCTGAGCGCCAGGCAGTTGGTTGGAAATCGAGAAACGGTCGCCAATGGTCTCAATAGAGCTGATGCCCATATACTGTTTCAGGAGCAAGGCGGCAATCGTCATCACAATGATGGCAATCAGCGAGCCAGGCAACTTGCGCAACACATTATTGACACGAGCCACCTTCGGCCAGAGCGCGATAACTACCACCGAGCCGATGCCCACAGCAGCACTCCACCAGTCGATCGTCGGCAGTGCACCGATATATGCAATCCACTTCTCAATGAAATCCGAAGGCACGCTGGCCATCGTCAGTCCAAAGAGATCCTTGATCTGTGTGGTAAAGATCGTCAGCGCGATACCGCTGGTGAAGCCCACGACAATCGGATACGGGATATACTTGATGATCGTACCCAGATGGAGTACACCGAACATAATCAGAAACACACCTGCCATCAGTGTGGCAATCGTAAGACCTTCGAAGCCATACTGCTGGATAATGCCGTATATAATAATAATGAACGCGCCCGTAGGACCACCAATCTGTACTTTCGATCCGCCAAAGACCGAGACAATCAGTCCTGCTACAATAGCGGTGATAATACCCTTTTCCGGCGTCACTCCCGACGCGATACCGAAGGCGATGGCCAATGGAAGGGCCACGATACCGACAATGATGCCCGCCAGCAGATCAGTCGTAAACTGACGACGATCATAGTTCCTGAGAGTCTCAAACAGTTTCGGCTTAAATGTCAATGATGCTGTCATAAAATACTTGTTATCTTGAAAACTTGGTGCAAAATTACTAAAAAAAGTTTAAAACCGCCAACAGCTGAGCCGAGTTATTCAAAAATAACGTAATTTTGTTGCCGAAAATCAAGCAGGAAACATTGTATAACTCATTAAAGATAGAAAGCATTATGAAAAAAGTATTATTTGCTGTGATGGCTATGATGGCCATCGGTTTCACATCATGTGGTAACAAATCACAGGCTTCTTCTGAGGCTGCCGGTACCGAAGTAACCGTTAATGCCGACGACGAGGCTGCTGCAACCATCGATGCCCTGACAGAACAGATCGAGGCTAAGGATGCCAACAAGTTCCAGGAGGTGCTCGCCACCGTTCAGGACAAGATCAAGGAGCTTCTCGCAAACAATCCTGAAGTGGCAAAGGAATATGTCGCCAAGGTTCAGGATTTCCTGAAGGAGAATGCTGACAAGATCAAGGAGTTCGTTGGTGACAACGAGACCGTCAACTCTGCCATCACTGCGCTGACTGCTGCACCTGCCGATGCTATCGTCAGCGGCTTCAAGTCTGCCGTAGAGGGTATCTCAAATGCTGGTGAGGCTGCTGCCGATGCCGTTTCCGACGCTGCCAGCGATGCCAAGGATGCCGCCAAGGATAAGGCCAACGAGATTAAGGACGCCGCTAAGGAGAAGACTAACGACGCCATTGATGCTGCTGCAGAGAAGGCTAAAAACGCTCTGGGCACCAACTAATGAAGAAACTGGTTCTTTCACTGGCTGCCATGCTCTCATGCCTCGCAGCCAATGCCGATACAAATCCTACGGTCACCATCAAATATGATGGCACCTCTGCTACCATCACGATTCCCAGTGAGGCCAGCAGCTATGTAACCTGCACCAGCGGCTCGTCTTCACATGTAAAGATCGAGCAGTCATCCACCGCTGACAATAACCCCGGAGAAATCATCTACAAACTCTCCGGCAGTAGCGACGATGGTGAGTTCTACCTCACGGGTGAGTACAAGACCACTCTCCAGCTCGATGGTCTGACCCTTACGAATCCTGACAGCACCGCCATCCACATCAAGAATGGCAAGCGCATCAAGATCAGCATGGTTTCAGGTACAGAGAGCACACTTGTCGACGGCATCTCAGATACGGATTCCAAGGGTTGCCTCCACTCCAAGGGCCATACAGAGTTCGTTGGAAAGGGTACGCTCAACGTCACGGGTAATATCAGCCACGCCATCTACAGCAAAGAATATGTGGAGATCAAGAACTGCTCCATCAACGTAAAAGGCGCCAAGAACGACGGTATCCACTGCCAGCAGTATTTCAAGATGACGAGCGGTGCCGTGAGCATCAGCGATGTACCAGACGAGGGTATCCGTGTGGAACTGAAGGGTGAGACTCCCACAGCAGGTTCTGAAACAGAAGACGAGGATACCGGTAACTTCTACATGGCAGGCGGTTCGCTTACCATCAACAACGTAGGAGAATACTGTATCAAGACTGACGGCACCATCAGCTATACTGGTGGCAATCAGAACTTCACGCTGACCAATGTCCAGGAGAATGCTGCAACCGCTATCCAGAGCGTGCAATTCTCCGGCAACGATACGGAAGCAGTCTTCGACCTCAGTGGTCGCCAGCTGCCGAAGGATGCTTTACGTCAGAAGGGCATCTACATCGTCCGCAGTCAGCAATCTACCCGAAAAGTGATCGTAAAGTAGGTTTTTACTGAATAAAACGGGGCATTCGTTGAACGGATTTGCCCCGTTTTTTAATTTTAACTACTTTTGCACAACATTTCTTAAACATCTGGAAACCGTGTCATACAGGAAAGAACATCAACAAGAGACGATTATCTACCTGGCGCTTTGGGCCCTGCTGTTCCTCGCACCAGTCATGAGTCTTGCCATCCGCACCAGCAACAGCGACATCAGCTTCGATTGGAGCGAGATATTCATCGTGTGGAAGGCATTCTGTCCTTTCTTCTTGGCTTTCCTCATCCACAACTACCTGCTGGCGCCCATACTCGTCTATAAGCAGAAGCGCCTGCAGTACTTGGGACTCGCGATAGCCATCGTTGCCGTCTTCCAGCTCTATCAGTGTAACCGTCACCCAGATTTCCGCGATCGTCGTCCACGCCATGAGCAATTCTCACGCCACGACGACAACCAGCGGCCACCCATGCCCCCAGAGCATGAAGAGGGCAATTTTGCCGACCATCAGCCACCCACTGATGCCGAGCATCCCATCGCCCCCTTCCATCCCGATGGACCGCGCCGTGACTTCGGCAAGCGTCCTCCAGTGATGCTGGGGCAGCACGACATCATCGCCTTCGTCATCCTCATCCTCATGTTTGGCATGAACCTCGGCGTGAAACTCTATTTCAGGCAGCGCAGAGACCAGAAGCAGCTTGCCCTTCTCGAGAAGCAGAACCTGGAACAACAGTTGGAGTATCTGAAATATCAGATTAACCCCCACTTCCTGATGAACACGCTCAACAACATCCATGCCTTGGTAGATTTCGACCCCGAGAAAGCCAAGTCCACCATCCTCGAACTCTCCAAGATGATGCGCTTCGTGCTTTATGAGGGTAATAAGAAAGGGGTGCCCCTCGACCGCGAAATCGCTTTCATGCAGAACTACATCACGCTGATGAAACTGCGCTATACCGACAAGGTGAAGATCACGGTGAAAGTACCTGAGTCAATACCCAACAACGAAGTGCCGCCCCTGATGTTCATCACTTTTGTCGAGAACGCTTTCAAGCACGGGGTCAGTTATCGCCAGGACTCCTTCATCGACATCGAGATCAGCATCAGCGACGGCCATCTGATCTTCTGCTGCAGCAATAGCCGTATTCCCAAGGAGGAAGACAAGCACGGCGGCGTCGGTCTTGCCAACGTGAAGCAGCGCCTCGACCTTATTTATAAAGACCGCTACAAGCTCGACATCAACGACGAGCCCAGTCACTACACCGTAAAACTCAATATCCCACTATGATCAAAGTATTAGCCATCGACGACGAGCCCCTGGCGCTCCAGCAGCTCGCCAGTTACATACAGAAAGTTCCGTTTCTCCAGCTCGTAGGCCAGTGCCAGAGTGCCCTCGAGGCCAAAGACATCCTGAATCGCGAACCTGTGGATGCCGTCTTCTGCGACATCAACATGCCCGACCTTAACGGCATGGACTTCGTCAAGTCGCTTGCAGCCCCTCCCCTCATCGTCTTCACCACAGCTTACTCCGAGTATGCCGTTGAGGGCTTTAAGGTGAATGCTGTCGACTATCTGCTCAAGCCCTTCGGCCTCGATGATTTCCGTCGTGCTGCCAATCGCCTCAAGGAACGGCTGGAGACCTCTCCTGTTGCTGTTCCTGTAGCCGAGATGCCCCAGTCTAATGCCGAAGAAGATGATACCATCTTCATCAAGACCGACTACAAAGTTGTCAAGATTGCCATTTCCGACATCCGCTATATCGAAGGTATGAGCGAGTATCTGAAGATCCACCTCGAAGGCCAGCCTAAGCCTATTGTCACCCTCCTCTCGATGAAGAAGATGGAAGAGTATCTCCCACCCTCGTTCATGCGCATCCACCGTTCCTATATCGTCAATCTGAAGAGGATACAGGAAGTCAACAAGAACCGCGTCATTATGGATGCCGATACCTATCTGCCCATCGGCGATAACTACAAGGAGGCTTTCAACGACTATCTGAACACCCGATTCCTAGGGAAATAAATAAGGGGTTGCGCAGTGCAACCCCTTTTTCGTTTACCATATCTGAGCCCGTTTTTCTTTCGGGATGAAGAGCTTGTCGCCCTCCTTGACACCAAAGGCATCATACCATGCATCGATATGGGGCAGTGCGCCGTTCACACGGGCATTGTTAGGTGAGTGGGTATCCACCGTCAGCAGATAAGCCAAGATCTCAGGACTGGCGTTAGCAGCCCACACGCGAGCCCAGCTCAGAAAGAAGCGTTGTTCTGGCGTAAAGCCGTCAGCCTTCTGTAGCGGATTGGTCTTCATGGCATTCTGGAAAGCCCTGAAAGCGATGTTCAGGCCACCGTTGTCACCGATGTTCTCGCCCAGCGTCTGCTTGCCGTTGATGAACTTGCCAGGCAGAGCCTCAAACTGTCCGAATGCCTCCTCCAGCACCTTCGTGCGCTGCTCGTAGTTCTGCTTATCGGCATCCGTCCACCAGTTACGCTGGTTGCCAGTCTTGTCAAACTGTGAGCCCTGATCGTCGAAGCCATGGCTCATCTCGTGACCAATCACACCACCGATACCACCGTAGTTCACTGCATCGTCAGCCTCTGGATCGAAGAACGGGGGCTGCAGGATGGCAGCGGGGAAGCAGATTTCGTTCGTTGTCGGGTTATAGTAGGCATTGATGGTCTGCGGCGTCATATACCACTCCGACTTGTCCACTGGCTTATTCACCTTACGGTCTACCATGTCCTTCAGGAAGAATGCCGAGACGTTGCCCATATTCTCGTAGAGCGACAGTTTGTCGTCTATCTGCAGAGCGCTATAGTCCTTCCACTTATCGGGATAGCCTATCTTGATGATAAAGTTCTCCAGCTTGTCCTTGGCCTTTGCCTTCGTCTCGGCACTCATCCATCCAGCCTCATCGATACGCTGTGCGAGTGCCGTCTGCAGGTTATGTACCAGATTCAGCATGCGCTGTTTGCTCGACTCTGGGAAATACTTCTCCACATAGAGTTTGCCGATGGCCTCACCCAGCACACTGCTCACCGTGCCGACGGCACGCTTCCAGCGGGGACGATCCTGCGCCTGACCACTCACCACGCTGTCAAAAGCGAACTGCACGGCTCTGAAGTCATCGCTCAGCACACCCGTTGCTCCTGAGATAATCTTGATCTCCGCATACGTCTTCAGATCGTCGAGCGAAGCTTCAGCCAGAATCTTCTCCACCTCGTGGATAGGTTCAGGCTGCCCCACATCCACCAGTTCAAATGCAGGGAATCCGCTGGCGCGGAACGCGCTATCCCAGTCGATGCCGGGGAAGTTCGTCTTCAGCTCGTTATAAGTCATCTTATGATAGTTCTTGTCGATGTCTCTCAGCTCCACGGTGCTGTAGCTCACCTTGGCGATACGTGTCTCAATAGCCATTACCGCGTCCACCTTCTTCTGAGCCGTCACCGAGTCGTTGCCCACCATCTCGAAGAGCGTCTTCATATACTGCTTATATGCCTCACGCACACGCACCGTCTGCTCATCGTCGTTCAGATAGTAGTCACGGTTACCCATACCGAGACCGCCCTGTCCTACTGATACGAGGTTCATATCCGCATTACGCATATCAGCGCCAACGCCGATGCCGAACATCATCGTAGACTCACCACGACTGTCGATCTCAGCCGTCACCTTCTGATACTCCGCGCGATCCTTGATGGCAGCAATCTTCGCCAGCACAGGCTTCAGCGGCTCCCAGCCCTCACGGTTCAGGCGCACGCTGTCCATTCTCAGGTTATAGAGCGAGCCGATTTTCTGTCCCAGCGTGCCTTTCTCCTGCGGAGTACCTGCATACTGCAGAATCAGTTCCTGGATACGCAGCGTGTTCTGCTCCGAGAGATCCACGAATGCACCGTTCATCGGATGTTCTGCATCCAGCGGATGCGTCTTCATCCATCCACCAGCAGCATAATGATAGAAGTCATCACCCGGACGTACCGATGTGTCCAGATTAGCGGGATCGATGCCCGTCTTGAGTGTCTGAGCCCCAGCTGTTCCTGCCAGCATCAGACCGATTGCTAAAACAAGTTTTGCTTTCATCGTCATTTGGTTTTATTGTTACATTGGTTAAATATCACACACTTTAGACGTGCAAAGTTACTAAAAATCGAGCGCAAAACAAAGAAACTTGTTTCTTTTTTTGCCGAGATGGAGTAAGTTCGCCATCTTTGATGGCAAAGTTACGAAAAAACTACGACAAATACCATATTTGTCACTTTTTAACACAACTAGTAACAATTCTCCGACTATTCTATTCCTCTCTCACTACCAGTTCGCGAGGGAGCGTGACGACCTTCAATCGCTCATACCAGATGCGGTTTGAGCCTGCGATGTGCTTCTGCGTATGGCTGCTGATAATGTAGTAGCTGGCCGTGTACTCGTCCATCATCTCAAGGAATACCTTCTTGATACGCGAGCACTTTTCATTGATGGCATTGTCAAGCGGATTGATCAGATGATCCACGCTCTCCAAGACCTTCTCCTTGTCCATCATCTTCGCCGTAGCCATATAATAGCGGGTCAGTTCCGCACGATAATCCGCCAGCCGTTTGAACTCGATGCCTTCAGGATGCGCGAGGAACAGCAGATATACCGCCTTATGCACAGGCTGCAACTCCACCTCCTTGCCATAGTCCGTGAGCACAAAACGATAATCCTTCGTAATCAACAGTCTGCTCAGTTTTCCCTTCGCAGCCTCGATACGCAGCTCCTCAAGCAAGGGCACACCAACAGCGTGCAGCAACAGGTCCTTTCTCCCTGCTGTCTGCAACTGCTCTATCAGGTACTTGATCTGACGAGCCATTTCCTCTGGTGTCTGCGGTTGCTCAATCATCAGTTGTCAGACCTTTCACCACATTATCCAGCCATCTTCTCCACTTGTTCACCATCGTGGGTTTCTCTTCCTCCTCAGGCACCTTTTCCGGTTCCGGCTCAGGAATCACGGCTGGCTCCGGCTCTGGCATAACCTCCACCTCGAAGGGCAGCGTCTGAGTAATCACCTCTGCCACCGTCTTCTTCCTTGGTTTATAGAGCAGCGGTATCAGACTCTCGAAATATTCATCATCATTGCGGTATACGTCAGTCTTCACCTCCTCTTTCAGACTATCCTCCATACCCGTGGCCAGAATCGTCACCTTGGCATCGCCCCCCAGCGTGTCATCCGTCGCCGTACCCCATATCACATCGATATTAGGATCCAGCTGATCGAAGAAATCATCAATCTCCTGCAGTTCCTTCACGAAGATAGGATGCTCGTCGCTGGCATAGATATTAAAGAGGATACGCTTCGCCTTGCCGATATCATTGCCATAGAGCAGCGGAGAATCGAGGGCATTGATGATGGCGCTTGCCACACGATGCTCCCCGCTGGCGCGCCCCATGGCCATGATGGCACCACCGCCGTTCTTCATCGTCGTTTCCACATCGCGGAAGTCACTCTTAATCCCCCCGTCGCTAGGCAAGGTGATCAGCTCCGAGATACCCTTCACGGCATCCATCAGAATATTGTCTGCCCGCAGGAAAGCCTCCTTCAAGGGAATCTCAGCATCAGAATATACATCGCAGAGACGTTCATTGTTCACTATCAGCAGCGCATCCACATTCTTACGCATCTCTTTCACACCCTTCAGAGCCTTGACGATCTTGCGTTTCTTCTCAAAGGAGAAAGGGATTGTCACCACACCGACCGTCAGGATACCCATCTCCTTTGCCACACCAGCCACTACAGGTGCAGCACCAGTACCCGTGCCACCACCCATACCGGCAGTCACGAACGCCATCTTTGTGCCGTCAGCAAGCAGTTTCTGAATCGTGTCGATGGTGTTCACGGCTTCATTCTTACCCTTTTCAGGATCGCCCCCAGCACCCAAGCCTTCACCAAGCTGTATCTTTACAGGCACTGGCGAGCGCGACAACGACTGGCTATCTGTATTGCATACAGCGTATGTCACACCGTCCACGCCCTCCTTATACATATTATTGACAGCGTTGCAGCCACCGCCTCCAACACCCACCACTTTGATGATGCCCTGCATCTGGTCCCTGACTTCGGGAAAATCCAGAAGCGGCAAATTGAAATTATCGTTATCTCCCATACTTCAAATAATTTGCTGCAAAATTACAAATTATTCTCCATACCTCCAAACCTTCGCAAGCCTTGCGGCGGTTTTCTGTCACGGATGTCCTCGTATTCCCTTATCTCATCCTCAAACATCACTTCAAGGAGTGTTTTTATGCGAACTAATTTGCTTTTTCAGCAGAAAAACGCAATAATATTTGGAAGATATCGAAATTTTGCTTACCTTTGCAACGTCAGAAATGACTATCCGGGTAGAATCCCGCGTGGGGTAAGGCCTTATCGATACTGCCCATTTTGAAAGTCATCCTTTTGGGTGGCTTTCTTATTTTGTGTACTTTATCATAAAATATTTCATGAATGACGGACTTATAGTTTCTTCACGAATCACAGAAATTGTCTTTCTACCTTTCATTATTAACACCTCAACAGCATCAGCGTTTCTTTCAAAGTAGCGTTTAATACTTTTTGCCAAAGGACGTGGTTCGTAATTGGATAAAATGTTGAGAATGACGCGATTAGTTTGACCAATAGAATCCGCAAAGCGTGAATCTACAGAATTCCTACCCTGTATGGTCTTTAGATCATACATTCTGTAAAAACCCTTTCGTTCAAAGATAAAATCTGCTGTTCTGAATCCTTTGGGATTTGGCAGAATAAACACTTGATAACCGAGTTCTACAGCTTTTGAGTCAAGTGCAAAGATAAGAAGTATTTTTGAGAAAAGCAAATATTTAGGCAGAAATTTTAAGAAAAGACATTTTCACAAGGCTTGTGAAATAGAAATGAGGCTGATTTCCTTGTTTTTTCTGATACCAAAAGGAACGAAGACATAAGTCAGTTTACTGGTACACACGGGACAATTGGGGACAAAGGGACAAAGGGACAATTTGTTTTTGAATTTTGCAGTTTCCCATTTGTCTTACCTATGCGTGACAAATGACAGATGACAAAATGACAAACGGATAATTTTATAGGTTCTGGCAAATGGGTGACGGGGAAACTGCAATGAATGGTATTTTGACAAAAACCTATTATTAAATATTATATTAATATATATATTATATATAATATATATATTAATATAATATTCTATACGTCATTCTTGTTCCAATAAAAAATGGCGTTTGTCATTTTGTCATCTGTCATTTGTCATACTCGTTTCAAAAAGCAAATTGTCCCTTTGTCCCCTTGTCCCCTTTGTGTCCCAGAGAATCAGGTACCGACAAGCTAGGGGCTTCTCGTAAGGAAAGGGGGCGTTTGCTTACGAGAAACCACCAGTTTGTCGGTATGTAAATTAGTGAGGTGCCGCTCGAAAAAACTCAAATAAAATTTGTTTATTTACTCGCTTATTCGTATCTTTGTGCCCGAAATTGAAATTACTTATATGAAGAAGCTTGTATTTTTGGGGTTGATGATGTGGGGCTTCATGGAGGCTCACGCCATTGATTTGAACGGGAATTTCCTTTCCCAGAGTGGAGAACTGTTATTCAGATTCACTGCCGACAGTCTGTATGTGGACATCGCACAGAGCCGTCGTAACGTCTCGGCATTTAAGATGGTGAAGAAGCACGACTCGAAGAAGGCGGCGACGTTCAACGCGTTTGAGCGCTATATGAAGGACGGCCACGAGACTTACCGTGAGGTGCTCATCAAGGTAACGAGGCTGAAGAGCAAGAAATATCTGCTGGAGTACTTCGGCAAGGACAAGGATCGTGAGTATAACTCAAACGAGCGGTATCACATCAAACCGATAGACAGATAAACATGAAATAAAGGCTTCCGACGGTTGCGGAAGCCTTTATTGTATTTAGAACTTGAACTTATAGCCGAGGCCAAGCATGTGGATGTTGGGCTCGAGGTCATCATCGTCGCCGTAGACATGCTGGTAGCGGTAGAAGATGCCGAGGGAGTGCTTCTTGGCGACTTTCCAGTCAAGACCTACGTGATAGCGCACCTTCTCGATATTCCAGGCGTTGAAGAGCTCTACATTGGCGTATGGGGTGACAGCGAGGCCCTTCTTGTCGTATTCTATCTGCAGACGGCTGCGGAGCACGTTCTTACCCCTGCCGCCATATACTTTCTGCTTGCCGTCGTAGGCATTGTCGAGTATACTCCAGCGCTGGTCTACGGTCTGCTCCGGGCGATAGGTGTACTGCCAGCGTTCGCGCAGCGAGAAGCGGAAGTCGCCGAAGAGCTTCTTGTCGAAGGTGAGCGACACATTGAAGCGGTGGCGAGAGCCCCAATAGTCGGCATACTTCTTTGGATCGCCTACCTCGGCATCGCCGTCGAGCACCTCGTCATCAGTCGCATCGAAATAGCTGGTGCGCTGGTTGTGATCATAGAGGTAAGTATAGCCGGCAGAGGCCTTGAGCCACTTGGCGACCTTATAGTCGACGCCGAGGCCGAAGCTCCAGCGATCGACGGTCTTGGTATTGTTGCGGGTGCGGAGTTCGCCTTCGAAGCTGGCACTCCAGTCCTTGGAGAGTTTCTTCTGTGCCTCGAGCGAGAGGTTGAGTCCGAAGTCATCGCTCTGGGCTGATGCGCTGAGCGGCAGGAGGGCGAAGAGGCCCACGGGCAACGCCCGCTTGATGTAGTTGAGTAATGTCATATCAGAACTGTTTGAGTTGGTCTTTGGAGAGTTTGAGTTCCTCGCCCATGGCAGGCTGCTCACCCTCGAAGGTGACGCGGATCATGGCCATATCGCGGAGGAAGTCGACGGAGCCGACATCGACCTTGGTGACCTTGACGCCGAGGCGTTTCTCGAGGTCGGCGATGAGTTCAGGGCGACGCTCGGGGGTGATGAGCTCAATGCGGTCGTACTGCACGAGTCGCGTGGGGCGCGTCTTGATGTGGAGCTCGCAGAGCCATACGGCAGCGGAGATGATCAGATTGGTGAGTATCACCTCGAAGAGCGGCACATTCACGGAGACGGCATTCACCAGCGAGAGGGCGATGATGACAAAGAGATAGGTCATCTCACGGACAGGCATCGCATCGGTGCGGTAACGCATGATGGAGAAGATGCCGAAGAGTCCGATACCCACACCCATCGAGGTCTTGCCCTTCATATCCTCGAGCACGAATATCATGAAGAAGACGATGAAGAAGATGGCTACGGAGATGAGCATGAACGTGAAGTAGAAGTCGCGGCGGCGGCTCTTACGGTAGTACAGGCGATCGATGATGAGCCATGTGAACAGGCAGTTGATCAGCAGGCGGATGAACATCATCATAAAGTCATCAGACAGATAGAAAAAATTTTCCATATCGTAATTATTCGTTTAATAGTTTCTGTACATAATGCAGACGGGGCTTGAAGCGGTTGCGGCGCAGGGCCTCGTTGGTGAGGGCAGAGCCGATGCAGTACTTGGAGAACCCGTGGGGATGAATGCGCAGCTGGAGCAGCTTGGGCAGGATGGGCGAAGGCTGGTGACCGTCGCGCTTGAGCTCAATGATGACGAGGTTGCCCATGAAGCGGTAGTTGTCGGTTATGAAGTTGTGGAACCTCAGGTTGACATCGATGGTGAGTCGCTCGGTCTTGCCCTTGTTGACAAGGGTGATACGGTCGAAGCGGTTCTCGAGGTGTTCGGAGAGTCGCTGGGGATCGTAGTGCAGATTGGCGGCGATGAAGGCATCGTGGTCGTGGAGGCGGAAGTCGCAAGTGGCCCGTGCCTGAGGATCGAACCCCTCGGCAGCGGTGCGCTTCTTCTTGGTGCGCCCGTGATTGTTCTTCGTCTTCACCTCAAGGTAGTTGATGCCTACATGGAGATAGGAGCGCACGCGCAGCTTCTGGCGCTCCAGATGGCCCACCTCATGACGGTTGTACATCGCACAGTCCTCCGTATCGTAGTAGAGGGTATAATAAGGTGCGATGACCTCGCCGTCGACCTGCTGCACGTAATACTCGTCGCTGGCGAGCTCAAGCAGCCGTCGGAGCACGGGCACCGTCGTGACGAACTTCGTATCGATGCGGTTCATCAGGCGGATGTCTCTCATCTCGTCGAGCGTGATGGTCTCGAAATGGCTCAGAATCTCTGTCATACTTTTGCTGTTTTCGAGTGCAAAGGTAGGCAAATCCATCATAGCGGCAAAACTTTTTCAGTCAACGGGTATAAATTATCAACGAAGCGTTAGTTCGACGGGGCAATGGTCGCTGCCGAAGATGTCGGTATGGATCTTGGCATCGTCGAGACGCTCGAGCAGACGATCAGACACCACGAAGTAGTCGATGCGCCAGCCTGCATTCTTCTCGCGGGCCTGGAAGCGGTATGACCACCAGGAGTATTTCACCTCGTCGGGGTACTTATAGCGGAAGGTATCGGTAAAGCCGCAGGCGAGCAGATTGCTGAACTGTTCGCGCTCCTCATCGGTAAAGCCTGCATTGCGGCGATTCGACTTCGGATTTTTGATGTCTATCTCCTCATGAGCCACATTGAGGTCGCCACAGAGGATGACGGGCTTCTGCCCGTCGAGCTTCTTCAGATAGCTGCGGAAGGCATCTTCCCACGACATGCGGTAGTCGAGGCGCTTGAGCCCATCCTGCGAATTGGGCGTATAGCAGCAGACGAGGAAGAAATCGGGCATCTCGAGCGTGATGACGCGGCCCTCGTGGTCGTGGAGATCGATGCCGATGCCATAAGTGACGCTGAGGGGCTCGTGACGGGTGAAGACGGCTGTACCCGAGTAGCCTTTCTTCTCGGCAGAGTTCCAGAACGACTGGTAGCCCTCGAAGGCGAGATCGAGCTGTCCCGGCTGCATCTTCGTCTCCTGAAGGCAGAAGAAATCGGCGTCGAGCTGACGGAAAACATCACTAAAGCCCTTGCCCTCGCAGGCACGGAGGCCGTTTACATTCCACGAAATAAGTTTCATATCCTAGCGCTATTGATTAATTGGCTGCAAAGGTACAAAAAAATATGGTCATTATGTGCATAAATTTGAATAATTTAGTAACTTTGCCATCAAAGATGGCGAACTTACTCCATCTCGGCAAAAAAAGAAACAAGTTTCTTTTGTTTTGCGCTCGATTTTTCGTAACTTTGCAGGCAGAAAAGACTTAAAACCGAAACCGACATGATTAAGAAACATTTATTATCACTATTCTTCCTGGGGGCAACGCTGACGGCCTCCGCACAACTTGACACTCCGCAGACAGATCTGCCGAACCCTTTACAGAAACTTGACGGTACACTCGTAAAGAACCTCGACGACTGGCGTGGCCGCCGGCAAGAGATAGCCGCGATGATCCAGCAATATGGCATCGGCGAGAAGCCCGAAGTGGCTCCCGAAGCCATCAAGGCCAGGATGGATGGCGACACGCTCATCGTAGACGTGACCGTAGGCGGCGAGACGCTCACCCTGAAATCGGGCATCCACTACCCCACCACAGGACAGCCCCCGTATGCGCTGATGATCGGCACCAGCATGCTGTCGCTGCCAAAGCCGCTGTTTGAGAACCGCCCCATCGCCACGATGAATTATCACGAGGCGCAGGTGAACGACTACTCGCAGTGGAAGCCTCATCACGAGAGAGGCGAGCACAACTTCGACCGCTTGTATCCACAACTGAAGGACAACGGTGCCTACAGCCAGTGGGCATGGGGCCTGAGCCGTCTGATTGACGGTCTGGAACAGCTGGGACCCGAGAAGACGAAGATCAACGTGAAGCGCATCGGCGTGAGCGGCTGCTCGTATGCCGGCAAGATGTCGCTCTTCTGCGGCGCCTTCGACGAGCGCGTGGCACTGACCATCGCACAGGAGCCTGGTGGCGGCGGTGCTGCCTCCTGGCGCTACAACTGTCATGTGGACAGCGTGGAGAACCTGGACCGCACGGACTACCACTGGTTTAAGGAATCCATGCGCGAGCAGTTTCATGGCGACAGCGTGTATCTGATGCCCTACGACCATCACGAGCTCGTGGCGATGATCTGTCCGAGAGCCTTGCTGGTATTGGGCAATCCCGACTACAGATGGCTCGCCGACGAGAGTGCCTACGTGTCGCTGAATGCAGCCCGCAAGGTGTGGAGCCATCTGGGTATCGCCGACCGCATGGGCTACTCGATCGTGGGCGGACATCCCCACTGTATGCTGCCCGAGAGCCAGTATCCCGAGGTGGGTGCCTTCCTCGACAAGTTCCTGCTCGACAAGACAGACATCGACACCGATAACATCCGGATTGCCCCCGACTTTGAGGGCAAGATCGACCTTAACAAATGGATTAAGTACTAAATGCTGAAAACCCTCGTCAAGCAGATTGGCGAATACCGCCTCGCCTCGATCCTCACGCCGATATGGACGGCGCTGGAGGTATCGATGGACGTGCTCATACCCTACGTGACGGCCTCGCTCATCGACAAGGGTATCACTGCCGGAGATATGCAGAACGTGTATTTCTACGGCACGATCATGCTGAGCATGGCGATGATGAGCATGGTGTTCGGCATCCTTGGCGGGCGATGCTCGGCATACGCCTCTACGGGTTTTGCGGCCAATCTGCGCTCGGCAATGTATCGCAACATCCAACGGCTGGCCTTCTCGGATATCGACAAATATGCCCTTTCTGGGCTTATCACCCGCATGACCACCGACGTGAATGCGCTGCAGAGCGCCTTCCAGCAGATACTGGGCGTGAGCGTGAGGGCACCCTTCAAACTGGTGCTGTCAATCCTGATGTGCCTGATCATCGATGCCCGTCTGTCGCTGGTGTTCCTGGTGGCGCTGGTGATACTGAGTTTCTCGCTCTACCATATTATATCGCGCGTGGCGAAGCTGTTCCAGCAAGTGTTCGTGAAGTACGACGAACTGAACCAAAGCGTGCAGGAGAACATCAGGGCCATCAGACTGGTGAAGGCCTTTGTGCGCGAGGATTATGAGAACGAGAAGTTCGCCCGTGCAGCTGACAACCTGTACAAGCTCTATGTGAAGGCAGAGAGTCTGATGGCCTGGAACCACCCCATTATGAACATGGTGGTGTATGGCTGTATCATCGCGCTGTCGTGGCTGGGTGCCCACTATATCGTGGAAGGCACGCTGACCACCGGTGAACTGACGTCGCTGTTTACCTACGTGATGTCGATCCTGATGTCGCTGATGATGCTCTCGATGGTGTTCGTGATGCTTACCCAGAGTGCCGCCTCAGCGAAGCGCGTGGCCGAGATCATCGAGGAAGAGCCAGACATCGTGAACCCTGAGCAGCCCGTGTATGAGATAGCCGACGGCAGCGTGGCATTCAGAGGCGTGCGCTTCGACTATGCCCGCCCCACCCCGGGCAAAAGCCGTCGCTCGGCACTCTACAACGTGAGTTTCGACATCAAGAGCGGTGAGACGATAGGTGTCATCGGCGGTACCGGCTCCGGAAAATCGTCGCTCGTCAATCTGGTATCACGCCTCTACGACGTGACTGAAGGCGAAGTGCTGGTGGGTGGCAAGAACGTGAAAGAATACGACCTGACGGCTCTGCGGAATGCCGTAAGTGTGGTGCTGCAGAACAATATCCTCTTCTCGGGCACCATCCTCGACAACCTGCGCTGGGGCAACGGCGAGGCTACGGAGGAAGACTGCCGGAGAGCCTGCCAGATGGCCTGTGCCGATGAGTTCATAGACCAGATGCCCGAGGGCTACCACACGCGTATAGAACAAGGTGGCACCAACGTGAGTGGCGGACAGAAACAGCGTCTCTGCATCGCCCGTGCGCTGCTGAAAAAGCCTCAAATACTGGTGCTCGACGACTCCACCTCGGCCTGTGACACCGCGACGGATGCCAAGATCAGAAAAGCCATACACACCCAACTGCCGGATATGACGAAGATTATCATCGCCCAGCGCATCTCGAGCGTGGAGCACTGCGACCGTATCCTCGTGATGGACAATGGTGTGGTAACCGGATTCGACACCCACGACAACCTGTTGAAGACGAATGCGCTCTATCAGGAGATCTACGCCATCCAGGAAGCCGACATGGGTGATTTCGACCAGAAAGGATGGAACAGCGAGAGCTGCCAAACTGGCTTGGATGGCCGAGTCGTGACAGACGAACGCGAAACGAAAGGAGGTGACGTATGAGACAACCCAGTTTCGGAGGACCTCGCGGTCCAAGGGCACAAGCCGGATTCCAGAAGATAGACAAGCAGCAGCGGGCCACGCTCCTGCGGATGTTCAGCTTCGTCGTGAAGCACTACAGGTGGGCGATTGTCATCGTACTGGCGTGCGTGTTTGTCTCTTCTGTCACCTCGCTGGTATCCTCGCTGTTCACCAAGACGCTGATGGACGACTATATCGTGCCACTGACACAGGTGGAGAACCCGCAGTACCAGTCGCTGGCACAGACCTTGTTCAAGCTGGGGCTTATCCTCTTCTTCGGCACCGTCTGTTCCTACACCTACAACCGTCTGATGATCCACATCAGCCAAGGCACGATGCTGCGCCTGCGAAAGATCATCTTCGAGAAGATGCAGCACCTGCCCATCCAGTATTTCGACCAGCGTTCGCACGGCGATATCATGAGCGTGTACACCAACGACGTAGACTCGCTGCGCCAGATGATCTCGACGGCACTGGCACAGGTCTTCTCGTCGATCATCACCATCGTGGCCACGTTTACCTCGATGATCGTGCTGAGCATACCGCTGACCCTGGTGAGCGTGGCGATGGCAGTAGTGATGGCGGTGACCACCACCCAGCTCGGCAAGCGTTCGCGCAACTTCTTCCGCACGCAGCAACAACGACTGGCCAACGTGAACGGCTTCATCGAAGAAATGCTGACGGGGCAGAAGGTGATCAAGATATTCTGCCACGAGGAACAGGCCGTCATTCAATTTGAGGAGATCAACGAAGCGCTGCGCTCCGCCGCCTGCAACGCCAACCGTTTTGCCAACATCGTGATGCCCGTGAATGGCGGCATCAGCAACTTCGGATTCGTCTGTCTGGCCGTCGTGGGAGCCACCCTGGCCATCAACGGTTCCTGGGGCATGGTGACACTGGGTACGGTGGTGGCCTTCCTGCAACTCAACAAGAGTTTCACGCGCCCCATCTCACAGGTAAGCCAGCAGATCAACAGCGTGCTGAATGCCTCTGTGGGTGCAGAGCGCGTATTCAATCTGATGGATGAGGAGCCGGAGACAGACGATGGCAAGATCGTGCTGGAGGATCCCAAGGGCGACGTAGACTTCAAGGATGTGGATTTCGGCTACACCAGTGCGAAGCAGGTGCTCTTCGACATCGACATCAACACCAATCCCGGACAGAAGATCGCCTTCGTAGGTGGCACAGGAGCAGGCAAGACCACGATCATCAACCTGATCAACCGTTTCTATGAGATTCAGGGCGGGCGCATCCTCTACGACGGCATCCCCATCACCGACATCTCGAAGCGCTCGCTGCGCCAGGGCATGAGTATCGTGCTGCAGGAGACACATCTCTTCACGGGTACCGTGCTCGACAACATCCGCTACGGCAAGCTCGACGCTACTGACGAGGAATGCGTGGCAGCAGCCAAACTCGTGGGAGCCGACGACTTCATCCGTCGTCTGGCCAATGGTTACCTCACCATGCTCAATGGCGACGGCGGCAACCTGTCGCAAGGCGAACGCCAGCTACTGGCCATCGCCAGGGCTGCCGTCTCAAATCCGCCCGTACTTATCCTCGACGAGGCCACCTCGAGCATCGACACCCGCACGGAGACACTGGTACAGAAAGGTATGGACAAACTGATGCAGGGGCGCACGACCTTCGTCATTGCCCACAGACTCAGTACAGTAAGGAATGCTGACCAGATCATCGTGCTCGATCATGGGCGCATCATTGAACAAGGCACCCATGAAGAGCTTCTGATGATGAAAGGGAAATACTATCAGCTTAGAACTTTGCCATCTTGATGGCAACAACGGCACACTCGTCGCCTTTATTGCCGAACTTGCCACCTGCACGATCCTTTGCCTGCTGCAAGTCGTTGGTGGTAAGCAGTCCGTAGATGACGGGGATGTTGCTCGTGGCATTCAGACGGGCGATGCCCTCGGTAACACCCTGACAGATATAGTCGAAATGAGGCGTCTCACCACGAATCACGGAACCCAGGATGATCACGGCATCGTAACCATCGTTGAGCGTCATCTGGTGAGCCCCATAGATCAGTTCAAAGGAACCGGGAACGGTCTTCACATGGATATTCTCAGGCAGAGCGCCATGCTTCTCGAGGGTGTTGACACAACCCTCGAGAAGGGCACCTGTAATCTCCGGATTCCACTCAGCCACGACCACACCGAAGATCATGTTTGATGCATCGGGCACTTTGTCGAAGTCGTAGTCGCTGAGGTTATGAAGAGCTGTTGCCATTGTTATTTAGCGGAAACGCGCTGGATGTACTCGTCAATAATCTGATACTGCATGGAGTTGAAATACTTCTCCTTCACAGTCTGATAGAGTTTCAGAGCCTCGTCGGCCTTGCCCTGGCTCTCAAGGATCTCACCAGCCTGGATGAGATAGGTGGGAGACAGTGAATTGTTGTCAGCCTTCTCTGCAGCGTTCTTCAGATGAGAAACAGCCTTGTCGAGTTGGTTCAGATGAGCATACACATTACCGAGGGCACCCTCTGCGGCGGGAGATACCATCGCATCGTCGGAACCGTCGAAGTCCTCGAGGTACTTGGCGGCAGCTTCCCACTTGCCGAGCTGGGCGTTGCAGAGTCCGGCATAGAGCGTAGCCAAGTTACCGGCCTTCGTGCTGCTATACTCGTCGGCGAGTTTAGCAAAGCCCTTGAAACCGAGGCTGTCGCCATCGAGTGCCTGCTGGAACATACCCTGTGCAAAAAGTTCCTGACCCTTGGCGATGGCTGTGCTTGCCTTCTGCTCCTGAGGCTCAGAGATATAAGTCTTGTAAAGTACTGCACCGGCGATGATGACGATCAGCGCCACCACGACGGCAATGATTGCCTTCTTATACTTCAGGAAGAAGGCTTCGCTCTTGTTCAGTGTCTCCTCCATTGTAGGAGCAGCCTGCTGTTGATTGTTTGTTGCCATTATATTTTTTGTATTAATTTTCAAAAATCGGGTGCAAAGTTACAATAAAAAAGTGAAAAACAAAAAGAAAAACAAAAAAAAGGTGTATCTTTGCACTATGATTCTCGAAAAGCTATCGCTCATCAACTACAAGAACATCCAAACAGCCACGTTGGAACTGTCGCCGAAGATCAACTGTCTCATCGGACAGAACGGTGTGGGCAAGACGAATGTGCTGGATGCCATCTATTTCCTCTCTTTCTGTCATTCGGCCAGTAACCCCACTGATTCTCAGGTGATTCGGCATGGTGCGGACTTCCTCGTGGCGGAAGGTTCCTACTCAGACGACCTGACCATCTACTGCGGTATGAAACGAGGCACGAAGAAGCACTTCAAGCGTAACAAGAAAGAATACAAGCGGCTCTCCGAGCACATCGGTCTGATACCACTCGTGATGGTCTCACCCTCGGACACACTCCTGATAGAGGGCGGCAGCGAGGAGCGCAGACGACTGATGGACCTGGTGATATCGCAGTATGACCGTGGCTATATCGAGTCGATGAACCGCTACAACAAAGCCCTCCTGCAACGCAACACCATGCTGAAACAGGAAGAGGAGCCCGACGTGGAGGTGCTCAGCCTGTGGGAGGAGCAGATGGCGCTCGAAGGAGAACGCATCTACCAGCGGCGCGATGCCTTCGTGAAGGAACTGGTGCCCATCTTCCAGCATTACTACGAACAGATTTCGGGCAACAAGGAACAGGTGGCCATCGAATACGTGTCGCATTGTCAGCGAGGTCCCCTGCTGGAGGTTATCCAGCGAGACCGCGCCAAAGACCGCATCATGGGCTATTCGCTTCACGGTGTGCATCGCGACGACCTCGTATTCTCGCTGGGCGGGCATCCGCTGAAGCGAGAGGGTAGTCAGGGACAGCACAAGACCTTCGTCATCTCGCTGAAACTGGCACAATTCGACTTCCTCAAACGTACCAACAACCAGACGACGCCCCTCCTGCTGCTCGATGACATCTTCGACAAGCTGGATGCTGAGCGCGTGGAACAGATTGTGCGGCTTGTTGCCGGCGACGACTTCGGGCAGATATTCATCACCGATACCAACCGCGAGCATCTGGACAGTATCCTCAGCCGCTCATCGCACGACTATAAAATCTTTCATGTAGAAAACGGAGAAATCAATGTTTAAGAGAGACGTCATACAAATCAAGGATCTGATTCTTAGGAATTTGCGTGCACAAGGACTGGAGACGCCCTTGCTGCAGAAAAGACTGATGGACGCATGGCCCACGGTAATGGGAGAAACCATCGCCTCGTACACAGGAAACCTCTTCATCCGTAACCAGACACTCTTCGTGCATCTCACCAGTCCTGCCTTGCGTGCAGACCTCTCCATGCAGCGCACGGAGATCGTGAAACGGCTGAACGCTTCGGTAGGAGAGCAAGTGATTGCGGATATCCGTTTCAACTAGACCACGATGTCCACAACGACATCATGCGCCTCAGCAGGAACCGACTCTACCTTCTGGAAATCGAAACAAACACCGATTTTCTTTACTGATGGCAGAGACTGGAGGAAACGGTCGTAATAGCCTTTCCCTCTGCCAAGCCGATGACCTTCGGCATCGAAGGCCACACCAGGTATCAGGGCTACGACGATCTGGTCATAGTCAGTAAAGGGCGCTCCGACAGGCTCCATGATATGGAAAGCACCTTCAAGAAGATCGGCTGAAGACTGATAGCGATGCAGTTCCATCGTTTCATCATCGAGCACCTTAGGCAACAACACCATTTTCCCGTCATCCACCAGTTCGTCGAGCAATTGGCGGGTACACACCTCGTCGGGTAAGGAATAATAGGCCATGACCACGGCGGCATTGCAGAGCAACGGCCTGAGGCGGTCTAAGACAGGTAACGACAATTCCTCCAACTGTTGTGGAGAGAATTGTCGTTTGATTTGGCGTATCTGCTGCCTGAGCGCTTGCTTATGCATGATGCTGTTCTCTCTGCATCTCCGGAGACTCAGGCTTCTCCGGGAAAGCCCTGCCCTCGCGGAACAGGCGGATTGTCTGGATGATAGCCGGATCATCCTGATTCAGATATTCCGTCCAGGCCTGCTCATTGAGAATGTTATAGATAATACGGCTGTTGACAAAACGCTCCAACAGCTTGTGCGACTTCTGGATCATCAGGTTACGGCGCTTCAGACCGTTCTTTTCGGCAAAGGACACAAATTTCTCCACCGAGTTCTGGTTCTTCAGGTAGCGCTCCATCTCCTTGTAATCCTCCATGCTGCTCAGTTTGGCGCGGTTCTCGTCGGTATAGGTATAGGCAAACTGTAGGATCAGTCCCGACATCGAAGCCTCTTTGTAATAAGAAGTCATGCCCACCGTATCCTCAGGCACGAAGATATCGGGTGTGATACCACCACCGCCGTAGACGGTTCGCCCGTTGTTCGTATGGTAAGCAGGTCCCGTGTGCTTGATACTGTCTTGTGAGAAAAATTCGCCATGCTGATAACGCTGCATCCAGTCACCGTTGTAATCGGCACCGTCAGCATATGGCTTCTGGATACAACGGCCCGACGGCGTGTAATAGCGGGCTATGGTGAGACGAATCATAGAGTGATCCGTAAACTCCATCGGTTTCTGCACCAGTCCTTTTCCGAAGGAGCGACGGCCCACGATGGTACCACGGTCATTGTCCTGGATGGCACCTGCCAGAATCTCAGAAGCCGAGGCGGAACCTTCGTCGACGAGGATCACGAGCGGCATGCGCTGGTAAGAGCCACGACCATCGGCACGATACTCCTGACGCGGATAGCGACGGCCCTCCGTATAAACGATGAGCTGACCTTTCGACAGGAACTCATTGGCAATCTGCACCGCCGACTCGAGATAGCCTCCCGTGTTGCTGCGCAAGTCGATGACGAGGTTAGAGAAACCCTTCTGCGAGAGTTTTGCCAGGGCAATCAGCAGTTCGGGGTATGTATTCTCACCGAAGTTACGGATCTTGATATAGCCACTCTCATCGTCGAGCATGTAACAAGCCGTGACGCTCTTTGTGGGAATCTCGCCACGCGTCACCGTGATATGATGCACCTTGTTCTCGCCATATCGCAGAATGCCAAGTTTCACCTTAGTGTCCTTAGGACCTTTCAGCCGGTGCATGGCCTCTTCATTGGTGACCTTCTTGCCTACAAATACAGAGTCGTCGACCTCAACAATCTTGTCACCTGCCAAGACACCTGCCCGCTCTGCAGGACCATTGCCGATCACATTCTGCACACGGATGGTATCCTGGCGGATGGTGAACTCGATGCCGATGCCGGAAAACGAACCCCGCAGATCATCGTTGGCAATCTCGCCGTCGCGGGCCGTGATATAGACAGAATGAGGATCGAGCTCGCTCAGGATCTGCGGCATTGCCTTCTCTACCAGATCATTGATATTCACCGTATCCACATACTGGTCGTCGATGATGTGAAGCAGGTTGTTGAGCTTATTGCCGCTGGAATTGATGATATTCAGTCTGTTTCCTGAGAAATGATTGGCATAGAAAGAGCCGATCAGAATACCGACGACAACAGAGATTGCCATCCAGAACGGCATTAGCCTGTAATTCTTACCTTTACTCATATATCTGATGAATTAAGAATTGACATCCATGAATACCACCTCTATGCCCGCACGCTTCAGCAGATCGATACCGTCGGTAAGGCGGTACTGCTCGCCATAGACCACCCGCTTGATACCTGCCTGGATAATCAGTTTGGCACACTCGATGCACGGGGAGGCGGTAATGTAGATGGTGGCGCCGTCACTGTTGTTGTTGCTGCGGGCGAGTTTTGTGATGGCATTGGCCTCAGCGTGGAGCACGTAGGGCTTGGTGATGTTATTGTCGTCCTCGCACACATTCTCAAATCCGCTGGGCGTACCGTTATAGCCATCGCTGATGATCATCTTGTCCTTCACGACGAGAGCCCCCACCTGACGGCGGACGCAGTAGGAGTTCTCCGCCCATATCCGCGCCATCCTCAGATAGCGCATGTCCAGTTTCTGCTGTTTATCGTTTGATTCCATTTCTCTTCAGTAATGCGTCAATGGTAGGCTCGCCACCCTTGAAGCGTTTATATAGTGTCATCGGATTCTCTGTGCCGCCCTTCGACAGGATATTGTCGCGGAAGCTCTGGGCCGTCTTCTGATCGAAGATGCCGTGTTTCTTGAAGACGCTGAAGGCATCGGCATCAAGCACTTCGGCCCATTTGTAGCTATAGTAACCTGCTGCGTAGCCGCCGGCCATGATGTGGGAGAACTGCACGGTCATGCAGGTATCGGGCAACTGCTTGATCACCATTGCCTTCTCCCAGGCTTTCTTCTCGAAGGGGATGATGTCGTCGGTAAATTCATCCTTCTTCGTGTAGTAGGCCATATCGAGCAGTCCAAAGCTCACCTGGCGCATGCAGGCATAGGCCACGTTGAAGTTACGGCTCTTCACGATGCGGTCAATGAGTTCATCGGGCAACGGCTCGCCTGTCTGATAATGGAAGGCAAACGTACGCAGGAATTCCTTCTCGATTGCGAAGTTCTCCATGAACTGCGAGGGCAGTTCGACGAAGTCCCACCATACATTCGTGCCACTCAGACTCTCGAAGCGGGTATTGGCAAACATGCCGTGCAACGAGTGGCCGAACTCATGCAGGAAAGTCTCCACCTCACTCAGTGTCAACAAGGCAGGCTTCTCTGCCGTAGGCTTCGTGAGATTCATCACCACACTGACATGCGGGCGGTTATTCACACCCTTACGATCGATCCACTGTCCACGATACTCCGTCATCCATGCCCCACCCTGCTTGCCTTTACGCGGATGGAAATCGGCATAGAACACGGCGAGGAAGGAACCATCCTTGTCAAACACCTCGTAAGCCTTCACATCGGGATGATAGACGGGAATCTCCTTATTTTCCTTGAAGGTGATGCCATAGAGACGGTTTGCCAGTCCGAAGACACCATCGATAACTTTCGACAGTTCGAAATAAGGACGCAGCATCTCGGCATCGATATTGTATTTCTGCAACTGCAGCTTGTGCGAATAATAGCTGAAGTCCCAGGGCTCGAGTTTGAAGTCTTTCCCTTCCAGCTTCTGCGCCATCTTCTCGATGGCTGCCACTTCCTTCTTGGCTGAAGGCTTATAGGCATCTATCAGGTCGTTGAGCAACTTATACACATTGCGCACATTGCCTGCCATACGATGCTGCAGCACATAGTCGGCATAGGTCTTGAAGCCCAACAACTGTGCAATTTCACGACGGAGATTGATCAGACGCTTGCAGATCTCGAGGTTGTTCTCCGAATTGTCATGGATGCACTCGGTATTCTTCGCCATATAGAGCTGACGGCGGAGTTCGCGCTGGGTGCTATAAGTCATGAAAGGCGAATACGAGGGGAAGTCGAGGGTGAAGACCCAGCCTTCCTTCTCCTGTTCCTTTGCCGCCAGAGCAGCAGCTTCACGGGCAGTCTCAGGCAGACCGTCGAGCTGTGCCTCGTCTGTGATATGCAGGGTAAAGGCCTTGTTCTCCTTCAAGAGGTTCTGTGAGAACTGCAAGCCCAGCATCGAGGCCTCTTCCGTCAACTGGCGCAGGCGCTCCTTGCCTTTGGCATCGAGCAAGGCACCACTCCGCACAAAACCGTCATAGCAGTTGTCGAGGAGCATCTTTTCCTCGGGTGTCAGCTTGCGATGATGGCGATGCACATACTTGATGCGCTCAAAGAGTTTCTCGTTGAGACGAATATCATTGGCATGCTTTGTCAGAATCGGACTCATCTTCTGCGCCAGGGCATCCATCTCGTCGTTGGTCTCCGCCGACAGCAGGTTGAAGAACACGGTACTCACACGGCTGAGCAGGTCGTAGTAATCCTCGCCATCCTTCTCGTCATCCACATTGATGATGGTATTGTCGAAAGTGGGCTTTTCCGGATTATTGATGATCTTCTCGATCTGCTCGTCGTCACGACGGATACCTTCCAGCATGGCCTCCTCGTAGTCCTCCATACGGATACGGTCAAAGGGGGCCACGTCGTGCGGCGTATGGTAAGGTTGGAAGAACGGATTCTTCCTTTCAGTCATTTCACTCATGGTCTATACTTTCTAATTGATTGCAAAAGTACGAAAAAAGTAACATAACAGCAAATATGTCACCAGAATTTTATAATATTTCACATGATTAGGCGTTCCAACTGAGGAATCTCCACCCTTCCACGGTGAGATTCCACCAATTCTTCCTGTTCCAGTTCCTTCAAAAGTCGTGACACATTCAGGCGGCTGTCGTTCAGTTCCTCAGCAAGCTGGCCCATCAGGATATAGAAGGTCTTATGACCTGCCGGATACGTAGAATGCTCGAGGAAGAAACGGAAGGCGCGCTCCCGTAAAGACTGGGGCGAACGCTGCCAGGCGCGCCGAAACAGTTTCTGGGTCTGCGTAGCAAACAAGTTCACCATATTCAGGCGGAAAATCAGGAATTCCTCCAACAGACGGAGCACCTCTTCCTTGTCTATCGTCAGCATATTCACCTTTGTGAGCGACGTATAGGTATGGGTATAACACTGATGGTAGCCGAAAATGGCCTCCTGCTGCAGGATAAACGGTGCCGACATGCGCTCGACAACAGAAAAGCGATGGTCTTCGGCAAAAGTCTCAACCGTCACGGAGCCGTTTATCAGGAAGTACAGCTGGGTACAGGGTTCACCGTCAACGACAATCTTTTTGCCTGAAGACAGTTTGGAGAATCCGAAGCGCGTATGTCCTGCAACGATTTCCAGATCGTCGCGGCTCATCCCCTGGAACAACGGGAACTGAAGCAACTGATCGTATATCTGCAGGACAGCCATGACTACTGCGCTATTTTGGCCTGAAGAGAAGGCGTAAACCACACTTCGGTCTTCCCATTGCCGGCATCATAGATAAAATAGGCCTGCAATTCGGGATGCCGCTCAAGCAACTTCCTGGCCCGATCCATACCCATCACCATGAAAGACGTGGCGTATGCATCGGCAATCATACAGCTTTTCGCCAGAACGGTGGCCGAAAGGATACTGTGCTGCACGGGATAACCCGTCTTGGGATCCACGGTATGCGCATATTTCTTTCCGCCCTTATAATAGAAATTACGATAGTTGCCGCTGGTAGCCATCGCGATATCCGTCACGTTCAGCGTCGTCTGCAGTTCATGGCCTACATTCAGGGAATCATCCGTAGGTTTGACAACCCCTACCCTCCAGGGCACGCGACTCTGATTGATGCCGCTCGTCACGATCTCACCACCGATCTCCACCATAAAGTTCGTCACACCTCTGCTGCGCAGGAACCGAGCCACGACATCAGTGCCATATCCCTTGGCAATGGCTGAGCAGTCGAGCATCATACGAGGATCACGCTTCGTGACCTTGCCATCGGCGAGCGACAATTTCTGATAGCCCACGAAAGCCTTCAGACTATCCACCTGAGCCCGAGTAGGCATCGCACCGTTCTTGAATCCGAATCCCCAGGCATTCACCAGCGGGGCTACGGTAATGTCAAAGGCACCGTCGGTCTCGCCGGAGATCTCCATCGCCTTCTGATAGACCTCAAGGAACATCTTATCGAGCACCACGTCCTGATTATTGTTGACGGCTGAAATAACCGAAGCCTTGTTGAAAGGCGACAGGGAGCGGTCTACCTTTTCCAGTTCGGCCTTGATACCTTGGCTCAAGTCTGAATCGCACTGGTAGACGACATGATACGTCGTGCCAAAGATAAAATCGGATACTTTCTGATAAGGCGCATTCCGCTGCTGCCGGATAATCAGCACGCTCCCCACAATCAGCAATGCGAGGAACGGCAACTGCCAGATAAGGCGTTTCTTCTGTTTCTCGTCCATGATCAGATGTCAATAATCACATTAAACGTAACACCCAGCTGGCTGGAGTCGTTGGTGCCGAAACCAGGCACATACCACGTATTCCCGAAATCGCCCTCCTTGTGATACACCCGTTGCATATAGCGGAAACTCCAGCCCAGATGCAGCGGACCATAGATCTTCGCATCAATACCGACTACCGCCTCCAGCCAATGCAGTTTACAGGCCGCATCCTTGATGCCAAAGCCTGTATCCCACTGCCAGTAAGGATCAGGGAAATCTGGTCGCGAGATATCAACCTTATAGTTGGTAAAGGCATAGCGTACACCGACATACAGACGGTTAGGACCGTGTTTGTCTTTCAGCAGATTCCTGTCGATACCTAATTTGAAATAAGGTGCTGAGGTACTGTAATGGATACGGGTCATCTCGTCATCAGAATTAGCCTTACCAATACCTGCCTCCAGGATGGGGAACCATTCATCGTGCAGATTGAAGCGAAGGGCTGCCTCATACTGTCCGCGGTCGGAAAACATCAGCATACCCACGCCCACCAGATCAAATGACACAGCGAAACCACGAAACATCGGGACGGAGTCTTTCTGCATCGTGAAGAACTTCATCTGTGCCGAGGCTGCCGTCGAGGCCATGAGCAGCGCAAGACTAATCGCTAACCTTCGGATAGAGGTAGAAATGAATGGTCGTAGCGTCATAATTCACAGAGGTATTTTTGATGACCACGGAGTCCAGCTTATTCGTCGTAGAGCGTACACCCGTCAGCGTATGGAAAAATTTGGCATTGCAGTCTATCGACTCGAAATGCGGGATATCGTCTTTCTTGACCCATACGGTATCGGTTACTTCGGTTTTACCGTTTTTGAATGAGAACACCAGTTTATCCTCAGGATGGGAATAGCTGACAGGCAAAGTGAAGGTGGCTTTGCCCACAAACCGATTAAGCAAAAGCGTATCGGTGCCGTCTCTGCGCTGCGAATAGACCGACAGCGTATCCGTCAGTTTCAGGGAGTCGCCATTTGAGTTATAACAGCGATAGTTCGTGGCGACCATATTGTAGACAGGACAATCTACCGACGAACAGGAGACAATCAGAACCACACTTAAGAATGCCAGCAACTTCCTCATATCGTCTCTTCTATTTGATAATCATTTCGTCCGCTTGACGAACGGCTTACCAAATCACCGAGAAATCCTGTGAGGAACAACTGGGTGCCTATCACCATCATCGTCAGTGAGATGTAGAAAAAGGGAGAATCCGTCACCAAGCGCTGGGGAATGTGATTTGCCAGACACCACAACTTGTCAGCACCGATCCAGAAGGCTGCCACGAAACCGATGAAGAACATGATGGTGCCCAGGAAACCGAATACGTGCATCGGCTTCTTGCCGAATGTAGAGAGGAACCAGAGCGTCAGCAGGTCAAGATAACCATTGACGAAACGGTTCAGCCCCATGAATTTCGATGAGCCGTACTTACGGGCCTGATGCTGCACCACTTTCTCGCCAATCCTGTCAAAACCGGCATTCTTCGCCAGATAAGGGATATAGCGATGCATCTCGCCATAGACCTCGATGTTCTTCACGACAGCCTTGCGATAAGCCTTCAGGCCACAGTTGAAGTCGTGCAGATTCTTGATACCGCTGATCTTACGGGCTGTAGCATTGAAGAGTTTCGTGGGAAGTGTCTTTGATAGCGGGTCATAGCGCTTCTGCTTATAGCCGCTCACCAAATCGTAACCCTCTTCCTTGATCATCCGATACAGTTCAGGTATCTCATCAGGAGAGTCCTGCAGATCAGCATCCATCGTGATTACCACGTCGCCCTGAGCCTGTTCAAATCCACAATAGAGCGCCGGACTCTTGCCGTAGTTACGACGGAACTTAATGCCCTTCACGATGTCGGGTTCCTTCTTGTTCAAGTCTGAGATAATCTCCCATGAACGATCGGTAGAACCATCGTTGATAAAGATAACCTCATAGGAAAAACGATGCTCTTTCATCACCCGGGCTATCCAGGCATAGAGCTCAGGAATTGACTCATCCTCATTATAAAGAGGTATAACGACTGATATATCCATATCTTTCTTATTCCTTAATTATCTTGTTGTTGGTTGAGCACGGTGCGCTGCTTCAGGAGACTAATGGGAATACCCAGGATAAACCCTAACGAGATGTTGATCGTCAGCATGTTCAGCGCATAGTCTATCGGACGCGTGGCAGCCATCTGCTGCAGACTCTCGTCCATCATCTCAGTCATGCCATACTGCTGTAACATCTGACGGGCTTCGTCAGTATTCATCATCCTGGAGAACTGGCTCAGCAGAAACCCCTGGTCCATAAAGGCGAAATACAGATATTGGGCAACGGCAAACAGCACGCCCCCATAGAAAAACACTAATACGGTATAGGCATAGCCCCTACGGAAAGATATGAGCCCCTCACGGCCGTAGTCGCGAAACTTGGCCAGACGGCCACTCACGAAAAACGGTGTATAAAGCATCAGTATGATAGCTGCCATACCCAGCATCTGATTCGACAAGCCCATAATATATAATAGGAATGACGATACCCAGAGCAGAGCCAACAAGACACCATCCTGCCGCGCAAAAGCTTTCAATTGTACATATTCTGGTGCGGTCATTTTTAACAATTCTCTTATTCAAGGTGCAAAATTAAGCATTTTCCCGCAGATAACAGGTGCTTTGTCTCAAAAAATCGTTAAAAGCAGTCATTTTCTTATTTCTTAATTTGTAATTCTGAAGATTTATGTGTAACTTTGCACCCGCTTTTGAGCAAACACGGGCGAGTCCTGTACGGCCAGCTCCCTCGGAATCCCCCAGGGTGGGAACGCAGCAAGGGTACTTGGTTGTAGCGGCGCGATACAGTAAGCTCGCCCACCCGCCTCTTTAGCTCAGTTGGCCAGAGCACGTGATTTGTAATCTCGGGGTCGTTGGTTCGAATCCGACAAGAGGCTCAAGAATAAGACTTACTTTCATTGGATGGACTTCGGTTCATCCTTTTTTCATAAAATATTTGGAGGTAAGCAAAAAAATGCTTACTTTTGCAGCAAAAACAAGCAAAAGTAGAATGAAAAAGATTTATTTATTCGTTATTAGCATGCTTTTCTGCTGCACCATGATAAATGCACAGGAGGCAAAAAGTGAGTTACATCAGCGTGCAGAGGCTGTAGATCCCAAAGAGCACCTAGCCCAGGCGCGATCTTTATACATTCATGCCTTCAACGACTACGCCAATAAGGGACAAATCAAATTGGGTGTGGAATGTGCCATGAAGGCTACACCGCTTTATTACACGGATGGATTCTACAAGGAGGCCTTCGACCTGATGCGCCGGGCCGACGATGTTATCAATGCCAGCAAATTGGCACCCAGCGAGAAGGCTGCCTGCCATTACCTCGTCACCAAGGAGCGCTTGCAGATCTATATCAAGCTCCGCAAGCCCGATAGTGCCAAGGAGCAGCTCCGTCAGCTGGAAATCCTCGTCACTCAGGCTGCTGATGAGAACCTAAGAAACGACTTCCTCTACAATAAGGCCATCTACTGCTATACATTCGGTCTCAATGCACAGGGCAATGCCGTCTTCAAGGAGATGGCCGACAAGCTGACCTCCAGCAAGCAGTATGACAAGGTAGACGAGGTGTATCAGACCCTTATCGCCAATGGCCGCAAGAGCAATAACGTCAACATGGTGGCACAGTCATATACGAACTATATTGCCTGGAAAGATTCTGCAATCGCCATGAAACATGCCGACGAGATCAATGCGCTGAAGAAGCAGATTGCCGACAACGAGGCCACCATCGCCGACAAGGACAGCTCTATCTCTTCCCGTTCGATGATCATTGTAGGACTCTGCATCCTGGCAGGAGCACTCGCTGCTGCACTGATAGTTGGCGGCGTGATACTCATGCGATTCATCCTTCTGACCCGTAAGCAGAAGAAGAACATCAAGCTGGCCAACGAGAACAATGCCCTGAAGGCGAAGTTCATCAGCAACATCTCTGCCCAGCTGGAGCCCACCTTCCAGAAACTCGACAGCAGCATCCCAGAGGTAAAGGCCCTGCTCGATTTCTCGAACCATATCCAGACGCTGTCTGAACTGGAGAATTCCATCGAGGAGAAAGCTGAAGTGGAAGAGACGGCTATCCGTCCGTTCTGCGATGAGATCATGGATCAGATTCGCAACAAGGTGAAAGACGAAGTCAACCTGACGGTAAATGCCCCGTCGACGACTATCAATATCAATAAGGAATATGTAGGCCACATCCTGCTCCACCTGTTAACGAATGCCGCCGAGTACACACCTGCAGGCGGAAACATCTGGCTCGATGTCAAGAAGCGCAGTCCTCACACGTATCAGATTCTCGTGTCCGACACCGGCTGCGGTATTCCCGAGGAAAAGCGCGACGATCTGTTCAAGCCATTCCTCGAGATCCACGACCTGACGAAAGGCGACGGACTGGGACTTCCCATCTGTAAGCAGATGGCCCTGAAGATGGGTGGCGATCTGGATCTCGATCCACAGTTCACCAAGGGTACGCGCTTTGTCCTGAATCTCCACGTATAAGTTCGCGCGCGAACCTTATTAATTATAAGAGCTGCTGAGATGGCAGCTCTTTTTTTGTGTAATTATTGTTAAATATTCAACCGAATCCATTGTCAGATGAAAAACAATTCATATCTTTGCAATATCAAATTGATATCATTTTAAATCAACTTATTAAAACTTATCATTATGGAGAATAAGGAGTATTCATTCAAAGGAACGGTGATGAACGGCTTTCTGATGCTGTTTGTCAACATTGCTATTCTGATCCTGTCACTCGCAGGCATCGTCTACAGCATCATCCAGCTCGATGGCAGTAATGGCGCCGAAGGCGGCTGGCTGCTCTGTGGCAGCATCCTGCTGCTCGTCGTGAACATTGTCATGTGGTTCGGACTCATGATGCTCGAGCCTAATGAGGCTAAAGTGACCACTTGGTTCGGCAAGTACAGCGGCACCTTCGCCGAGACGGGTTTCTACTGGATCTGCCCGTTCTATGGCAGCAAGAAAGTATCGCTCCGTGCGCGTAATCTCGATGCCGAGCCCATCAAGGTAAACGACAAGACGGGTAACCCCGTGATGATCGGCCTCGTGCTCGTATGGAAACTGAAGGATACCTACAAGGCCCTCTTCGAGGTAGACTCCCAGACGATGGCCTCTAATCCCAGCACGGTAGGTTCTGACACCAAGGGACTGATGAATGCGCTGGAGAATTTCGTCCGCGTGCAGAGCGATGCCGCTCTTCGTCAGGTAGCCGGACAATATGCCTACGACGACGAGGACACGAAGGCCGGAGAGCCTACCCTGCGCTCAAGTGCCGATGAAATCAACGAGCAGCTGGAGCAGAAACTCGATGAGCGCCTGGCCCTTGCAGGCATCGAGGTGGTCGAGGCCCGTATCAACTACCTCGCCTATGCTCCAGAGATTGCAGCCGTCATGCTCCGTCGCCAGCAGGCTTCAGCCATCATCACCGCCCGCGAAAAGATTGTCGAAGGTGCTGTGTCGATGGTGAAGATGGCCCTCGACAAGCTGTCGAGTGAAAATATCGTCGACCTCGACGACGACAAGAAGGCCGCCATGGTCTCCAACCTGCTCGTCGTGCTCTGCGGTGATGAATCTGCGCAGCCGGTTGTCAATACGGGGACGCTGAATCATTGATCAATATGTTCTTTTGTTCTGATGTCTAAGAAAGAGAGAGTTTATGGCTGAAAAGAAAAGCAAGAGCTTTATCCTGCGTGTCGACGCTGAGACGATGAACGCTATAGAGGCCTGGGCTGCGGACGAGTTCCGCAGCACCAACGGCCAGCTGCAGTGGATCATCAACGAGGCCCTGCGCAAGGCCAAGCGTCTGCCTAAACGGAAGAATCAACCACAAAACGATAACGAAGACGAATAGGAAAACTCAAGCAACACGCAAATTACCGCCGTAATATGAAACAAGATCAGATTAAAATCTACAGAACCACCGAGGGAACCATTTTCGAAGTGGCCGTCGTGATACTCGCCATCATCGTCTGGGGACTGATCATCTGGTTCGTCCATCAGGCTCCGGACATCATTCCCACGCATTTCGATGCTTCAGGGAAGCCCAATGCCTGGGGTTCCCCGGCAGGAATCCTCATCCCGTGCGCCGTCATATCGCTGTCAGGCATCGTAGTGATGATCCTATGCTATTTCCCGAAAGCCTTCAATCTGTCGGAGAAATACAAGACACCACGCAACTATGCCCTCAGCATCCGCATGATGCGCATCTTGGGCCTACTGATGCAGCTGCTCACACTGACCATCGCCTGGACTTCCCTGCGATCGACGAGCCACACCATCATCCCCGTCCTCGTCATCGTCGCCCTCATGACCCTCACCGCCATCGCCTCCACCATCGCCATCTATACCAAAAAGGCATGACGCGGAGTTTGCAGGGATTTATTCTAAAGAATCTGTCAGGGCGCATTCACTGATGCCAAACGGTTACGGTTACAGTTGTAACCATGCGTCCTTTTGAGAGCTAATAGGCTGATTTTGTAAACTTTATTCAAAATCGCCTATTTTGAAGTGTCATTTTGTATCCATCTAATATACAACCAGTTACAAGGCACTAAGTTTATCGGTAGCAAACACTGAGTTTATAGGGATTAAAAGGGTAGTTTGTCGTAATGAAACTAGTGCTTACATTACGACAAACTCGATATCCGTAGGGCATAACTCCAAATTGTAAACTATTTTCAAAACCACATGCTAATAAAAGGTTACATGGTTACAACTGTAACCGTAACCGTTTGGTGTACTTCCCTAGAAAAAGTTGAAAGGGCACAAAAGTTCCTGTCACTTCTGTGCCCATGTCTTCATGGTGGGCAATTACGATCACCTAATTAATTTACAAGCACTTTCTTCGTCGTTCCGTCTTTCATACGGATGATATTGATGCCCTTGGTGGGCGAATTGAGGCGACGACCATCGAGCGAATAATAGGATTCCTCGGATATTGATGTCTTCGGGCTGATAATGCCTGTCACCTCGCCTACTTCGTAAATCGTATAACTGTCTCCATTCGGAGAGAGTGCTTCACGGTAACGTTCTCTGCTGCCGTCGGGTACGATGAGTATAGTCTTGACAGGAATCGTCTGGTTGATGTTGGGCGTATCCGACAGGAACTGCAAGGTGTCAACGTGAGTCTCACTTACTCCCTTGGAATACTCGTATTGTGGGAATTTACCCTCATTATAGCCGAAGGCATAATCTTCTATCTTGGTCACTGTGCTGGGGATGGTTATCTTTTTCATGCCTTCACCGACAAAGGAAAAAGCATGTTCCTTAATCGCCGATACCGAAGACGGTATCACCAGACATCCCACCTCAGAACGTGAGAAAGCCCAGGAGCCTATTGACTTTACGGTATAAGTAACATCATTCCAGACCACCTTCTCTGGAATCTTCAGCGTATCGGCCCTGTAAATCCACAAATCGCTAGACATCTCGGCAAGTCTCAGGTTAGTGACTTCTAACGTATGGTCTTGCTCGGATAAGATGTTAAAGGCTATACGGTCGGCGAACATATCGCAATTGAACCATTCGCATACATCGAATCCGTTAATCACATCTGTAGCATCATCTTGGCAATAACCATTGTTTGATCCTGGCACGGTCGCTTCTGCCTCTAAGATTTGTGTCAAGGACAAGCCCCATGCCTGACGATAGAGGTCTGACGTGCCTTTAGGGACAATGATCGTCGTTTCAGAATACTTGATTGCGCCATCTTCCCATCTCGCATTACTCTCTGGCGGTGTTACAGGCAACAGTTCGAGTGTTTCGAGGAAGCATTGGGCGCTGCTGGAGCCGAAGACTTTGTCACCAAATGTCGTCACACTGGCGGGAATGGTGGCACTCTTCAGATTCTTGCAGTTGTAGAAGGCCATATCTCCAAGTTCCTTCAGATGCCCTGGCAGGGGTACTGACACAAAATCATTTTCGGCAAAAGCCTCTGAGGCAATGACCTCAACGTTGTCTGACAAGGTTGTCCATCTCGTCATTCCATTATCACAATAGGTTCCTTCAGGCACGGTGGTCAGATAATCAGGGAACTGCGGAATATCCTTGCCACGCCTGTGGGCGAAGACATATACACCGAGCGATTCAATCTTCAAGCCTTCGGCAAAGATGATTTTCCCCGGGCAGAATTTACCCGTACCTTCTTGGCCAGCAAAGGCATAATCGCCAATAATCTTAACTGAATTTGGGATTAACAGTTCTTTCATGCCAGTGACAAAGCTAAACGCCTTGGCGCCTATCTCCGTCACGGTCGATGGTATCTCCACATAGTGGACATAAGACCCCGAGAATGCCCCTCTGCCTATTGCCGTAACTGTGTAGGTCTCATTCTCGAAGGATACGGTCTCAGGAATCCGGATCGTGTCTGCTACGTATATCCACCTTTCACCCGTAATCTCTTCCCAATGCAGGTTTGTAACCTCGACGGTCCTATCCTCCTGCGAAAGGATAGTGTAGGCCAGACCATCTAAGAAGAAATCGCACTGGAACAGCTCGCGAAATTGCTTACTGTCTGTGGCAGTAGTCTGATCGCCAGCGTAGTCCTGACCTATGACGGGCCAATAGTCCTCATCATCTGATGTCTGTGCGATGGCGAAAACGGGAAGCATCGTCAAGACAATAATAAGCAAAGATAGTTTTCTCATAATGATAATATTACAGTTCCTATAAATTAAACGGAAAGATGACTAATGTATTGCATTTTGCGCTCTCCATTTTATACTCATTACCTATTTCGCTTTCGTTAATTTTCCCGGCTGTTAACCGAACGGGCTCTTGTGCAGCACTGACAAATGTAGACATGCTACACATTGCCAACAATAAAATAAAGATCTTTTTCATTTGTGAGATTTTAGAAATTCGGAACAAAGATAGGCTTTAATTCTAATCATTTCAGTATTTTAATCCCGAATTCGTTTCACAGAAATTTCACAAGAACATTGCTAATTATCTAGTTATTAATAGTTTGTGATCAAATTATCTTTTGAACCAATTCGTCAAATTTCTCTGGAGATCCTTCAATTCCGAAGATTTTCTTTAAAAGGCGTGTTCGTTTCATGGACACTACTGAGTATGAATAACCTGTCAATATAACAATATCTTTGGGTGTCAAGTACAGACGTACAAGGATACAGATGTCATAATCCTGTTGTGGAAGTTTTCCTTTATGACTATTCATCTCTGAATAAAAAGAAGGAATCTTCTGGTCAATCATACGTCGCAATTGTGCCCAGTCCCTTTTTGTCATCTGTTGTTTTGGCTGAGTCAGAATTGCCTGAACACGCTGATAGATAGGAGTATCCATCAATTCCTTTTTTGTTACTGACACACTATTTACATTCAGTCTTGTCTCAAGTTTATTTATCTGTTCTTGATAGGACAAGATTTCTAAATTCTTCTTTTCTAATAGAAGTACGTGTTCTGCATTATTCTCATTTAGACTAGACTCCATTATTTCCAAATCCTCTTTTGCTTTTCTAAGTTTTTCCTTTCCGTCTTCATATAGGCGCTTCAGTTGATTATGGTTTTCCTGTTTCTTCCACCATGCAGCACCTATCAAGAATAGAATGAGGATCGTTGAGAATACAACAATATAAAGCATTAACTGGTGGTGATGGGCTTTGTCTGACATCTGCTGGGCTAACTGTTGGGAACGTGTATAGTTGTAGAGCGACTGCATCTGCTGAATATTGTCAGTAGTTGTCTGTACATAGTTTTGCCTATTCATTTCATAGCAAAGAATAGCATATTTTGCCAAAGAATCGTTTTGACCTTTTTTGTTATAAAGAAGATATAATCCATGACAACCTGCTTCTCTATGATTAGATGTTCTTTCTGGTAGCAAGAGCCTTCGAAAAGATGCTTCCGCTGAGTCTATTTTATTAATACTCAAATAATAAAGACCTTTAGAATATAAAAAAATAGCTTTTCGATTAATTATCTCTCCATCAATAAATGCACCAGATTCTGTCTGGTATCTATGTATACAACGATATGCTTCATTACTATCTCCTTTCTCTATAAGTAAATCGATAATGGGTCCTAAACAAATAGCTGCCTCATGCGTATAACCAGACTCTTTGTATAATAAAGACGCATACCTCCTGATAGCTATCACAGAATCGCTTTCATTAAGCAGTTCATAGGCATTCGCTTTTAGTTCTATTGCTTTATATGCAGAAAGGGTGTCTTTTGCTAAGAGAGCATATTTATACATGATATCCAATTCTGCCTTACATTCATACGGCAACAATTGCTCATAGAACAAACTCGCCATCTGGCTATGTAGTACCATCAACTGCCTATAGTCACAGTCTTCACTTGTCGTATCCGCACAATCTGCGGCATTGTGGAAACTCTCCAATGCACGGGGCGACTCGCCCAAGTCGCGATAGACGCAGCCTAGGAGGTAATGGGCAAGGAGGCGGTCGTTGGCAGTGCCGTGATTGTCGTAGTATTCCACGACTTCCTTGGCAAGGGAGTCGGAGGTGAAGTCGACGTAGGCTTTGTTCTGGGCTTTCATAGTCAGCAGGTGGTAGCGCATGCGTTGGGCTTTGCTCCAGCCTTGTGCCTCACCTTTCAGACTGTCGAGCATCGCCAGGGCTACGCTGGGGCTGTCGTTCATCAACGAATCGGCCGTCCGCAACGCTGGGGTGTACCCGTCGCCTGCACACCCGATCAGCATGCAGAGCGCCCACAGGCAAAGGAGAATATATGGTAATCGTCTCATTCTTTCTGCAAAGATACACAAAATATCAGAAAGCACAAAAAAACCTCAAAGATATTGTATCTCTGAGGTTCAAAATAAAAGTGGCGGCTTCCTACTCTCCCGCATTGCATTGCAGTACCATCGGCGCAGGCAGGCTTAACTTCTCTGTTCGGAATGGGAAGAGGTGGGACCCCGCTGCAATAACCACCTGATAATTCTTTCATTGAACATTGACCATTGAACATTGAACATTACATGTCCGAATGCAAGGCCATTGCCAACGTATGGGTGACTATCTCCACACAAGAACTGTCCGTAAAGGCCCCGTCCAAGGAAACCCATTACATCTGATAATACCAGCCCGGCGAAAGGATTCGGGCAATTAGTAGTGCTCGGCTTTGACGTCGCCGTCTTTACACCTGCACCCTATCAACGTCATCGTCTGTGACGACCCTCATGGAGTCCTAATCTTGCGGCTGGCTTCGCACTTAGATGCTTTCAGCGCTTATCCAATCCAGACGCGGATACCCGGCGGTGCACCTGGCGGTACAACCG
>OMXK01000079.1 GCA_900314995.1 uncultured Prevotella sp.
GTGGACTGATAAGGGCTATGAAGTTACGAGTGCAAAAGTGAGCTATACTTTGGCATGGAAACCTCAAGACTCTGATGTGGAATATGCCGTTTGTTTGGCCAATACGGTGCTTTCAAAGGTGGAAGAAAAGAATGAGTCAATTACTTAGGAAAAATGAATATTGAAGAACTTTGATATAACATGAATAACATAGAGCAAGTATTAAAGACCTATTATGGGTATGATGAGTTCCGGCCTTTGCAGAAGGACATCATCATGAACGCCATTGGCGGTGGCGACTCGTTGGTGCTGATGCCTACGGGTGGCGGCAAGTCGCTATGCTTTCAGATGGCGGCGCTGATGATGAATGGGATGGCGGTTATCGTGTCTCCGTTGATCTCCTTGATGAGAGATCAGGTGGAAGGCTTGCGGATGAACGGCATAGCTGCGGAGGCATTGAACAGCAGTAACGACGAGGGATATAACCACGACATCATTAATCGCTGCATGGACGGAAAGGTGAAGATGTTATATATCTCGCCTGAGCGATTGGTGGGTGGCGTACTGACAATACTCCAGAATGTTCGTGTGTCGCTCTTTGCTATCGATGAGGCGCATTGCATTTCGGGCTGGGGACATGACTTCCGACCAGAATATTCGCAGCTGGGGCAGTTGAAGCAGTTGTTCCCTCACGTGCCGATTATGGCCCTGACGGCTACTGCCGACAAGATTACGAAGGAGGATATTTTAGTACAACTGAATATTAAAGATGCCAAGACTTATATCAGCAGTTTTGACCGCCCGAACCTGAGCCTTGACGTGAAACGCGGCTATTCTGCGAAGGACAAGCTACGTTCTATCGAGGAGCTTATCCGCAGACATCCTGGTGAGAGCGGCATTATCTATTGTCTGGCTCGCAAAACGACGGAAGCGCTTGCTGCCAAGTTAAAGCAGGGCGGTTTCTCCGTAGATGTGTATCATGCAGGAATGCCTAACTCTGAGCGCAACAAAGTGCAGGACGATTTTCAGAACGATCGTGTGCAAGTAATCTGTGCTACAATCGCTTTTGGTATGGGCATCGACAAGAGCAATGTGCGTTTTGTTGTTCATTATAATCTGCCTAAGAGTATCGAGAGTTTCTATCAGGAAATTGGTCGTGGAGGCCGCGATGGACTGCCTTGCGAGACTATCTTGTTCTATAACCTGCAGGACATTATCACCCTGCGAAAGTTTGCAGATGAGAGTGGACAGAAGGAAATCAATTTCGACAAACTGAAGCGTATGCAGGAGTATGCAGAGGCGCAGGTATGTAGGCGACGCATATTGCTGAACTATTTTGGTGAGACAAGCGATAAAGGCTGCGGCAATTGCGATGTGTGTCATACGCCACCGCAGATGTTTGACGGAACGACCATCGTGCAGAAAGCCCTTTCGGCCATTGTCAGAACGGAGGAGAAAATCGGATTCACGCTGATGGTAGATATTCTGCGTGGTACGCTGTCGCCCGATATAGTGAGCAACAAGTATAACGAGATTAAGACCTTTGGGGCAGGACGCGATATTTCTGCCCGCGACTGGCACGACTATCTGTTGCAGATGCTACAGATGGGATTCTTCGAGATAGCCTACAACGAGGACCGACATCTGCATATCACACCTTTGGGGCAGGAGGTGCTTTATGGGAGGAGAAATGTGCAGCTCGCCATCATCAATCGCGAGGAGTTTACCGTCAATTCACGCAGAAAGCAACAGCGCGAGGAGCGAGATGCAGAATGGGCCGCTGTTGGGCAAGGACAATCAGACGATTTATTCAATCGTCTGCGTGAGGTGCGACGTCAAATGGCAGCAGAGATAGGCAAGCCCGCCTTTATAGTCATGTCCGACAAGTCGCTGCAAGACCTTGTGCTGAAACGTCCTAAGTCATTAGAGGCGATGGCGGATGTGTATGGCTTTGGCGAATATAAGGCTAAGGCTTATGGAAAGCCATTCATCGAAGCTATTAAGCAGTATACGAGTGATAGTTTGGATTTGCCGTTTCCTGATGCTGCAACATTAGCAGATGTATCTTCTGCTCATATACCACCAAAGCCAACTTCATATATGAAACAGCAAAAGCAACTTCATGCAAACGCTTATTCACATTGGGATGATGAAGAAGACAAGAAACTCACAGAATACTATAGGCAAGGGCTCAGCACGTCTGAGATTGCATCTCTGATGAATCGAAATAAAGGAGGTATATCATCGCGTATTAAGAAACTGGGGCTCAGAGATGATGAGTCAAGCATAGTTGTAGATTCTGCTGGAAAGAAAGACAAAAGCGATGATTATAAGCAGAAATTGGACAGGCTTATTGAGATGCAAGCTGACATAAATAGGCAAATTGATGAGCTGCGCAAGAAAATGAAGTAGTAGGAAAAATCACGGGACAGTTCTTTGATCCGCTGAAGATGGCTGATGTGATAATAATGAACGGAATAAAAAACGTTATAAAAATAAAGTAAGACGAGATATGAGCGAAAAGAACGATAAGGAGCTATACTTAAACTTTGACGAGTATATTCGTCAGGGAGAGCCGTCGCAGCGTGAAGC
>OMXK01000011.1 GCA_900314995.1 uncultured Prevotella sp.
ACGGCATTATAAGGTGACGTTTTCAACAGAGTATGGGGAAAAGGACACAATGAGTATCTCGGCTGTGAGTAAACAGGATGCGGAGATAGAGACGCAGAGTGTAATATTGGGCCTGAATCTTGGAATTGACGGGGAGGAGATTAGGATTGAGAATGTTGAAGAGGTAATCAAGTAGGTATGACGCAGGATGAGAAATGGATGGCAAGGTATGAGGAGGTGGTTAGGTTTATAGAGGCTAATCACCGGAACCCATCGAAGCATCGTATCGAGGAGCATAATATGCTGAACTGGCTCAAAGCTTCCCGCAAATTAATCAATGCGGGAAAAATGAAGCCGGAAAGGGTGAAGATGTTTGAAAAACTTCTTGCCTTGACGGAGCAGTATAGACGGAAAAATCAGTATGAGTAACCCCCTCTCGGTCTCCCCGAGGGGAGAAGATGGAAGGCTGATGGATGAGGGATGATGTCCCTGGTCATTGGCTTCGGGCATATACGGGCATCCCCCGATTCGGTTCTTGGTGAACTGAGTCGGGGGATGTCTCGTTTGGTCGGGTTGGGTCAATAGCGGTGCAGGTTGCAGACGATGGCGTAGATCTCAACGATGATGTCCTTGGGAACCTTGGACTCTACGGGCTTTCCTTCAACCATCTGTATGAAAGTGATGTTCTGCTCGTCAGTCTGTGTGGCAGAGCCCTTGCGTTACACCTTTAGCTATCAGAAGTCAGAGAGCAACCCTTCCAATGCCTTTCATGTCAAGTACGACCTCAACACCCAATGCGCGGAATGCCCGCATCATGGAGGCAAGAGTAATGCTTCTTCCACCTTCCAACCTACATACTTGGCCACGAGTAACCCCCATACGTTCACCGACCTCTTCCTGAGTGAGGTTCTTGGCAAGTCTGGCTTGTTTAAGTGCTTCTCCAACTTTGTAGGCTTCAATGTCGGCCTTAACCTTTCTGTCAAACTCGTCACGTTCAGGTGTGCCCACCTTACCAATATGACGGTCGAGCATTTCTGCATGTGTAGTCAGTTTCATTGCCATAATTAATTCGTATTTTGATTCTTTTGTTTTGACGCTGCAAAGATACGCATTGTCGAGGAAATACGCAACAAACTAAGAGAAATAATAGCTATGCTTTTGTCCTTTTTAACGTTTGAGGGTCGTGGCTGTCAAATAGGCGAACGATTATTCGTCAAATGGGTGAATAGAACCTGGACAAATAACCAAATGAATACTTGCCAAATAACCAAGCGAAAACTTACCAAACAACCAAATAAAAACTTGCCAAACAACCAAATTGTTATGTAAGCATTCGTTGAAATACACGTCTGCAGGCATGATGATTGGTGCCAATGACTTTTAGTGCTGGGGCCAGGCCCCAAAACTAAGTGCAGGGGCCAGGCCCCAGAGTTGAGTTTTTGAGTTAGCGGCAGTCACTTTCTTTGACTATGAAGGGTGTGGCAGCTGCTCGTTTTTGGGAACCAGTTGGGGCACTCTTCTTAAAATTTCTTGCATTATGTAACCTTAAGTGAAGCATATTGCTGCTATTTTTTATATCAATATGCGATATACACAAATATATTTAAATTTCCTCGCAAAATATGGTAAGTTTCAGAAACTTTATGTATATTTGCGCCCAGAAAGGAAAAGAGAACTGCTCCCTGTGATAGTTATTAATCCCTAGATATTTAAAACCCCATGTTTACATTGATTCAACTTTCTTATGCGATGGAGGCACTGGCGCCTGTGATCAGTGCTCAGACACTGTCGTTCCATCATGGTAAGCATCTGCAGGCTTATGTCGATAATCTCAACAAGCTGCTTCCGGGCAGTGAGTATGAGGGGATGGCGCTGGAGGAGACGGTGCGAAAGGCTCCTGCCGGGCCGGTCTTTAACAATGCCGGGCAGATACTGAACCATGAGTTGTATTTCACGCAGTTTATGCCTGCCAGTGAGGCTGCGCAGGGACCGACAGGCGCGCTCGCTGCCCAGATTGAGAAGCAGTGGGGGAGTTTCGAGGCCTTCAAAGCCGAGTTCGAGGCCAAGGGCGTGGGACTGTTTGGCTCTGGCTGGGTGTGGCTGTCGGCGGATGCTGAAGGCAACCTGGTCATCACACAGGAGCCGGGAGCTTCTAATCCTGTGGTGAAGGGCTTGAAGCCGCTGCTGACCTTCGATGTCTGGGAGCATGCCTATTATCTGGATTATCAGAATCGCCGTGCTGCTCATCTGGCTGCGCTGTGGCAGATTGTCGATTGGAGCGTCATCGCTGCCCGCTACGATGGTAAGTAGATTTTTACCTCTGGGGTCAGGCCCCAAAACTAAGTGCTAGGGTCAGGCCCCGAGTTTAAGTTTCTAAAAGATACTTTATCTCGGGGCCTGACCCCAGCACTAAAATTTGATCTCGGGGCCTGACCCCAGAGGTAAAAAATCAGAGGCCGAAAGCGGCGCGGATCAACTCATAACGATCCCTTAGCTCCATACCTGTATAGCGGAAAACGGCCTCGGAGCCCGGGCGATGGAGCCCTGCTGCATAGTAGTTGATCTGCACCTTGTTGAGCATGTCGATATGTGTCTTGCGGGCGAGCTTCGATGTGGCCACCTCGCAGATTGAGCGGTACTTGTTGTCGCCCGTCTCCGGGCAGAACAGGCTCACCCGTCGCGTGATCCCGCAAACTTCCAACAGCCTCCGAAGCGTCTTGTTATACCGCTGCTTCTCATACTTCAAGTTCGGCCCGACCAATCGAAGCCCAGTGCGGTTGATAATCTCCAGCGCAGGTTCGATCAGCGGTGTGATCACCTCGCGATTGGTGGATTGCCGCTTGGCCGTCTTCGAGGGGATGTAATGCACAAACGGAATGCCCTCATCCGAAACGGCCACCTTGTCGGGCGTCAGGCGAAGCAGGTCGCTGATACGGCATCCGACGGCACAGTTCAGCACAAACAGATCCTTGGCCCACTGCAGCTCAGCCGGCACAGCAGTCGCAATCACCTGTCTGACCTCCTCAGCCCGCAGAAACACCGGGGCGTCGTACATCACATGCATCATGACCCGCCGTTTCTGCGCCGAGATTTTCCGGAAGGGGGAGCAGCGTATCTCGCCCGTATTCTCAAGCTCTGCAAAGAACGCCCGCAACAGCTTCAGGTCGTGAACCGCCGTCGTATCGCGGATACGCTTCTGGGGTGGGCGATGGCCTGCTCCTCGCGGGTATAGCATGGGGTAGAGCGATACGTACTTGTACTCATCGGAGACAAACCGGCGGAAGTCGAGCACCATGTCGGCGGTAAACTTGTCCGCTTGCAAGGACGCACGCTTGGTGATGACCAGAAACCGCTGCAGCTTGCTGGCTTTCCCAAGTGCAACGGCATAACGCCCGTCGCCCATCACTCCATCGCGGTGAGCCTCTTCGATAAATCGCAGGAATCGGGGGTACATCAGTTCTGATGTTTTCCTGGCGTGAAACACGCGCAGACATCTGTTGAAAATAGCAAATGGTTCCATATCTCTTTGTTTTTTAGTTATTTAGGTAATATATTAACGGCTGGAAAGGCTGTGTTATTGTCTTACCTCTGGGGTCAGGCCCCAAAACTCACTTCTGGGGCCAGGCCCCGAGATCAAATTTTAGTGCTGGGGTCAGGCCCCGAGATAAAGTATCTTTTGGAAACTTAACCTCGGGGCCTGGCCCCAGCGCTTAGTTTTGGGGCCTGACCCCAGAGGTAAGTTTTTGGGCTGGCGAAGGGGAGCCTGCGGCGAGGAGCGATATGCGGAATGCAGAAAAACCGGTTTTTCTGATTAGTTTTGCAAATTTCTTATTATTTTTGCAGCAAATATATTAAGGAATGAAGGACTATCCAGATAAGATGACGGTGGAGCAGGCGAGGAGGTTTGGTGAGGACGTGCTGAACATCGTGAGCCAGATTCCTCGTGGCAAGGTGACGACGTATGGGTATATCGCAGCGCTGGCGGGGTGGCCGAGCCATTCGCGGATGGTGGGGCGGACTTTGCGGTATACACCTGGAGCCGCTGAGTTGCCTTGCCATCGGGTGGTGAACAAGGAGGGGCGTACGGCTCCAGGGTGGAGTCGGCAGCGAACTTTGTTGGAAGAGGAAGGTGTGGTCTTCAAGAGCAACGGGCATGTGGATATGCAGCGACACCTTTGGGAGCCCTGGCAGATTATGTGATCGGACAGCGGTGTAATCAGTGGATGCTCATCCATTCTTTGCGTTCCTGTTCAGACATCTTTTCGATGGCGTAACGGAGCATGGTGCGGGGCATTGTGTGGGCATGCTGGCGGAGGAAGTCGCGCAGGAGGTCCATGCCAGCCTGGACCTCCGGTCGAGACTGCTCACGCTCGGCAAAGTCGAAGCGAGCTTCACTCTGCCCTCGCTTACTCGCAGCGTTGACCTCCGGTCGAGACTTGCCCATCTCGCGGAGCATCCAACCTACGGCCTTATGCATGAGGTCGTGGGGGTGGTGCAGGTGGATTTCGGCATAACGCAGGCACCACGATGGGTCGCCCTGATGGGAGGTTTTCCACGTGCAGACGATACTCATGCGTTGTTTCCACAGGCAGGGGCTGGCAGCGAGATCGTCCAATACCTTGAGCTTGTAGTCCTTCTGAAGTCTGTCTTCTTCGCCAATGGGGGGAAGATCGGGATGGCGACCCAGGTTCGTAGGCAGGAGGAGCCAATGGCCGAGGATCTTGGGCGCGGAGAGGTCGACGAGGTCCCAGTTGTTGGCCTGTTCGGCATATTGCAGGTACATGGTCAGGATTTCATCGCGCTGCTTGATGGCGTCGGGATTGTTCTCCAGGCGTTTGGTGGCCAGTTTCTCGAATTTCGCCACGAGGATGAGGAAACCGCAGAGGCGCACCTCGTGCCAGCGGTTCATCAAGAGCTCGGGAATCTCGCCCAAGGGGAAATCTTGAGCCACACTTTTTACGATTTCGCGGGTCTGGGGCACTTTCAGGCCTAGGAATTCATCACCATAGCCATACTCGCCTGGTGCGGTTTTGAAGAACCCCATCAGCACCTTTCGCTGCTCTTCATTGCGCAGTGACTCCATGTATGTAATAATATCCTGTGCGTTACTTGCCATATTTTGTTCCATCATGCATTTTTTTTCTAATTCATTTTGCAAAGATAACAATAATAATCGGAATAAGGCCTCATTTCGCGTAAAATTCACCTCTGGGGCCAGGCCCCAAAACTAAGTGCTGGGGCCAGGCCCCGAGATCAAATTTTAGTGCTGAGGCCAGGCCCCGAAGTAAAGTATCTTTTGGAAACTTAATTTTGGGGCCTGACCCCAGAGGTAAAAAAGAGGGAGCCATTTGAGTGACTCCCTCAGGTTAACTAAAAGTGTTCTCATAGATACCTCTCTTTTTGCCGAGAGCTGATTATTAATCTGTGCTCATAGTATTTGTTCATTGTCCTCAATAGCTTCCGCCTAAGGCATTAGAACAAAATTTATATTTGTATATAAATTGTGTCTGAAATTAGATTACAACAATATCTTTAATGTCTGTGATAAATATTCATATCAAGACATTTTTTTATGTATTACGTAAATGCGCTCATTACCGCAAAAACCTTTGTGCTATATTGTAAAAGGTTATCTGTGTCATTGTTTTCTGTGTGCAAAGATAAAAAACTTTATAATATAAAACAAACTTTTATTGAAAAATCTTTCAAAAATTAACCTCATTTAACGATTTAGACGAAATGTATCGGTGTGTTTACGCACACAGCCCAAAACTCATTGCTGGGGCCAGGCCCTAAAACTTAGTTTCGGGGCCTGGCCCCAGCGCTAAGTTTTAGGGCCTGACCCCAGCGTGCGAAATGATGTAAGTGCTGATGGAGGTGAGGCAGGAGAGCTGGTTTATACCGGCTCCGAAGTCCAGGGCAGCCTGCAGAATCTCGTCGCGTTGCACTTTGGGGTAAGTCTTGAGGTCTTTGGGGTCTTTCACATGATAGGCAGAATTAAGGAAGTCGATTACCGCCTCGGTTGGGGCAATTCCACGGTATCTGTCGAAATCGAGGACTTGCTGGGCTTTCGGCAAAGGCGTGTGGACTTGTTCTCTCAGCTCGTCGAGTGGGATCCTGTTAAGGACGGTGGCGACAGCACAAATGGCGGACACCCGATTGGGCGCATTGGTGTATTCTGCCCAGCTGCTCCAATCGTAATCCTCGACACGCTGGCATAGCCTACCTGCAACCGGGTTCTGGTGGATGTATCGGATGAGCGTCAGGAAATATGAATAGGATTCGACGGGCTCGCTCTTGAATCTGTCTTGGAAGAGATGTCCGAAATGTTCGTACTTGTTGTTGTAGTACATCGCGTAGCGCGAAGCGATCTGCTTGACGGTCTTCGAGAGTTTCTCTTCCTTCTCTTGGATGAGGAGATGGACATGGTTGGGCATGAGACAGTAAGTGTAAAATGCGCAACGCGGGGGTAAAGGACGTTTTAACTCGTCTTTTGGCGAGGTCATGTCGTGGAGGATCATGATAAACTTGCGGTAATCGTCGTCGTCTTCGAAGATCTGTTGACGATTTACGCCTCTGAGCATCACGTGGTAGATGCCGCTTTGACTTGATAATCTGGGTTGTCGTGTCATTTCCTAGCTAAATTTAATGTATAACATCGGCTGCAAAGGTAAGAAGTTTTTCTGATACGGCCAAATTTTTTCGCGTTTTTTTTTACTCTAGGGGCATTCATCTCTGGGGTCAGGCCCCAAAACTAAGTGCTGGGGCCAGGCCCCGAGATGAAATTTTAGTGCTGGGGCCAGGCCCCAATGTTAAGTTTCCAAAAGATACTTTATTTCGGGGCCTGACCCCAGAGGTGAGTCGAATAGGTCGAAATTAGGGCGGCGTCGAGAAAAAATTCAAAATATATTTGGTTTTTTACCCGATTTGTACTAATTTTGAGGCGGTACCTCGAAAGTACTTTCGTTCGAAAATAAAAATACACCTCTTTTATTTTGTATTTTCCTCACTTATTCGTACCTTTGCAGACATGGAAGCATATCAGTATCATATTTTTGCGCCGTATAGGGTGTGTCCCTTGGGGGCGCATGTGGATCATCAGCATGGGCTGGTGACGGGTTTTGCGATTGATAAAGGGGTGGACTTGTGGTTCTCGCCCTCCACCCAACCAGAGGGGCATGTGCACCTGGAGTCGAAGACCTTCGAGGGCATAGTGGATTTTGAGATCGATGCGCCTACGCAGGTGAAGGAGGGCCATTGGGGCGACTATGCCCGGGGTGCGAAGTATGCTTTGCGGAAGCGGTTTGAGCTGAAGCGGGGTATCACGGGGGTCATCCAGGGCTCGTTGCCGGTGGGTGGCCTGAGTTCGAGTGCTGCCGTGCTGATCGCGTATGTGATGGCGTTTGCGAAGGCGAATGAGATCACGCTGCAGCCGTTTGAGGTGGTGAAGATTGCCTCGGAGGCGGAGCGCGAGTATATCGGTCTGAACAATGGTCTGCTGGATCAGGCGTGCATCGCACTGGGCAGGAAGGACGGGTTGTTGTTCCTGGATTGCGACTCGAACGATTGGCGCATCATCAAGCGGAACCCGGAGATGCCGGCGTTTGAGATCGGTATCTTCTTCTCCGGTCTTACGCGAAGTCTGGTGAATTCGGACTACAACCTGCGGGTGTTTGAGTGTAAGACGGCAGCTTGGAATATGCTGGCGTATACGGAGCAGCCGCTGAAGACGTTTGACAAGACGTTTCTGCGGGATATTCCGAAGGCGACTTTCGAGAAGACACGTATCGCGATGCCTGCGAGATTTGCCCGTAGGGCGGAACACTTCTATTCGGAGTATCGTCGTGTGCGTCAGGGAGTTACGGCCTGGGAGACGGGTAATCTGAAGCTTTTCGGAAAGCTCTCGTTTGACTCGTGCGAGAGTTCAATCCACAACTATGAGTGTGGGTCGCCCGAGCTTATCGCCATCTATGAGATCATGCGGTCGTTGCCGGGGGTGTATGGTGGAAGATTCTCGGGCGCGGGATTCAAAGGAGCCTGCATCGCCTTGGTGGATCCGGCGCATAAAGATGAGATTGAAAAGACGCTTACAGCGCGTTATCTGGAGGAGTTTCCGGAGTATGAGAAGACGTTCAAGGTGTTCTGGGTGAAACCAGACGACGGGGCAAGGTTTGTATGAATATTATAGTATATGGAAAAGATTGATTTGAATCACAAAAGTATCTTGGTAACTGGTGGTGCGGGGTTTATCGGCAGCAATCTGATCAAACGGCTGTTTGCAGATACCGAAGGGACTACCATTATCAATATTGACAACGAGAACGACTATTATGACGTCAGGTTGAAGGCGTGGCGCAAGAAAGAGTTGGAGCAGCTGGTGCCTGAGGGCATCACCTATCATTATATTAAGGGCGATATTGCGGACAAGGCCACTGTCGATGGGATTTTTGAGACGTATAAGCCGCAGATCGTGGTGAATCTGGCTGCACAGGCCGGTGTGAGGTATTCGATTACCAATCCCGATGCGTATATCCAGTCGAACTTGATCGGTTTCTACAACATCCTCGAGGCCTGCCGCCACTCATCGCTGGGGTCAGGCCCCGAAACTAAGTCGCAAGGGACAGGTCCTAGCGAAAACTTAACTTCGGGGCCTGACCCCAGCGATGAAAACTTTAGTTCGGGGCCTGACCCCAGAGGCAAAGTTGTGCATTTGGTGTATGCGTCGAGCTCGAGCGTGTATGGGGGCAATAAGAAGGTGCCTTTCTCGACGGACGACCGGGTGGATAATCCCGTGAGTCTGTATGCCGCCACGAAGAAATCAAATGAGCTGATGGCGCACTGCTACTCGAAACTGTATGATATCCCTACGACGGGACTGCGGTTCTTCACGGTGTATGGGCCTGCGGGAAGACCTGACATGGCGTACTTCGGGTTTACCAACAAACTGCTGAAGGGCGAGACCATCCAGATCTTCAACTATGGTAACTGTCGCAGGGATTTTACGTATGTCGACGATATCGTGGAGGGTATTGTGCGTGTGATGCAGGGAGCTCCGGAGCGCAAGAAAGGTGAGGATGGACTGCCGGTGCCGCCATACGCCGTCTATAATATCGGTGGCGGTCAGCCTGAGAATCTGTTGGATTTCGTGCAGATCCTACAGGAAGAGCTGGTTGCAGCCGGGGTCCTGCCCAAGGATTTCGATTTCGAGGCCCATAAGCAGCTGGTGCCCATGCAGCCCGGAGACGTGCCCACAACCTATGCTGACGCCACTGCCCTGGAGCGTGATTTCGGCTTTACACCGAAGATCACCCTGCGAGAGGGATTGAGGGAGTTCGCCCGATGGTACAAACAATTTTATGGTTAACCCAGCCTAAGGATTTCGACGGATGAAGAATATTGTAATCGCTGCCGGGTACGCTACCCGATTAGGGGAACTCACGAAGAATTTCCCCAAACCGTTGTTGAAGATAGGCGAGAATACGATTCTCGGGAGGATGCTTGATGATATCGATATCATCCCTGATATCGATGAGCATATCATTATTACCAATCATAAGTTCGCCCCGATCTTCGAAAACTGGGCAAAACTTTACTCTGGGGCCTGGCCCCAGAGTAAAAAAATCACGATCGTGGATGACGGGACAGAGACGAACGAGACCAGACTGGGGGCTGTTTGCGACCTGCTGTTTGCAATGGAGAAACTGCAGATAGACGATGATATGCTGGTGGTGGCTGCGGATAACCTGCTGTTCTTCTCGTTCCAGGAGTTCGTGGACTTTGCGAAGGAGAAACAGACGAGTTGTATCATGTGCCATGAACAGCCGTCGATCGAGAAACTGCAGCGTACTGGTGTGGTGGAGCTTGATTCCCAAAACAAAGTGCTGGGGATGGAAGAAAAACCTCAGGTGCCGAAGAGCCATTGGGCTGTGCCTCCGTTCTATATCTATCTGAAGCAAGACCTCGATCTCGTGCGCCATGCCGTAGAGAATGGCTGTGGCAAGGATGCTCCCGGCAATCTGGCCCACTACATGGTGGAACATACAACGATGCATGCCTGGCCGATGAGTGCCGGACGATTTGACATCGGCAGCCTTGACACTTATTATGAAGCCGTCGAAAAATACGGAAACTTAACGCTGGGGCCAGGCCCCGAAGTTAAGTTTCCAAAAGATACTTAACCTCGGGGCCTGACCCCAGCACTAAAATTTGATGTTGGGGCCTGACCCTAGCACTTAGTTTTGGGGCCTGGCCCCAGAGGAGAGTTATTCCCACTCGATGGTGCCGGTGGGTTTCGGAGTGAGATCGTAAAGGACACGATTCACGCCGGGAACCTCGGTGATGATGCGCTGGGTGATATGATGCAACAGGGCATAGGGAATCTCCTCGATGGTGGCTGTCATGGCATCACGCGTGTTCACGGCACGAATGATGACGGGCCAGTCCCAAGAGCGCTTGTTGTCCTTGACACCGGTTGACTTGTAGTCGGGCACGATGGTGAAATACTGCCAGACCTTGCCCTCGAGGCCGTTCTTGGCGAATTCCTCGCGCAGAATCGCGTCAGACTCGCGCAGTGCCTCCAGGCGATCACGGGTGATGGCACCTGTGCAACGTACACCCAGACCTGGGCCGGGGAACGGCTGGCGGAACACCATGTTATCGGGCAGGCCAAGCTGTTTGCCGACGACACGAACCTCATCCTTAAACAGCAGTTTGATGGGCTCCACGAGTTCGAACTGCAGATCCTCAGGCAGACCGCCCACGTTGTGATGCGACTTTACAGGACCAGACTCCACGATATCGGGATAGATGGTGCCCTGGGCGAGGAAACTGATGCCAGAGAGCTTGCGCGCCTCTTCCTCAAACACGCGGATGAACTCTGCACCGATAATCTTGCGCTTCTGTTCGGGATCGGCCACACCTGCCAGTTTGTCGAGGAACCGGTCGGTGGCATCGACATACACCAGATTGGCGTCGAGTTCGTCGCGGAATACACGAACCACCTGCTCTGGCTCGCCTTTGCGCAGCAGACCGTGATTCACATGAACAGATACCAGCTGTTTGCCGACAGCCTTGATAAGCAGGGCAGCCACCACGGAAGAGTCGACACCTCCCGAGAGGGCCAGCAGCACTTTCTTGTCGCCAATCTGAGCACGCAGCTCACTGATCTGTTCGTCGATAAATTTCTGGGCCAGTTCGGGCGTCGTGATGCGCTCCATGTCGGCCGGACGTACGTTTCCTGTTGTCATAAGTTTCTTGTATTTTTGAGTGATTTAGAAGCCTGGGATGAGTTGGCGGAACTTTTCGCGGAGCGTCTCTACGGTGTCCCACTGCTCGTTGTTGTTTGAAGCATAGTAGAAGCCCTGTTCCACGAATTTCGCGTTGTGGTGCTTGAGATAGTCCTCCGGGGTGCGTCCGTCGAACACGATCGAGGGTAGGATGGCATAGTACTTACCCAGGTCGATGGTGCTCAGCGAGTCGGTGGCCGTAATCATCTCCTCGTGGAGCTTCTCGCCCGGACGGATACCCACCTCCACCTGTTTCAGGTCGGGGGCAATGGCAGTCGCCACGTCGGTGATGCGATAAGAGGGAATCTTCGGGATGAAGAGTTCACCACCCAGATGATGGCCCAGCGCCCACATGACGAGGTCGACACCCTCCTGGAGCGAGATGTTGAAGCGCGTCATCCGCTTGTCGGTAATGGGGAGCTCCGTCGCACCCTCATCGCGCAATTTGATGAAGAACGGGATGACCGAACCGCGGCTGCCCATCACGTTGCCATAGCGTACGACCGAGAATCGCATCTCGCGCGAACCTTTTATATTATTGGCTGCGATGAACAGCTTGTCGGAGGTGAGCTTGGTGGCGCCATAGAGGTTGATGGGGGCACAGGCCTTATCGGTCGAGAGTGCCACAATATCCTTTACACCGCAGGCAATGGCCGCATCGATCACATTCACCGCACCGTTCACATTCGTCTTGATACATTCGCGGGGGTTGTACTCAGCCGTATCCACCTGTTTGATAGCAGCAGCGTGGATAATCACATCGACTCCTTCACAGGCCATCTTCAGACGTTCTGCATCGCGCACATCACCGATGAGGAACCGCAGCATGGGGTAATCCTTGGCGGGGTAGCGCTGTTTCATGTTATACTGCTTCAGTTCGCCGCGTGAGTAGATCACAATCTTCTTCACACCGGGATAATCGCGCAGGATTGTCTCAACAAACTTATTACCGAAGGAACCTGTTCCTCCCGTAATCAAAACCGTCTTTCCGTTCAGCATATTTATACCTTATTCTATTTTCAAGCCGCAAAATTACAACAATAATTCGGTATCACCAAATTTTGAAGGAATTAATGCGAAAAAGACGATTCAGGACTAGAAAGGTGAGTGGTTTTTCGCCGAAAAAATGAAATAAAATAATGAATATTTGTTTTATTCCAATATTTGTGCTAATTTTGCACCCGAATTGGAGATGATAGTAAATGAAGAATCCATTTGACAAGATATTAAACTGGTATTTTACGAAAAACTCGTTGCCGTATTGGAGCATTCTGATGATAGACTGCTTCATTATCATTTTTAGCGGACTCGTAACATACTGGATATTCAACAGTGCTTCGATTGCACTGGAAAACGGCTTCAGAGTCATGAATACTCTGATCTGCTTTGTATTGTTGAGTCTACCAGGATTTAAGCTGTTCCACACCTATTCGGGCTTTATGCGTTTTTCAAGTTTCGTCGACTTGATGCGCGTGGTGTATGGCAATCTGGTGTCGCTGGGAATCGTGACAATTGTTGATATCCTCTTGGACCGTTATTATAACGAGTGGTTCGTGAATTTCAGCACAACCAGTATCTTCCTCATCTATCTTGTCTCCACGCTGCTGATGTGGGCATTGCGTGTCGTAGTCAAGACACTCTACGACGTGGCGTTCTCGAACTCCCGGGCTATCCGCGTGCTGATCTATGGTATGGTGGCCGATGGCGTGGGCCTGGCGAAGCATATCCGTTCCGAGCGTCCTAGGCGTTACCTCGTAAAAGGTTTTATTACGCATGGGAAGAATCTAAAACATGTGGAAGTGCTTGGCGAGAAAGTCTATTCCATTGATCAGGATGTTGCTGCGATTATCAAAGAAAATGATATTGAGGGCGTTCTGGTATCGCCTTCACGCGTCAAGGATTTCCGCAATAATCAGGCCCTGCAGGATAAGATTCTTGGAGCCGGTGCTAAGATCTTCATGGCAGAAGGCGCCAAGGAAATGAATCCGGACGAAGACTTCAACGACGACTATATAGGCAATCTGACGATGCGTGAGGTCAGCGTGGAGGAGCTGTTGCCCAGAGACGAGATCCGCGTGGACCTGAAGTCGGTGGAGGAACTGCTGAAGGGTACGCGTGTGCTGATTACGGGTTCTGCCGGTAGTATCGGTTCGGAGATGGTGCGCCAGGTGGCCGCCTTCAAACCGGCCAAGATGATGCTTATCGACCAGGCCGAGACGCCCCAGCACGATATCCGTCTGATGATGGCGAGGGACTTCCCTGACATTGAGGCGGAGGTGGTGGTGACGAGTATCAGCCGTCAGCGCCGTATGGAGGAGATCTTCAGTACGTTCAGGCCTGACTACGTGTTCCATGCTGCTGCCTACAAGCATGTGCCGATGATGGAGGACAACCCCTCGGAGGCTGTGCTGAACAATATCTGGGGTACGAAGATCATCGCTGACTACGCCGTGAAATACGGGGTGAAGAAGTTCGTGATGATCTCGACCGACAAGGCCGTGAATCCGACCAACGTGATGGGTTGCTCGAAGCGTATCTGTGAGATCTACGTGCAGAGTCTCGATCAGGCCATCAAGAACAAGAAGACGCCGGAATACCTGCATCTCCTGAACAATAAGCAGAGTGCGGAGATGGAGAAACAGACCTACAGGACGCAGTTCGTGACGACGCGTTTCGGCAATGTGCTGGGCTCAAATGGTTCGGTGATTCCCTTGTTCAGGGAGCAGATCAAGAACGGTGGGCCTGTGACGGTTACTGACGAGCGTATTGTCAGGTTCTTCATGCTGATTCCTGAGGCCTGTAAGCTCGTGCTGGAGGCCGGTACGAAGGGAAATGGCGGTGAGATCTTTGTGTTCGATATGGGTCAGCCCGTGAAGATCGTAGAGTTGGCTAAGCGTATGATCAAACTCTCTGGTGCCAAGAATGTTGAGATCAAGATCTCGGGTTTGCGTCCGGGTGAGAAGCTCTATGAGGAAGTGCTGAACGAGTTGGAGGGTACGAAGCCGACGTTCCATGAGAAGATCCGTATTGCAGAGGTCCGGGAGTATGACTTTGCGGATATCAGCCGGCAGGTGGATGAGTTGGTGGAGATTTCGAAGCATTATGATGATATGGAGACTGTCCGGAAAATGAAGGAGATTGTTCCGGAATATAAGTCTAATAATTCGGTATACGAAGTATTAGACAAATAATAAAAGCCTCGCAGAATGCGGGGCTTTTATTATGCAGGGGGGCATAACTTCTACCTGATGAACAGGAGCTCCCGGTATTTGGGAAGAGACCAGAGCCCATCTTCGACAATCATTTCGAGATGGTCGATCTCGGTGCGGATCGCCTCCATCTTGGGACAAACCGTGTCATGGTAGGCAATGGCACGCTGGTGGATAGCCGGGATGCGATTGGCAATGCGACGGGCATCCGTCAGTTCCTCAACCAACTGTTCGATGCGCTCTGTGCGCTCGGCAATCTCCTCAATCAGTTTCATGTTACGGGCAGAGAGCCGTTCTGCGCGCTCTACCGGGAACACATCCTTCATACCCTGTACGTTCTTGATGAGCTGCGACTGGTAGTGGGTAGAGACTGGGATGATATGGTTCATCGAGAGGTCACCCATGACACGGGCCTCAATCTGAACCGTCTTCACGTAAGTCTCCCATTTCACCTCGTTGCGCGCCTCCAGTTCCTTGCGGTTCATGACCTTCGTGGCCTCGAACATGCGGATGGACGACTCATCGAGGTAGTGCTCGATAATCTTCGGGCACGACTTCTCCACATCGAGCCCCCTGCGGCGGGCTTCCACCACCCAGGCCTCACTGTAGCCGTTGCCATCGAAACGCACAGGCTTACAGGTCTTGATATCCTCGCGCAACACATCGAGGATGGCCGATACCTTGTTGTCGCCCTTGGCTATCTTGGCATCGACACGCGCCTTGAAGTCGATGAGCGCTTCTGCCATCGCCGAGTTGAGGGCAATCATCGCCGAGGCGCAGTTGGCAGAAGAGCCAGGGGCGCGGAACTCAAAGCGATTACCCGTAAAGGCGAAGGGTGAGGTGCGGTTGCGGTCGGTATTGTCGATGATGAGGTCGGGGATCTGCGGGATGTCGATCTCCATGCCTCGCTTGCCCTTCAGGTTGAAGAGCTCGTCCTTGTCGGAGAGTTCGATATGATCGAGGAGTTCAGTGAGTTGTTTGCCGAGGAACGAGCTGATGATGGCTGGGGGCGCCTCATTGCCACCCAGACGATGCGCATTCGTGGCACTGACAATCGAGGCCTTCAACAGTCCATTGTGGCGATAGACAGCCATGAGCGTCTCCACGATAAACGTGACGAAGCGCAGATTCTCTTCCGGTGTCTTACCGGGCGCATGGAGGAGGACAGACCCTTTCTTCTGGGTGGCCGTCAGACTCCAGTTGTTGTGCTTACCCGAACCATTGATCCCGTCGAAAGGCTTTTCGTGGAGCAACACACGGAAACCGTGGTTACGGGCCACGCGCTTCATCAGTGACATGAGCAGCATGTTATGGTCGACCGCCAGGTTGCACTCCTCGTAGATCGGGGCCAACTCAAACTGATTGGGCGCCACCTCGTTGTGACGCGTCTTACAAGGGATGGCCAGCTCCAGCGCCTGGATCTCCAGATCCTTCATGAAAGCCTGTACGCGATCAGGAATCGTGCCGAAGTAATGATCATCCATCTGCTGGTTTTTCGCACTCTCATGACCCATCAGTGTGCGTCCGGTCATCAGCAGGTCAGGGCGCGCTGAATAGAGACCCTCGTCGACGAGGAAATACTCCTGTTCCCAACCCAGATTCACCTGTACCTTCTTCACATCCTCATAGAAATAATCACAGACCTCCTTGGCAGCCTTGGTGACCGCACGGATGGAACGGAGCAGGGGAGCCTTATAGTCGAGCGCCTCACCTGTATAGGCGATGAAGATGGTGGGGATACACAGTGTGTCGTCGATGATGAATACCGGTGAGGTGGGATCCCAGGCCGAATAGCCACGAGCCTCGAAGGTGTTGCGGATACCACCATTGGGGAAAGAAGAAGCATCCGGTTCCTGCTGGACGAGCAGTTTGCCACTGAACGCCTCCATCATGCCCCCCTTGCCATCGTGCTCCACGAAGGCATCGTGCTTCTCGGCCGTACCTTCCGTGAGGGGCTGGAACCAGTGGGTATAGTGGGTGACGCCCATCTCCTGGGCCCATTTCTTCATGCCTTCAGCCACCGCATCAGCGATGCTCCGGTCGAGACGGGCACCATTGTCCATCACATCGATCATCTTGTTGTAGACCTCTGCCGGGAGGTACTTGAACATCTTCTGGCGGTTGAAGACGTATTTGCCGAAATATTCGGAAGGTCGTTCTGAGGGTGTTGGCACCTCACGGGCCTTTTTCTTAAAGGCCTCTTCTACGACCTGAAATCTGAGTAAGTTTGACATATCTCTTGGTTGTGTTTGAAGTTGATTAATCGATAAAGCGGCGGAGGATATCCCCATAGGCATCGATGCGACGGTCGCGCAGGAAAGGCCACCAGCGACGCACATCCTCGGAGTGCTGGAGATCGATGTCGATGATGATGCTCTCCTCTTCGTCGGGGGCTGACTCATAGATGATCTCGCCCTGAGGACCAGCAAGGAAAGAGGTGCCCCAGAACTGGATGCCCTCGGTCTGGCCGCTGGGATCCTTTTCAAGGCCGACCCTATTAACGGCCAGAACGGGAAGTCCGTTGGCCACAGCGTGTCCGCGCATGACCGTCTGCCAGGCCCTGCGCTGGCGCTGCTGTTCTTCGGGGGTGTCACTAGCCGCATAGCCGATGGCCGTGGGGTAGATGAGGATCTCGGCCCCCTGGAGGGCCATCAGACGGGCTGCCTCAGGATACCACTGGTCCCAGCATACCATGACACCCAGACGGCCGACAGAGGTCTGGATGGGGTGGAACCCGAGATCGCCGGGGGTGAAATAGAACTTCTCGTAATAGGCCGGATCGTCGGGGATGTGCATCTTACGGTAGATGCCTGCGATGGAACCGTCCTTCTCGAGTACCACGGCTGTGTTATGGTAAAGTCCTGCTGCCCGTCGCTCAAAGAGTGAGGTGACAATGACCACCCCAAACTGTCGGGCCAGTTCGCCATAGAGCTTGGTCGAGGGACCGGGGATGGGTTCCGCGAGGTCGAAATTGGCCACATCCTCCACCTGACAGAAATACAGGGAGTTGTGGAGTTCCTGCAGTACGATGAGTTCTGCCCCTCGTCGGGCGAGGTCGGCAATGCCTTCTGACAGGCGCAGGATATTCTGATGCCTGTCAGCGCTGTTGGCTTGTTGTATGAATCCTATCTTCATATTTTGGGAAATTGCATGGTACAGCAGTGGAGGCTGCCATGTTGTTTGATGATACTACGGCAATCGATGGGGACCATCTGACGGTCGGGGAATGCCTCGCCAATCAGTCGGAGGGCGATGGCATCAAGGTCTGGCTGGTCATAGACAGGACAGAGTACAGCCCCGTTGATAATCAGGAAGTTAGCGTAAGTGGCCGGCAGCCGTTCGCCCTCAAACCAGATAGGCCTGGGCATAGGGAGTTTTACCAGATGATAAGGCTGCCCATCGCATGTGCGGAACGTCTGGAGCTGTTCTTCCATCAGTTTGAGTCCGGCATACTGTTCATCGGCAGGGTCATCGCACCCCACGTACAATAACGTGTCGTTCGGACAAATGCGTACCAACGTGTCGATATGGCCGTCGGTATCATCACCTGTCAGGTTGCCATGGTCGATCCAAAGAATGCGTCGGGCGTGGAGTTCCCGGAGCAGGTGCGCCTCAATCTGTGCCTTCGTGAGGGGCTGGTTGCGATGCGGGGCCAACAGACAGCCTGTGGTCGTGAAGACGGTGCCCTGACCGTCGCTCTCGATGGAGCCACCCTCAAGGACAAAATCGAGACAGTCGATATATTCACCCGAGACGATACCCTGCTGATAGAGCCGGGCATTGATGGCATTGTCCTGTTCGGCGGGGAACTTCTCGCCCCAGCCATTGAAACGGAAGTCGATCAGCCGACGATGACCTTGGTCATCGATGAGGGAGATGAAGCCATGGTCGCGTGCCCAAGTGTCGTCGGAAGGGATATCATACCCCTTCTTTCCTACGATCAGCAACGCTTCGCGCCGACTGATCTCACGGGCCATCTCCTCATAGGTAGCCGTAATCTCCTCCAGCATCGGTGCCCAATCAGTATGCTCGTGCGGCCAAGTCAGCTGCACACCCATTTGCGGTTCCCATTCTGCCGGTAAACGCCAACTATCAGGTTGCTCTTTGATGTCGAAACTCATAAAATCGCTGCAAAGGTACAAAAAATCTCCATAATCAATCAGCAGTTATTAATTTTTTTGTACCTTTGTGGCTGAATTCTTAATGATGTTAGAGGTTAAAGACGCCACGATAGCCGTGGGAGAAAAGATATTGGCCACCAACCTGTCGTTTATCGCCAGAGACGGAGAGCTGACCTGCATCACCGGACCGGAAGGTTCGGGCAAGACAGCCTTTATCCGTACGCTGATGGGTTTTCTGCCCGTGAAAGCGGGGTTTGTGAGTGTTGACGGGGAACTGTTGACCGTCAGATCCTCCCATGCTTTCCGTCGGATGATGGTCTATCTGCCACAGACCCTCCAGATGCTGGGGCACCAGTTGGAAGAGGTGGCACCGGAAGAACCCGAGGAAGCAGACTATGCCGTGTGGGATGCCCTGTTGCCCAAACGTGCCGTCGTGGAAGCACCAGCACCTCTTTCGTCGGAGGCTATCTGCCAACTGGCGGAAAAGACCATCCGGGAAGCTCCGGACAAGCCAATTATCGTGGCAGACGAGCCTACGGCCCTGTTGACCCCAGAAGATACCGAACGGCTGATCAGCCTGCTGAAAGCCCAGGCAGCAGCCGGGAAAACAGTTCTGGTGGCCAGTAGAAAGTATCAGGTGATCAGCAGAGCCGACCAAGTAATAACCCTAGAAAACGACAAATCATGAATACAGGCATCATCTTATCACTCGTGTTAGGCGGACTGTTGGCAGTCATTCCTGCAGGCATCCTCTGGTTGTTGGACCGTTCCCGACTGATGACCTTCGGCATTGCCATCGTCCAGATGGGGGTGCAACTGCTCCTGCTCTGTGGGGTGGTGTGGGCACTGGTCAAGGTCGACAAGCTCTGGCTGTCGCTCCTCTGGCTGCTGTTGGCTACTGGTTGGCTGACGTGGCTTGTGACGAAGCGCTGCAAACTGGAACTGGGCCGTTATGCCCTGCCCATCGGGGTGGGACTGTTGGTGAGTACCCTGCTTGTAGGGCTCTGGCTCCTGTTGGCCGTATCGCCAGCCCATTCCCTTGCAGCCCAGTGGTTTGTGCCGGTGACTGCCCTTTTGTCAGGTCATTCGGCCATCAGACTCATCCAGGGGTTCAGCACCTATATCGAAGCTTTGAAGACCGATGAACAGCAGTATGAGTTCCTGCGCGGCAATGGCGCGTCGCACCAGAAGGCCCTGTTACCCTTCCTGAAAAGAAGTCTGCAGGCTGTCTTCTCGAAGACCTGTGCCAGTCTGTCGGTGATGGGTATCGCTACGATGCCCCTGTTGCTTGTGGGTATTCTCCTGGGAGGCATAGCCCCACTGGAGGCCTTTATGTGGGTGGTGGTGCTGACCATCGGTTGTGTGGCAGCCTCTGTCCTGGCACTGGGAATCGCCATCTGGCTGGTGGACAGGCGACTCTTCGACTCCCTGGGGAAGATGACGCTCGCGCTGATGGCCTTCACGTTGTCTGTGACAGCTTGTAATGGACAGAACGCCCACCATAGCACCCCGACCAAATATGAGCTCCCAGCGCCCTTGAAAGACCGTCCTGAGCAGATTCTGACGCGTACAGGGTATACCACCTCGTATAACCGTGAGACGAAGAATCCCAACTGGGTGGCCTGGCACCTGACACGCGAGCATACCAGGGGGCAGAACCAGCGTAAACAGGTGCTCTTCACGGAAGATCTGGACGTTAGTCCCAGGGCTACGAACAACGATTATTACAACTCACGGTATGACCGAGGACACATGTGTCCTGCAGGTGACAACAAGTGGGATCGCAGGGCCATGAACGAGTCGTTCCTCTTTACGAATATCTGTCCGCAGAACCACGGGTTGAACAAGAACGAGTGGAATGACCTGGAAATCCAGTGCCGTTCGTGGGCCAGGGAATATGGGGCCATCGACATCGTCTGCGGACCTGTCTATGAGGCGCATAATCCCCGTACAATCGGCAAGAATAAAGTGCGTGTGCCCGACGCCTTCTTCAAGGTGATTCTCTGTCGGAAGGGCAGCAACCCCAAGGCTATCGGCTTTATCTACCGGAATGTGGGGCAGAAACAGACACTTCAGGAAGCCGTCAGGACTGTGGATGAGATAGAGCGACTGACTGGGATCGACTTTTTCCCGGCCTTGGAAGATGGTCTGGAGCGTAAAATCGAGGTCGAAGCCAGACTCAGTGACTGGTAAAGCGTTAAAAACGTTTAATAAATAACATGGCCGGGGCAGAGTCTCGGCTTTTATTCGTAACTTTGCAGCGTGAAAATTAAGGAGGTTTTGTGCGCCCTTGAACAATTCGCGCCTCTGCCTCTGCAAGAAAGCTGGGATAATGCTGGCTTGCAGGTAGGATTGACAGAGACGGAGGTTTCAGGGGCATTGTTGTGTCTGGACGTCAACGAAAAGATCCTTGACGAGGCCATACAGAAGGGCTGCAACCTGGTTGTCAGCCACCATCCCCTGTTGTTCAGGGGACTGAAGACCATCAGTGATCTGACAGACGTTCAGCGGACTGTGAGAAAAGCCATCCAGCGTGATATCTGCGTCATCTCGATGCATACGAACATGGACAACGCGAAGGGTGGGGTGAATTTCCGGATTGCCCAGAAACTGGGGCTCCAGAACGTGCAGTTCTTTGCTGCCAAACAGGTGAATGGTCTGGAGGCTGGCAGTGGGGTGATTGGCGCGTTTGCCGAGCCCATGGCTGCCGATGACTTTGTCATCCTGGTGAAAAAGACCTTTGGCGTGGAATGTGCGCAGTGTAATGAGCTGTTACGCCGTCCTGTGAAGCGAGTGGCCATCTGTGGCGGGGCAGGGGACTTCCTGCTCGACGAAGCCCTGAAAAACGGGGCTGACGCCTTTATAACGGGGGAGATGCACTATCACCAGTATTTCGGGTATGAACAACAGATCCAGATCTGCGTCATCGGGCACTATCAGAGTGAGCAGTTCACGACGGAGGTGTTTCAGGAGATTATCCAGCAGACCTGTCCAGGCGTGAAGACCGTGATTGCAGAGACAAATACGAATCCAATATTATATTTATAAATTGTAAAGAAAATTATGGCAAAGAAAGATCCGACAGATTTGTCAGTAGAAGAGAAGCTGAAGACCCTGTTCCAGCTTCAGACAGCCCTCTCGTCGATCGACGAGAAGCGTGCGTTGAGAGGTGAACTTCCCCTTGAGGTTCAGGACCTGGAAGATGAGATCGAAGGTCTGACCACCCGTATGGAGAAGATCAAGGCCGAGATTGCCGAGTTCCAGCAGGCCATCGTCCAGAAGAAGGGCGAGATTGCTAATGCAGAGTCGAGCGTGGCTCGTTATAAGGCCCAGCTTGACGAGGTGAAGAACAACCGTGAGTATGATACCCTGAGCAAGGAGATCGAGTTCCAGACACTGGAGATTGAACTCTGCAACAAGAAGATCCGTGAGGCTAATACGCGCATCCAGGAGAAAAAGGATGAACTCGTTCAGAATGAGGAGGTTATCGAGGAGAAGAAAAAGGATCTCGAGGTGAAGCGAGAAGAGCTTGAAGAGATCGTGACTGAGACTCGCGCTGAGGAAGAAAAGCTGAAGGAGAAGGTGAAGGACCTGGAGTCGAAGATTGAAAACCGTCTGCTTACCTCGTTTAAGCGTATCCGTAAGAATGCACGTAATGGTCTGGGTATCGTCTACGTGCAGCGTGATGCCTGTGGCGGTTGCTTCAACAAGATTCCGCCCCAGCGTCAGCTCGACATCAAGATGCACAAGAAGATTATCGTCTGTGAGTATTGCGGACGTATCATGATCGATCCCGAACTGGCAGGTGTAAAGGTAGACAAAGCTGTTAGTGTGGAGAAGAAGACACGCAAGCGTGCCATCCGTAAGACAGCTTCGTCGAAAAAGACCACCGACGCCAGCGATATGGAATAATCTGGGTGTTATAGTTTTTCATAGTCAGGAATACCCTCCAGGAACGTGTAAGACTGGGTGTCGTAATCCATCCTACAACAATGATGCTGGAGACCGTTGCTGACAATGAGATAATCCACTTTCAGCAGGAGATTGTAGGCCGATATCTGGTCGAAAGTCTTCTGCTGAATTTGTATGGTGGGGGCCTTGTATTCGATAATCATCCTCGGGTGGGTGTCGGCTGTATATAATAAGGTGTCGCAGCGCAGGCGCTTCTCACCTGCCTTCAGTTCCACTTCATTGGCCAACAGTCCCTTCGGATAGCCTTTGTGTTCCACCAGGAAGTGCACGAAATGCTGGCGCACCCATTCTTCGGGCGTCAAGGCCACGTATTTCCGACGTAAAAAGTCGAAAATATACCGTTTTGCACCCTTTTCTGTGATTTTTATCGGGTATGGAGGTAGGTTTAATCGAACCATTTTTGCAACTTTTGATAACTCAGGCTGCATCTCGGCAATAAAAATAAGCGTGATTATTTTGTATTTCGCCCGATTTGCACTAACTTTGTAGCCGCAAAATTACGAAAAAACTCTCAAATAGCATCATGGCAGAAGCAAAAAATGTCAGTTTTGGCCAGATTATGAAGGATCTGGAGGCCCGGAAGTTCGTACCTGTCTATTATCTGATGGGTGAGGAGTCCTATTATATCGACCGTATTGCTGATTATATCGCAGACCATGTGTTGCAGCCTGAAGAGCGTGATTTCAATCAGACGGTGCTATTCGGCTCAGATGTGACGGCCTCACAGATAGCTGACTATGCGCGTCGTTATCCGATGATGGCAGAATATCAGGTGGTAATCGTCAAAGAGGCCCAAAATGTGAAGCAGACAGAGCCTCTGGAGAAGTATTTCAAGGCTCCCCTGCGGTCTACCATCCTGGTGATGTGCCATAAAAACGGTGCGATTGACGGTAGAAAGAAGGAATATGTGAAGGCTATTCAGGGGGCTGGCGTGCTTTTTGAAAGCAAAAAACTCAAAGATCGCGACCTGCCAGTGTTCATCGAGCGTTATCTGGGAGCCAAAAACGTGAAAATCGACCCTAAATCCACCCAGATGATCAGTGATAACATCGGTGCAGACCTGAGTCGCCTCACCAGTGAGCTCGATAAGGTGATTTTGTCTCTTCCCGAAGGGCAGCGCAACGTGACACCTGAGATTGTGGAAGAGCAAATAGGGGTGAGCAAGGAGTTTAATGGTTTTGAACTTCGTGATGCCCTGGTGCACCGAAATATATACAAAGCAAACCTGATCATCAAATATTTTGACGAAAATCCAAAGGCTGGCAGTCTTTACTCATTTCTCCCAATGCTCTTTAATTTCTTCCAGAATCTCATGATCGCGTATTATGCGCCAAATAACAAGAGTCAGGAGGCAGTGGGAGAGTGGTTGGAACTGCGAAATTCATGGGCGGCGAAAGACTATATGGTTGGCATGCGAAACTACACAGGAGTGAAGACCATGCAGATCATTTCCAAAATTAGAGAGATCGACGCGAAAAGTAAGGGTCTGGACAACCCAAATACCCCTCCAGGGGAGCTGATGAAAGAATTGATTTTTTACATTTTGCACTAATTCGGACGTTTTTTCAGATCTAGAATTTTTAAAATCGGCACTTTTCGTGAGTGCCTTTTTTTGGCTCTTTTCCCTTATAATCAGGTAGTTCGGATGATTTCGTACCCCTCAAAACTCGCGTATTTTCAGGCTTCCGGAGACTGGTTCAGAATACGCGAGTAATGCCAATTTTTCGATTTTTCGGTCACCCCAAATTTGGCTTTCACGTTTATTAGGATTTAATATTCTTGATTTTGAATTATAAATCTGTATGTGAGTTTATGATTTTATAGGTTTATAGTTGTATATTTCGGATTACAAAGTAACATTTAATCTTCTAAAATTTTAATATCAATATTCAAATATACGTGTTCGGTTTTGTATATTCATAAATATACAGTGCTATATGTAAATTTGTAACTGCTTGTCAACCAACAAATTACGCTAAAATACTATAAAATACACCCGAAATATTCGTTTATATACATCTTAAGATATGCATATCAGCTATTATAGGGACTCTTATTCGTAAATACCTTGTTAATAGCCAATTATTTGACTTAAAATCTTCGTGTAACGCTTTGTAATGATTTAGTTCCATAAATTTATATTTGTAATTCTAAAGCACGAATTCAGGTTATCGCACCTTTGTATTTACAAATTCAAAAACGCAAACTTAAATTATAAAATCTTAAATTCTCTTTTGAATTGTTGTATAATTCAATTTTTTGTTTTACCTTTGTAAATCGAAAGAAAAACGGTCAAAAATGGCCCATAACCCTTATCGTTACTAAAATGAAGGATAGAATTCGTCAGATTATGGAGTCTCAACATATGACTCAACAAGTTTTTGCCGACTACATCGGACAGTCGCCTGCCACCCTTAGCAGCATCTTCAACGGACGTACCCGTCCTACCCTGAACATCGTGGAGGCAGTAAAAAAGAAAATTCCTAACATCAGTACAGACTGGCTGATGTTTGGTGTGGGTGACATGTACCTGCCAGATCAGTCTAATCCAGCAGCCCAAGGTGACACCTCCCTCCCCCAAGGAGATGAACTTTACGGCACTGGTGGTGGACAGGTCAGTCAAAATCTGATGCTCGACTTTGAGACCACTCCTGCTACGATACCTCAAAATGGTGTTCCGACATCTTCTGCAACAAATAGTGTAAAAACTACACGTTCGGAAACCTATCCCAAAGAGGTAAAAATAATAGACAAACCACAACGCCGGATTACTGAAATCCGTATCTTCTATGATGACCAGACATTTGACGTGTTTGAGCCTAAGAAGAAATAATTTTTTGTTTTATTTGGTATTTTACCCGCTTAATTGTAACTTTGCACCGAATAAGCAAAGATACTATATTTATGAAGAAGTATATCCTCGACCTGAAGGTGGTGTCAGTGACCCAGATTCATGCCCGTTATGTGCTCATCAGGCTCACTGACGACAATCCCCTCCCTGAGATGTTGCCCGGACAGTTTGTAGAAGTGCGTGTAGACGGTTCTGCAAGTACTTTCCTGCGCCGTCCAATCTCTATCAACTATGTGGATCGTACCCTCAATGAGCTCTGGCTGCTTGTAGCGACAGTGGGTGATGGAACGCGCAAACTAGCTACTTTACAAGCTGGCGATACGTTGAACTGCGTATTACCCCTGGGAAATGGCTTTACGCCTGCTAAAACAGGTGAAAAAGTGCTGCTGATAGGTGGTGGCGTGGGGGTCGCTCCCCTGCTTTATATGGGTGCAGCGATGAAACAGGCAGGGATCGAACCAACCTTTCTGCTAGGTGCCAGAACAGCGCAAGATCTGTTGCTGACAGATGAATTTAATAAGTACGGGCGCGTGTATGTGACCACAGAAGACGGTTCTGAGGGGGAAAAGGGCTTTGTGACGAACCATCATATCCTTACCCAGGAGACGTTTGACCGTATCAGTACTTGTGGTCCTACCCCCATGATGAAGGCTGTAGCGCGACTTGCCAAAGCCAAGGGCATTGCCTGTGAGGCTTCGTTGGAAAACCTCATGGCCTGTGGGCTTGGGGCCTGTCTCTGTTGTGTGGAGAAGACCGTTGACGGCAATGTGTGTGTGTGCAAGGATGGACCGGTGTTTAATATCCAAAGCCTGCTTTGGGACTAATTGAGAAGTGTTATGGCAGATTTAAGCGTAAAATTAGGTGCGCTGGCACTGAAAAACCCTGTGATGACAGCCTCTGGCACCTTTGGCTATGGGTTGGAGTTTGCTGATTTTATGCCCCTCGACGGTATTGGAGGCATCATTGTGAAAGGTACCACCCTGCATCCCCGACAGGGTAATGACTATCCCCGCATGGTGGAGACTGCACAGGGGATGCTCAATTGTGTGGGGCTCCAGAACAAAGGCGTGGACTATTTCTGTGAACATATCTATCCTCAGATCAAGACGATTGACACGAACATGATCGTGAATGTAAGTGGTTCATCACCAGAGGATTATGCAGTCTGTGCAGCGCGTATAGATGCACTGGAGAAGATTCCCGCCATCGAACTGAATATCTCCTGTCCGAATGTGAAGGATGGTGGTATGGCTTTCGGTGTGACTTGTGCCGGTGCTGCAAGTGTGGTGAAAGCCGTCAGGAAGGCTTATCATAAGACGCTGATCGTAAAACTCTCACCGAATGTGACGGATATTGCCGAGATTGCCCGTGCTGTGGAGGCTGAAGGTGCTGACAGCGTATCGCTGATCAACACGCTGATGGGCATGGCCATCGATATCGAGAAACGCAAGACCCTGTTGAGCATCAATACGGGTGGACTGAGTGGTCCTGCTGTGAAACCCGTTGCCCTGCGCATGGTGTGGCAGGTAGCGAAGGCTGTGAAGATTCCCGTCGTGGGACTGGGGGGCATTGCTTCGGCGAAAGATGCCATCGAGTTTCTGATGGCTGGGGCTACAGCCATCGAGATTGGTACGGCGAATTTCCTGGATCCGGCTATCTCGATTAAGGTTCGCGATGGGATTAACGAGTGGCTTGACAGTCATGGGTGCCAGTCTGTACAGGAAATCATTGGTGTGATCAGTTGATCGCACCTTTTTTATGGGTAAAATTTGAGGGCTGGCAATCGCCAGCCAGCCTCTGCCGAGGCTGTTTACCGTATAAAATTTGAGGGCTGGCAATCGCCAGCCAGCCTCTGCCGAGGCTGTTTACCGTATAAAATTTGAGGGCTGGCAATCGCCAGCCCTCAACCAACACAAAAACTAAACTAGACTTAACTAAAGCATATCGGGATTTATCACAAACCCCTAAATGCGATGCAAAAATACTATTTCTTTTTCAAACGACCAAATTTTAGACACATTATTTAACACTTTAAACGAATTTTCTATAAATGTAGAGCGTTTTTCAGAAAAATATGGTCTAAAATTGTCATTGCAGCCATTGCTTCGACCACTGGCACAGCCCTGGGCAAAACACAGGGGTCATGACGTCCCTGAGCAGTGAAAGTTGTCTGCTGTCCATCCTTGTCTACTGTCTCCTGTTCGGTGAGAATGGTGGCTACCGGTTTGAAAGCCACCCGGAAATAGATGTCCTGACCGTTGGAGATGCCTCCTTGGATACCGCCACTGTTGTTTGTGCGGGTGGTTATATGCCCGTTTTCGTTGATAAACACATCGTTCTGCTGGGAACCTCTGGTAGTGACGCCGTCGAAGCCTGCTCCATATTCGAATCCCTTGACCGCATTGATGCTGAGCATGGCATGGCCCAAGGCAGCATGCAACTTGTCGAATTCTGGTTCGCCTACACCAGTTGGACAGCCTTGTATCACACAAGTGATAATGCCTCCGATCGTGTCGCCTTCGGCCTTCACCCGGGTGATGAGTGCCTCCATGGCCTGCGCTTTTTCAGGGTCAGGACAACGTACGGCATTCGACTCTGTCAGCGAGAGGTCATAGCGGTGATAATCCTTGTCCAGGGCGATATCGCCCACCTGTGACGTGTAGGCCTGGATGGTGATGCCCATCTGGCGGAGCACCAGTTTGGCCAGGGCACCTCCCACACAACGGCTGATGGTAATGCGTGCCGATGATCTGCCACCGCCACGATGGTCACGGATCCCGTATTTCTCCTGATAGGTGAAGTCGGCATGGGATGGCCGGAACAAGTGGCGCAGGTTATCATAGTCCTGAGAATGCTGGTTTGCATTCCTGACAATAAAACCGATGGGACTGCCTGTCGACTTGCCTTCGAAGACACCGCTCAGCAGTTCCACTCTGTCTGCTTCCTTCCGGGATGTGGTGAGCTTGCTCTGTCCTGGTCTGCGCCTGTCGAGTTCCTGCTGGATGAAGTCCAGATCGATGTCTATGCCTGCCGGCATACCGTCAACCACACCGCCAATGGCTTCGCCATGACTCTCGCCGAAGGTTGTCAGCGTGAAGATGTTTCCGAACGTGTTACGCATCTGTGTTGGTGGGTTAGGGGATTAATGATGGCAATGCCCGCAGCCACAGCCATCGCCGTGCTCGTGGTGGTGATCGCAGCCCTCGTGATCACAGCCTTCGTGATCACAGCCTTCGCCATGATGATGGCCACAGCCCGCACAGCCGCCTGTCAGGTGCTTGATGAGGTGCTGTACCTCTTCTTCCGTGGCCTCGCGGTTCTCCACCACCTTACCGGTGAAGTTCAGGGTCTTGCCTGCCAACGGATGGTTGGTATCGATGGTCACACCGTCTTCTTCAATCTTGATGACCTTTGCCATGAAATGCTGGTCCTCATTGTCCATCAGGGTAATGACTGCCCCCTCGTAGATATTCTCGTGGTCGAAATGGCCGTTGATCGTAAAGATGCCACGGTCGATTTTATGCATGCCCTGCGGCTCGTAGTTGCCAAAAGCATCCTCCGGCTGCAGGATAAAGTCGAAAGTATCGCCTTTTGCCAGGCCCATCACCTTCTGTTCGAATGCGTCGAGTGCTATGCCAAAACCAGTGATAAACTCAAAGGGTTTCTCCTCGCCAGTCTGCTCCTCCAGGTTCTTCTGTCCGTCAGTAACCGTGTAAAGCTGGTAGATTACCGACATGAATCTGTTATTTTTCTGCTCCATATACCTTATTATATATAATGTAATTTTAATCGGCTGCAAAATTACGAAAAAAGGCTTTAACTACCAAATTTAATTGAATATTTCCTAATTTCTACGATTCTTTGACTTGCGTCAACAAAAGGGCTGTTATCGCACACAATTACGTTAAAAAGCTTGTGAGGTTGCAAAAATCGCCGTACCTTTGCAGCGTCAAAAGTAATAAAACCCCGTTAATCGGGAGATGGCGAAAGCCACAGGATAACATTATTAAAGTAGGACGGCTTAACACACCGGTCCGAGTAAAGTAAAGAAAGGGTAAAAAGATGAAAAAGATGATTTTGACACTTGTAGCAATGCTGAGTATGACAACTGCATTTGCTGAAGGAGAGACTGCAAACACGATGAACAGTGTAGAGGCTTACGAGTTGAACATCAATATGAATAAGCTCTCTGCAGCTCTTGACCTGGCCAACGACCAGAAGGAAGCAGTAGCTGACATCCATCACACATTTGCTTCTGAGCTGATGTTCGCTGCTCAGTACGGCAACAATGACCGCAAGGCGCTTGTAGCCCGTGCTATCGACAACGACGTGAAGTGGATGCGCTATGTACTTAACGACAAGCAGATGCACACTTATCTGAAACTGCTGAACGCCACAATCAACAACCGTGGTCTGAACAAGTAAAAAAAGAGAATTAGTTATTATTAGTTATGAGAAGGGGCATTCCATGAGGAATGCCTCTATTTTTTTGTGCCGATAAATTTGTAAGTTTCAGATTTTTTTGCTTACTTTGCACTCAGAAAACCTCAATTAATAAAGAAATGAAAAGTTTCAGAATTTTTATTTTGTCTGTGGTGTCAGCTTTTTTGGTCAGCTGCGGTACCACTAATACCGTGCCTATCACGGGGCGTCAACAGAGTCTGATGGTGAGCGATGGTGACATTCTCTCGCTTTCCACCCAACAGTATAACGAGTTTATGAAGACCGCCAAACTCTCTACCAATGCAGCCAACACAGCCATGGTGCAGCGTGTGGGGCAGAACCTTGCCACTGCCGTGACGAATTACCTGCGTGCGGCTGGACTACAGAACGATCTGCAATACTATAAGTGGCAGTTCAACCTTGTGCAGAGCAAGGAGGTCAATGCCTGGTGTATGCCTGGCGGACTGATCTGTGTGTATGAGGGCATCCTTCCTGTCACGCAGGATGAAGCCTCGCTGGCCATCGTCCTGGGACATGAGATTGCCCATGCTGTGGCCCGCCACTCTGCCGAGCAGATGAGTACCCAGATGAAACAACAGTATGGTGTACAGGGACTTGGGGCGCTCGCCTCTATCCTCGGTGTGGGTAATAATGCCGTGGCTATCGGACAGGCTGTGGCTACGCAGGGTCTGAACTTTGCCAACCTGAAATACTCGCGCAACCACGAGAACGAGGCCGATCACATGGGACTGATCTTTGCTGCGATGGCAGGCTATGATCCTCGGGTGGCCGTCAATTTCTGGCAGCGTATGGCATCCCAGTCTAAGAATCAGACGGCAGAGTTCCTCAGCGACCACCCCTCTGACGCGACGCGTGTAAAGAATATTCAAGGCTGGATGCCTGAGGCACTCAAATATTATAAGCCATCACAGGCAGCAACGAAGTCGGCTACGGCCACTACGAAGAAAACAGCTACAACCAAGAAAGTTTCCACCACGAAGAAAAAATAAATGAAGAAGACTTTTATTCTCGCACTCAGTCTCGCCTTCGGACTCTCTGTCCAGGCCCAGACAAAGACAGGTGGCATCTCCACGTCGATGCTCCGTGATATCAAGCAGGCCCACGAGGCTCAGCCCCTGAACCGTGCCCTGGTGAATGCCATGGCCGCCAACAGCATCGATGCGCTGGCTGTAAACCATCAGCAGGCAGGTGCCCTCGACACCTATTTCTCTGTCGAGACACGTAAACAGTCGATTACAGACCAGAAGTCTTCCGGACGCTGCTGGATGTTCAGCGGACTCAACGTGCTGCGTTCGAACTATATGCTTCGTCACGACTCTGTACAATTGGAACTTTCCCAGGCCTACCTCTTTGTGTGGGATCAGCTGGAGAAGGCCAACCTGATGTTGCAGGGATGTGTGGATACAGCCAAGAAACCCATTGACGATCAGCGGGTGCAGTTTTTCTTCAAGAGTCCGATAGGCGATGGCGGTACGTTCTGTGGTGTTTCCGACCTTGCAGAGAAATATGGCCTTGTGCCTGCCGAGGTGATGCCCGAGAGCTACAGCAGCGACAATACCTCGAAGATGCGTGCCCTGATATCCTCCAAGCTTCGTGAGTATGGGCTCCAGTTGCGCGAGATGGTAGCCAAAGGCCAGAAGCAGGCTGCTATCGATCAGGCAAAGACCCGTATGCTCAGTCAGATCTATCAGATGATTACGATGACGATAGGCGAGCCTCCCCAGCAGTTCACCTATGCCTTCAAGGATAAGAATGGCCGTCCGCTCGGTCCTGCCAAGACCTACACCCCGCAGACATTCTATGACGAGGTAGTGGGCGGACCGATTAACGGCACTTTCATCATGGTGATGAATGATCCCCGCCGGGCCTATTACAAGACCTATGAGGTGGAATACGACCGTCATACCTACGACGGCCACAACTGGCGTTACGTGAACCTGCCTATGGATGATATCGAGCAGCTGGCCATCGCCTCACTGAAAGATGGCCGTAAGCTCTACAGTTCCTATGATGTGGGTAAGTTCCTCGATCGTAAGCGTGGCTATGCCGATATCGAGAACTTCGACTATGCCTCCCTGCTAGGTACGACCTTCACGATGGATAAGGCCCAGCGCATCTCTACCTTCGACAGCGGTTCTACGCATGCGATGACACTGACAGCTGTCGATCTTGATGCGGAAGGCAAGGCCACGAAGTGGAAGGTTGAGAATTCCTGGGGCGCAACCTGGGGACAGCAGGGTTGTCTGATCATGAGCGACCGCTGGTTCCGCGAGTTCATGTTCCGTCTTGTTGTCGACAAGAAATATGTGCCCGAGGCCATCCTGAAGGCTGCAGAAACCGAGCCTGTGATGGTTATGCCCGAAGATCCCCTGTTTCAGCCTGAAGATTAAGTCTCAGGCTATTGAGAACGACGCTCACACTCGAGAAGGCCATCAGCGCTGAGGCCCACATCGGTGTGATTTGCCAGTGTGCCCCGAAGAGATAGGGCAGTCCTGCTGCCAGCGGGATACAGATGACATTGTAGATAAAGGCCCAGAAGAGATTCTGGCGAATCATTCCGACCGTACGTTTTGACAGTCTGATGGCATCTGGTATCCGCCGCAGGTCAGTACCCATCAGTGTCACCTGTGCCACCTCCATGGCCACGTCAGTCCCTTTGCCCATCGCAATGCTCACGTCGGCAGCTGCCAGGGCCTGGGAGTCGTTGATGCCATCGCCTACCATCGCCACGTGGCGGCCTTCCTGTTGCAACTGGCGCACCAGGTCTTCCTTGTCTTGTGGCATCACCTGTGCCCGATAGTGGGGGATACCTGCTGCCTCGGCCACTTGCCGGGCCCGAGCCTCTTGATCACCGCTACACATATAGACCGCTATTCCGGCAGTCTTCAGGGTCTCCATTGCCTCTCGTGCGTGGGGGTTCAGTGTCTCACCAGTCTCGTCGGGGATGGTCAGTGTACCCGTCTTGTCGATCACGAGGGCGTCCACCTTCCTGATCTCTTCCAGTGCCGTGGCATCCTTGATGAGTATGTTTTGTCGGGCTGCCTTCCCGATACCTACCATCAGGGCTGTCGGAGTGGCCAGTCCCATCGCACAGGGACAGGCAATGACCAGTACTGCCACTGCCGACAACAACGCCTGTGGCAGCACGTCAGTCCCCTCTGCCATCAGCCAGATGAGGAAGGTGAGTACACTGATGGCCACCACTGTCGGCACGAAGATGAGGGCAATCCTGTCAACGACCCGTTGGACAGGTGCTTTCGAGCCCTGTGCCTCCTGTACCATCTGGATGATATGGGCAAGCATCGTCTTCTGTCCCACCTCCTGTGCCTTCAGTCGCAGAGCCGTATTGCCATCAGTGCTGAGCGGCCTCGTCACCATCGTACCGGCATAGACCTTGTCACTCCGTTGTTTGGCCACAGCCAGGGGCTCGCCAGTCATCATGCTCTCGTCCACAAAGGCAGAGCCGTCACTGACAACCGTTCCGTCTACGGGAATACGTTCTCCTGCCCGCACCTCGATGGTGTCTCCCGGCTGTAGGGCAGTGATGGGCAGTTCGCGCACTGTGCCATTGTCCACGAGATGGGCTTCCTTGGGCTGCAGTCCCATCAAGGCCCTGATGGCCGAGGCTGTGCCGTTCTTTGCCCGTTCTTCCAGCAGACGTCCGGTGAGCACGAAAGTGATGATCATCACTGAGGCGTCAAACCATGTATGCCATTCGATGCCCCGGGAGCCCCATACCTGTTCGCCCCAGAAAGTGTTAAACGTGCTGAAGATGAAGCTGATACCAGTCGATAGTGCCACCAGCGTGTCCATGTTTGCAGAGCCATGTATCAGCTGCTTCCATGCAATCACATAGAACTGCCGCCCGCAATAGAGTATATTGGCCAGGGCGATGATGAGCATCGTCTGGTTGGTCATATTGCGCTGCCCCACGCTGATCCAGCCCATCGAGAGCGCCATCACCAGGAGGGCGAACCCCCATGACACAATCACCTTGTTTCTCAGCGATGTGTAGGCCCGTCTTTCGATGGCTTCCACGTTACGGTCTTCTTCGATGACCATATCGTAGCCAATGGCTCCTAGCGCCTCCTGCATCTGTTCCAGGGAGATGCGCTTAGGGTCGTATTCCACCAGTGCAGTTCTGGCAGACAGGTTCACTGAAGCAGTCTCCACACCCTCCAGCGTATTCAACTTCTGTTCCACGCGTGCCGAACATCCGGCACACATCATTCCTAGGATAGCAATCGTCTTTTTTTCCATATCGCAGGCAAAGTTACTTCTTTTTTTTCATAAAAAATGTATAGCGATGTGTATTATTTACGATAATTTTGTATATTTGCACCCAAATTACCTATTTATAATGATGACAAAAGAAGAATACCAGTCGTTTTTGCAGCAATACGATGCGCAGATTGGTGAGATCCGTCAGATAGCCCATGATCTTCACCAGAACGTCAACGAGACCTACGGTGAGAATCTGCCTTATGGTTTCCACCTCGATATGGTGGCAGAAGGCTTGCGCGATTACGGCCATCTTGTGTGTGCCGCCGAGGCCGATATCCTGCCGCTTTTCTTTGGAGCCTATTTTCACGACAGCATAGAGGATGCCCGTCTAAGTTACAACGATGTGATGCATCAGGCCCGCGCTCTGATGAATGAGGATCAGGCTTTCATGGCAACGGAGATAGTCTATGCCCTTACCAATGAAAAGGGGCGTAACCGTGCCGAAAGGGCAGGGGAGCGGTACTATCAGGGTATCCGCACTACGCCTTACGCGCCTTTCGTGAAACTCTGCGACCGTCTGGCCAACGTCACCTATTCGTGTACGATTGATGCAGGTGGTCAGGTCAATCACATGAAAGAAGTCTACAAGAATGAGATGGGCGAATTCCTGATGAGTATTCGTACTGATAGCGATGATATCCGTTTCAAGGTGCCCGACGAGGTGATTATCGCCCTGGCTGAGATTCTCATCGAGGAGCGTTATCAGGAAGAGGCTTTGGAAGCCTGGAAGGCCAGATGAAAAAAGGCTCGCAAAGTTGCGAGCCTTTATATTTTTTCGTATACACCGACACTTACTCGGCAGGGAAGGTGAAGTCCACCTTCTGCACATCGGGACCGTAGATGGTCTTGAAATCGTCTCTCATCGAGATGACGTAGTAGCCGGAATCGCGCCACTTCGTGGCCAGCGTGAGTGCTTTCTCGCGGTTGGCATGATCGCGATCCTCATCATCGGCAATGAGCATAAAGGAAGCAGAACGGTACTGGTTGCTCAGGCAGTAGTTGTGCATTGCGCTGTCGCCACCGCTGTTGCCGAATGTCAGTACGGGTATCTTACCAATCTCCTGAGAAATCTGCAGCACCTTGTTGGTCTTCAGGTTTTTGATCAGCAGACTGTCTGTACGAATCAGGTTCTCATTCTTCTCCATCGTGTAGTTGACACCTTCCGACTCTCCCTGTTTGCTTGATACAAGTTTCACGTCCATGCCGATCACTCTGTTGGGGGCGATACCGATAGGTTCTACCAGTGCACGACAGATAAAACGGTCAGAACCCGATACTACGTAATAGGTAAATCCCTTGGCCTTCAGATACTCAAACACCTCCAGCATGGGCTTGTAGAAACTCTGGCCGTAGGTCATGCCCTTGAATCCGTTAGCAGGCTGCTTGGCATATTCCTTCACGTAGGCATCAAACTGGGCGATGGTCATCCCGGCGTAAGCCTTGGCTGCCGCACGGGCGTGAATCATATCGAAATGGTCGGGCAGGGGAGTGCCTTTACGAACAAAGTCCCTGATGTCCTGAGCTGCCTTGCGCACATCCTCGGGTGCCTTGTCCTTGTAAGAGGGATCGTCCAGCACGCGGTATTCCAGCAGATTGTATTCAAAATAGGTAGGATAGAGCTCTCCGACAAAGGTGCCGTCCATGTCGAAGGTGGCAATACGGTCTTCCTCCTTGATAAAGTTTGCCGACTTCGGGTCGGTCACGTCCTCCACATACGCTTGCAAGGCTGTCAGGGCCTCGCAGTTGTTCCACGACTGGAAATAATTCTTTGTTACGATGGCTTCGGAGTTATCCTTGCTACAGGATGTCATCACGATACCATTTCCGCACACGACGAAGATGGCAGCCATCATCAAAATCTTTTTCATCACTTTCATATCATTATAGAGTTTAAAAATTATAAAAGATGTCAACAGTTATAGACGTTTGCCACTGCAAAAGTACGAATAATCTCGCAAACCACCAAATAAATGGGCAAATTATCTTGGAGTTGGTTTATTATTTGTATCTTTGCACTCGAAAAACCTATAGGTGGTTTGATAAAGGTATAGTTATAGATAATGAGAAATCGACCAGCAATCATTGTTCCGGAAGGACTAATGGAGGAAGAGGCGGGTAAGGTGCTGTTGCATGCCTGTTGCGCTCCTTGTTCATCGGCCATTGTGGAGTGGATGTTGGCGAATCATGTCCGTCCTACCATATTCTATTACAATCCGAATATCTTCCCACGTGAGGAATATGAGATCCGTAAACAGGAGAGCAAGCGGCATGCAGAGGCGTTTGGGCTGACATGGATTGATGGTGACTATGACCATGAGGCATGGCGTGAAGGGGTGTGCGGTCTGGAAGGAGAACCAGAACGTGGTCGCCGTTGTGAACAGTGCTTTACTCTGCGATTAACCGCTTCTGCAAGAAAAGCACGTGAATTGGGCTTGCGCTATTTCACAACGACACTGGCTTCGAGTCGTTGGAAGAGTCTGGCGCAGATAGAACAGGCAGGACTTCTGGCAGAAAAGGCGGTGGCTGGCACGACGTTCTGGGCGCAGAACTGGCGCAAGGGCGGGCTCTATGAACGACGAAATCAGCTGCTGAAAGAATTTGACTTCTATAATCAGAAATACTGTGGCTGTGAGTTCTCCTTGCAGCAGCGTGAAGCGTTCGAACAAACCAGGTAAAACTTATCTCTGGGGCCAGGCCCCAAAGTCAAAACTTTATTTTGGGGCCTGACCCCAGAGTCAAAAAAATGCCGGAGTCTATTAATAAAAAGGTGAAAAACGGAGCCCAAAGTTTGTGAGTTTCGTTTTTTTATTGTAATTTTGCACCCCAAAATAACAAATTATAAAACAGAAGTATTTTTATGGGCAACACCAACACGTATGTGGGTTCCAAGATTAAGGGACTCAGAGAAACCAAAAACCTCTCGATCGAGGAGGTAGCAGAGAGCACTGGTTTGTCAGTAGAGCAGATCAGCAGTATTGAGAATGACCAGAACCTGCCTTCATTGGGGCCGCTGATCAAGATAGCACGAGCACTTGGTGTAAGACTGGGCACATTCATGGACGATAACGATGCCTTGGGGCCGGTGGTATGCCGTGCTGAGGATCGTGAAAAGGATAGCAGCATCAGTTTCTCGAACGGTGCTACCGATGCCCGCAAGCACATGGAGTATCATCCGTTGGCACAGCAGAAGGCTGGTCGCCACATGGAGCCGTTCATCATCGACATCAATCCTGAAACGACACCAGACTACAAACTCTCGGCTCACGAGGGTGAAGAGTTCATCTACGTGATGGAGGGTGAAGTGGAAGTGGAATACGGTAAGGAGAAGTATTCACTCAAAGAAGGCGACTCGATCTATTACGACTCGATCGTGAAGCATCACCTGCACGGTGCTCCCGGGAAGTCTGCCAAGATTCTCGCACTGATTTACATCCCGTTCTGATTTCAGGCGGCAGAACATAAGAACAGAAAGACGATATGAGCAACGTGAGATTAGATATGGCAGGCAGGCCTCTGCCAGACAGAACATATCCTGCAGAGACTGGCAGTGACGGCTATTCGCTCTCAGAGCGTACGCTGGGTCAGTGGCTCGAACATTGGGCTGAGACAACGCCCGACAAGGAATACATCGTATACAGCGATCGTGACCTGCGTTTTACCTGGAGCAAGTTCAACGAACGCGTGGACAATCTGGCCAAGGGTCTGATTGCCATCGGCGTGAAGAAGGGCTCAAATGTCGGTATCTGGGCTACGAATGTGCCAGACTGGCTGACGTTCCTTTATGCAACGGCTAAGATCGGTGCTGTGCTGGTGACGGTGAACACGAACTACAAGCAGAATGAGCTGGAGTATCTGTGTAAGGACTCCGACATGCATACCCTCTGTATTACCGATGGTACGTGGGACTGTAACTATGTGGATATGACCTATACGATGCTGCCCGAGCTGAAGAACTGTGAGCGCGGCCATCTGAACAGCGAGCGTTTCCCCTACATGAAGAACGTGGTGTTTATCGGTATGGAGAAATATCGCGGCATGTTCAACACCGCAGAACTCTTGCTGCTGGGACAGAACGTGGAGGACGAGACACTGCTCGAGATGAAGCGCCAGGTGACCTGCTACGATGTCTGCAACATGCAGTACACGAGTGGTACCACAGGTTTCCCCAAGGGTGTGATGCTGACGCATTTCGGTATTGCCAACGACGGCTACTTTACGGGTGAGAACATGGGCTTTACACAGGATGACAAACTCTGCGTCTGTGTGCCGCTATTCCACTGCTTCGGCGTGGTGCTCGCCTCGATGAACTGTCTGACACATGGCTGTACCGAGGTGGTGGTGGAGAAATTCGACCCGCTGGTGGTGCTGGCTTCTATCCATAAGGAGCGTTGTACGGCGGTCTATGGTGTGCCCACGATGTTTATTGCCGAATTGAACCATCCGATGTTCTCGATGTTCGACCTGACTTGTCTGCGAACAGGTATCATGGCGGGTTCGCTGTGTCCGGTGGAACTGATGAAGCAGGTGTCGGAGAAGATGTATATGACCATCACGAGTGTGTATGGACTGACAGAATCGTCACCGGGTATGACACAGACCTGTCTGAACGATACGTTCGAGCAGCGCTGTACCACCGTTGGCCGCGACTATCCGTTCGTTGATGTGAAAGTGATTGACCCCGAGACGGGCGAGGAGTGTCCTGTCGGTGTGCAGGGCGAGATGTGCTGTAAGGGCTTCAATGTGATGAAGGGCTATTATAAGAATCCTGAGGCTACGGCTGAGGTGATCGACAAGAACGGCTATCTGCATTCAGGAGACTTAGGCGTCAAGGACGAGCAGGGCTTCTATCGGATTACGGGCCGTATCAAGGATATGATCATCCGTGGCGGTGAGAACATCTATCCCCGAGAGATTGAGGAGTTCCTTTACCACATGCCTGGTATCCGCGATGTACAGGTGGCTGCCGTACCTTCCAAGAAATACGGCGAGGCCGTGGGTGCCTTCATCATCTTGGAGGATGGGGTAGAGATGACACCGGAGGATGTGCAGTTGTTCTGTCGCGGCAAGATTGCCCGCTATAAGATTCCGAAGTATGTGTTCTTTATCAAGGAATTCCCGCTGACAGGCTCAGGCAAGATCCAGAAGTTCAAGCTGAAGGAGATGAGTCTGAAGCTGTGTGAGGAACTGGGCATCGTAGTAGAGTAATTAAATAGGCACAGAAGAGTATAATTATGTTTGAGAATTTAAGTGATAGGTTAGAGAGATCGTTTAAGATCTTGAAGGGTGAGGGAAAAATCACCGAGATCAATGTCGCAGAGACGCTGAAAGACGTGCGTCGGGCCTTGCTCGATGCCGACGTAAACTATAAGGTTGCCAAGACATTCACCGATACGGTGAAGCAGAAGGCACTCGGTATGAACGTGCTTACCGCCATCAAACCGAGTCAGTTGATGGTGAAGATCGTGCACGACGAACTGGCAGACCTGATGGGCGGCAAGGCTGCTGAACTGAAGATCGAAGGTCGCCCCGGTGCACCTGCCATCATCCTGATGTCCGGTCTTCAGGGTTCGGGTAAGACCACCTTCAGCGGCAAGCTTGCCAATCTGCTGAAGACGCGCTATCACAAGAAGCCGTTGCTGGTGGCTTGCGACGTGTATCGTCCTGCTGCTATCCAGCAGTTGCATGTGGTCGGCGAGAGTGTTGGCGTGCCCGTTTATTCAGAGCCTGACAGCAAAAACGTCGTGGAGATTGCCAACCACGCCATCCAGGAGGCCAAGGCGAAGGCCAACGATGTGGTAATCATCGATACCGCAGGTCGTCTGGCCGTTGACGAAGAGATGATGAATGAGATTGAGACGCTGAAGAATGCCATCAATCCCAATGAGACGCTCTTCGTGGTCGATTCGATGACTGGTCAGGATGCCGTGAATACAGCCAAAGAATTTAATGACCGTCTGGATTTCGACGGCGTGGTGCTGACGAAACTCGATGGTGATACCCGTGGTGGTGCGGCTCTCTCTATCCGCACTGTCGTTACCAAACCTATCAAGTTTATTGGTACCGGTGAGAAGATGGAGGCCATCGATGTGTTCCATCCCGACCGTATGGCTGACCGTATCCTCGGCATGGGTGACGTGGTATCTCTGGTAGAGCGTGCCCAGCAGCAGTACGACGAGGAAGAGGCTAAGCGCCTGGAGAAGAAGATCCGCAAGAACAAGTTCGACTTCGATGACTTCATGGGGCAGATCCAGCAGATTAAGAAGATGGGTAACATCAAGGATCTGGCAGCGATGATTCCCGGTGTGGGTAAGCAGATTAAGGATCTCGACATCGACGACGACGCCTTCAAGGGTATTGAGGCCATCATCCAGTCGATGACGCCGAAGGAGCGTGCCAATCCCGATATCATCAATCAGAGTCGTCGCATGCGTATTGCCAAGGGCTCGGGTTCAAAGCTTGAGGATGTGAACCGTCTGATGAAACAGTTTGACCAGACACGCAAGATGATGAAGATGGTAACGGGTATGAACTCATCAAAGATGGCGCAGATGGCCAATGCCATGAAAGCCATGAAGGGTGGCATGCCGAAGTTTTAAACAAAAGTAATAAAGATGCAACTGATTGACGGAAAAGCAACGGCAGCAGCCATTAAGGCTGAGATTGCCGAAGAGGTAAAGGAGATAGTCGCAAAAGGTGGCAAACAGCCCCATCTGGCTGCTGTATTGGTAGGCCATGACGGTGGTTCGGAGACCTATGTGAAGAATAAGGTGCTGGCCTGTGAGGCCTGTGGTTTCAAATCAACGCTCATCCGTTTTGAGGAAGACGTGACCGAGGAGGAACTGTTGGCCTGTGTCGACAATCTGAACCGCAATGGAGATATCGACGGCTTCATCGTACAGCTGCCCTTGCCGAAGCATATCGACGAGCAGAAGATTATCGAGGCCATCGACTACCGCAAGGATGTGGACGGTTTTCATCCCATCAATGTGGGGCGTATGGCTATCGGCTTGCCCTGTTTCATTTCGGCTACGCCGCTGGGTATCATCACCCTGCTGAAGCGTTACAACATCGAGACCTCAGGTAAGAAATGCGTGATTCTGGGGCGCTCTAACATCGTTGGCAAGCCCATGGCCCAACTGATGATGCAGAAGCAGTATGGCGATGCTACGGTGACTGTATGTCACTCACGCTCAAAGACCTTGAAGGAAGAGTGTCGTGAGGCTGATATCATCATCGCTGCCATCGGACAGCCCGACTTTGTGACGGCAGACATGGTGAAAGAGGGGGCTGTGGTTGTCGACGTAGGTACTACTCGTGTACCAGATGCTACCCGTAAGAGTGGCTTCCGTCTGAATGGCGACGTGAAGTTCGACGAGGTGGCTCCCAAATGTTCTTATATCACTCCTGTGCCTGGCGGTGTTGGTCCGATGACCATCTGTTCGCTGATGAAGAATACCCTCGCCGCCGGCAAAAAAGAATACTATAAATGACAGCTCAGGAGTGGTACGAACAAGGTAACGCCTGCCGGAAGGAGTCGAAATGGCATGAAGCCATCAACTGCTACATAAAGGCTATCGAGCTTGATCCCGATAGTCCGGCTGTTGAGGCCAAACGTATGCTCGATGACATCATGGCCTTCTATTGTAAGGATATGTATAACCCATGATTCTTCGCGATGCAGAAGATACGTTGCTATATTGTCATCTGGCTGATGCTTGTGCCGATGTTGGTGCTGGCAGATGTCGGGACACTCTATGACAAGGCGGACAGTCTGTATAACGCACAGCAGTATGACGAGGCTCAGAAACTGGCCCTCGAGGCACTCGCTCAGTGTAAGGATTCTGCTGATGTGGCTGATTGCGCCAGTCTGCTGGCGCTGATTCATGTGCGTCAAGGGCAGTTTGGCGAGGCTGTGAAGTACGCCAAGCGCTGTAATGCAATCGATCTGGAATCGGGAGATCCCGATAACATCGCTTCGTCGTTGAACACGCTGGCAGGTATCTATATGTCGATGCGCCAGCCAGAAGAAGCGGAGAAATACATTCTGAAAGCCATCAGTTATGCCCAGAAGGCCGATAACCCCCAGCGGATGGCGGTGCTTCATGGAATGGCTTCCGAGGTGTATTACAAACTGCAACAGGAAGAGAAGTCGCTTGATTACGCCACAAAGGCTTACCAGATGGAGCAGCAACTTGGTCGCAAGGACAAGATGGCTATCCGTCAGGCAGAGCGTGCTGCGGCTCTGATAGGCCTGAAGCGTTACGACGAGGCCAGTAAAGCGTTGGCAGAGGCCATTCCCGGATTGCGCGAGAGTGGTAACATTCACTCGCTTGGCATTGCCTGTAACCAGATGGGCGACATGATGCACAGACAGGCTAACGACTCGGCTGCCGTGCGCTATTTTGACGAGGCGCTCACCATCTTTACCCAGCAGCACGATCTCTTCAACGAAGCAGCCTCGCGCAAGGGACTTTACGAGGCGCTGCGACATAGCGATCCAGATTTGGCGATGCAGCATAACGACCGTTACTTGGCCCTGCGCGACTCGCTCTATGACAAGGATACAGGTGAACTGTTGTCGAAATATGCCGCCGAGTATGGTAATAACGAACTGCAGGCAGAGAACCTGGAGATGCAGAAGACGAACCGCCTATATATTATAATAGGTGTGGTGATGCTGTTGGTGGCTATTGTCGCCGGCATTGCCCTCTATCTGTGGATGAAACGGCGCGAACAGCAGCATACCGAACAGCTGATCCATAAGATACAAGAACTCTCTGCCGCCCTTGAGGCAGGGGAGCAGGCACAACCCAAGACGGCTTCGGAAGAAACCCAGGAGCCTGAGACCGAACCCGAAGAAGAGACGGAGGATCAACTTTTCCTGATGCGTGTTGTGAAGGCTGTGAACGACGGACTGCCCACAGGTCACTATGGTGTCGACGAGATTGCTTCAGCATTGAACATGGGTACGCAGACTTTCCGCAGAAGACTGATGAAGGTGACGGGAGACTCTCCCAAGGCCTTTATCTCTGCCATCCAGATGGAACGTGCCGCCAAGCTTCTCACCATGTCGCCTGATATGCCGATCTCGCAGATTGCCATGCGTTGCGGCTATGAGGAGACCACCAGTTTCACTCGTGCCTTCAGGAAGGCATTCGGTGTGCCTCCATCACAATATAAAGCATAAAAAGCAAGCAAAAACGCTTGCTTTTTTTTATTTTGTAACAAAATGTATGGTCGTAAAATGCATTTTGTAACAAAATGTCTAGCACCGAAGGCCCTTTTCATCGTAACTTTGCACCTAGAAATGGAAAAGACCGAGCGACAGAAACGAGCCATGGCTTTCGCCTCTGAGTATTTGGAGTTGCTGATGGGCCATGAAGCTGACCAGGAAAAGCTGGTGAGGCGCATGGTAGATGAGCGGTGGGCGGAGCTGAAGCCTAAGATAGATGCCTATATCGATGAACGTATCAAAGCAGCCAATCAACAGAAATAACATTATAAACCATATTATTAACATTAAAACTTTAAAACAATGACGAGAATGAGTAATTTGACGAAACTGGCAGTGGCAGTAGCCATGCTGTTTGCAGTGAACATGAGTGCCAACGCACAGTTAGGCGGGTTGTTGAACAAGGCCAAGAAGGCCGTCACGAATGAAGCCACACAGAGTGCACAGGAGAAGAAAGTGAAGGCCGACTACGTGAAAGGACATCCCCGGGAGCAGGAGAAACTGGCTGCCGAGGCTGCTGGTGGTATGGACAAGTATCTGGGTCTCGACAAAACGGAAAACGGACGCATTCTCTGGAAGTATGGAAGTATGGAAGAATGGGAGACCTCGCAGATTAAGAATGCCTGGAGTGCTTCAAGATATGTCGTGCAGGTGCTTCGCTATCTGAAGGGCAATACGGAGACCTTTGATTTTTATAATGACACCAATCATGTGCTCTACCTCTTTAATAATAATATACCCGACGACTTGAAGCGTGCTGCCCAGAAGTCGAAAACCGGAGATCCTGTACCCGCCAAGGACATCGCCGCCATCAAGGCTGAAGCTGCCCGCGTAAAGAAGATGTATATGGAGCGTACTGGTGCGACGGAGAAGAGCGCCGAGGAGAAGAAGGCTGAGGCAGATCAGGCCTACGTGCAGGATATCATCAACAAGAACTATCTGCTCGACAACCTCACCGACAAAAACCGTCAGGCTAAGCCTGTGGCCGACTATAAGGCCAAGGTGAATGCCAAGATCAAGCAGCAGCTCGCTCCCACGAAGATTCTCGGCACATACTCTACATCTGCTGCCTGGCAGGGTCTGCCCTTGCAGAACTACCCCGACTTGAAGGAGAAATACGAGAGTGTTCAGGAGATGCAGTTTAAGACCTTCTATGAGAAGGGTGGCAAGTATTATGTCGTGAAGAGCGCCTTCCGCCAGAGCATTGACAAGGGTGACAACAAGAGTGGTGCCCAGCCCCAGAAGTTCTATTGGCCTGGCATCGAGACACCAGTAGAGATCCCCGCTGACAAGATTCAGGGCAAATTCTAATCAGAATTGGAAACTATTTCGTATCTTTACAAACGAATAAGAACAAAACCAGAATCATAACAATTAAAACTTAAGGACAATGAAGAAATCAAGCATTTTGAGAGTAGTGATGGCAGTTGCCATGTTACTCATGGTGAATGGTAATGTGATGGCCGACGATCTTCGTCTGGGTGGTAGCATCGTAGGTAAGATTGAGTCGAATGGTGCTGTACGTATCAATGGTTCTATCGTAGGCCGTTTCGAGTCGAATGGCGACATCCGTGTAGGCGGCTCTATCGTAGGCCGTATCGAGTCTAACGGTGACATCCGTAAAAATGGTTCTATCATCGGTAGGGTGGAGTCGAACAACGACATCCGCATCAACGGCTCCATCGTCGGTAGGGTAGAGAAGAACGGCGATATCCGCAAGAACGGTTCCATCATCGGCCGTGCCGAGCATATGACTGATGTGCGCCGCGTAGCCGTGATGTACTTCTTCCCATTCTTCAATCTCAGGTAAGTAATCACGCCATTTCAGTATCATCTAAGGCTCGCTTCCAACAGGAGCGGGCTTTATTTGTACCTTTGACTAACGTCGAAAGTTTGCTTTTCGCTCGATTTGCACTACCTTTGACTATCGTCGAAGATACTTTCGTTCGAAAATTGAAAGAAAAAACCGATTTTTCTTTTGCATTTTGCTCACTTATTCGTACCTTTGCACCCAATTTAGAAATTAATGCATTAATTACAGGATAATATGGCAAAAATGAAAGGCGCCATCGAGGTGAATACTGAGCGTTGCAAGGGATGCAGTCTCTGCGTCATTGCATGCCCTCAGAAGGTCATCGCATTGGCCAACAAAGTGAATCTTCACGGTTATCCCTATGTGGAGGCTGTCAACGAGGAAGCCTGTGTGGGCTGTGCTTCGTGCGGCATCGTCTGCCCCGATGGTTGTATCACCGTGTATCGTAAAAAAGTGGAGGAGTAAGTTATGGCAGAAGAAAAAGAAGTTGTGTTGATGAAAGGCAATGAGGCTATCGCCCATGCTGCTATTCGTTGCGGATGCGACGGCTATTTCGGCTATCCTATTACTCCGCAGAGTGAAGTAATTGAGACGCTGGCTGAGTTGAAGCCTTGGGAGACCACTGGTATGCAGGTGGTTCAGGCTGAGAGTGAGCTCGCCTCTATTTATATGGTCTATGGCGCTGCCGGAGCTGGTAAGCGTGCGATGACCTCTTCTAGTTCTCCTGGTATCGCCCTGATGCAGGAGGGTATCACTTATATGGCTGGTGCTGAGGTGCCAGGTGTGTTTGTCAACGTTCAGCGTGGCGGTCCTGGTCTGGGTACGATCCAGCCCTCGCAGGGTGACTATTTCCAGGCTACCCGTGGTGGTGGTAATGGTGACTACAAGGTTATCGTGCTGGCTCCGAACTCGGTGCAGGAGATGGCCGACTTCGTTGACCTTGCCTTCGAGCTGGCCTTCAAGTATCGCAACCCTGCCATGATCCTTTCCGACGGTGTCATTGGTCAGATGATGGAGAAGGTGGTGCTGCCGCCGTTTAAGCCCCGTCGTACCGACGAGGAGGTGATCAAGCAGTGCCCCTGGGCTTCTACTGGTAAGCCGAAGAACCGTGAGCGTGTGGTGATTACCTCACTTGAGCTGAAGCCTGAGATCATGGAGCAGCGCAACATCGCTCTTCAGGAGAAGTACCGTAAGATTCAGGAGAACGAGGTACGCTTCGAGCAGCAGCTGATGGATGATGCAGAGTATGCCATCGTAGCCTTTGGTTCTGCCGCCCGTATCGCAGAGAAGAGCGTTGAGATTGCTCGTGAGCAGGGTATCAAGGTCGGTCTTTTCCGTCCGATTACGCTGTTCCCGTTCCCCACGAATCAGATTGCTGAGTTGTCGAAGAAGGTGAAGGGTATCCTCGTCGCCGAGATCAATGCCGGACAGATGGTACAGGATGTTCGCCTCGCTGTGAACGGTGCTGTGCCTGTAGAGCAGTTCGGTCGTCTGGGTGGTATCGTTCCCGATCCTGAGGAGATTGTTGAAGCTTTAAAGAAGGTCATGTAAGTTATGGATAGAAATCAAATAGTTCAACCAGAGAACATCGTCTGCAAGAAGCCGACGCTGATGAACGACAACAATATGCACTACTGCCCGGGCTGTTCGCATGGCGTAGTACATAAACTCATTGCCGAAGTCATCGAAGAGATGGGTATGGAAGACAAGGCTGTAGGTGTATCGCCTGTAGGCTGTGCCGTCTTCGCGTACAATTATATAGATATAGACTGGCAGGAGGCTGCCCACGGTCGTGCTCCCGCATTGGCTACCGGTATCAAGCGCTGCTGGCCTGATCGTCTCGTCTTCACCTATCAGGGTGACGGCGACTTGGCTTGTATTGGTACCTGTGAGACCATCCATGCCCTGAACCGTGGTGAGAACATCGTGATTATCTTTGTCAACAATGCCATCTATGGTATGACGGGTGGTCAGATGGCGCCCACGACGCTGATTGGTCAGAAGACCTCTACTTGTCCTTACGGCCGTGATCCTGAGATTCATGGCTATCCCCTGAAGATGGCGGATATCGCTGCCCAACTGGAGGGAACCTGCTACGTCACTCGTCAGAGTGTAGAGTCTGTAGCCTCTATCAACAAGGCTAAGAAGGCTTTGCGCAAGGCTTTCGAGGCTTCGATGGCTGGTAAGGGAAGCTCGCTCGTAGAGTTTGTGTCAACCTGTAACAGCGGTTGGAAGCTCACGCCTGCTAAGGCTAATGAATGGATGAAGGAGAATATGTTCCCCTTCTATCCCAAAGGTGACTTAAAAGATACGACAGACAAATGAAAAAGGAAATAATTATCAGTGGTTTCGGAGGTCAGGGCGTGCTCTCGATGGGTAAGATTCTGGCCTATAGTGGACTGATGGAGGACAAGGAAGTCACTTGGATGCCTGCCTACGGTCCTGAGCAGCGTGGTGGTACAGCCAACGTGACGGTAATTGTCAGCGACGAGCGCATCTCTTCGCCCATCCTCAGCAAGTACGATATCGCCGTAGTGCTGAACCAGCCCTCACTCGAGAAGTTTGAGCCGAAGATCAAGCCTGGCGGTATCCTCATCTACGACGGCTTTGGTATCATCAAGAAGCCGACGCGTAAGGATATCACCATCTACGAGATCAACGCCATGGACAAGGCTGCCGAGATGAAGAACGGCAAGGTGTTCAACATGATTGTGCTCGGTGGTCTGCTCAAGGTGGCTCCCGTGGTGAGCGACAAGGGTGTGGAGAAGGCCCTTTTCAAGACCCTTCCCGAGCGCCATCACTCGCTGATCCCCCTCAATATGGAGGCCCTCAAGGAAGGCGCCAAGATTATTGAAGAAGTGAAGTAAGATAATAAAATAACACTATGCTACACCTCATTCTAAGTTTTACAGAATGGGGTGTAGCTTTTTTATGCCCGCACAGGAAATGTAATTATATTAAATTAAGGTGTTTGGGAGACTTATTCTTTGTTTTCTACATGATTTCCTATCAAAACATTTTGGAATTTGCCCAAGATTATGTAATTTTGCCATTGAAATCCTAGAGTCGATATGATAAAAAGAATCGAGTATATGAGAAAAGTGTTGATATTATTAGTGCTGGTAATGGGCGTGGTGCTGGGAGGATGCTCTGGAAAGGGGGGAGCGAAGACGGCGGCTGCGGATGAGGCTGGAGCCAGCGTGGAGGTAAAGGTAAAGTATGCTACGGGCTTCACCGTCAGGGATACGGCTGGTATACGTTTGGTGGATGTAGGCAAGCATTATCATTTCGCTTTGGTGAAGGGCGATGTGGCTGTGCCTGAGGGCTATACGAAGGTTCGTGTGCCGATCGAGCGGACCATCTGTATGACGGCCTTGCAGCTGTCGAACTTCACGATATTGGATGCCCACGATGTGGTGAAGGGGCTGACGGGGACGAAGAATCTATATAATAAAGATGTTCTGGCGCGTGTGAAGGATGGTCGCATCGTGAAGATCGGTATGGAGGGCAACTTCGATACGGAGATGGTGCTGGCTGCCAATCCCGACGTGATCTTCATCTCGCCCTTCAAGCGTGGCGGCTATGAGCCTATCAAGGAGACGGGTATCACGCTGGTGCCCCATCTGGGCTATAAGGAACTGAACCCGCTGGGACAGGCTGAGTGGATCAAGTTCGTGGGGATGTTTATCGGAAAGGAACAGCAGGCCAATGACATCTTCGCAGGCATCGAGCAGCGCTATAACGAACTGAAGGCACTGGCTGCAAAGGCAGAGAAGCGGCCTACGGTGTTCAGTGGCGAGATGCACAGCGGAACGTGGCACGCCGTTGGCGGCAAGAACTATCTGGCGCAGATATTCCGCGATGCCGGAGCCGACTACGTGATTGCCGACGAGGAAACGGCGGGTGAGAACCTGGAGTTTGAGAAAATGTATGCCCTCGCTGCCAAAGCCGACTACTGGCGCATACTGAACAGCTATCCTGACGCTTTCTCATACGAGGCGCTGAAGGCTTCTGAGCCTCGCAACGAACTCTTCCAGGCGTTCAAGGATCGGAAGGTGATCTACTGCAACATGAAGCAGACACCTTACTACGAGATCTCGCCTGTGGAGCCTGATGTGCTGCTGAAGGATTTCGTGGCCATCTTCCATCCTGAGCTCGTAGAGGCTGACTATCAACCAACGTTCTATCAACTGCTGAAATAAATGCAACGTCATTTTCCGATATTTCTGGCTTTGGTGTTGATGATTGCGATACTGGCAGTCGTCAACCTGCTCATCGGCTCTGTCGCTATCCCGATAGGCGATGTGTGTAGGATTCTGGTGGGCAATGGGGATAATGAGATCTGGCAGAACATTATCTTCCAGTCGCGTCTGCCTCAGGCGCTGACGGCGATTGCCGCTGGTGCAGGACTGGCCGTCAGCGGACTGCAGATGCAGACGGTGTTCCGCAATCCGCTGGCTGGTCCCTCCGTGCTGGGTATCTCCAACGGTTCTGCCTTGGGTGTGGCCTTCGTCGTGCTGCTGTCGGGTAGGATAGGAGGGGTAGCCCTTTCCCGACTCGGCTATCTGGGCGATGCGGCCATGTCTGTCGCTGCCATCGTTGGAGCGCTGGCCGTGATGATGCTGATTGTGTGGATCTCGCAGAAGGTGAAGGGTAATGTCACCTTATTAATTATAGGTGTGATGATCGGCTATCTGGCGAATGCGATTATCGGCGTGCTGAAGTTCCTGTCGCCCGAGGAGGATGTGAAGGCATTCGTCGTATGGGGATTGGGCTCCTTCTCGCGTGTCTCTGGCGACGAGATGGTGCTTTTCGTCGTGCTGATGTGCGTGCTGCTGCCGTTGAGTTGTCTGCTGGTGAAGTCGATGAACCTGCTGCTGCTGGGTGATCGCTATGCTGCCAATCTGGGCTTGAATATCCGTCGTGCCCGCTTGCTGGTGATTGTCTGCTCGGGTGTCTTGGTAGCGATCGTTACCGCCTATTGCGGTCCTATCATGTTCATCGGCCTGGCCGTCCCTCATCTGGCCCGAGCCATCTTCCGCACCAGCGACCATCGGATACTGATGCCAGCTACGATGCTCTGTGGTGCAGCGCTGACACTCGTCTGCAACCTGATAGCCCGTATGCCGGGCTTCGAGGGTGCTCTGCCCGTCAACTCTGTGACGGCACTTGTTGGAGCGCCAGTCATCGCAGCGGTTCTCTTTGGCCGTCGCAAGGACGAGGTGGGGGAGTGAGCGCTATCCCTTAGTGGTTTCTTTCAGCGGATCCTCGTAATCCGACTGCTTGTCTTTGTGGAAGGTGAGGCCGTCGTAGAGGGGCTGCGAGCCGTTTTCGCTCTCTGGGATGAAGTGGAGGCGGACGCCTCGGATATGCTTCTTGGCGCTGAAGTCGTGGCGATTGCCTATCTTTTCGCTCTCGATCTCTAGTTTCAGCATGCCCCAGTCCTTCAGGCGCACACGATCGCCGTTGCGCAGATGGCGGTTGACAACGCTGGCCAGGGTCAGCATCACGCCGTAGACATCGCCCTCGCCCGTGCCCATCCGTTGGGCTGCTTCCTTGCATATCTGACGGCTGTCGATGGTCTGTTCGTGAACGGCTACTGCCTTGTACTTGCCGAAGGTAGAGAGCTTCGGTTTGGTCTCTTTCTTGATCTTGTATTTCATATCGTTTTCGCTTTTTTCGGCAAAGATACACATTATTGTTGAAACTACATAAAATTTCAGCAAAAATCTGCGAAATTTTCTTTTGATGGTATGATTGATTTTCTAAAATACAGATAGCTTTACCTACACACCTACACAAATTCTGTATAATCTGCAGAATATCAATGGTTTAATATGATTTCTTACCTACACTATAACTACACTTTACATACACTTTACCTACACAAAATGCCCATCTGAGAACAAGTTACAGCGTACCAAAGTCTGCTTTTGTGGCTTTCTGACTGGTGGTTACATACCGATAGAATGCAAAATTCTCGAGAGAATTTTGTGGTTTGTCGTAAGCAAACCTCTGCTCAGGTCTATCCTGAAGAGGAGTTTGTACGTACAAAACTTGTAGTTAAAATGTAGTTGATGTGCTGATTTTTTTCATGATTTTTTTGCCAGTCCGATAATTATCACTATCTTTGCAACCATAAAAACCGAAGTAGAATGACAAACAACAGTAAATGGGTGGCCTGCTGGGGCAACGCCACTTCGATCACCAACCGTCGCGAGGCCATCTATGCCAAAGACCTCACGCTACGCTATCCCGTCAGGATGCCTTTCAGTGGCAGTCAACTGCGCTTTCGTTTCTCGAATCTTACTGGTACTGAGCCTGTTACGCTCAACAAAGTGTTCGTAGGCCATACGCCAATCACCTTTGGCGGCGCATCGGGCGTCAGTCTGCTGCCAGGCAAGGAGACGGAGAGCGATGCCATCCCCTATGCCGTGAATCGCGGCGATACGATTGAGGTGAGCTTCTACATGGCGGACTATACCCAGATGAACAGCGGCACGCTCATCACGGGACCGCTCTCGAAGGGCTCTTATGCCTACGGCGACTATGCCGAGGCCGACGAGCTGCCGCTGGAGCTGAGCCGTCACACTAACTGGTTCTACTTCTTGAACACCATCGATGTGCTGACATCGGCAGAGAATAGGGCAGTGGTGTGCTATGGCGACTCCATCACGGCCCAGTCGTGGCCCGACTATATGGCGCAGCTGGCCTTCGGCTCGCATATCGCTGTGGTTCGCCGAGCCGTCAGCGGAACGCGCATCCTGCGCCAGTACGACTGCATCACTTATCAGGCTTACGGCCTCAAAGGTGCCACGCGATTCCCCATCGAGATGAATGTCACCGGGGCTACGGATGTGATCATCCAGCACGGCATCAACGATATCATCCACCCTGTGGGCACCGACGTGAACCCTTTCCGCCCCTGGAGCGACCTGCCTACGGTAGAGGAGATGGAGCGTGGGGTAGAGGAGATCTACGTGAAGCCCGCCAAGGCGATGGGGCTGAAAGTGTGGAGCGGCACCCTGCTGCCGATCTATGGCTGGCGCACCTATAATGAAGATCGCGACGCGATGCGGCAGCAGTTCAACGAGTGGTTGCGCACTTCACCGATCTTCGACGGTTGTATCGATTTCGATGCCGCCGTGCGCAGCGTCACTAATCCCAAGGCTTTTGCCGAGGGCAACGACAGCGGCGACCATCTGCATCCCAGCGAGCGGGCCTACGAGCTCATGGCTCAAGCCGCCGCCCACAAGCTGATCCGCTACTCGCCGCGATACGACCACGAGGAACTATTCTGATCTTTTACGATACCACATTGACGGGCTTTCCATTGAGGAAGGCCCGTACATTGTCGGTAGCCACCTGAAGCAATCGGCCGCGAGCCTCCGTGGTGGCCCAGGCGATATGTGGGGTGATGAAGGCGTTGGGCTGCGCCAGTAGCGGATTCTTGCTCTGCAAGCGTCCTTCGGCAGTACGTTCTGCCTTTGGCGGTTCCTCCGTCAGCACATCGGCACAGAAGGCTGCAAGTCTTCCCTCTGCGAGTGCATCGGCCACAGCCTGATCGTCCACCAGCGGTCCTCGCCCTGTATTGATAAGGATGGCTGTGGGTTTCATCAGTCTGATACTTTGGGCATTGACGAGATGACGGGTGTCTGGCGTCAGCGGACAATGCAGACTCACGACGTCGCTTTCTGCCAGGATCTCCGTCAGCGACTTCTTCTCGATGTAGGCGGGCAGTTCGCTTTCAGCCTTGCTGGTATAGGCCGAGACCTTCATCCCGAAAGCATTTGCGATGGTGGCTACCCGCTGGCCAATGTTGCCGAGACCCACGATGCCGAAGCGCTTCCCTGATAGTTCCGTCAGACAGGTATCCCAATAGCAGAAGTCAGGGCTCTCCGTCCATCGGCCATCCCGATTCTGCAGGGCATAGTGCTCTGTGCGGTTCGTCACCGTCAGCAGATGGGCAAACACCATCTGAGCTACACTCTCCGTGCTGTAGGCAGGCACATTGGTGACGATGATGCCCCGTTCGCGAGCCGCCTCGAGATCCACCACGTTATAGCCCGTTGCCAAGACGCCAATATACTGAAGTTGAGGCAGTTGCTCTATCTCAGCCCTGCCGAGCACCACCTTGTTAGTCAGCACGATCTCTGCATCGGCAACCCTCGCCACCGTCTCACTGGGCCTCGTGCGGTCATACACCTTCACCACGCCCAACATCTCCAGCCCTTCCCAGCCCAAATCGCCCGGATTAGCCGTATAGCCGTCAAGTATTACGATCTTCATAATTTCTTCGATTGCTTTTGCGAGCAAAGTTACGAAATATATCTGAATATCCTTGGTTCTTCGCCGATAATTTGCAAAATATCGTGCATTTAAAGATGTAACCAAATTGTAATCGCCTTTATTTGAATAATTCGTTCTATTTTTGTATCTTTGCGGCGTAATAAATATTTTGATGATATGAAAGTAGAATTGTTTTTCAGGTTGCTTGGCTCGCTGGCATTGCTTATCTATGGTATGAAGACGATGAGCGATGCCTTGCAGAAAATGGCAGGACCAAGTTTAAGACACATATTAGCCCGTATGACGGGCAACCGATTTATTGGCATGCTGACGGGAACGCTGGTGACTTGTGCCGTACAGTCATCATCGGCTACGACGGTCATGACCGTCTCGTTTGTTTCGGCAGGACTGCTCACTTTGGCCCAAGCCATCTCCATTATCATGGGTGCCAACATCGGCACGACATTGACGGCCTGGATTATGTCGTTAGGCTACAATGTCGATCTGACGGTCGTGGTGTTTCCGGCATTCCTCGTCGGTATGGTGCTCATCTACAAGAAGCGTCATCGTGTGGCAGGCGACTTCCTCTTCGGAATAGCATTCCTGTTCTGGTCGCTGGTGATGCTGAGCAGCGTGGGCCGCGATATGGACTTGGCCCACAATCCCGATGTGGTTAATTTCTTTGCCTCGTTTGATACAGGCAGTTATCTCACTATCTTTGCCTTTCTGGCAGCTGGCACGGTCATCACCTGTGTGGTGCAGTCGTCGGCAGCCGTGATGGCCATTACCATTCTGCTCTGCTCTACGGGAGTGTTGCCCATCTATATGGGTATTGCCTTGGTGATGGGTGAGAATATCGGCACTACGGCTACAGCCAACCTTGCGGCTCTTGGTGCCGGAACAGAGGCTCGCCGTGCAGCACTAGCCCACCTGCTGTTCAATGTGTTTGGCGTCGTCTGGGTGCTCGCGGTCTTCTATCCCCTTGTCGATATGGTGTGCAGCCTCGTTGGCTACAACCCTTCATTATCGGGTCAGGCGGAAAGGATTCCAGTCGTACTGGCCATGTTCCACACTTGCTTCAACGTTCTGAACACAGCCCTGCTCATCGGCTTTATTCCCCAGATGGAGCGGATTGTCTGCAGACTGTTGCCTGAAGGTAAGGCGGAGGCCAAAGAGCCTAGCACCTTGCACTTTATCAGCGTTGGTGTGATACAGACACCAGAAATTGCGGTGCTCCAGGCACAAAAGGAAATCGTGCATTTCGCAGAACGCATGCATCGTATGTTTGGAATGGTGTGTTCGCTGATTGACGAGAAGGACAAGAAAGAGTTTGAAAGCCAGTTTGCCCGCATCGAACGCTACGAGACCATCGCCGACAATATGGAAATAGAGATAGCCAATTTCCTGGAACAAGTAGGTAATGAGCATCTGTCGGATGAAACAAAGGAAAAGACGCGTGTGATACTCCGTCAGATTGGCGAATTGGAATCCATTGGTGACGCTTGTTACAAAATGGCACGGACAGTAAACCATCTGCGTGAAAACAAAGAAGACTTTACTGCTGAGCAATACACCAGACTGCACGACATGCTCCGGCTGGTGAATGAGGCTGTGGTACAGATGATTGTCGTAGTGAGCGGGCGACGCAAAGACCTCTCGCTAGCCGACTCTCTCTCCATCGAAAACGACATCAATGAACTTCGCAACATACTCAGAAGCGATTCCGCTATGGGCGTAGATGCCCATCTCTATTCCTACGCCATCGGCACAATCTATAACGACATCGTGGCTGACTGCGAGAAGATCGGCGACTATGTGATGAATATCGTTGAAGCCCGTCTGGGTAAGCATCTGCTCAGCTATAACGGTCTGAGCCTGAACCTCGATAAGAAGGAGGCTACCGTTGATGGCAATCCTGTCAGCCTTACACGCACGGAGTTTGAACTGCTCCACCTGCTTCTGCTCAATCGTGGAAAGGTCCTCTCTCGTCAGGAACTCATGGATACCGTCTGGGCGGGTGTCGTCGTGACAGACCGGACCGTGAATGTCAACATCACCCGTTTGCGCAAAAAACTAGGACCATACGCTCAAAACATCGCCAGCCGCACTGGTTACGGCTATGTGTTTGAGGAGTAAGGCTTAATCCATGTCAGTTTTCTCCATAGGCCTTCTAGCGGACCGCGAGAATGGCGGCTAAACCAATAACGGGCAAAGCAATACTGCGCGATGACCATAGCAGCACCAACCATCACGGCGTAGGTGATACCTAAAAGATGATAGCAGGCTAAACCATAGCCGCAGAAGATGAAACAGCCGATGATGGACTGTAGCAGATAGTTGGTAAGACTCATACGACCAAAGATGCAGAGGTGGTGCAGTACCTTGCGAACACCTTCGAAAGCATACCAGGCAGAGACTACCGCCGAGACAATCATGAGCAGGATAAAGAGATTGTAGATGGGCTTGAGCCATGATTCCAACTCGCCGAAATCCGCGAAACTCAACGCCATGACAACGATCGCTGAACGAATCAGGATGTTATGCCATATCTTCAGATGTCTGCCCTCATTGTAAAAGAGCCTCTGACGCCCCAACTGCATGCCAAGGATAAACAGGCAGAGCAACTGGGTGAGGCGTCCGCTGAACACATTGAATCGTAGATTCAACTCAAATCCATATCGCAGGTTGCCGACAGCATTCTCCCAGAACGTGCCATGCTCGTGGAGCCCCATGATATAGCCATAAATCTCCCAGAGGCGCGAGTGGTCGATGGTGGTGCCTGTCAGCAGACAGAAGAGTTCTACGGGCTGGATGGCCAGCAGGGCGATGATGCACCACACCCACTTCGACGGCAGATAACTAATCGGGATGAGTAACAAGCCGTAGCACGCATAGAGCATCAGGATATCGCCATCGTAGAAAGCCACATTAATGACACCAAACATGAAAAGCAGACACATGCGCCAGGCAAAGCGTAAGGAGAAATTCTTGCCTTTCTGCTGCTGATTATCGTTCATGATAAAAAAACTCAGTCCGAAGAGCATGGCGAAGATGCCGTACATCTTGCCGCTGAACAGCCAAGCCAGTACATCGGCCACCGTCTGGTCAATCGCCAATGTATGGACTATTGGCTCCTGCGTGAAGATATCGAAGTGCTCTACAGAGTGATACAGGATGATGCCTGCCACCGCGATGCCTCGCAAGGCATCGGCCACATCGATTCGGGTGTTGGGTAAATTGCTAGTTTTATACATAATTATTTATATCGTGTTGATTGTCTTTTGCAGTTCTTCCAGGAATCGGGTGGCGTGTGAGCCGTCCATCTGGGCGTGATGGAATTGGAAGGAGATGGGGAGCGTCGTCTTCAGCCAGCCTTTACGATAGCGCCCCCAGGCGAGGAAGGGATTGGTGAAGATGCCGCTGTACTGGTTGACAATGCTGTCCAGTTCCGTGCCAGTCACTGCCGACGTGCCGACTATCACAGCCTCATCGTCTAAGATGTCCTGACAAGTCTGGCTGATGGTTTCTGTCAGATGCAGGTAATTGGCATTAAACTGCTCCAGATCGTCGTTGACGGCAACGTCGCAAAAACTGAGTCCGCCCTTTATGTTATCCACTATCACGTTGATGGCCATACGGTCGTATTTGTATAGTTTCCCATTCTGCGGCAACATGTAGAACTCCTTTATCCCTGATGCCGCCTTGCCGATGCACCAGCAGAGCAGCATATTGAATTTAAGCCCATGCCTATGACTTACCTTATACAGCCTCGTCACATCGAAAGTCTTGGTGAGCGTCACCATCGGCATGGGCGACTTAGTCCATAGTTCGAATGCTATGGCCCGATTGGTATCTTTGGGATTGATTTCCTGTTTCATCTTATTTTTTGTTTTCGACTGCAAAGTTACAAATAGTTGAGGAATACACCAAATTTTGGGGATATTCTGCATCGATTTGTGACGAATGGATTTAAAGTACTTTCTTTACGCCAGGAATCATCCTCAGCAGCCAGGTGAGCACGAAGGATGCGATGGTGCTGGTAACTCCGATGAACATGAACTTACCGAATGCTCCCATCCAGATGCCGTCAACCGCATTCTGCAAAGCTATCATTAGCAATAGATGGACGATATAGGCTCCGTAAGCCTGAGCGGCGCACCACTGCCAGAACTTGCTGCTCCAGCTACCGCACTCACGAAACAGCCAGAGCAGTCCGAAACTAATGAACACGCAAAGTAGAGACTCGTAGATGCCGAACCACTCAGTTACAAAGTCATTCCACTCACCACCATCACGCAGATAGATGCCTAATGCTAACAAGCATCCTATCAAAAGAGATAGGGCACCTGTGGTATTGCTCATCTTGGCTGCGTCGAGTTCAAGCCAATGAAAGCGACTGGCCAGAATGCCGACGACAAACATCATTACGTATTGCAGATAGTGGGCTGGTTCCATTGGCAGCGGGATGATGCCAAAGGGCCAAATCCAATGATCCTGCGGAGAAACCTGACGGATGAAATAACTGCCAATACCCATGATGCCACCGAATATCAACAGCCCGACGATGGTAGGCTTCGACGAACACTTACCATCGATGGGTTTGCATATCAATCGTATCAAGGCATAGATCAAACAGAACACAAGCAGACTTTCAATATACCACATGTGGCCAATCTCTAATTTACCTGACAGCACAATCAGCAATCCACCCATTACCAACAGGGGTATGCCCAGGCGTATCAGTTTCTTTTGGACAAATACCGAGGCTCCCTGTTTGTCGTAGCTCGCAGGAACGAAATAGCCGGAGATGAGAAAGAACAGCCCCATGAAGAAGGCTGCATTCACTGAGAAGAAATGCCATATCCAAGGCATCACCTCGGCAGGATTACTGGGCGTATAAGCCCAGGCTCCACCATCACCGTATGCCTGACCTGCATGGTGGAATATCACCAGCACCGTCAGGCATACTTTCAGATTGTCCAGATATAAAAGTCGTTTCATTAGTTTGTCCGTGATAATGTAAATTGTAGCGGCTTGTCAAAATGACGGCGTGAATAGTAGGTGACAGAAGGATGCTTCAGATTCATCACCATCGTCCAGGCTGTGCCAAGGAAACCTTCTCTTTGTGGTTGGGATACAGCCTCGATGGCTTCAGTCAGTTGCTTTTCGCTCATCACGCCACCCGTCTGACCATATCGTTGGCATAGACGCTCATAACGGTCGTCACCTTCTATTAATCCGACATTACGCTTTTGCTCACAGAGGTAATGGTTAGCTACGGCAGGTGATTCTGTTACCACCATTTTATTATCTACATATTCTACGACCACACTCCTGCCTGAAGCGTCGGCTATGGCATAATGACGGGCATATCCCATTTCCGAGTGCATATCAATGTCATTCAGCAGTTTCAGTGCCTCGTCAACATTAGCTGCATGATTAAGCAAATAGCGGATAGCAGTAGAGGTCAGCAGGTCAGGTTTGCTGGTGTGCTGGTGTGTCTGGATGGAGTCGCCTGCCGTCAGGTCGGCTATGGCCAGTCCTTTCTCGTTGATGCCGTCAAGGGCACAGAACAATCCTGCCAATGCCATATACTGGTTCTTGAATCCCTCGGGCTTGTAGCCCTCGCCGAAATTGTAGAACTCCACGTTGAAAGTGGCGATTGACTCATAGCCGTGAGTGGGGATGGTATGCATAATGACACCAATGGCCGATGGGTAATCGAAATTGCGTCCCATTAAGATGTCACCGTCGGGAGTGGTGGCCGTTAGTGCCGAACAGCCGAAATCAGCTTTCTTGGTGGTTATCTCCCCATTGTAATGCCCCCTTGACAAGAAGTCCATTACATAGTTTGCCAATTGATCTGTTGTTTCGCAGCCGCCACGATTCATCAGTTCGTCAAAACCGTCATCGCCTTTATATTCCATGTAATAGAGTCCGTCGTCAAGCTTTTCGCACGACATGGCACCCTTAACCAACGGGCCAAACTCCATCCACACCAATATGCCAGCTATGACAACTAGTCCCAGAATGCTGAACAGCGTGATTTTTAATGCTTTCTTCATTGTTTGTCTTATTTGTTTCGTTTCTTGTTTGACGTTGCAAAAGTACGAATAGTTGCGAGATTTACAAAAAATCTGGGATAAACTGCACAAATATGTGATGAGTGGTAATGACGCGCTACATTGCTACACTGCTACATTTGGTATTTCGCATAATCCCTGTGCGCTTCATATCTCTTTATTATATTTTATATATAATATATTATATATAAAATTATAATTATATATATACATGAGATTTCTTCCTGATGCCTGCACGAACTGGATTTCCTAATGTAGCAGTGTAGCAGCGTAGCGCGACACTGTCTTTCCCACCGAGAAACTGGTAGTTTGTTACCGAGAAGCTGGTAGTTTGTCGGTGGGTTAATTGGAGTCGTGTTTGCGTGGTGGTTTGAGTGGCTTTGGCTGACAGTTGACAGATGACAGTTGCGTTTTTACGATTGTAGGTGTAGGAGAGGTTTCCTTTGTGGCCTCTTTCTGTACGTCTCTTGATCTTTTTCTCAACATTGTACTTCTTGCATCTGTTCCAGACGAACTTCCTTCCCACATTGAACTTACCACTTTCTGCTGCACTACCGTCTTTGCCGTGTATGTATATTACTGCGTTCATTTATAACTATACGGTTTATCATCCAGCGGGCGAGTGCAGCCCCAACCATTTTCATTGTATCTGTTTTTATGAACTATTTCGCAAATGATCCTATTTCTATCATATTACCATCAGGATCGGCTACATAACTGGTGCGCTGCCCCCATGGCTCTGTGGTGGGAGGAAGAACAGATATCGCTCCATGGCGGAGTGCATGCTGATATTCCTTGTCGACATCGGCATACGAAGGGACATCGAATGCTAATTCAACAGTGCCATTGAGCCCTTCAGGATATTGGAATTTGTAAGATACCATCTGTTCGAAATCACTACGAGGATAGAGGATGATACGCATGTCGCCCAGCATCATCTCCACGTTAGGTTGAATGCCATCCCAATCGGTGGTAAAACCAAAGGTTTTCGTGTAGAAATCAACAGTAGCCTTATTGTTGCTGGTAAAAAGACCAATGGTGTTGAATTTGAATCGAGGACGTGGTGAGTACAACTTTACCAGTCCGTCGCTCATAAACGTGTACCAGCCGTTAATCATCTCTGGTGTATCGTTCTCAAGCAGTTTCAGCAACTCGCGTGTAAACTCAAGATATCCAGAACCATTGGCAGTAACGATACGACCATCTGTTACGGCCTGCTCGTTCACATAACCGGCCTCGTTGGTATAGTTGTTGCCACCCCACAATTTCAGTTGATCGATACCATTACCCGTATGTTTGATGTTGTTCAGCAATCCCTGTTTGGCCATCCACGAAGCGGCATTACAGATAGCCCCCACAACAACACCTTTGCTTAGTGCATCCTTAACAATGGGCAATACACGCTCAGCTTCGGGATTCATCCAACCGAAACCACCTATCAGTACCAAGGCAGCATAATCTGCAGGCATGGTTTCGAACGAATAGTCGGGCAGGGTTCGCATACCGCCTATCGATTTTACAGGCTCCATCGTTGGGCTCCTTGCGAAAGCCTGTGGAATCGGTGCTCACCGCACCTGGCATAGAACCTATCTCGTGCTCGGCATAATTATCCAGCAGTATGTACAATATTTCTTTCATCTGTATAAAATGTTATTTATAGCTAATTCCATTTCTTTTCCCGTCCATTCTTCGCCATCTATCGCATAGGTGTCGGTACCAGTCACAACGAATCCTACCGACTCGTAGCAATGAATGGCCGAGGGGTTATTGTCGAACACCCCCAAAGTAATATTCCGAGCACCAAAATCTTGTTTCGCCTTCAGAATGGCCAATTGCAACATCTGTTTGCCATAGCCTTTACCTCGTTTCGAATCGTCCACGATGACAAAGCCAAAACGAATAACGCTTTTATCCTCTGAGGGAAATCTCAATAGGATATGCCCCATGATCTCCTCTCCCACAATAGCTGTGAGCGGATACATATTTTCTCCCTTGTACTGCTCCATCATCTCATCAGGCTGAGCAGGGAATTCTTTATACCTGTCTGCACTCCAAAGCCGGAAGGCATGCTTATCCTTACACCAACTCAGAATCGTCGGAGCATCATTGATATTGAATGGTCGAAGTGTCATCATATCACTGTTATCCTTTTCTCGATTCACCTTTCTTATCATTATTTGTTTTTGTACTCAAAGAAATAGAAATCTGTCCAGCCAGTGTTCTCTGCGTAGAGGTGCTGCTTGCCGCGATACTCGAAACCGAGACGTTCGTAGAGTTTGTGGGCAGGCGTGTTCGAGGCGAGGGCATCGAGGCGGATGGTCTGCATACCATTATTCTGAGCGAGACGGATGGCCTCGCGAATCATCTCCGAACCGATACCTTTGCCCTGTGCGTCGGGGCTTACGGCGAGGATATGAATCACAGCTACCTTTTCGTCTGGTACCTGCTGCGACCACTCGATGGTGTGATAGTCCTCGCCCTGACACATCGTCACTGCCATTGCACCAACAATGACACCTCGCTCATGGTAAATATACATGCTACCCTCGTTGATATAGGCTCTGATGCCTTCAACTGTCGGGTGCTTGCCTTTTTGCCAGCGAGCGTATGTGGCCATCTCTGGCGTACGCGCTGTCACATCATCATAAAAGGCGATGATGGCGTCAAAGTCGTTTTGTGTTGCTAATTCTAACCTCATATTCTATTACTCAATCACGAAGCTACGCGGATAGAAATCGCTGTAGAAACGACCGTCGGTGGCGGTGAACTTCAAGACGCAGTAGTTAGGGTCGGTTACACCACCGGGATAGTACTGCTCGTCGCCATCGTGCCAGATCATCTCTTTCGAGGCGGCATCGGTCAGCACCTCCATCGTACCTCTGAGCATCATACCCTTGAAGCCTTTGGCATCGCAGAAATAGATGCTGGCCTTGGGGTTGGCCTTGTATTGAGCCACGCGTATTGAGAATGTGTTGGTGGTAAAGTAGAAGAATTTGATACCCTCACGCTTGCGTGGCTTCAACATGGCTTTGGTCCAAGGAAAGCCTTCTTGGTCTACTGACGAGATGTAAGCGATAGGCAGTTTGTCGGCCATCTGCGCGATGAGTTCTTTAATACCTGCGAGAGCGGGGTTGACATTCATGACTTCATCGTTACTAACATCCAACGTTTGGCGCCAACGCTTCAGCTGTGGGAAATACGTTTTCATCATACCGATATATTCTTCTTTGGTGATGGGGTTCTCCAACCCCTCGTTGACAGCTCCAATAAACTGCGCACAATGCTCAATCATCTCTTCCATCGTGCAGTCCTGCAGGAAATGTCCATCCCTGTAGCAGTACATACAGTAATCTTCGTTCTTACTACCGTCGGCATTCGTGCCGAGAACTTCTTCGGTTAGCGGCATGCCGCAACTCTGACAAAATTTCTGTTCCATATACTTTAATTTTTTATTTGAATTTACCACTGAGAATCCTTTTGCGCAGGCACTTTACAGCGGGCTTGTAATACTCTATCTCCATCGCTTCAAGGGTGCGTTTCAACTCATCCATCAGTTCTGGATAAAAACTGCACATACGATAAGCGAGCTTCATGCAGAGCGTTTGGATGCCGGGGAACTCCTCAATGCTGACCATGTGCTCGAAACAGAAGTCAAGGAAGTCGGTCCGCAGGTCGTCCTCTTCTAACGTCAGACGCATTCCCGAGCTACGCTCACCTACCCATAGCCTTTCAATGATGTTCAGAGTCAGCCGCCTGACAGACGAATTTTCCGTCTGCATGGCCTGGTCTATCAGTTCGTTGAGTAACACCTGCAATACTGACAATTCCTCATCGGTGGCTTTGGTCAGTCCCCACAAGGCACTCCTCGCCACGCGATACTCCTTATCAAAGACATATCGTCGTGCAAAGTCGAGGAAACCGCCTGTAGCCTTGATTTCCCTGTATATCTCCTGCGCACCGCCCTCAGAAAACGTCTGCCTCAGCCTCTCGCTCGTTATTGCCATAGTAACTGTTTCAGATATTCCTTAACACCTTTGCGATAAAGTTCTGCGGGATCGCTGATGCCGTCTTTCGAAAGGCTGTCGAATATCTGGCAGAAAGTCTTCACATCGGCCTCGCCGAAGGCATGGTAATCGGCAGTCTTACGGCCAGCAATCTTGCAGTTGTACCAACAAGCCAGACTCTCGAAGGCGCTCCAGGGAACGTAGGTCAGGTCACGGTCTGAATCGAGTTTCCGTGTGTATTCCTTGAATTCCTCCACGATGGGGTCGATGCTGTCCTGCATCAGGAAGATGCCGAACTCATGGCTGAACATCGCCAACTGGTAATCGATGTCTTGATTGTACCAGACCGTGTTGGTGCTGTCGTTCAGATTGTTGTACGAGGGTCCTTTCTGCCCAGCACGATACAGCAGCCAGTGATAATCTCCCCGATGCCAAGTATATCCCGTCACCCGCTCCCAATCCTTGACAAACGACTGCTCCTGCATCCGTCGGCTCAACATCTGCCGACGTTCCTCCATATCAGCCTTCACCTGCGGATAGATGTTCTTGAGATAAGCGTCGTAGTGGGCTACATACACATTGGCGATGGCACGGGCTGCTGTCATCACGTCGGCTGGAGCATTGGTTTTCTTCCCTTCATTCAATACCACATTCATCACCACTTGCATTGAGTCGACATTGGGAATGTTTTCAGCCGAAACGCCAAAGAAGAAAGGCCCTGCCAACATGCCTCCCTCACCTTGTCCGAAGGTCAGATACTCTTTGTATTTCTGTAAGGTGTCAATAGCTGCCTTTGGAAACGTATTACCATATTTCGCAGCATACGTCGAGTCGGAGAATCCCAGCTCTGCCAGTGTGTAGAGATGCGTCACATAGTTTACCTCCGGGCGAATCTCTATCAGTATCTTGACCTCCTGTCGAGTCCTATTTAGAATCAGTTCTGTCAACGTGTTGTATTTCAGGAATAGTTCTTCTTTATATGGAATACCAAATTTATCCATGATAAGCATCAGGTATAGACCTGAGGCATAGTAA
>OMXK01000013.1 GCA_900314995.1 uncultured Prevotella sp.
GGCTGCACTGTACTGTTCACGATAATCTACCTGCAAAGGCATGAAATCTGTTCCGGGAACTGCATCTTTTGCGGCACAAACAGTGGCCAGGAGTACGGTATTGTTCATCGTCAGCATGACGGCACCGTCGGTCTGTTTTGCCACTTTCCCGGTTTCAATGGTGATGGTACGTCCATCAGCCAATTGAAGGGTCTTTGTAATTACATTCATCTTGAATTAAAACATCTAAAAAATAAAAAACACAATACGACTGGAGCGCTGTCCGTCGTAAACGGCCACAAAGGTACACATTATAATATAAATAAACGAAGGAATAAGCAATATTTTTTGTTTTTTTGGGAATTCTTTCGAAGATTGGCGATTATCTTATCCACCTCAACCTCCACTACACCTCCACCTAACCTCCACAAAACCTTCCTCGTCGGTGATGGCCATCCAGAACTTGTCGTTGTTATTCTCCATAGTGATATAAATTTAAAATGAACGCTGCAAAGATAAGCAATATTCCAGGAACAACCAAATTATAAATGCATTTTTTCTTTTATTTCGGGTAAAATCACTACCTTTGCAGCGAAATTGAAAATTATAGGGATTTTGCAAAGAATAATAAAGTAAAAAGATGAAACATATTTGGAAAGGGGCAGTCATCCTAGCAACTGCCATGATGACTACCGCGTGTAACAATAACAAGTTCACTGTAGAAGGACAAATCACCAATGCCAAGGATTCGACGCTCTATTTTGAGAACGTTGGCTTGGAGGGCATCAATATTCTTGACTCTGTCAAACTTGGTGATAGTGGCGATTTCTCTTTCAGTGAGGCTGCTACGACAGCACCGGAATTCTATCGTATCAGAATTTCCGATCAGATTATCAACGTGAGCATCGATTCTACGGAGACCGTACAGATCAAGGCCGAATATCCGGGAATGGCTGCCAATTATACCGTTTCAGGTTCTGAGAACTGCGAGAAGATCAAGGAACTGGCTTTGAAACAAATAGCTCTTCAGAGCCAGGTCATTGCCGTGCAGAAGAACTACCCGCTTGGTGTGGATGTGATCAACGACAGTATCCAGAAACTGATTGATGCCTACAAAGAGGATGTGAAACACCAGTACATTTTCAAAGAGCCCAACAAGTCGTATGCTTACTTCGCACTCTTCCAGACGCTCGGCAACTGGCTCATCTTCAATCCCCGCACCAGCAAGGACGACATCAAGGCCTTTGCGGCTGTTGCCACCAGTTGGGACACCTATTATCCGCATGCTGAGCGTGGACAGAACCTGCACAACATCGCCATTGAGGGGATGAGGAACCAGCGCATTGTGGATGCCCAAAACCAGGATCTTCAGGTAGAAGCCAGCAAAGTGAAGGAGTCTGGCGTGCTCGATATCGCTCTGCCCGACAATCACGGTCAGGTGCGTCATCTGACAGACCTCAAAGGCAAGATAGTACTGCTCGACTTCCACATCTTCGCCCTGGAGGACTCTCCCGCCCGTATCCTGATGCTCCGCGAACTCTACAACAAATATCACGCACAGGGTCTGGAGATCTATCAGGTATCACTCGACAGCGACGAACACTTCTGGAAACAGCAGACAGCTGCGCTTCCTTGGATCAGCGTACGTGATGCAGACGGCATCAACTCCCAGCGCCTCGTACTGTATAACGTTCAGGCCGTGCCCGACTACTTCATCATTGATCGTGGCAACAATATCGTGAAGCGTGCGGCTCTGGTGAAGGATATCGAAGCAGAAATCAAGAAACTGCTATAATGAGATTTTCTGATATCTGCGAGAATTTTACTGTTTTTCTTGCAGATATCAGATTTTCTTATTACCTTTGCAGCCGCAAAACATGTTTGTCGGCATAGCTCAGTTGGTTAGAGTATCACCTTGACATGGTGGGGGTCCTTGGTCCGAATCCAAGTGTCGACACTAAAGATGAAGCCGCAGAATATCTGCGGCTTTATTATTTTCAGAAACTCTCAAGCCATCCCTTGAGTTCGAAAATCATCTGATAATGATAGGCAAACGACTCTCGATAGCCCCAGCCGTGACCGCCCGTAGGATAAATATGGAGGGAGGCCGGCACGTCATGCTTATAGAGTTGCTGATAGTAGTTCAGACCATTGGCAGCAGGCACAGCCTTGTCGTCATCACTTAGGGCGATGAAAGCACGTGTCGTGGTGCGGTTCACCTGCAGGTCGTTGCTATACTCAAACTCCAAGCGGCGCATCTCCTTCTGTTCCTTTTTCGACTCAGCAGCCGTGCCGAGCAGATTGTCATGAGACCCCTTGTGGGTATATCCCAGATCCATCGTGATGACAGGATAGAAGAGTATCTGGAAATTGGGTGCTGCCTCGCCCTTGGAACGAGTGGCGATAGTGGAAGCCAGATGACCACCCGCCGAGAAGCCCATGATACCCACATCATTACGGTCGATATGCCATTCGGTGGCATTCATTCGTACCGTCTTCATGGCCTGTTCTGCATCTGAGACGGGTATCTGCGGATTACCGTGGGGCATCCTGTATTTCAGAACGATGAGGGCTATACCCTGATTATTAAAGAAAGTGGCCCACTGATGGCCCTCATGATCCATCGCCAGATGCGTATAACCACCCCCAGGACAGCAAACCACGGCTCGTCCCGTTGCTTTCTTTGCCTCCGGCAGATAAACAGTCAGCTCAGCCTTATCTTCCTTATCAGGGCTTGGCACTAGAGCCCCTTTGGGCCAAAGATCCATCGTCATTTTCTCTTGTGAAAAAGCTGCCGCTGAAATCATCAGCAGCAGCATTATCATTGCATATTTCTGTCTAAACATCTCAAGCTCCCTATTTAGAAAAGGTCTTCTTTCCATTCACAATCAACACCTGACGGGAATGGAGAGACTCACGCATGTCATTTGCCGATTTGAAAACACCCAGGAACTTACCGTCGAGGCTATACACACGCAATGCTGAATCCGCATTGACGGCAGCAGCGTCAATACCTGTCGACGGATCATATTTATGATCAGTGATCAGCGAAGGCGCAGAAAGTTTCCATTGGCTCACATATTCTTCATTAAGGGAGGCCAGGAAACTGACAGGGTGGGAATCAGCAAAGGTCCAGTCTGGTGCAACCAGATCGTCCTTGCCCAACAGGAGCCAGTCATGGCTTTCTACACCAGAAACCATTTCCGTGCTTGGTGTTACAGGATCATTCCAGGTGACATCAACAGCATACCATTTCCCGTCGTCCATACCTACCTCATTCCACAGGTGGTCTTCGCCTTTTGACAAGCTGGTGCTCTTCGCCACGCCAGGAGCCAGGACACAAGGGATAGACTTCTGGTCACAAAGAATCTTGAATGCCCTGGCATAGCCTTCACATACAGGGCCATCTGCGCCCGTCAAGCTTCCTAATGCGCTGAGAGGACTGAACACGATTTCGGGCAGGTCATCCAACTGAACGATGCCTAATTGCGTATTGTAGCGATTATGCATGGTCAACCAGTCGTTCAGATAGACAATCTTCTCGTACTCCGTGCCATCGGGACATCCAGCCAGGATCTCGGCCACCTTATTATTATATCCGACGACAGCACTGCTGATGAGTTCGGGGCTCTGAAGCGCTTCCATCCTGCAATCGTAATCCTCTGACTTGACGACAAAGTAGACGACTTGGGTATAATCGACTATGCACGTACCCGCTCCAAATTGATAACTAATCGAATTACTGGAACCCCACTTGAAGCTATTCTTCAGCCAGAAAGCCTCCGGGAAATCCAAACCCAGACAGAGAACCAGATAACTCACGAAGCAGTCAACATCCTTCCAGTTCTGATCGCAAGCAACTTTTGCAAGTTCTACAGCAGAACTCTGTATCTGACTCTCTGTAAAGTCATCCGTATAGTCAAACTGAGTAGACCCTTCAAAAGTCTTAATCTCAACAACATACCTGTTGCCTTTTGAGTCATAGACGGCAGTAGTCGGATCCGACAGCCAGTTACTTTTACCATTGAGCACCTCTTTCACCTTCTCCCCATATCCATCATAGTAGGACAACAGGTAGTCGGGCATGTTACTGATACGGTCGATCCATCTTGCACCTTTATCTGCACCAGACCTGGTCTTCGCCCACTCAAACATAGCGTTATTCAGCAGAGCACCGTTGAAATGACTGACGTCGAGTGACGACTCATAATCCGGGAGATCAATTGTCTTTTGGGTCATCTGCTGGCCTCGCATGGCGGTGCATACAAACAAGCAGATAATGACCATCACGATTTTTCTTGTCTTAGTTTCCATTATTTTAGTATTTTGGGTAATCGAAATAGTTGTCTGCGCAAAATTATGAAAAAAAACTGAAACATACAACAATTTAGATGATTTTCTTGCTAAAATCGAAAAAAAGAACTACTTTTGCAGAGTCATGAAATAGTGACGGGAAATAGCGAACTCATAAAACAAACGACTAAAATGAAAAAGATTCTGACGATTCTGGCACTGGCGACACTGACAGTCAGCGTACAGGCCAAGGTAAGACTGCCGCATATCATCTGCGACAACATGGTACTCCAACAACAGACTGATGCCCGTCTCTGGGGATGGGCAGCACCAGGCAAGACCGTGAAGGTAACAACCTCCTGGAGCGACCAGACAGTAACAGCGAAGGCCGGCAAGGACGGCAAGTGGCTCGTGAAAGTCCAGACGCCAAAGGCCAGTTACGAGCCGCTGAGCATCACCTTCGACGACGGTGAGCCGCTGACCATCAACAATGTTGTCGCTGGAGAGGTGTGGGTATGTGCCGGACAGTCGAACATGGAGATGCCCGTCAAGGGTTTCTGGATGTGCCCCGTCAATAACTATAACCAGGTGGTCATCGATGCTGCCAACCATCAAGGCGTGCGTTCGGTGAAGATTCCCAGTGTGATGCGTGCCGAGCCCCAAGACGATGCCCAATGTGAGTGGCGCGTCTGTTCGCCGAAGACTGTCGGTGAGTTTTCCGCCACAGGCTATTTCTTCGCCCGCACCATGCACCAGGCTCTCGACATCCCCATCGGCCTTATTGAAGCTAATAAAGGAGGTACGCGCGTAGAGAGTTGGTTGACAAAGGAGAACCTGCAGAAGTACACCAGTGACCCAACGGACTCGGTAGAGATCTGCAAGAAATGGGACAAATGGGACTACCACCGTTCTCTGCTCTGGGGTAACGGCACCTTCAATCCCATTCTGAACTACACCGTGAAAGGCATTATCTATTATCAGGGTTGCTCAAACGTTGGTGACCCGGGCGACCAGTACTCACAGCGCATGAAATTGTTGGTAGATCAGTGGCGCAGCCAGTTCGGCCTTGGTGAGATACCATTCTATTTCGTACAGATTGCCCCATACGAGTACGATGGCGATGTCAATGCCATCAGCGGTGCGTTGCTGCGCGAACAGCAATATAAGGCCTCGAAGATTATCCCCAACAGCAGTCTTGTCTGCATCAACGACCTCGTGTATCCCTACGAGACCACCCAGATCCATCCTGCCCAGAAACAGCAGGTGGGCGAGCGTCTGGCCTTTACGGCCCTGAACCGCGACTACGGCTTTGAAAGTCTGATGTATAAGAGTCCTTCATTCAAGGATATGAACATCAAGGACGACGCAATCTATATCCACCTCGAGGACAACTATCACACCGATGCCCCCTTCGAGAATATCCAGGGCTTCGAGATTGCCGGAGAGGACAAGGTCTTCCATCCCGCCAAGGCACAGCACTTCTGGCAGGAGGGCGGTGGCTACTGGGATGAAGCCATCAAACTCACGTCACCTGACGTTCAGAAACCCGTAGCAGTACGCTATTGTTTCAAGAACTTCCAGATCGGCAATGTGAAGAATGCCGGCAACATGCCGCTCTTCCCCTTCCGCACGGACAACTGGTAATATTTTAGTTACGGATTAACACGGCTTTTACGATGCACCATCCGCTTGAATTATTCAGGTACTGCCCCAAGTGTGGCAGCGAACTGTTTGAGGTACATAATATCAAGAGCAAGCACTGTTCGAACTGCGGGTTCACCTATTATCAGAACCCCAGTTCGGCCACGGCTGCCTTCATTCTGAACAGCAAGGGCGAACTGCTGGTCGTCCGTCGTGCCAAGGATCCCGCCAAAGGGACACTCGATCTGCCCGGTGGCTTTGTCGACAACGACGAGACAGGCGAGCAGGGAATCATCCGTGAAATCAAGGAAGAGACAGGACTGGTCATCCGGCAAGTGGAATATCTCTTCTCCATCCCCAACATCTACCGCTATTCCGGCATGGATATCCACACCCTCGATATGTTCTTCCTCTGTCATGTCGATGATGATGCCACCATCCACGCAGACGACGATGCGGCAGAATGTGCATGGATACCCCTTCAAGAAGTGTATGTAGAACGGTTTGGACTGCGTTCAATCCGTGAGGGTGTACACCGTTTCTTACAGCGAAATTGTTAATAAAACCAAAAATCCTCTATATATATAAGGTGGAAGAAAGTTTTTTGCTTACTTTTGCAGCCCGTAAGAAATAATAACGAGACAAAGTATGCAGAAAAACTTAGTAATTGTCGAGTCTCCGGCTAAAGCGAAGACGATTGAGAAATTCCTGGGACAGGACTATAAAGTAATGTCAAGCTATGGCCATATCCGCGACCTGAAGAAGAAGGAACTCAGTGTCGATTGTGATACGCTCGAACCAGAATATGAGATTCCTGAAGAAAAGGTGAAGCTTGTCGCCGATTTGCGTTCAAAAGCTGAGAAAGCAGAAAAGGTATGGCTCGCATCCGATGAAGACCGTGAAGGAGAGGCTATCTCCTGGCACCTCTGTGAAGTGCTGGGTCTGGATAAGAAGAAGACCAACCGTATCGTATTCCACGAGATTACTAAGCCTGCCATCCTGGAGGCTATCGAGCACCCCCGTCATGTGGACATGAATCTGGTGAATGCACAGCAGGCTCGCCGCGTGCTCGACCGTATTGTAGGTTTCAAACTGTCACCCGTCTTATGGCGCAAGGTGAAGCCAGCCCTTTCAGCAGGGCGCGTGCAGAGTGTGGCCGTGCGTCTGATCGTTGAGCGTGAACGTGAGATCCAGAACTTCAAGAGTGAGATTTATTATAATGTGAACGGTATCTTCGCCATCACCAACCCCGACGGTTCTGCCACAGAGGTGAAGGCCCAGCTCGCTTCACGCTTTAAGACGGAAGAAGAAGTGATGGCCTTCCTGGAGAAATGCAAGGATGCCACCTTTACCGTGGAGAGCATCTCCAAGAAACCCGTCAAGCGTACACCTGCACCGCCATTCACAACCTCTACACTCCAGCAGGAGGCTGCCCGTAAACTTGGGTTTACTGTCAGTCAGACGATGATGGTGGCACAGCACTTATACGAGAACGGACGTATCACCTATATGCGTACCGACTCTGTCAACCTCTCCAAGCTCTGTCTGGGTGCCAGCAAAGAAGAGATTACCCGTCTCTATGGCAAGGAATATAGCAAGACCCGCCAGTATCATACCAACGCCAAGGGTGCTCAGGAGGCGCACGAGGCTATCCGTCCTACGTATATGGATCAGACGGAGATCGATGGTACTGCACAGGAAAAACGACTCTACGAACTGATCTGGAAACGTACGATAGCCAGTCAGATGGCAGACGCTGAGATTGAGAAGACAACGGTCAACATCAACATCAGCACTTCTTCTGAGCAGTTTGTTGCCCAGGGTGAGGTCGTCAAGTTTGACGGTTTCATCAAGGTATATCGTGAGTCGTCTGACGATGACGAGCAGCTGGATGAGTTTGGACATATCCTGCCACCGATGAAGGAAGGTCAGGAGCTGACCCGTCGTGAGATCAATGCCATGGAGCGCTTCAGCATGGGTCCCCAGCGCTATACGGAGGCCAGTCTCGTCCACAAGATGGAGGAACTAGGTATCGGCCGTCCGTCAACTTACGCTCCTACCATCTCTACGATCCAACAACGCGAGTACGTACAGAAAGGCGACAAGAAAGGCGAAGACCGCCCCTATATGATTTATGTATTGAAAGGTAAGCAGATTGCCCAGAAGACCCGCAAAGAGAATGTAGGTTCCGAGAAGGGCAAGCTGATTCCTACAGATATCGGCATCGTGGTCAACGACTTCCTGATCAAGAACTTCAACGACATCATGGACTATAACTTCACAGCCAAGGTGGAGCAGGACTTCGATAAGATTGCCGAAGGTGAGGAGAAGTGGACAGACATGATGCATCACTTCTATAATAACTTCCTGCCTGAGGTGGAGAACACCATGAACAGTCGGGAAACGCATAAGGCTGGTGAGCGCCAGCTTGGTGTCGATCCGAAGAGTGGTCGTCCTGTCTTCGTGAAGATTGGCCGTTTCGGACCTGTCGTACAGGTTGGCAGTGCCGAAGACAAGGACAAGCCCATGTTCGCCCAGTTGCCTAAGGAGCAAAGCATGGAGACCATCACCCTCCAAGAGGCCATGGAACTGTTCAAGTTGCCGCGTGAGTTAGGCGACTATGAGAACAAGCCCGTCACCATCGGTGCCGGCCGTTTCGGACCCTATATCCTCCACGACCGTAAGTACACCTCTCTGCCCAAGAATGCTGATCCGTTGGCCATCACCCTCGACGAGGCGATTGCCCTCATTCAGGAGAAGCGCCAGCAGGATAACGAGAAGCATCTGAAGACATTCAAGGAAGACGCAAAGCTGGAAATCCTCAACGGTCGTTACGGTCCTTACCTCTCTTATGATGGCAAGAACTACCGTTTGCCTAAGAACATGCACGAAAAAGTTGCCGAGCTGACTTATCAGGAGTGCATGAAGATTATCGAAGCCGTTCCCGCAAAGAAAAGCTAGCGCATGATACGTATCATCCTCATCGGCTATATGGGTGCCGGCAAGACTACCGTCGGAAAGGCTCTGGCAAAGGAGCTGGGCGTCCCTTTCTACGATCTCGACTGGTATATCGAAAGCAGAATGCACAAGACCGTTGCCCAGATCTTTGCCGAGAAAGGTGAGGAAGGATTTCGGAAGATTGAGCACAACATGCTCCACGAGATAGCAGAGTTCGAGGATGTCATCGTCAGCTGTGGCGGTGGCACACCTTGTTTCTTCGACAATATCGACTACATGAACCAGCAGGGCCCCGTAATCTATCTGAAAGCAGATCCCGAAGTGCTTTACAAGCATCTGGTCATGAGCAAGAACGACCGTCCGCTGCTGCGCGGGAAAAGTCCGGAGGAACTGATTACCTTCATCCGCGAACAGCTGGAGAAGCGTGAGCCCTTCTATTCCAAGGCAAAGTACACCCTTGACGTGAGCCTGTTGGACAACTACGAGAAAATTCAAATCAGCGTTAATAACATACGCAAACTGTTAAACCTATAACCCAGGAACCTCTGGCATAACCCCCAAAAAAGACTAAGACTGCTTATGAAGAAATGGACGATTGAAGATTCGAAGGAGCTCTATAACATCAACGGATGGGGCACTTCCTATTTCGGCATCAACGAGAAAGGTGATGTCTACGTTACCCCTTGCAAGAACGGTACGCAAATCGACCTGCGCGAAGTGATGGATGAGCTTGCTATCCGCGATGTCACACCGCCTGTACTGCTCCGTTTCCCCGACATTCTTGACAACCGTATCGAAAAGACATGGAGTTGTTTCAAAAAGGCTACTGAGGAATACGACTACAAAGGCGAGAATTACGTGGTCTATCCCATCAAGGTGAACCAGATGCAGCCTGTTGTTGAAGAGATTATCTCTCACGGCCGGAAGTTCAACCTGGGTCTTGAAGCCGGTTCCAAGCCCGAGCTTCATGCCGTCATCGCCATGCAGTGCCAGAGCGACTCTATCATCGTGTGCAACGGCTACAAGGACCAGAGCTACATCGAACTCGCCCTGTTGGCCCAGAAGATGGGCAAACAGATCTTCATCGTGGTAGAGAAGATGAACGAACTGGAGATCATCGCCCGTGAAGCCAAGAAGATGGATATCCGTCCCAATATCGGCATCCGCATCAAACTGGCATCCAGCGGTTCCGGCAAATGGGAGGAAAGTGGCGGCGACGCCTCAAAGTTCGGACTTACCAGTGCGGAACTTCTTGAAGCGCTCGATCTGCTCGACAAGAAGGACATGCGCGACTGTCTGCGCCTGATCCATTTCCATATCGGCTCACAGATTACCAAGATACGCCGTATCCAGACCGCCCTCCGCGAGGCCTCGCAGTTCTATATCCAACTGCATAAGATGGGCTATAACGTTGATTTCGTCGACTGTGGTGGTGGTCTTGGTGTCGATTATGACGGCACCCGCTCACCTTCGAGCGAGAGTTCTGTCAACTACTCTATCCAGGAGTATGTCAACGACTGTATCTATACCTTCGTCGATGCAGCCAACAAGAACAATCTGCCCCACCCCAATATCATCACCGAGAGCGGACGTTCACTCGCTGCGCATCACTCCGTGCTCGTCATCGACGTGCTGGAGACGGCCTCACTGCCAGAGATGCCTGAGGAGTTCGAGCCAGATGAGAACTCCCATCAGCTGGTGAAGGATCTCTATGAGATCTGGGATAACCTGTCGCCACGTAATGTTTTGGAGGACTGGCACGATGCAGAACAGATCCGTGAGGAAGTGCTCGACCTCTTCTCACATGGTATCGTCGACCTGAAAACCCGTGCCGAGGTAGAAGCAATGTATTGGAGCGTCTGTCATGAGATCCATGCACTTGCCAAGAGTCTGAAGCATATCCCCGAGGAACTGATGAAGATCGACAAACTCCTCGCAGACAAGTATTTCTGCAACTTCTCACTCTTCCAGAGCCTCAGCGACTCATGGGCCATCGATCAGGTATTCCCCATCATGCCCATCCAGCGCCTTGACGAGCGTCCTACACGAAACGCCACCATTCAGGATATCACCTGCGACAGTGACGGTAAGATTGCCAATTTCACCACGAACCTTCATAACACCCACTCGCTGCCTGTTCATCCCTTAAAGAGGAACGAGCCTTACTACCTCGGCGTGTTCCTCGTAGGTGCCTATCAGGAGATCCTGGGCGATATGCACAACCTCTTCGGCGACACCAATGCCGTTCATATCTCTGAGAAAGACGGCAGCTATCATATCGATCAGATTATCGACGGTGAGACGGTAGAGGAGGTGCTCGAGTATGTACAGTACAACCCCAAGAAGCTTGTACGCCAGCTTGAAGTTTGGGTGGCTAAGAGTGTAAAACAGGGCAAAATCTCACTCGAAGAGGGTAAAGAGTTCCTGTCGAACTACCGTTCTGGTCTTTATGGATATACATATTTAGAATAAATTTAGGCACGGATGATGAAAGAAAGGTTGACGATAGTAAAAGTAGGCGGGGCCGTTGTAGAAGACGAGGCCCAGCTCTCACAACTGCTCAAAGACTTCAGCGCCATCCCCGGCAAGAAAGTCCTGGTGCATGGTGGCGGCCGCAAGGCTACGAAGGTTGCCGAATCCCTGGGCATCGAGTCGAAGATGGTGAATGGCCGTCGCATCACCGATGCCGACATGCTCAGTGTGGTGACAATGGTCTATGGCGGTTTGGTAAACAAGAACCTCGTGGCCCGTCTGCAGGCCAACGGTGTCAATGCCCTGGGGCTTACAGGTGCCGACATGAATGTCATCCGCAGCCACAAGCGTCCACTCAAGGATGGTATCGACTTCGGATTCGTTGGCGATGTAGACAGTGCCGACGGTCAGATGCTCAGTAAACTGATAGAGGAAGGCATCACCCCCGTGATGGCTCCCTTGACCCATGACGGACAAGGCCATATCCTCAATACCAATGCCGACACCATCGCCTCAGAGACAGCCAAGGCTCTGGCATCTTTCTATGATGTCACCCTCATCTTCTCCTTCGAGAAAAAAGGTGTACTCCGCAATCCTGACGATGACGACAGTGTCATCCCCACAATCACGCGCGCGGACTTTATTAAATATAAGGCCGACGGCACCATCAGTGGTGGTATGCTCCCGAAGATCGAGAATGCCCTTGCAGCAATCGATGCTGGTGTGAAGGAGGTGGTCATCACCCTCGCCACTGCCCTCGATGGCCACAGCGGCACAATCATTAAATAATGTATAGCACGGATTACACAGATTTACACGGTTTTATATTAGCTGTGTCTCTTTGAAAAAGAGCCGTGTAATCCGTGCAAAAAAAATTATCTCTTTTCTTGTAACTTTTCCCCATCTCAACCGTCTTACTAAAAGAGAGAGGATGAAAAAAATCAGTTTCCGGAACGATATCCTGCCACTGAAGAACGAGCTCTACAGGCTGGCACTCCGCATCACTCTCAATCCTGCGGAGGCTGAGGATATTGTACAGGAGACGATGATTAAGGTCTGGAACAGGCGCGACCAGTGGGACGAAATCGAATCCATCGAAGCCTTCTGCCTCACCATCTGCCGCAATCTGGCGCTCGACAAGATGCACAAGATGGAAAACCAGAACCAGAGTCTCGACGAAGGCGTCCACGATGCCCCCGATCGCAGCTTCTCATCCAATCCAGAGGAACAGGCCATGCAGCAAGACCGTCTCGCGCTGATACGCCGCCTCATCGATGCTTTACCCGAGAAACAGCGGACTGTCATGCAGTTGCGCGATTTCGAAGGAAAGAGTTATAAAGAAATAGCAGGCATCATGGCCATCAGCGAGGAACAGGTGAAAATCAATATCTTCCGAGCCCGTCAGGCCATCCGGCAAAAATATATCGAAACAGAGAAATATGGATTATAAGTACATCGAACAACTATTGGAGCGTTACTGGCAGTGTGAGACCACACTGCAGGAAGAAGCGATCCTGCGTACTTTCTTCAGCCAGCCGGACATTCCTGAAGAACTGCAGAAATATCAGGCATTGTTCAGCTATGAGTCCCAGAAGGAAGAGTCGTTGGGTGAGGATTTCGATGCACGCATGCTCGATCTCATCGGCGAGACGCCAAAGATCATCACGCTGAAAGACCGCCTGATGCCTCTGTTCAAGGCTGCTGCCATTGTGGCCATCCTGCTCACGCTGGGTAATGCTGCCCAGGCACCATGGGAATGGGGATGGGAGGATCCGAAAGATGCTTATGCCAAGTTCCACAAGCAAGACGCCGATTCAGTGAATGTGCTGAACACCATCCAGGCGGAGAACGTGAAAGACAGCATCAAGATCACCACTACGGAGAACTCCACCTATATTGAATGATTTTTTTCTATGCTTTCTATATAAACAATTAGGTTACCAAAACACACACTTTGGAAGCTGTGAAGTTTCCCTCTCTCAATTTTTTAATACTAACACTGAAGAAAAAGGGCTGCACCGAGACATCGGGCAGCCCACTTCGCTTTATATAGGTTCCGTTTCCTATTTCTTCAACCTGAGGTTCAGCTGGAACAGGGCAGGCAGGAAGATGCAGAGTGAGCATCCCACCGCCATCAGTATCGTACGATTATTGCCGAAAAGATCCAGCAGCGTCAGGTCTGGGTTCGGATAAAAGTTATACAGCACGTAGGCCACCGTATTATTCACCCAGTGATACGCCACTCCCGGAACAATACTGTCGGTACGATAGTACATCCATCCCAGCAACAGTCCGATAAGGAAGGCATGCGGCATCTGAGCCGGATTCATGTGGATCAGTGCAAAAAGGGCGGCAGAGATGACGATACCCACCCAAGGCTTGCTGTTCCAACGTAACAGTTCGCGGAGAATGGCCCCACGGAACACGATCTCTTCCACCAGCGGAGCGAACAAGCCCACGACGAAATAGCCCATCCTGTCTTTCAGAATCGTGTCAAGTTCCTCTTCGATGACATTCGGCAGTGCAGGCATCTGCTCCTGAAGCCACGAAGAGGGCACGAGGGCACCCAGCGCTGCCACCACACACCAGAACAACACGAACCAAGGACGTGTCCTAATCCAGTGGGGCGATACCTCACACCACTTGGCTCCGAGGAATACCACCAGCGTGACCAAGCTAAAGAGGGCCATCGTAAGGATCATGACTGTGGCGTTGTGTAACGCGTCACCGCCATTTACCCATTTCCAGACAAGCGGCACAATCGTACTGGCCACAATCTGGATGAAAGCAAACATCACCGTATAGAATAATGCCTTTTTCATGACTCCACCTTATTTAATATATATAGAACCTGTTCCTTGTCTTTCTGCAACTGGGCAACAAGCGCCTCGGGCGATTCGAATTTCCGTTCCTCGCGCAGTCTGAATAAAAAACTGATGCGCACCGTCTGTCCGTAAAGGTCGCCATCAAAGTCGAAGATGTTCACCTCCAGCGTACGGTTCCTGCCGTCGAAGGTCGGCCTTGTGCCGATATTCATCATCGCAGGCAGAGGCTTCTGACTGTCGCCGACGGTGGCCCATACGCCATAGACGCCACAGGCAGGTATCACCTTGAAAGGGTCGTCGGGTTCCAGATTGGCGGTGGGGAATCCCAGCTGGTGGCCGATATGCTCGCCCGGCATCACCTTGCCCGAGAGTTCGTAATTACGCCCCAGGAACATATTGGCCGTATCCACTTCACCCTCTTCGGCAATCAGACTGCGGATATTCGATGAACACACAGGAACATGATAACCCTGAAAATCCAACCTAATGCCTTTATACACCATGATACCCAGCTCGTCACCGTAACGTCGGTAATCATCGATTCCCTCCGTACTGTCATGACCGAAACGGTTGTCGTAGCCCACCTGAAGCATTTTCACGTTCAGGCGCTCCTTGAGAATCTGTGCCATGAAGTCACGGGCAGAGAGTGCCGCCATCTCCTTGGTGAAAGGCAACACCACCAGAAAATCGACACCCAAGCGTTCTATCTCCTGCTCTTTTTCCTGCTGCGTCGTCAGCAACTGAGGACGGAACTGCGGATCGAACAGCTGACGGGGATGACGGTCGAAGGTGATGACCATCGATGCCAGATGATGGAATTTGGCATCGGAAACCACACGATTGATTACCTGCTGATGCCCTGCATGAACACCGTCGAACACGCCGATGGTGGCAACGCTTTTCAGCAGCATTCTTGTCTTTTCTATGTTGCGAATAATCTCCATTAGGGTGCAAAGGTACTTAATTTCCACTTATTTTTTGTGATTTCAGCTTAAAAATTTGGATATTTAATGTTTTTCTTGTAACTTTGCAACCCAAATCACGGACTTGTAGCTCAGTTGGTTAGAGCAACAGACTCATAATCTGGAGGTCCCAGGTTCAAGCCCTGGCTGGTCCACTTCCCTTTAAGCCAACCATTTTATGATGAAGAAAGTTACCTATATAAAATGTGTTGTTGCTGCCATGTTGTCGTTCGCAGCAACGAGTTGTACTAAAGAGTCATCTACCCCCGAAGAGAAATTTGTTGATAACTTCAATGCCTTGGTGATGGGTGGCAAGACCATTGATTCCCATCAGGACTGGAATACCGTCGGCTCTGTCGCCGTCACCGTCAGTGTCGATTTCGGCAACACCGACGAGTATACCGTCTATATCCTACAGACACCTCCCCTCTTTGATACCAATGCCCTCTGGCTCGGTATGGCGAAGGTGAAGGGAGGCGAGTCGAAGACCATCACGATAGCCAAGCCCGCCAATGCAGGACTTCTCTATGCCGCCTGTTACGACAGTATGGGCCATGCCGTCTGCAAGCCTTTCCCCGTAAAGGCTGACGATACAGTGGTTGCTTTCAGCGGCAAGAGTCCGGAGGCGCCATCGGTCTTTGACTCCGAAGATAACCCCTGGAACGTAGAAACCCAGGAGCTCCCTGATCTGACGGAATATACCACTGGTACTCTCGTGGAAGCGACGGAACAGGACACTGGAATCTCAGACGAGCCGCTTCATTTCAAAGTGAGCAGCGACTATACAGGCTTCATCCCCAGTTTGGGCACTTATCTCAACAAGTCCGTCTACGTCACAGCCACCTGGACACTGAGCTTCAATCAGCGCGTCTCTGCTGGCAATGTCATCGTAGTGGGCGAAGGCGGAACCATCAATATCCCCAAGGAATACACGCTGACCACCAGCCCCTTCTCTTCTGAAGGTGCAGGCCTCATCTACGTACTGCCAGGCGGAACGATTACCGGCGATGGAACCGTTGAGTTCACCACCAACGAAGGCACCTATTCTTATAATGGAGGTACCATCACGGCCAAGAACATCCAGCTGAAAGGCTGTACACTGTATAATGCAGGAACGGTAGGCGACATGAGCAACCCCACTTCTGAGCTGACTTGCATTGCTGACGCTTCGGGCGTAGGCCAACTCATCAATGTGGGTACTGCCGCTCTGGCGAAGATGACGGGCGAAGAACTCTCTATCGAGAATGCCGGTATCCTGAGAGTTACAGGCGAACTTGTGCTCAACAACAGTTCGAAGATGGACGATGGCAGCTATACCGAGTGTACCGCGCTGACCCTCAACGGCAGCAGTCAGGGCGACAAGGTGCTTTATATGGGTAATGCCGCTTTCCTCAACTGTCTTGGCGACATCAGCATCGACAACTTCGGTGTCTGGGGGCCTTCTGGCGACGACTACGAGGCCAATGCCGTACTGAAGGTGAAGAACTGCGCCAACTGTGCCACTACCGACGGTACGCCTGGCACCTATCTCCTCGACCATGTAGAACTGATTGTCCCTGCTAGCTTCCCCACCATTTTCGACAAAGGCGCTATGAACATCTACGACGGCGAAGTGAAGGGTATCGGCATCGGCAAACTGCTCGAGAGTTTCTCAGGCTATCACAACCTCCGCATGCTCTATTACTGGCTGAATGGCTACGAGGGGAAGATCCTCGACTCCAGCAACTACGAGTGGTCGCTGGCTACGGGCAAGTACAACTATCTCTGGAAGAGCAGCGTCAACCCCGGTGCCAACGATGTAGACCCCAGCGCCCAAACCTGCTTCTACAGCACGTCGCCATCCTTTGATTACCCCAGCAGCGACAACTTCAAGAAAGAAGTCTCAGGCAACACACCTGAAAACAGCTATGTCTTCTATGCTTTCGAGACCCTCGATGCCAACACCAAGGACTTCGACTACGACGATGTTATATTGCGTGTGAACATGCCTGTCGACAATGGCGACGGCACTTTCACCTCTAACGTACTGATCACCTGTGTAGGCAATAAGACCAAGACCACCGTGTATTATAACGGGCAGCCCTTCGGCGAAGAGATCCATGCCGCTATGGGTATCGATGTGAATACCACCATCAACACCACCAATGTCTCGCGCACTTTCCGTAAGATGGGCGAGCTGACCTTCAATACAGGTAATATGCGTATCGACAAACTGAACTTCTCCATCCAGGCAGAAACAGCCGAAGGCAAACTGCAGGAAGAGAATCAGCCCTCAACACTGGGCACAGCCCCGCTGTACCTTGTCATCAACGGCGATACCAAAGGCAAGTGGTTCTGGCCCACAGAAGGCATGAACATCGGTGTGGCCTACCCACAGTTCAGCGTGTGGGCATCCAACCTTCAGACTAGCGTTGACTGGTATGACAGCAGCAACGCTAGTGGGAATATTGTAAAATACTGATTATCAGAACACCTGGTTGTCCGTGGGATACTCGTACCAGTCGAGCGCCCGGTTACGGTCCATCGCCCATTCGCCAAACGAGTGGCCATATGTGGCGTATGCCCCGAAGAGGTGACTCTCCTTCATGATGAATCCCATGTTGATGCCCTCCAGCGGCCAGCGGAAGGTACTTGAAGGGATGCACAGTGCCCAAGGTAGCGTCTTAATAGGCGACGACGGGTAGGCGTTCAGCGTCTGGTTGTTCCGATACGGGAAGATGTGTATCTCGAAGATTCCGCCATTGTAGCCATAGTACATGAAAGGATCCAGACGGTCGAGCGAAGCCATGTTCAGCGCATCAGCGCTCTTGAACTTCACAATATAGGTAATCGTGCGAGGCACCATCATCTGGTAATCACCCCCCGAGGTCTTCGACACGTTATACAGCTTGCGCTCCATTATGCCGTAGTTCTCCTCCAGCAGGTCGCCCGTAGCCCAGTGAGCATCCACAAACAGGTTCAGCACAGCCTCATTGTTACGGCCTCTGACGAAGAAGTCCTTATTCTTCGACAAGGTCAGGATCTGGTCAGGCACATCCTTGCCATTCGTGGTGTTGAATGACAGACTGTCTACCGTCTTCACACTTTCGATATCATCATACTTGAAGCCCAACATATTGATAGCTGCTGCCATCTGAATACCCAAGCCAACTGCCGCCAACTGCACATGATAGCGCATCTCCTTCTCGCCAGTACGTTCTTGAGAGACACGCAGCACGATGTCGTTATAGTCGAAATCGTATTCAAGCGCCAAGTCGTACTGCCGCTCATAACAGTAAGTATATTGCTGAGGCTGAGGTACATACGGCATCTTCTCATGAACGACGGACGCCTCCGAGAAGTTCACGGCAGAACTGACATCCGGCTGAAAGCGCGTGATCGTATAATAGTCAGAGCTGTCAACGGCTGCCGCATAGAGCGTCGTCAACCTGTTGGAATAAGTCACCGCCATCGTCACCTTTTTGCCGGCAGTAGCATAAGCCTCTCCCACCACCTCGGCATTACCCGTCTCACGGGGATTGGCCGTCAGAATCTTCACCATCTTGATGGCTCCTGTGTCAGGTGTTGTCACCATCAGCGTCTTGGTGGTTGTCAGGATCCAGGTATGCAGCGCATCAACGGAGTCTACCGGCGACACACTGTCCATCATGTCCTGGTGGGTCTGCTGATCATACATCTCTCTATGACAGGCTGAGCCTGTAATGATCATGATAAGGATGGCACACAACGATGCCAGATGAAACTTTTTCATATCCAAACAGTTTATATTTTGGGCAAAATTACAAAAAATATTGCATACATACAATAAAAAAAGGCGGTTTTACAGAATTTAACGGTTATTTTGATACAAGTTATCGATATTTTGCTTAAATTTGCAGCCAAAATCGATTTAGTATATTAAGTTACGTAACATCTATTAAGTATCATTTTGCAATGAAAAAGTATTTGATCAAAGGTTTACTGGCCCTCGTAGTCGGAGGTTTTACAGCCAGTTGTGCTGATAAGGATGGTGATTATGTTCCCGTTGGTCAGCAGAAAGCAACTGCCTATGCAGATGCATTCAAAGAGTTAATTGGTGGTGAGGTCGCCCCCAACCACGACTGGGGCTTCACCAAGACATCAATCGTTAGTGAGACTTCTCAGGCAAGAACACGTGTTGCTGAAACAAACAGTAACGAGTGGTTTACTGGCACAAATCCGAAATTTGTTGGTTTAGTCAAGCCTGCAGATGTGACTGATCGTGAAGAAGAGGTTGTCACCAAGTGGTTTAAGGATAATCGAAACCCTTCATCCGACCCGATTTCACTTTCTACATTCTTTGTACAACAGGTCCATTTTGGAGACAAGGTTTATACTGCCATTGGCAATAACAACACAGAGTATTCCGTAGTTGGCGGCAATCAAATGGACTGGCTTTGTGCATATAGTGATACAGAAAGAGAAGTCTTAAACTATTATCCCTACGAAGAGAGAGCAAAATCTGTTGAAGGTCATGACGACCACATCAATAACTTCAATACGTCAGAACCCAAGCGTGATGATCCCGACAATTCGGATGGATTCCACAATATGCAATTAATGATGTATAGCAGCACTGCTCGTTTTGGTTTCCAAGAATCGTTTAATTCTCAAAATGATAGAATTTATTATAATTATGTTCTCAAAGCCATCGAGGTTGACGGTGTTGTGGGCTACTATGTAGGTTTTGACTACGAAAGTCATGGTAATCAAGGTGATTTCAATCCCGACGGTTACTACGATGACCGTATCGTAAAGATTGTACCAGGAAATGGCATATACGAATACACTCCCGGCGGTGGCTCAAGCAGCAGCTCTACCTCTACCCGCACTGACCGCATCGAGCGCCGTCGACTGGTAAGTCAGGGTCGTATATTCTGCGAGGACCTTGGTACGGATGCAGCCAGAATGACAAAGTCCGATATCGACTTCAACGATGCCGTCTTCGATGCAAAGATCTGGAGACTCGGACAGTATGATGTCACCTATGTTAATGGTACCTACAGCTCTGAGACCGACTATCTCACAGGTATTTATCCCAATGGTCTCGAAAATGGCAAGTTCAAGTACGTCGCCGAGATCCGTCTGCTCGCAGCAGGTGGCACCGTGCCCTTGAAGATCGGCGGCAACTACGGCTTCGAGATTCACTCCAAGTTCGGCGAGGGCAACAACAGAACCATTACCCACACCACTATTATTAATACGATGGGTGCTCCATCACAGGCCAACTTCTCGACAACTGTCAGCACAGAGACCTGCGACGCTGTCACCGTCGAGGTTGACATCACCAGCCTCGTAGCCGGCAAGAGCGAAATCGGCCTCGACATCATTCCCATCGATGTGGAGTGGGTAAGCCAGACTGGCCAGTCTGTCGGAGAACTGACTGCCGACTTTGGCAAGGTTCCTCAGAAACTCTGTGTACCTATCGGCACACCTTGGATTTATGAGCGTATCCCCATCACTGACGCATACAAAGACTTCGCTTCTTATGCCACATCCAGAACGCCATTGTTCTGGGATGGAACAAAGAACGAGTCGCTGCTTTACCCAAGTATTCCCGAAGGCATGACTGCTGAAACAGGTGAGACAGGCGATGTTAACACCAACCCCTATCACGATACTGTCGTCACCGAGGGCACTACCACCACGACTACCGTCACCGAGACCGTCCTCTGGGAAGGAGAGATTACATTTGCGAATGCCAGTGGAGGCAGCAACTCTGAAGAGTTTACACTCTACTCTAAGGATTTTGCTGTAGGCGATAAGATGCGCATTTATGGCGAAGCCACAGGTAATGATCCTTGGGTATCTATCCACGCTGTCAACAACGGTAGTTGGATAAATTATGCAGGCTGCGTTGTAACGAGCCCATATACCGACATCGTTGTTACTCAGGACATGATTAACGCAATGACACTCAAGACTGCTCTCTGGGGTAAGTTCTGCAAGGTCACCAAGATCTGCAAGGTGGTAACCACGACAAATTAAGCATCATCATTAATAATTATCAAATACATTCAATTGCATTCAGGGGGGTGTCTGCGGGAGCAGATGCCCCCTGATTCTTCCAGAAGGCCCAGCAGTTTTGTCATAATCATGATTATCAAACTTTTGATAATTATTATTTGGATAATTGCAAAAGAAGTTGTATCTTTGCAGCAGAATTGCTAATCGTGAGTGATATGAACAATCCGTTTGTTACTAAAGGCTATGCCGGTCCTAAGTATTTCTGCGATCGGGTCAAAGAGACAAAAGACTTGGTGAAACTGCTCACCAACGATAACAATATGGCCCTGATTTCCCCAAGAAGGATAGGGAAGACAGACCTCATCCATCATTGTTTTTCACAACCAGAGATTAAGAAGCACTACTACACCTTTATTATAGATATCTATGCCACTAACTCACTGTCTGATTTTGTGGAGGTATTTGGCAAAGCTATCCTTGACGAACTGAAACCTCTCGGAAGAAAGGTTTGGGAAGGATTCTTCAATACGATAAAATCTATACAGCAACAGATATCGTTTGATATGAACGGGAACCCTGTCTGGGGATTAGGCCTGGGCTCGTCAGTCAATCCGTCAACGACCCTTGACGAAATCTTCAACTATCTTAATGTTTCCGAAAAGCCTTGTATGGTAGCCATCGATGAGTTTCAAAGGATTGTGGACTATCCCAACGGGCAGAATGTGGAAGCGGCGTTGCGGACTCACATCCAGAGGTGCAACAATGCCACCTTCCTGTTCAGCGGTTCCAAGCGACATCTGATGACTGAGATATTCCTGTCGCCGTCGCGACCTTTCTACCAGTCGGTAATCACCATGGGACTGGACCCGATATCTGAAGAGAAATATGCCGAGTTTGCCAGACGGCTGTTTGCCGAAAACGGGAAATCACTCGACGATGACGTCGTGCCGCTGGTATATCAACGCTTCGACGGCGTGACGGCCTATCTGCAAAGAATCATGAATGTGCTCTACATGAATACGGAAAAAGGCGGACGCTGTACCGCCGGGATGATCGAAGAGGCCATCGACTTTATCATCAACCTCAACTCAGAGCACTACGAGACCCTTTTCAGCCAAATGTCGGAAAAGCAGCGCCAAGTATTTTTAGCTATTGCCATAGAGAAAAGAGCCAAGAATATCTCTAGCGGCGAATTTGTGAAGAAATACCGCCTCATGTCGGCAAGTTCCACAGTCTCTGCAGTCAGAGGACTTTTAGACAAAGACTTTATCACACACGAAAACAATACGTATTACGTCTACGACTATTTCTTCCCTGTATGGCTGGCAAAAAGAGGGTACATCAATCCGTGAAGCACTTTGCAAATCGCAGCTTTTTTTAGACGAAATGTAATGAACAACGATAAATTATGTGCTCGTTAACTATTTTTAACTGGCAAATGCTTGCTATATAATATAATAATATGTATCTTTGCAAACACATTTCATAAAGACGAACAAAAATTGTATAAATAAACCAAATTATTAACATTTAAATTCTTTTGAAATTATGAAAAAGTATTTGATGACAGGAATGGCAGCCCTCGCAATCAGCGCTGCATTCACCAGTTGTTCAAAGGACACTGACGTCTACAATTCTGATCAGCCGAAGCAAGACATTCAGGCAACCTACGAGCAGAACTTTATTAAAGTATTCGGCCAGCCCGCTGCTAATCAGGATTGGGGTTTCGGCTCTGGTGCTGGTACTCGTACTTGGAATGTAAATGGTAACCAATGGCATGATGGTGTCAATTACAACTATGAATACGATGCCAAGGTTACTACGGATGAAAAGAACAAGGTTTTCAATTATGTTAATGACAAAAACAACGTAGAAACTGTTAATCAGATTCCTTACACAGAGTATTGGGTAACTCAAATCTGGAATGGTAACAAGGATGCAAATGCCACTGGCGCAAAGGCGCCCGCAAGCATTTCTTATCCCAACCAGAACGGAGCAACGACCACTATTATTGGCGGTGCTCAAATGGATAAGTTGGAGATTAAGGAAACGCAATCGGCTGACTCTTGGATTCACTGCAACAATTTTAACGGTGCAGATAACAATGACTGGAAAGAAGGTGGCGAAGGTGGCAGAACACTGATGACGAGCAGCGGCACTTACAGTTTCCGTTATACCAATAGCCAGAGCAGCTATTTAAGCGAGAAATATATCATTGTCCCCGGTGAAAAAATTGATGCTTCATTGGCAGGCTTCTATTATGTATGCTTCGACTTCGAAAAAGGTTACACTGACGCAGAGAAAGCACAAGAAACAACATACTTTACCTATGTCGGAGTAGATAATAATGGAGCTGAGCAGGCGGTACAAACATTCTCTATACCTGGCTATTACACTAGCACCAATATGCCCACTGATCAGCAGATTAAGGATGCTGTTAACAATCCTAATTATAAAGAAATCAAAAATGTTAGTGTAAAGGGATATCTCTATGGTGATAAGCACTGTGACGGTGATGACAACTACACCGACTGGATTGTTCGCATCAGTCCTGCAAAAGTAAAATCTAACTATGACATCCGCATTATCGGTGAGGACCTGAGTGCTGGTGAGGATGGTAACGACTTCGACTTCAACGATGTTGTATTCGATGTTAAGTTCACAGGTGATAACACGGCCAAAATATGCATCGTAGCAGCTGGTGGTACACTGCCTCTGAGGGTTGCTGGTCAGGAGGTTCATGGCTTGTTCCACCAGGATACCAACATCATGATCAATACAAACGCTGCTGACGCTGGCTATCCCAACCAGGCATACGAGCAGAGAGACAACCTGCCCACATTCGACATCACACTCACTGGTGTAAAGGCCGCAAACGGAAAGAACATCAAGATTGAGGTTGAGAAGGAAGTCAATGGTGTAAAGCAGTGGGTTGAGCTGAAGGCTAACGATGGTGAGCCTGCTGCCAAGATTGGTGTTAAGCCTGGATTCGATTACTGCAACGAGCGTCAGGGCATCAGCAGCAAGTATCCTCGCTTCACACAGTGGGTACAGAACGTGGATGTCGTATGGTATGAGAAAGATGCAGAATAATTAACACATCAAATACTTAAAATAACTAAATTAAGGGAAGGGGCTTCTGCGAGAGCAGGGGCCTCTTTTTTTACATTTCATATTGCTGAAGAGGTGTTAGGATAACGTGGGCATATTCTTTTAGACACAGAATCGCACATTTTTACTTGAAATGCTTGTTATATTAAACAATTTTATTTATCTTTGCACCCAATAATATACAATTATGAGCAAGAACACATTCGGCAAGATGATGCCAAGGGCATTGAGTGAGAACCTGAAGCTCATGGGTGAACAGATCATGTTGGCTCGCAAACGCCGGCATCTTTCCATGCAGGACATAGCAGACAGGGCGACGGTGACACGACTGACCGTCTCAAAAGTAGAACATGGCGACCCGACAGTTTCCATGGGGATTTATGCAAGGGTTCTCTATGCACTCAATCTGGAAAACGATATCACTCTGCTCGCTGCCGATGACGCTCTTGGCCGCCAGCTACAGGACGCAGAATTACTGAGAAAATGAAAAGGATAACGGTTTACGCAGATTTTGATTTCCTTGCCACTCCTCAAGAGATAGGGACATTAGGCTACGAACATGTTCGTGGCAAAGACTCGAACCATCAGGATTTCCAAAGACCGTGACCTGTTGCTCTCTGAACGCTTCGACAGGACAGCAGAGGGTCGTCGCATCCATTTTGCTTCAGCGATGTCGTTGCTTGGTCTTGACGACGGAGCCGGCAGCAGCACTGGCAACGGTTATCTCGACATCGTGGATTTCATCCTCCGAGGTTGCACCGACGTGAGGCAAAATCTCCAGGAGCTCTATCGCAGAGTGGCCTTCAACGTCATGTTCGGCAATACCGACGACCACTTCCGCAACCACGGTTTCCTGCTCACTCCGAAAGGTTGGACCCTTTCACCGGCATACGACATCAATCCGGGAACAAAGACACACCAATGTCTGCTTATCGACTCATACACAGAATTGTCGGACACGGGTGTTCTACTCTCCGCTAGTGAGAGCTACATGATTGAAAGACATGAAGCGACAGAGATAATAGATGAGGTTCGTACAGCCATCAAAAACTGGCGCAAGACAGCCACAGAACTTCAATTGCCCCTCAAACTATTTGAACCGTATTCCATACGCTGGGACGAGCTATAACCAGAAAATAGGCCCTTTGCGCGAGCAGGGGCCTCTTTTTTTGGCACAAACCTAACACTTAATTAGGTAAGGTGTTGGTTTTCAGGATAGTAGGGATGCCGCAAACGTTCATATACCTAACACTATACCTAACAAAAACCTAACACCATACCTAACACACCTCACCTTATGCCGCCTTCAGGGGAACCACCTTGTAGAAATACACATTATGGCGATCCGAAAACTCATAGCCCAAAGCCAGCATCGCACGACCTACGACCACCTTGTTGCCATGACTGATCTCCACAGAAGGATACTCTTTCTGAATATGAGTCAGCAACATCGTCGGATTCATCGACTTCGAGGCCTCACCCTCCAGAGGCCGGCGGAAGCACACCTCTATCATCTCGGCAAGATCCTTCTTCTGCATGTATTCCTGATTCAGTTCCTGAATACGCTTCACCTCATCGTTGCCGAAAAAGTAGGGCGTATGAGCCACCTCCAGTTCATGAACCACCTGAGCATACAACTGCTTGTAATCAATCTCGCCCGTATTGTCGATGAACTGCCCATTGGGAATCGTAATACAGATGTAGCGACGGCTACCAGTGGGATCCGTCAGCGGATGAGGATTGTTCGTCGTCGCCACAAACGAAGCGTAGCGTGGGCGATCATCCTGCGAAGCGCCATAGATGGGGCGCGAGTTTACCTTGTTCTTCGAGAGCGTCTGCTTCAGGGCTGCATGCTGGCTTGGACGAATCGCATCGAGCTCATCGAGGTTCACCAGCAGATTGTTCGTCAGCGCCATCTCCTTGTCAAACTTATTCGACAGGTTCAGATGGTCCAGATAATACTGGCGCAACTCAGGCGGCAGCAGGCGATGATAGAAGGTGGTCTTACCGCAGCCCTGAGCTCCAATCAGTGTAGGCACGCACTCATTGCCGTGCAGGCTGTCCATCTGGCGCCAATGAGCCACAGCCGAGCGCAGCCAGGTGGCCAAGAATCCCTGCTGCTCAGAGGTAATGCCAGGAATACGGCTGAAGAGCTTGGCGATGTGGTTCTGTCCATCCCATGCGGGCAGATGGTCCAGATAGTCGCCGATAGGATCATAGGCTGGAATATCCTCAGAGTTCACAAACTCCTGGATTTCCGTCTTCGGGCTGCCCTTCTTGCAGATCTGCTCCTTCTTTGCCCTGCGGATCATACTGTTGAGCGCTTCCTGAGTGAGGGGGCGCCAGCTGACATGATTGTCAGCAGAGGATACTGCCGGATCGCTGTTCGCGGCTCCTGCAGGTAGTACTGCAAACTCCACTTTTCCGTTCAACAGGTTGCGACGGAAGCGGTAGTTTTCACTAAGAAACTGCTCGATGGCGAGCGTAGTTTCAAGAGAGGCGTCTAACTCCTCTCCAATGATTAAATTGTTAATTTCCATATAATTTTTAATTAAACTTTAAGACTTATGATTGCATTATCTAGTCATTGGTACGATGCGCGCTTCTCATAGCGTGTTTTCGTGGTGCAAAGATAATACAAAAAAACGTGATTTCCAAATTTTATTGGCGATAATTACACAAAAAAAGCACATTGTTAAAATATTCTTGCAGGGTTCGGATTCGGGTTAGTTTTGAGGTTAGGTTTGGTGTTAGGTATGTGTTAGGTATAGTGTTAGGTTTCCTAAGCCGGGGAATCGTACGAAATGCCTGTATATAAAGGCTTCTTGGCGATGAGAGGTTAGGTTTCGGCAGGATTTGCCATGTTTTTCTCCATTTTTACTCGCATTACGGTTGAAGGATGTTCGCATTACGGTTGAAGGATGCTCATGTTACGGTTGAATGGCAGTTACATTACGAGAAACTACCAGTTTGATGCCTACAAACTGGTAGTTTGTTACCGACAAACTATTGGTTTCTTATCGACAAATGAGCCGTTTTAAGACACGTAACGTAAACGATTTCACATTTTTACGCAAAAAAAGCGTTAAAATGTTGCAGTATTCAGATAAAAGCACTATCTTTGCACAGATTTAGAAACAGCTATTAATTAAAAGCAAGGATTAGAATATGAAGAAGTATTTGATGAAAGGATTTGCCGCCATCGTTTTCTGCGGCGCAATCGCCAGCTGCTCTCGCGACCTTGGAACCGACCAGGGGACAGCAGTTCAGCAAACCGTTGAAGAGACCTATGAGAAGGCGTTCGTAACGCACTTCGGTGAACCCGCCGACACTCAGACATGGGGTTTCGGCTCTGCTACTGTAGCAGGAACTCGAGGCGTTGTGGGTCAGCCTTCTGTATCTGAAATTGGCTGGAGTTTTAATGCCACTCTTGCAAAGATGAGTGACGATCTTGCAGCTGCCATCTCCTCAGGGACGGATGTGTCCAAATTCTCAGACTACACTAAATACCAGTCATGGTGGGGTTCTAATTGGAATGATAAATACTATCAGATCAATGCCTCTGTAGTCAATTCGAATCTCTCTGATGACTATATCAATCAGGTCAAGAATATTATTCTCAATGAAATCCCTGAAGGTGGGAATAACCTTACAAAGGCAACATCTACGGGCTATTCGATCACTACCACAGGTGGTCCTGTGACTTTGACCCCAATCTATCATAACTCCAACTCGGGCGACAAGATCAGTTATTATTATTATCCTGCTAATACAGAACCGACAGTGGATCAGATCAAAGCCTTGAAGAAATATACCATTGGCAACATGGCTGATCCTGAAACCTGCAATACTGATAACTATTCATTCTATAGAAAGACGTTCAGTCTGGTGTATGAAGATGAGCAAGGAAACGTTTCGCATACCTTCCCTGCAGGCATAAAGATTAACTTCATCATCTCAAATACTTGGATTTACAATGGGAACCTGACTATTTATAGCAGTGGCGGTGTTACTACCTCAGATGAGACTCCGGAAGTGACTCCGGAAGAACCAGAGACGCCAGTGGTGACTCCAGATGAAGATGAGACCCCCTCCTCTTCTGCTTTGGTTCCTGGAGATCAGATTTTCAAGTATGCAGTTCCTGAGAACAAAACCTATTTCTGTGGCGAATACGCTGTTGGCGGTCCTGACGCTCAGTATTTTGTCAGAATGGGTAATAACAATTTACAGGATTGGCAAAGTGGTATTAAAAATGATGCCTATAATGACTTTGGTACTTCTCAAACAAGCCAAGCGTTAAATGGTTACACTAATTATTCACCAGGCAATAACACAAATGGTGATCTCTCAAAAGATGGCACTACGATCTATTATATTAGATACCGATATTATAATAGCGATGGAAAAGGCCGTAGTGACGATGAGTTTATGGCTCGAGTTGGCATTAGGATTAATGGCGGCAAATCTTTATATGTAGTTGAACTCGATGACAAGAACGACAAATCAGGAACCGCTGTTGATGGTTTCGATGGAAAATACTATGCCGAGACAACCAGTGAAATTATTGAATTCCGTATGAAACAAGGTAAGACATACGCTATTTATGCTGCTGGTTCTAAGCTGTGGTTCTATGGCTGCGAGGTCCTCTATGAGAATTCCAAGCGTTCCAACACACGTCCTGGAACAAGGAGTGTCAGCAATATTGTTACGACAGAGATTGCCAATAATCCTGAATTCTACGGAGATGCCAGATTGAACACCGCCATCCACAGTTCAGGTCTGTCCCAGTGGAACTTGCCTGATTCAAAGGGATATAATATTACCGATCCTGAAACTCCGCACGTAGCTGTGTTCTCCATTGGCGAAAAGAACTACATCGGCTTCGAGGACTGGAAGGACTATGACTTTAATGATGTTATCTTTGAGGTGACAGGTACAGAAGGTGGTACACCCATTGAACCTGATAAACCTATCGAAGAAATTGACGAGATTGTTGTTATCGCAGAGGACTTGACGGTTAACGATGCAAGACCCGACTTCGACTTCAACGACGTAGTGTTCAAGGTGAAGTGGAATAAGACAAAGAGCACGGTGACTGTGACCCTGCTCGCTGCTGGTGGTACGCTGCCTCTCTATATCGGCGGTACTAAAGAAAATGATTACACCGACGGTTATGAGGTTCACGCCAAGTTCGCCGAGGAGAATCCTGGTAAAGTGATTACCACGGGAACGATGATAAACACTTATGCCGGCAGACACGAGGAATACAAGACTCCGACCTTTAACGTGACTAATTTCAGCGGCACAACCATCGGCGAAGTTGCCAACAGTATCAAGGTGGCCGTGAAGAAGTATGGTGAGATGATTGAATTGAAGGCTCCTGAGGGTGGCGTACCCACAAAGATTGCCGTGAAGAGCGACTTTGTAGACACAGTCAATCATCCTGAGCTTGGCTGGTGCGATGAGCGTCAGGATATCGACGAAAAGTATAACGTGAAGGGTGAGCCACTGTTCAAGAAATACGTAAGAGATGAGCTTGGCGACAACTGGTACACCTTAATTACGACTAAAACCAATCAATAAGACTTTTCATTAAAGTACTTAAATACTAATCCACGGGGGGCGTCTGCGCGAGCAGATGCCCTTTTTTGTGGATAATTCTTTGGCAGAGTCCGAAGAAAATCGTACCTTTGTCCCCTGTTATGGTACTAAATTACATTTGGATTGCATTTTTCATCATCGCATTCGTGATTGCGCTGGTGAAATTGGTGTTTCTGGGAGACTTCGAGGTGTTCCCGGCTATGATGGATTCTACGTTCTCGTCGTCGAAGACGGCCTTTGAGATATCTCTGGGCCTGACGGGTGTGTTGTCGCTCTGGCTCGGTATCATGAAGATCGGCGAGAAGGGCGGTATCGTCAACGTGCTGGCACGACTGCTGAGCCCCGTCTTCGTGAAACTGTTCCCTGATATCCCCAAGGGGCACCCTGTGACGGGCTCCATCTTCATGAACATCGCTGCCAACATGCTGGGCTTGGACAATGCCGCAACACCCTTGGGCCTGAAGGCGATGGAACAGCTGCAGGAACTGAACACGAAGAAAGATACGGCCTCAAACCCGATGATCATGTTTCTGGTGCTGAACACCAGCGGACTGACGCTGATACCTATTTCTATAATGGTGTATCGCGCCCAGCTCGGAGCAGCACAGCCTACGGATATCTTCATCCCCATCCTGTTGGCCACCTTCTTCTCGACACTGGCGGGTGTCATCATCACAAGCCTCTACCAGAAGATCAACCTGCTGAACCGCACGATGCTGCTGACGCTGGGAGGTGCTGCGCTGCTCGTAGCGGCCATCATCTGGGGCTTCGGACAACTCGACTCCGTGCTGATGAACAAGGTGAGTACCTCTGCGGCCAACATCCTGCTGATGACAATCATCGTCGCCTTTATACTGGCTGGCGTCAGGAAGAAGGTCAACGTTTACGACGCCTTTATCGAGGGAGCGAAAGACGGTTTTTCGACGGCCGTGCGCATCATCCCCTATCTCGTCGCCATCCTCGTCGGAATAGGTGTCTTCCGTGCTTCCGGCGCGATGGACATGCTCATTGGCGGCATCGAGTGGACGGTGGCAGCCGTTGGCGGTGATACCGACTTCGTGGGTGCTCTGCCTACGGCTCTGATGAAGCCCCTTTCAGGCAGCGGTGCACGGGGCATGATGGTGGATGCGATGACAACCTACGGTGCCGACTCGTTTATCGGCCGTCTGAGCTGTATCTTCCAGGGCTCGACGGATACCACGTTCTACATCCTGGCCGTCTATTTCGGCAGTGTTGGCATCGTGAAGACGCGCCACGCTGTGACCTGCGGTCTTCTCGCCGATCTCGCCGGCGTCATCGCTGCAATCGCAATCGCGTACTTATTCTTCGGGTAGACTATGGCAAATCTGAAATCACTCTTCAAAGATACGGCAATCTACGGGCTGTCGAGCATCGTAGGCAGGTTTCTGAACTATCTGATGGTGCCGCTTTACACCTATACGCTCAAGAGCTGCGCCGACTATGGCATCTACAACGATATCTATGCGCAGACTGCCCTACTGATGGTGCTGCTGACATTCGGCATGGAGACCACCTTCTTCCGCTTTATGAATAAGGAAGAGGGCGACAAGATGCGGATATACAGCACAGCCCTGATTATGGTGGGCAGCGTCTGCCTGACGTTCGCGGCATTAGTGCTGCTGTTTATCGACCCCATCGCCACAGCGCTCGACTATCCCAACCATAAATGGTATGTGGGTATGATGTTCGTCACGGTGGCGCAAGATGCGTTCCAAGCCATTCCCTTTGCCTATCTGCGCTATAAGCATCAGCCATTTAAGTTTGCCGGACTGAAGCTGCTGTTCATCTTCATGAGTGTAAGCCTGAATGTCGTGGCCTATTGGCTCATGCCGAAGATCGATCCGCAATGGGAAATCCACATCGGCTATGCCTTTGCCATCAATCTGACTTGTACGACCATCATTTCACTCTGTCTGATCAGCGAACTGATTGGGTTCAGATGGCAGTTCGACAAGCAGAAATGCCAGGAGATGCTGCGTTATTCGTGGCCGCTGCTGGTATTGGGTATCGCAGGCATCCTGAATCAGGTGGCAGGACAGATCCTGCTGCCACGTATACTGGATGCAGAAGACGGCCGAAACCAGCTGGGCATCTATGGCGCCTGCATCAAGATTGCGATGATTATGGCACTCATCACCCAGGCTTTCCGCTTTGCCTACGAGCCTATCGTATTCGGCTCCGCGAAGGACAAGAACAGCAAGGAGCTGTATGCCAAGTCGATGAAGTTCTTCATCATCTTCACCCTGCTGGCATTCCTCTGTGTGATGGGGTATATCGACATCTTCAAATACCTCGTCGGAGAGAAATTCCGAGAGGGACTGGGCATCATACCCATCGTGATGATGGCCGAGATATTCATGGGCATCTATTTCAACCTGTCGTTCTGGTATAAGCTCATCGACAAGACCATCTATGGTGCCTGGTTCTCGCTGGCGGGCTGTGCGGTGCTCTTTGCCGTGAACATCATCTTCATCCCTAAGATAGGCTATTGGGCCTGTGCCTGGGGCGGACTCGCCGGCTATGGTACAGCCATGATACTGAGCTATTTCGTAGGCCAGAAGAAGAACCCTATCCCCTATCCCATCAAGAGCATCACGATTTACTTCATCGCTGCAATGGCCTTATTCGGCATGATGAAATGGTTCGAGAGAAATACGGACTGGCCAACATGGGTTTTGCTCCTCATTAATACATGCCTCATCTGTGGCTTTATATTCAGGATCATCAAGACCGACATGCCGCTCAGTTCCCTGCCGGTTATCGGAAAGAAATTCAAGAAATAACTAGATATGAAAAAACTGATTTTAACGTTATTCGCTATTTGCGCCCTGACGACAGCTAAGGCTGACGAGGGTATGTGGACACTTTACAACCTGCCCAATGCCGTCTACGAGACGATGAAGCAGGAGAACTACGAGCTGCCTTACGGTGCCCTGTATCAGGGCGAGGATGCCATCAAGAACTGCGTGGTGAACTTCGGCGGCTACTGCTCGGGTGTGGTGGTATCGCCCGACGGACTGGTGTTTACCAATCACCACTGCGGCTTCGAGGCTATCCGCTCGCACTCTACCGTTGAGCACGACTATATGCTGAACGGATTCGTGGCCAACTCATTCGAGGAGGAACTGCCTAACGAGAAGCTCTTCGTGAGTTTCATGGTAGAGCAGAAAGACGTCACCGCCTATATGGACTCGCTCGGCATCAACCGGATAGCAGAGGACAAGCGCCGCCAATTCGTCGATTCCATCGAGAACGTGATGCTTAAGGAGATCGAGGCCAAGGACTCTACCCTGCGCATTGAGATCAAGCCTTTCTACGAGGGTAACCAGTTCTTCCTGACGACCTATCGCGACTATAAGGATGTTCGCCTGGTGTTTGCCCTGCCCAAATCAATGGGTAAGTTTGGCGGTGAGACAGACAACTGGATGTGGCCTCGCCAGACCTGCGACTTCTCTGTGTTCCGTATCTATGTAGACCCCAAGACGGGCGGTCCTGCCAAGTATTCGAAGGATAACGTGCCGATGAAACCGAAGAAATGGGCACCAGTCTCGCTGCAGGGCTATGTGCCGGGATCGTTCTCAATGACCATCGGCTATCCCGGCAGCACGAGCCGTTATCTCTCCAGCTATGGTATCAAGGAGCGCCGCGATGCAGAGAACGAGCCCCGCTACAAGACCCGTGAGGTGAAGCAGAACATCATGATCCGCCACATGAGGGCTGACGAGGCTGTCCGTATCAAGTACGACTCAAAGTATGCCCAGAGCTCGAACTACTGGAAAAACTCCATCGGCATGAACAAATGTATCGACAGTATCGGCCTGATTCAGCAGAAGGCAGCCTACGAGGCAAAGATCCGCCAATGGCAGGACTCTACGGGATACCTGGTTGGCAAGCTCGACTTCGACAAGCTGGAGCGATTCTATGCCAAGCAGTTTAATGCCGTGAAGGCGTTCACTTACTTCTCCGAAACCTTCGGCAGTCGCAGTGTCGATGAATTGACCAGACGTGCCTATCGTTCACATAATGGTTCCATCGTCAAGGGTGACAAGGACAAGCCCAAGAAGCAGTACATCGAGTTCAAGGACAACAGCGACGAGTGGGACGAGGCTACCGATAAGGAGATTATGGCTGCTGCCATGAAGTTCTATCGTGAGCAGGTAGAAGAGAAGTATCTGCCCGACTTCTATCAGGTGGTGGACCGCGACTTTGGCGGGGATTATCAGAAATATATCAACTATCTCTTCAAGAAGTCGAAGCTGATGAAGAACGGCAAGAAGATCTATATCAACAAGAAGAGCTTCATGAAGGATCCTGGTGTCGCCTATGGCTTCAGTCTCAACAATACCTTGCAAATGCTCGCTGAGGAGGCGTCCGCAGTTTACGATTCCGTCGCTATCCAGGAGCGCTATCTCTGTGCCGCCAAACTGAGGATGGAGGAAGACATGCCTAACTACAGCGACGCGAACTTCACCATGCGACTGAGCTATGGTCAGGTGGGTGAGTATCTGCTGGCAGGACAGCCTTCCGGCTACTATACCGAAGCCAGCAGCATCGTGGAGAAGATGGAGCGCGGTGAGAAGGGTGTCATCGACTATGAGGCCGAGCCTATCATGAAGGAACTGCTCTCAAAGAAGGACTTCGGCAAGTATACTGACAAGACGACTGGTAAGTTGCACCTCTGCTTCCTCTCGAACAATGATATCACGGGTGGTAACTCTGGTTCTCCGATGTTCAACGGCAAGGGTGAACTCATCGGTCTGGCCTTCGACGGCAACTGGGATTCGCTGTCGTCAGACATCTTCTTCGACAAGCAGCTGGCCCGCTGTATCGGTGTGGATATCCGCTATGTGCTCTACATGATGGAGAGCTGGGGCAAAGCCGATCGCCTGATCAAAGAAATCGGAGCAAAGTAAAGGCTAAATGGTTCCTATCAGACGGCTGATTTCTTCAATGGAATCAGCCGTTTTGATATATTGCCGCCAGTCGCCACGAATCATCCCCTTTGCCTTTAGGTCGTTGAGCAGGGCAATGAGCGCGTCCCAGAAACCTTTCATATTGTAAAGGATGACAGGTTTTTGATGATACCCTATCGTGGCAGAAGCCGCCACCGTAAACACCTCGTCGAGAGTGCCGATACCACCAGGCAGGGCGATGAACACGTCGCTCTGGTCCATCATCAGTTGTTTACGGTCTGTGAGGTTATCACAGGGAATCTCAATCTCCACATAGTCGCTGATACGACCCGATTTCTCGACGATGGTGGGAATGACACCGATTGTACGTCCGCCGTTCTCCTTGGCGGCTTTAGCCACACACTCCATCAGTCCTTGGTTCACACCGCCATAGACTATCGTATGACCATTCTCAGCAGCCCATTTCCCCAGCGCTTCCGTCATCGTGAAGAACTCAGGATCTATCTGCTGATTTGCCGAACAAAATATACATATCTTCATAACTGCTGCAAAGATACGAATTTTTTTTGTATCTTTGCACCCAAGATGAAGAGTTTTGAAGAATTAGGTGTAAGCGAAGATATTCGTAAAGCCATTGAAGAGTTGGGATTTGTGCAGCCGATGCCTGTACAAGAGGCAGTGATTCCGTATCTGTTAGGCAACGAGAACGATGTGATTGCCCTGGCCCAGACGGGAACGGGTAAGACTGCGGCCTTCGGTATCCCCTTGTTGGAACGGATCGACACTTCCCGTCGTGAGCCCCAGGCATTGGTACTCTCACCAACCCGTGAGCTCTGTCTGCAGATAACTGACGACCTGCGCGACTTTGCCAAATATATGGATGGCATACACGTAGAGGCCGTCTATGGCGGTGCTGCCATTGAACCTCAGATGAGAGCCCTGAAGAAGGGCGTTGAGATTATTGTGGCTACGCCTGGTCGATTGGTGGATCTGATGCATCGTGGTTTTGCACACTTAGAGAACGTATCGAACATTGTACTAGACGAGGCCGACGAGATGTTGAATATGGGTTTCTCGGATAGTATCAACGAGATATTCGAGTCGCTCCCAGCAGATCATCACACACTGATGTTCTCTGCCACGATGAGTAAGGAAGTGGAGCGTGTGGCCAAGAAATACCTGAACAACTATCAGGAGATTGTGGTGGGCAGCCGTAATGAGGGTGCAGAGAACGTGAACCACATCTATTATCTGGTGAACGCCAAGGACAAGTATCTCGCCCTGAAACGCATCGTAGACTACTATCCGCGCATCTTCGCCATTATCTTCTGTCGCACGAAGATCGAGACGCAGGAGATTGCCGACAAACTCATCAAGGACGGTTATAATGCCGAATCGCTGCACGGCGACCTGAGTCAGCAGCAGCGCGACCTGACGATGCAGAAGTTCCGTAACCACCTGACGCAGTTGCTGGTGGCTACAGATGTGGCGGCACGCGGACTAGATGTGGATGATCTGACGCACGTCATCAACTTCGGACTGCCTGATGATATCGAGAACTATACCCATCGCTCGGGCCGTACTGGTCGTGCCGGCAAGAAGGGTACGTCTATCTCCATCGTGCATAGTCGCGAGAAGTTCAAGATTCGCAATATCGAGAAAGAGATTGGCAAGGAGTTTGTGAAGGCCGAGATTCCTTCGGCTGAGGAAATCTGCAAGAAGCAGCTCTATAAGGTGATGGATCAGATTGTGAAGACCGATGTCGACGACGAGGAGATTGCCCCCTTCATGCAAGATATCAACCGTTACTTTGAGTATATCGACAAGGATGAACTCATCAAGAAGATCGTGTCGTTAGAGTTCGGTAAGTTCCTGGCCTACTATGCCGAAGCGCCTGAGATTGAGGCTGTCGTACCTGACAAGAAGGAGAAGAAACCCCAAAGCGACAAGCAGAAACTGCAGAATAAGGCACAGAAAGGGTATCGCCGCTTGTTTATCAACCTTGGTAAGCGCGACGGTTTCTATCCAGGCGAACTGATGCAGACGCTGAATCGCTTTGTTGGAGGACGTCAGGAGGTGGGACATATCGACCTGCTGGATACCATCTCCTATTTCGAGGTGCCCGAGAAGGATGCCAAGAAGGTGATGATTCAGCTGACAGGAATCCGTTACAAAGGTCGTCAGGTGCGTTGCAATGATGCGGATAAGCAAGCGGTGAGCGATGTCTACATCAGCTCACCCGAGCGTAAGCATCATCGACCGAAGGTCAATGATGCGGATGAAGGTGGGAAGCCATCTGAAGGCAAATCAGCAAAGTCAGCATCCAAGCCCAAACACCAGAAAAAGGACGACTGGCGCAGATTGATGGAAAGAGCCCAACGTGGTTTCAAAGGCGAAGAACCTGATTTCTCAGAAGAAGGCTGGGCAATGCGCAAGCCCCGCAAAAAGAAGAAATAAAGAAAAAGCCCCGCGAATTGCGAGGCTTTTTCTTTATTTCAGCAGGCTATCAGCCAACTGCGTCAGCTGGGCCTCATCGGCAGCCTTCATGCGAGAGCGGATGGTGACCATCGGCTCTACAATCTCGCAGTCCTTCAGCCCCTCTATCATCGAGCGCATCACCTTTCCTGCCGTTGGCATCCAACTGCCGTTCTCGACGATACCGAAGCGACGCTTCTGATAGTTCTTGATCTGCAGGTGATAGAGGAAGTCGTGCATAACCGGGAACACGCCAGCGTCATAGCTCGATGCAGCCACCACGACGGTAGGATAGCGGAAAGCGTCCTCGATGACCTCAGCCATATCGTCGCGACTCAGATCGCTCACCACCACCTTCTTGGCGCCCTTCTCACGGAGTATCTCGCCCAGACGCTCGGCAGCGGCAGCCGTTCCACCGTGAATGCTGGCATAGGCGATGAGTATGCCCTCACTCTCGGGCTCGTACTTGCTCCAAATATCATAGAGTCTCACAGCCTTAGCCAATGCCTCGCCCTTCAGCACAGGACCATGCAGCGGACAGATGGTCTGAACATCGATTGCAGCCATCTTTTTCACCACACTCTGCACCTGCGTACCATACTTGCCGCAGATATTGAAATAGTAACGGCGAGCCTCGCAAGCCCAATCACCTATCTCGTTCACCAACGCACCAAATTTACCGAATCCATCTGCCGAGAACAGCACCTTATCCAAGCTGTCGTAGCTCATAATGACCTCCGGCCAATGCACCATCGGTGCTGAGATGAATTGCAGCGTGTGCTGGCCCAACTTGAGCGTATCGCCCTCTTTGACCGTGATGACACGACCCTCGAAGTTAAGACCTTCGAAGAAGTTAGGGAGCATTTTCACAGCCTGGGCACTGCAAACAAGTTGCAGATGAGGGTAAGTCTCGAGCATCTCAGCGATGAGCGCAGCGTGGTCGGGCTCCATGTGGTGAGCCACCAGATAATCCGGTTGGCGACCATTGAGTGCGGCCTTCAGGTTTGCCTTCCACGCTTCGCCCTTACGACGATCGGCAGTATCCATTACCGCAATCTTCTCATCGTCAATGAGATAGGAATTATAACTCATGCCTTCAGGCACTACATACTGACTCTCAAACAGATCGATGTCAAGATCATCAACACCGATGTACTTAATCGTATCACTTATCATATTCATAGTTTTTACTTTCTCTTTGATTGCTCTACACTTGATCAGCCCAAGAACTCGCGCCTCTTCTGATCGGCAAACTCCATGTCGATGCTGTTGTGAATGCTCTTGCACACATTGGCAGAGAACTGCTGGGCTTGCTCGACAATCTGATCCCATTGCTGTTCACTGAGTCCTGCCTCCAACATCTCACGCGTAATACCATATTTTATCAGGCCATAGACAAAACCCGCATTGAAGTTATCACCGGCTCCAATGGTACTGACGGTCTCTGTCTGCAAAACAGGATACTGCTTACCAAGACCACCAACAGAACGGATTTCCACCGGCTTGGCTCCCTGGGTATAGACAAAATTCTTGCAATAGAAAGAAATCTCAGCACGATAGACCGAATCGGCATCTTGCTTTTTGAACATCACCTCGAAGTCTTCCTTGCTGCCTCGCACAATATCGGCAAACTCAAGGTTCTCAAGGATATTGGGGCGCACCTTCATCACCTCGTTCAGATGAGAAGAGCGGAAGTTCACGTCGTAATAGAGTATCGCCCCACGCTGATGCGCATATTCCAGAAAACTGTACACCTGAGGACGAATCACCGGATTCACCGCATAGAAAGAGCCATACATCACGATATCGTCAGGCTGGATTTCAGGAAGTACAAGATCGATCTTGTCGTGAGGATGATCCTTATAGAAGATATATTCGGCATCATTCTGTTCATTCAGGAAGGCTAACGAGATGGGCGACTTAGACTCGGGATAGACGCAAATGTTGCTGGCATCGACATGATTGTCCTCCAGGAATTTGATGATTGTCTTACCCACCCGGTCGTTGCCTGTCTCACTGATAAAGGCTGTGTCCAGACCTGCACGCCCCAAAGAGATGAGACCATTGAACATTGAACCTCCTGGCACAGCCCCAATAGGTGTGTCGTTCTTGAAAATGATGTCGAGAATCGTCTCGCCAATACCAATTACTTTTCGCATAATCATTTAGTTATCGGTGCAAAGTTACTCAAAATCATTCAATTTATCACGAAAACTCCAAAAATAATTGTAACTTTGCAGCAGAAATGACAAAATATAACACATATACCTTCGAAAACGGTCTCCGCATCATTCATCTGCCCTCCGTCTCACAAGTGGTCTACTGCGGTTATGAGATAGCTGCAGGCACCCGTGACGAAAGGCTTGGGGAAGAGGAAGGGCTGGCGCATTTCTGTGAGCACATGACCTTCAAGGGCACTGAGCGTCGCAACGCCCTGCAGATTATCAACGCCATAGAAGGACTGGGCGGTGAACTCAATGCATTCACCAATAAGGAAGACACCGTCTACTACGCAGCTATCACCAAGGATCATTTCCTACAAGCTGTCGATGTGCTTACCGACATTGTCTTCCACAGTCAGTATCCCCAGCATGAGATCGAGAAAGAGGTTGAGGTTATCTGCGATGAAATCGAGAGTTATAACGACTCCCCAGCAGAACTCATCTACGACGAGTTTGAGAATATCCTCTTCGCCGGGCACCCTCTCGGACACAATATCCTAGGCAAAGCAGACCAGTTAAGAGGCTATACGACGGAAGATGCCCTGCGCTTCACCCAACGGAACTACCGGCCTGAAAAGATGGTCTTCTTCGTCTACGGCGACATCGACTTCAACAGGCTGATAAAGCGGCTGAAAAGCATCTGCCCTTCAGGAAAGGATGAAGCAAAGAATCAGGGAGACTGGTCCATGACTGCTCATTCAGAGCAAATCCCACAACCTGTCCCCCTGATTCCCCAGTCTGGCGGACAAATTTTCACCCATTCCATCGGCTCTCATCAGGCTCATGTGATGATCGGCACACGTGCCTACTGCTACAACGACCCAAGGCGAATGGCACTCTATCTGCTTAATAACATATTAGGTGGTCCTGGTATGAATGCCCGTCTGAACCTCTCGCTGCGCGAACGTCATGGATTGGTCTATACGGTGGAGAGTTCCATGGTCAGCTATGGTGATACCGGTGCCTGGAGCGTGTATTTCGGATGTGACCATCACGATATACGGAAATGCTGCCATCTGGTTCGAAAAGAGTTGGACCGTATCATGAAGAAGCCCCTCAGCAACAGCCAGCTCACCATTGCCAAGCGGCAGTTGAAAGGACAGCTCGCCATTGCCTGTGACAACAGAGAACAGTTTGCCCTTGACTTCGGCAGAAGCTATCTCCATCATGGTCATGAACGCGATCTCGACAAACTGATGCAACGCATCGATGCCGTGACAGCAGAGGACATACAAAAAGTAGCAAACGAATTGTTTGCCACAGACAACCTCACCACGCTGATTTTTGAATAGGTGCCGTCACACAGCCTTACTCAGATAGGCACGGACAACCTTGCGGGCTGTGCCCAGACGGTATTCTACAGATTTGTAGCCCTCGCCCAACTGGCGAGAGATCTCGCTGACCTTCATGCCGTCATAGATATGCATCCGATAAACCTCTCGGCAATTCTCCGGCACTCGGGCCAGTCCACGCTCCATGCGCTCCATGATCTCATGGGCAGAAAATACCGATTCCATTGATGTCCCCTCACTACAAGCACCCTTGATATAGTGCTCATACTGTTCATAGACAGCATGGCAGCGGTAGTAGTCATTGATCAGGTTACGAAGGATGGTATAGACTAATGCCGGCAAGGTGACTTCCGACAATAGCTTGTCAGTCGTCAATAACTTAAGGAAGACATCCTGAATGATGTCCTCGGCTAAATCGTTACCGCAGAGACGGCTGCTGGCGTATGCCAGCAGCTCTCCACGATGAGCAATATAATAGTTGGTTATAAGTTGATGCTTATTCATTCACAACCTGTTGGATGGTTCCGTCCTCATTGTAGAACAGACGCTGCACCTTCAGCGAGCGCAGATGAGTGACACCATTTGAGGGCACGCAGTCATGATAGAACAGGAACCACTCACCCTTGAACTCTACGATGCTGTGATGGGTCGTCCAGCCTACAACAGGATCGAGGATCACGCCCTGATAGGTGAACGGTCCGTAAGGATTGTCGCCGATGGCATAGCAGAGGAAATGACTGTCGCCAGTAGAATAGCTGAAATAGTACTTGCCATTATACTTATGCATCCACGAAGCCTCGAAGAAGCGATGGGGATCGCCGGCCTTCAGGGGTTCGCCGTTCTTATCAACTACCAGTACGCTGTGAGGAGCCTCAGCAAACTGCTTGACGTCATCACTCAGACGAACCACGAAGCTAGACAGGGCGGGTACATCAGCAGGAGCAAAGAGCTGGGTCTTCTTGTCAGCAGCAGGACCGAGGTCTACGCCACCTTCCTTCACCAGTTTCTCAGGAGCCTGATACCACTGTAACTGTCCACCCCAGAGACCGCCGAAATAGCAGTATATCTGTCCGTCGTCATCCTTGAAGACGCTGGGGTCGATACTCATGGAACCACGGATAGGCTGGTCTTCGGGTACGAATGGACCCTCAGGTGTATCGCTGACAGCCACACCAAGGTGGAATACGCCATTATAATCCTTAGCCGAGAAGATGAGGTAATACTTGCCGTCTTTCTCCACGACATCATTGTCCCACATCTGCTTCTCAGCCCACTTCACCTGCTCCACATCAAGAATCTTGCCATGATCGGTGACCTCACCATTCACCACATCATCCATGGAAATCACATGGTAATCCTTCATCTGGAAGTGACCGCCGTCGTCATCGAAAGCAGCACCGGCCTCCCAGTCATGAGAAGGATAGACATAAAGGCGTCCGTTAAACACATTGGCAGAAGGATCTGCATAATAATCACTCGGGAATAAGTAACGAGGTAGTTTTGCCATAATTTAATTTATAATTTAGTAAGTTCATTCTGCATTTCACGGGCATTTCTGCGACGTGCAGCAAGTTCCGCCTGCATATGTTCATTATACTCTTTTGTAATCGGATAGAAATGTAAGGCCAGGACACCCACAGCAAACAGGAATGCCGGTACAATACTCGACACAAGGCGGATACCCTCCATCGCACTCTCATTCTGGACAGACACATTGCCGGAGACATAGCCAAACATGGAAATGAGAATACCTGCAACGGCACCGCCAAGACCCAAACCGACCTTCAGGGCAAGGACAATGCCAGAGAAGCAGAAGCCCGTGGCACGACGGTGGTTCTCATATTCTATATGATCGGCCACATCGGCAATGATTGCCCAAAGCAACGGAACCGTCGGTGCATAGGCCAGAGAGCGCAGGATAGTCAGGACAAATATCAGACTCACATCTGTCGGTGAGGGGATATAGAACATGGCGGTAAAGAATGCCGTCAACGACAGACAGATCATAAAGACCTTCTTCTTGCCATACTTGTTCGCCAGATAACGCGACAGGCAAATGACGCCTAGGAACTGAACGATGGCACCCGACATATTGAAGGCAGAGAAACCAATGGAATAGGCTTCATCCTGATCAACATCCATACCAAAGGCCCTAAGGAAATGGCAGAGCGACTGCTCGTCGACATTATACTGGAAATAAAAGTTGATAGCTGAACCCCACATGGCCAACGTTATAAAAAGTACGAATGTCAGCAATGCTATAGAGTTCCACGACACATCAGATACCGTATCCTTTATGTCGGCCTTGATATTCTTCCGCTGGTTCACTGGGGGCTGGATGCGCTCCCTCGACACCACAAAAGTGATGATAAAGAATACAAAAGCTACAACAGCAAACAGGCCGATGGTACATAACCAGCCATGTTGCTGATTACCTTTGCCAAAATGATCTACCAACGGCAGCGTAAGACCCTGCACCACAAACTGGGCAATGGTGACCACGATGAAACGGATGGTTGTGATGCTCGTACGCTCCCGGATGTCGCTGGTCATCACACCGCCTAAAGAGGTATAAGGTATATTATTAAAGGAATAGATGGTCATCAGGAGAATATAAGAGATGGTTGCATAGGTAGCCACCATACCCTTTTCCTCTATTCCCGGATTATAATAAGCCAGAACATAAAACACACAGAAGGGCACGGCAGTCCACAACACCCAGGGACGGAACTTTCCCCAACGTGTGCTTGTGCAATCAGCCAGAAGACCGACAGTAGGATCGACAATAATTTCAGCGAAACTGGCAATCATCAATATGCTTCCTGCCACAGCCCCATCCAGACCGAAAACGTCTGTATAGAACTTCAGCTGAAACATCATCATCATCTGGAATACAAGATTAGCGCCGGCATCTCCCAAAGAGTAGCCTAACTTCTCGCCCAATGACACCTTCTGTGAAGCGTTACTTTTCATCTCGAAATCAATACCATAATTCCTGCATCCATGCAGTAATATTTATCTGTTTGCAAAGGTAGTAAATAATTAATCATTCAACATTACAATATGTTACAGATGTTTTTTCAAATGTTTCATTAACCAAGAAAAATACAATTTTGGGCGATTTCAACGGAGATTTTTCGTATATTTGCAACATCAAAACAACATTTATGAAAAAAATTCTGCTCTTAGCTGTCACACTACTGACCGTCTCTCTTGCAGACGCAGAGATCAGCCTGCCACAGTTGTTCCAGTCAGGGATGGTACTCCAGCGCGGAAAGCTGATCCCGATTTGGGGAAAGGCAGCACCAGGAGAACTGGTCACGGTCCGCTTTAACAAGAAACAATATGCCACGACTGCCGACGCTCATGGCAGTTGGCGCATCAACCTGCCAAAGATGAAGGCTGGCGGTCCCTATACGCTGACGGTTGGCAACCATGTGCTTACCAATATCCTTGTCGGCGACGTGTGGCTGCTCTCAGGCCAGTCCAACATCGATGTAACCATCGAACGTGTCTATCCTCAATATCCACAGGAGATCGATTCCTACGAGAACAACGACGTCCGTCTGTTCCGTGTGCAGAACGAGACCGACGTTCACGGGGTAAGAGACGACATCAAACCTACATCCATCAACTGGAAGCCCCTGAACAAAGAGAATGCCTGGCTCTTCTCGGCAGTAGGCTATTTCCTTGGCAAGCGGATGCAGGAAAAGACAAACGTGCCACAGGGCATCATCGTCAACAGCTGGGGCGGTACTCCCATTGAGGCCTGGATATCGAAAGACTCGCTTGAGCGCGACTATCCCATGCTGGTGAAACGTGCGCAGTTCTTCCAGAGCGACGATTACGTGAAGTCACAGACGCAAACCAACATGCAGGCAGACCGCCAATGGCAGAAATTGCTCCAGGAGAGCGATGCCGGCATCCTGCAGAACTGGGCTGCCCCCGACTGTAACGACACCAACTGGCAAAGCATCAACCAGAACGACTGGAGCTGGCGTGGCTGTGGTAGTGTATGGCTGCGGCAACATATAATAATAAATAAGGAACACGCGGGAAAACCTGCCCGCCTGCTCCTCGGTACCCTCTTCGATCAGGACATCACCTATCTCAATGGAAAGGAGATTGGACATACCTACTATCAGTATCCCCCACGTCGTTACGACATTCCAGAGGGCTTGCTCAAAGAGGGCGACAACGTGATAGCCGTCCGTTTCATCAACAAATACGGGGCTGTGCACTTCATTCCCGAAAAGCCCTATATGCTCTGCTTCGGTGACGACCGCTGTTCACAGAACCCCATGCCGAAAGACGTCATACCCCTTGCCCCGACATGGAAGGTGAACGTTGGCACAGAATTGCCCAATTGTCCCAGCGGCGACGTGTCGTTGCAGAATATCCCCACCACGCTTTACAATGCCGTGCTTCATCCACTCGCACCATACGCCATCAATGGTATCGTCTGGTATCAGGGAGAGTCGAACACAGGCAATCCTGCCCCCTACGCTGACTATCTGAAGAAACTGATGGGTTGTTGGCGTGACCGCTGGCAGGATCCGCAGATGCCCTTTGTCATCGTGCAGCTGGCCAATTATGATGGTCGCCAGCAATCAGGTTTCCCAAGACCTATCACCCCACAGACAGCACCGATGAATAGTGGTTGGGCCCAGCTTCGCGAGGCACAGCGTACAGCAGCAAAGGCCGATCCAAGGGCAGAGCTGGCTGTCATCAATGACTTAGGCGAGACAGTCGACATCCATCCACTCCGTAAAAAGGAAGTTGCCGAGCGTGTGGGACTTTGTTTCGATCGTCTTATATATAATAATAAGGTGAACCTTGCCCCAGAAGTCATCGCCGCCGAGGTGCAGGAGGGGAAGATCATCCTTACCCTTGACCAGCCGATACAGGCAGGCGACCTTTATGAGTTTGAGGCAGCCGCTGCTGATGGCGATAAGGTCTTCCAAAACGTGAAAGCCACAGCGGAAAACAACCGTATCACCCTTATCCTGCCTGAGAATTTCCATCCGATGAGCACCGTCTATGCTGTGCGCTATGCCTGGAAGGATAACCCTGCAACGGCAAATGTCCGTTCACTCACAGGACTGCCCATGTCATCTTTTGAAATGAAGGTAAACAAATAACAATAACTATCATGTCAACAACAAACGAATCCAAAGGCTTTTACAAGCTCTCCTGGCTCCAGCGCATCGGCTTCGGCTCCGGTGACCTGGCGCAAAACCTGATTTTCCAGACAACATGTATGTACCTGCTGTTCTTCTACACCGACATCTACGGCCTCAATGCCGTCGATGTATCCGTGATGTTCACAGTAGGTAATGTGCTTAACGTCATCTGGGACCCTATCGTCGGTGCCATGATCGACAAAAATAATCCTAAACTGGGCAAATACCGTGCATACCTCGTGTTTGTAGGTATCCCCCTGACAGGATTTGCCATCCTCTGCTTCTGGAACGGCTTCGCACCGTCGCTGCTCTATGCCTACGTCACCTATATTGCCATGACTCTGCTCTACACGTTCATCAACGTGCCTTACGGTGCCCTGAACTCATCACTCACCCGTGACACCGACGAGATCACCATCCTGACCTCTGTCCGTATGTTCATGGCTAACTGTGGTGGTCTGGCTGTAGGTTCTGGTCTGCCGCTGCTGATTGCCTACTTCACCGACCAGGAAGCCGAGGGACTGCCCAAGGATCCTGCTGCATGGTTCACGACGATGACCATCTACGGATTGGTTGGTCTGGCTCTACTGATCTTCTGCTTTACCCAGTGTAAGGAACGCGTGGTGATGGATGCCAGCGAGGCTGCCAACGTGAAGATCAGCGACCTCTGGATGGAGTTCTTCCACAACCGCCCCTTGCGCATCATCGCCTTCTTCTTCATCACCGCTTTTGCCATGATGTCGATCGGTAATGCCGCCGGCGCCTATTTCATCAACAGCAATATGCACGGTTCACCCGACCAGTTGTCAATCTTTATGGGTCTCGGCTCAGCACCGTCGTTCATCTTCATGCCACTCGTGCCGATGATCAAGAAGATGGTGGGTAAGAAGAATATGTTCTACATCTTCCTCTCAATCGCTATCATCGGTATGGCCTTCCTCTATGTGGTAGCCAAGATGGAGAACCCCAGCATGGGACTCGTCTATGTGGCTCAGTTCGTGAAGTCAACGGGTGTGATTGTGGCAACAGGCTATATGTGGGCACTGGTGCCAGAGGTTATCTCCTATGGTGAGTATGTCAGCGGCAAGCGCATTGCCGGCATCGTCAATGCGCTGACGGGTATCTTCTTCAAGGCCGGTATGACGCTGGGCAGTATCGTTGCTCCTGCCATCCTCGCCTATGTATCCTACAATCCCGATAGCATCCAGCAGTCGCCTGTGGCTGAGGAGGGTATCCTGTGGCTCGTCTGCGTCATCCCCGCTGCCCTGCTGTTGCTCGCCATGTTCATCATCTCGAAGTATGAACTCACCGACGAGGTTATCGACGACATCAACAAGAAGATTGAGGCCCGCGCCAAGGAATAACAGACGCATCATTATAAAATAAAAACTCACGGAATGATTTGTTCCGTGAGTTTTTATTATGCGCCAATCCCGTCTTACAGCTGATACTGTAGCATGACCATCGAGTAAGGAGCTACATCGAGGGTGAACTTCTGCTGTGGCGTTATCATTTCTGTTTTAGGAGCAATGGGCTGCTTCTCGAAGTTGTTCTCGTCGTAAGGATTGCCGGCAAGCACAGTCTTCTTTCCTTCTTTCGTCAGTTGGAAGCGCCCGAGATTCACGTTGGCAAACTTCACCTGACTGGTGGCATTCACCACCTTCACGAAGAGCTGACGTGTCTTGGTGTTCAGGATCACACTCTGGCCATAGTGCACATTCTCCATGGGCTGGATAACATTGGCGGCATCACCCTGGAATTTCACGCAGTCACCATAATAGTAGTTGCCCGAAGACTGTCCGAACATCTGCTGCACGTAGTAGCTGCAGGTCAGGAACGGACGCTCGTTGTCGTAGTAGATGAGGTCGGGATTCCACTGGGTACCATCCTTACGGGCAAAGAGCGGAGCGTAAGAAGTCATGGTGACCACATCGGCATTGCGCTCTACATGGAGCAGATAAAGACCTTCGGCAAGGGCGTCGATGAGTTTCTTGTCTTTGGCAGCATACTCACCCAGATAGACCTTGGTCTTCTTGCCACGTGGATAATTGTCGTACTGACGCTTGTTCAGGAAGAAGTCGTTGGGCTCATAATAGTGCTCGTCGAGGATAGGCATACCCAGCTCGTCGGCGAGTTTCCAGCCTGCCTCATAGTCGGGATTACCGGCATGAGAACCAGGACCGGCAGTACCCACGATGACAATCTCAGGATGAGCCTTCGTCACACGTTCATAGATATACTTGAAGCGCTCGATAAACTCGGGAGAGATCTTCTCCTCGTTACCGATACCGAGGTACTTCAGATTGAAGGGCTTCGGATGTCCCTGGTCTGCACGCATCTTTGCCCACTTATTCTTGGCAGGATCGCCATTAGCCCACTCGATGAGGTCGATAGCCTCAGCTACCCACTCGTCCATCTCGGACATAGGCACCACATCCTGAGCCTGGGTAGGCCACATGTTCCAACCGCCATTGGCACCCTGACAGCTTACGCCACTGGGCAGAATGGGTACAGGCTCCATACCGAGATCCTCACAGAACTGGAAGTACTCATAGTAGCCAAGGGCACAACTCTGGTGATAACCCCAGGTGTTCTTCAGCTGGCGGCGTGTCTCCTTCGGACCGATGGTGGTCTTCCAGCGATAGGTATTCCAGAAGCCGTCGCCACCGCCATGAACCACGCAACCGCCAGGGAAGCGCAGGAACTTAGGCTGGAGATCGGCCAGCGCCTGGGCCAGATCCTTACGCAGACCATGGCCCTTATAAGTATCCTCAGGCATCAGCGATACCACGTCGATATCCATATCGCCTGTGTTCAGCACCAAGATCTGGAGCGAAGCCTTCTGACAAGTAGATTCAGGCGTGAGCACAGCCTCATACTTCTTCCAGCTGTTGTCGTTCACATCGATGACAGCCTCTGCCAACAGTTTCGGTTCCCTGGGAGGCCATCCCTGCGGCTGCTCAACGAGGGCGACACGCACCTTTTTGGCACCACCGTTCACATTACGCATAAAAGCCGAGAAGTCATACTTCTCACCAGCCTTCACAGAGATACCGTCGAAACCGTCGTTCTGCAGTCCGAAGCCCTTCCAGCCTTTATAGTCGAAGTACTCCTTGACACGCTCGGTGTGAAGACGCATGTAGGTAGCATTGTTAGGATGAACGGGATTCTCAGAACGGATCAGCAGATTACCCAATGAGTGACCTGGGCGTATCATCTTCCACGCTGTGCCAGGTCCCCATCCGTCACGGTCAGATGGTGAGAACTCGAAAGAGCCGTTCTGTAACAGCTCGGCATAAAGACCACCGTCAGCAGAGTTGTTGATATCCTCAAAGAAGATACCGATCAGTTCATTACTGATAGCCTTGCCGCCTGCCGGAGCGGTCATCGGCTTCTGGGCGCTGAGTCCCATAGAGGCTGCCGCGAAAACGGCAGCAATCATCATTCGTCTATTCATACAATTGTAATTGGTTTATTTAGTGAGATATTGTTTACAGAGAATCAGGGAAGACAAACAACTTGATGTTGTCTTTGACAAAGATGACCAGCCCAGAGGCACCATCTACATAGTCAATAGACATCGTCACGTCCTTAGGATCAAGCGCTTTCCCGTCAATGACAAAAAGCGACTTGTCAAAGATTACCGCCTTGTCCTTCTGGGCCAGTTTCTTGGTAATCGTCGCATCACCGTATTTATAGGTCACCTGGAAATGGTTACCGCCCGAAAGATCCAGATCGGTATTGACCTCTACGGAGTCAAGCAGATTATACTCATCTTCAAAGATGGTCCGCAGCTTGTCGTAGATGGTAGGCTCGGTACGGCCGTCACTTCCTTCATGGGTAGACAACTGTCTGTCGTTATACAAAACGTCGACCCCCTTCTTCTTAATCCATTCCTTGCCAACAAAGAGCATCGGCTTTTTGGTTGTCAGATTAATGACCCTGACAGCCTGTTTATCTTCCTTCCAGTCAATGTCCTTGACATCCGAAAAGACGTCGCCTATATGAACGGTCTTCCCGTTAGAGAACTTCAGATTGGCATCATTCACTTTGAGCACCTTGTAATTGTCGGCGCTCATCTGGCCTATACACATGCTAAGCCACAGCAGGATTGTTATTCTTTTCATTTTTTCGTGTATAAAATAGTTTTCGCTTTTGTACATAGGTATCAATCAACGAATAGACGGTTGTCGGTACCCAGATGTTGAACACCATATCGTTCCAGTTGGCAATCAGGGATATGACGAAGAAGAGCGTAGCCGTACTCAAGAACGACATGAGGACGCTCAGCCACGGATTCTGGAACAGCGACGAGAAGGAGTTTCCTCTCAGATAGAAGGTGCCCACGATCATATAGACCAGGAACAGCAAGATGACAAGCCACCCATTGATCAGATGGTCGCCTGCCATGAGGGCAAGATAGGCATTCATGCAAACCACGGAACCTGGCTGTGAACCCAGATAGGTCGTGTGGCGGTCAGTCAAGAAATCTCCAATCACGACGATCTTGTCTTCCAGCTGATCCTTCACGGGGAATACCTCGTCAATATCCAGCAGGTCAGACCCCAGGTAGCTGTAGCTATATTCCCTGGATTGGCCATCTTCCTCAATCAACCGTCCGTTGACGACCATCCTCATCAGCAAGGTCACGCCATTATGGCAAAGCCTTCCGTTGTCCGTATACCAGAGTCCGCCCCAGTGTGGCTTGATGGCACAGCCGTCAGCCCCGATCCTTTCCGAATAGATCTTCAGCGGAACGGTGATCACAGAGTCGTATCTCAGATACTGGAAATGGGAGAATGCCCGCACCTTCCACGTGATACTGTAGTCGGCATTGGCTGACTTGGCATAGAGGCCGCTGTCCTTCATCCGCGATTTGGAATGGTTGGGGATCACGATCCTGTCCATCGACTTGATCGTCTGGAACAGAGCCGAATCCGAGGGCGAGTTGATACCTTCCTCAAAGTTCACATCCAAGAAGATATAACGGTAGTTATTCGCCGCTTTGGCTATCGTCAGCAGCTTCAGCAGCTTTTCCCTGTCCGTGATTACCATATTCCCCACAGGCATCCCGTCCTCCTCATACTCCACCAACTGCTTGTCGTAGCACACGTTGATAAGGAGCAGACTGTCGGGTACGTTCTCTACCTTACTGCCGAGGAATCTCTTGGCATAATAGATCTCTGTGAGAGCGGCATTGTCGCCTGGCAGCGAATGCCGGGTGTTACCAAAGAGGTAAGTGCCCACGATGATGACCAAGCTGAAGCCTGCGGAGATACAGTATATCCTTCTGTCTTTCCGCAGCTTCTGCAATATGCCTTGCCAAAGGCTTTTGATCATCCTCTTAAACATTACAAATCCCTGTTAAGCAGAATGACTTTTGCCTTAGAGTTATCCATACGACTCATGGTCTTGCCTACGTCGGCATTATAGTAAGTAGGATCGGCCACCGTGAACTTCCTGCCCTCCACCATGATATAGTCGCCGGGAACATCCTCGTCGAAGCAGACGGCGGTGTACATGTGCTCAGGATAGTAGACCAGCACCACGTCGAGGCCCAGCAGGTCGCGAACGAGGTGAGAGAACAGGATGGCTCTGTCTTCACAGTCGCACTTCGGGTAGAAGAGGCTTTCCTCTGCGAAGAAGGCGCGCTCACGACCCCACATCTTACTGTCGAGGGCATAGTCGAGTCCCATCTGTACCCAGTTCAACAGCAGGTTGGCACCCATCAGCTTGGTGCCGTTCTGTATCTGCTTCTTCAGCTGGGGATAGAGCTTGTCCTTCACCTCCTTAGTGATGGGCGTATTGGCGTAATAGGCCCAGTTGGTCATAATGTTATTATTCTTATAGGTAGAAGGATAGTCGTTGAAGAAGTTGATCATGTTCTTGTTGACGGCGATATCAGCCGAGACGGATACGAAGCGCGAGATGATGGTACGCATCTCCGACATGTCGACCTTCAGCTTCGGCAGCTTATCGATGTCGGCTTCCATGACCTTCTCTCCCGGGAAACCTACATCGCAGACGGCCAGGTTCTTCAGGCGGCTGCCGTCGAAGAGGAAGAACAGCTGCCCGTTGATGCTGGTATAACCGCTGCGATAGGCGGCGTCGTGGATTCTCACCAGGAGGTGGAGCTTCTTCTGCTCGTCGAGGGCAAAGCGCATCATATAGCCCGACTGCTGGAACAGCACGCCCTGGAGGAACACGGCCTCCTGGGTGCCCTTGCCGCAGATGGCCTCACCCACAGACTCCAACAGCTTGTAGTAAGCCCAGTCGCAAAGGTCGTATTTCTTGCGGAGGTCCAGACAGTCGTGCAACAGGTTGTTGTATTTCTCGGTGGTGAGTTCACGATAGGCGTTGGCCATCGCTTTCTCGTCGGAGCCTTCCAGCTTGAACTTCTTGTCTGGTGTGCGGGCATCCATCTTGGTGCCGTAATACTCGAAGGAACAGGTCTTCACGGCCTCCAGGTTCTGCTTTACTGGACTGAGGGGCTGGGGCTGAGGGGCCTTAGGCTCTTTCTTGACGACTGCGATTTCCACAGGAATCTCCTTGCTCTTGGTCTTCTGGGCCAACTGCTTGTCTATCTCTCTTTGCTTCTCCTCGCTCTTTTTCTTTTCCTCGGCAAGGAGTCGCTTCTGCTCTTCCTGACGAGCCTTTTCCTCTTCGAGCTTCTTCTGCTGAGCCAACTGCTTCTGAGCCTGCTCGTTCAACAGCTGTTGCTGTCTATCCTGCTCCTGCTTGCGCAGATCGGCGGCCTTCTGCTGTTCGGCCTCTTGCTTCTGGCGCTGGGCGAGATAGCTCTGGCGCTCATTCTCGAGCTTTTTCTTCTCGTCGGCGAGTTTCTGCTGTTCAGCGAGCAACTGCTTATTCTGAGCCTCTAGCTGCTTCTGCTGCTCAGCCTGCTTTTTGGCGCTCTCTTCAGCCAACAGTTTCTTCTGTTGTTCCTGCTTGGCCTTTTCGGCATCCAGCAGTTTCTGTTGTTCGGCCTGCTGCTTGGCACGCTCGTCTATCTGCTTCTGCTGCAGGGCCAGATCGTTCTTCTGCTTATCGGAAGCACGCTGCAGTTCTGCCTCCTGACGCTGTTTCTCAGCGAGGAAAGCCTGACGCTCGGCCTCCAGCTTCTTCTGCTCGTCGGCGAGTCGCTTCTGTTCGGCGAGCAACTGCTTGTTCTGAGCCTCCAGCTGCTTCTTCTGTTCAGCCTGCTGCTTGGCACTTTCCTTGGCGAGCAGGTCTTTCTGTTTCTGCTGGGCTACCTTTTCGGCATCCAGCTGTTTCTGCTGGGCTGCCTGCTGCTTGGCACGCTCATCCAACTGACGCTGTTGTTCTGCGAGCTGCTTTTTCGCATCGGCAGAAATCTGCTTCTGCGATTCCTGCTTCTTCTTATCGGCCAGGAAGGCCTTGCGATCGGCTTCCAACTGCTTCTTCTCATCGGCAAGTTTCTGCAGTTCAGCCTGCAACTGCCTGTTCTTCTCTTCCAACTGGCGCTGTGCCTCCTGCTGCTGACGGGTACTCTGCTCGGCTAACTGGTTCTTCTGCTGCGCATTCCTGGCGCGCTCCTCGTCAAGCTGTTTCTGCTGTTCGGCCTGCTGCTTCGCACGTTCGTCGAGTTTCCGCTGCTGTTCAGCCAACTCGTTCTTCTTCTGATTGGAGGATTGCTGCTGGGCTGCTTCCTGCTTCTGTTTCTCGGCGAGGAAGGCCTGACGCTCAGCTTCCAACTGCTTCTTCTCGGCAGCCAGTTTGTCTTGCTCGGCCTGAATCTGACGGTTTTTCTCCTCTAGCTGTTTCTGCTGCTCGGCACCCATTCGGTTGCTTTCCTCAGCCAGCAGGTTCTTCTGCTGTTCCTGCTTGGCCTTTTCGGCATCCAACTGCTTCTGCTGTTCTGCCTGCTGCTTGGCACGCTCATCCAACAGCCGCTGTTGCTCTGCCAACTGGCGTTCGCGCTCATCGGCACTCTTCTGCTGCTCAGCTTCCTGCTTCTGCTTCTCGGCGAGGAAGGCCTGACGCTCTTCTTCGAGTTTCTTCTTCTCGGCCTCGAGCTTCTGCTGATCTGCCATCAGTTGGCTGTTCTGCTGATCCAACTGCTGTTGCTTGGCATCCTGCTGCTTTTTCTGGGCATCGATGGCTTTCTGGGCCTCGAGCAGTTTCTTGTTCTTCTGCAGGAGTTCCTGCTGCTCCTTCTTCTTGTCATAAGTCAGCGGATCATCCCACTTCTTCACCGGATGCTCCAGCGGAGTCTTCATCCCGTACTCCTTCCAGGCCTTCTCCATGAAGTCGGCATATTCGCTGTTGGCCTTGTCACGGAAATCCTTATACTCTTTATTGGCATCTTTTACGAAGTCGTTATAGTCGTCCGTAAAATCGTCTTGTGCATAGCCCTTTGAGACCATGCACAAGAATGCCAGGCACGTAAACAACGTCCTTTTCATACGCACCACGTCCTTTAGTTGGTAATATCGTTAGAGGCTGTGATCAATTCGCCCAGGATATCATCCATCTTCTTCTGGGCAACGGCCACACGGAGGGTCACTTCCACGTTACCGTTGGGCAATGTCCTGTAGGCATCGAAGAGCACACGCGGGTTGCCGAGTTTCTGATCGATGGAGAGTGCCTTGGCTGCCATGATGGCCTTGGCCTTCGATTCGGCCTCGGCATGAGGCAACGACTCGTTGTTGACGCCTACCTCGAACTTCTGCGTGAGGTTCGTGGAGAGCAGGGCAGCAAGCTCAGCCTTGGCGAGGGTCATGGCCTGCATCCTGGCTGCATCATAGACACCGCCAACGCTGCTGGCGACACCAACCGTCCACTTCAGGTTACCCTCGACATCCTCTTCCAGTTCCGCTTTCTTGCTACGGATAAGCATGTCTCTAAGCGAGAGCGAGCCAGGAACCACCTTCCAGCCCTCCTTCTCATACTTCTTTACTTCTTTCTTTATCTCTTTCATGTGTGCCTTGTCAAAAGCCTGGGCACTTACAGTCATCGTCATGGCGAAAGCCAGGACCATCGTCATTACAACCTTTACAGTTTTCATACGCTAAATTGTTTTTGTGGGGTTATTTGATTAAACTATCTACTGCATCCATACCGGCCTGCATCGCTTTCTCACGGTCATAGGCCAGTCTCACCTGCACTTCCATGCCGCCTTCCTTACGGTCTCTGAAGAGCTCTATCAGCGTGATTGGCATCTTCAGCTTCTGGGAAACCAGCGCCTTGCCCTTCTGCACAATCTCCGAGGCCGATGTTGCCTCGCCGGGACCCGTCTGACGGTTCTCCAACTTCGTGGTAACCAGCGTCGTCAGGTCTGTCGAGATATTGCCAGCCAGCTCGGCCTTCGCCAGTTCCGTAGCCTGAATCTTGGCCGCATCATAGAAGGTACCGCCGCTCATCGCCTGCCCGAAGATATACTTCGGCTGCTCGTCAGCGTCCGTCTCCGCCTGCAGTTTATAGGCCTTCAACAGCTGCTGCTCCATAGGCAGTCCGCCAACAGGCACTTTCCAGCCCTCCTTCTTCAGCTGCTTAGCCTCTTTCTTGGCCTGCTTGGCCAAATCCTTATCACTCTGTGCATACACAGTCGAGGTTGCGATGCCCAACAGCACCACCGCCATCACAATCCTTATGAGTCTCATAGGCATACCAATTATAATTATTTATGCTGCAAAGATAAAAAAAAAGGTTGAACCTTCCAAAGATTTTGCACATAATCTTTCGAAATGCACGAAATGTGCTTGGTTAATCTATCATTAAATCTATTTTTATACAAAAAAAAACGACTTGAGCAATGCCCAAGTCGTTAATCGTCTGAAAATGAAATTTAGAATTTCAGATTACGCCATGCGTCAGCAATTTTTTCTGAGGCATTTGTGGCTGGTGTCTGGTTCTTATGCATCTTCATCTCTTTGGATCTGGTAGACACATTTGTCGCTATTTTGTCAGACAGATCGCCAAAAGTGATGTCACCAAACGAATCTTGGAGGGACTTCAGAAGATAATAGGTAAACAATCCATGTCCTTGTTCAGGATATCCTTGAGCCGTCTCATTGCCTTTGGCTGCAGAGAAGACTATGAGGGAACCACCGCCAAGAGTAGCCTCTTCAGCATCGATTTCTACAGCACGTAGACCTTCTGCGACACCTTCATTGGTACGATTCACGCCACTAAAGCAGGCATCCAAGAAGACAGATGTCTGATTGAATTGAAGATCCCCAAGCATTGCATAAAAATCATCTAGGGCAATTCCTCGCTTCACATTTGTTCCACGAACATCAGTGGGAAGGATGTAAGCCTTGTTCTTATTTTTGACATCGGGCACACCATGACCAGCATAATAGACAATCAGTTTCTTCTCCTCACGGTTGGGTATAGTCTTGACCCAATCTTCAAACTCTTCTTCCAGAATCATCTGCTTGGTAGCATCCTCCACAATGTGGATGTTTCCTGCGGGGATACCTAGAGTCTGTTTGCAGTACTCACCGAAAACGCGGGCATCATGGATGGCATAGGGCACATCGGAAGCAAAACGATAATTCTGGTTACCGATAATCAAAGCATAGGTGTCGTTTCTTGTAAGAAAACTGGTGGGAATCAGAGAGTCAACGTCAGAGGTCAGATAGTCATAGTCGTTCTCCATCTCACGGCCTTTCACTACCTTTTCAACGGCAGACTTTGCCAGACCGAACTCATGGCTATTATCTGGATTGATATAAGATGGAAGTTTTACAATTTCACCGCCATAAAGAGAGTGGCGCACACGATTATTCATGTTCACCTCACTGGCAAATACATGATGTCCGATGACTGAAGTGGGACTCAGCTCAATAGACTTCACATTGTCGCAAGACACGAAAGCCTGATCGCCAACTCGACACTGATCAGGTATCTTAATCGCAGTCAGCGAGTTACAGTTGGCAAAGGCGATGGTCTCTATTACCGAAAGTTGTATAGGCAGGGAGATATTCCTCAATCGAGAGCAGTTCATGAAGGCACCCCAGCCAATCTCTTTCACATCCGTTCCCTCGAACACCACTTCCTGCAGACTTTGACAAAATGCAAACGCACAGGAGCCGATTCTGGTAATTCCTATGCCAATGGAAACTTTTCTGACATCTAGCTTCTTTTTTACCCAAGGGGCTATTCGACTAGCAACATCATAGTTGTCAATAGTTACTTTTGCACTCTTCTTGGAGACATTGGAGATAACAAGCGTGTATCCATCAAATGTCCACATACAGTCTTCTCCGCAAAAACCACTCGTTTTGTACACCGACTGTGCCATTACTTCAGGCAAGCACAGGATGGTCATCATGACCATAAATATATACTTTTTCATATCGATTCGAAATTTATCTTACTTACTATCATGTTACATTCTGATCTGGAGATATATACGACTATAGGACGAACTGAAATCGTATTTGTCTTTTCCAAATGTGTCCGTGACTATGGGCTTATAGCTCAAGCTGGCAGTGCGGTACTCATAGCCAAGACCTATGAATTTCCAGGATATATTCAAGCCGAAACTATGCATAAGGCCGTGTCCCCAATCCAATTTCGTTTCATCACCGATCTTTTCTTTGTCTGAGTAAGTCGGATCTGCTTTACTCGTTGCAGGGTTCAAATCAGCATCCTTGTCATTGGGCATGTAAAGAAATGAGATATGATAACCAATATGATAATACAGATTGAGTTTCAGATAATGCAGGCCTGGATTGTTGTTCTTGACAAAAGGAGCAATCGTGAGAGATGGTCCAATGGACATGCCATAGCTAAACTCGTACTTAGCCAAGTTCCAAGGTGTATAATAATAGGAATCCTTCAAATCTTTTGACGTAATTTTATTGCTGCTATCATATACTTTTGAGCCCCCCTCTTTCTTGAAATGGTTAGCTGCCAAGTCGATACCAGTATAATCGATGTAGAACTGCAAGGTGTTGTCAATAGGATTCTTGTGAAGTCGATAACTACGTCCATACTGGATGGAGAGACCCCAGTCGCTGCTCATGTCCTTGACATTGCCACCGTTTATGCTAGGCACTCCAGTTGGAACAGAGCCCTTCGGGGAAAGTGTTGCATTGTTATAAACAATGTTGAAATAACTTCTTCTCCCCCAGACATCCTCGAAATGACGTTCTGTAGCATGGGTAGTTGACACCTTTTGCTGCTGTTTGATGATGTCCTGGATAGTGGTAACATCCGTGGAGTCCTCGCTCCAGTCAATGTTGGCCATTCTCTCGTCTTCATTTACGTCTTGGGCATAAGCCGAAAAGGCGAATAGACTTGCCAATAAAAGAATTTTTCTTTTCATGATTAGTTGTTTTTAGGATATTAATTAAGTGAATTATTTAATGATTGCCTATATTAGCCTTACGAATCTTAACCCATTTTTTTGCTACCACCATATCGCGGTCAGCGCGCTGACACTTGAGCAGCCATTTTTGGAAGTCGTGTGTGCTCAGGGAATTGGGATGGCGTTCGTCACCCGTGATATCGTTGCACTTGGTGAATGGATGGGAAGAATAGATGACCACCACTTGGTTGTCCTCCGTTTCACGCTCGGTGCTAAGTTTATAATAGGAGGCCATCGGATCTGCTTCTTTATCGAAAAACAGGTAGTCCTTTCCGCTCTTAACCAGATGCATACCGTCAGGATCCCTCCGGTATGGCAGAAGGCAGGAGGTCTCATCGTCACCAACAATCAGATAAACAGCAACATAGCCTGCAGATGGAGACCGAAACTGCATATAAATGCGCTCCCCACTATTAAAGGAGGATGTCTCTACCTTCTTGTCGTTGCCGTCTTTCAAGATGCTCCACTTCAGGTCTGCCTTGGCTTGAATAATCTCACGAGCCTTGCCTTTAACATTGGCATGGAAGATTAACTTTCCCTTATCATAAGTGACTGTAATTTCTGGAGCTTTAGTGTCACCAAGCCAGTCACCTTTGGCCATTGCCACAGTGTTCTCCCAGAAATACGAACTAGTAGCTTCACCGTTGGTCTCTACATTCGTATCAATGACATCAGAAGTAATCAGTTCGCCAAATTCGGCCTTGATGGCCTCGGCTTTGGCCAACTCGACACACTTCAGTTTGGCCTCCCGCAAAGTAATATTGTCGTTTTCACCTACCACATAAGTGTAAGAACCTTCTACAGTAGCAGTACGCTGGGCCATGACCATTAGGGGGGTCATAATACTAAGAATAAGGATAAGCAATAAATATCGTTTCATGTTTTTGACTATTATTGTTTGATCAGGAAAAGCATCTTCACTTCCACTTGCCCATTATCCATATGACGAATGAGTGTGAGTTCAGGGCGCATGGACTTTATGCTCTGGTCCACGCTGGACCTAACTGTATTTTCAAATGCCATCTGACTCTTAGCTTCATCTGAAATTTCATTGGAAATCTGTATGTTCGTCTCGCTGCTCACATGGGTATCCTGCTGAGCAGCTAATTGAGATACGGCACGTTGCCGAGCCTTTCGCAGCGCAAGGTTCTCGTTGTCTGCAATAGCTTCGCCCTTCAAGGGCAGCAAAGTTCCGTGGCATTCGCCCAATTTCTGATAATATTGGTCAATAGCCATATCTAGAGGAAGGGTATTGCCATACAATTTCCAACCTTCTTTTTTTAGTTCCTTATATACCTTCTTGCTCTCTTTCTGGAAAGATTTGTCCTGCTTCCCACAGTCCGCACAGCAATTTACAAATATGCCCAACAGCATTATCGCCGTCAGAATCCTTTTGAGTTTCATATGTGTACTTGTTAAAAAACTGTTTTATGCTGCAAAATTAAACAAAAAGGTTGAAACACCCAAAGTTTAATTAAACAATTTTTTTTAAAAGGTAAAAATAACTCCAAAGCAGTTCATTGAATGACGAAGAATTTCTTCTCTCGGCAATCATCCCAAGAAACACTCTATTGGTTACGGTTACAGTTGTAACCATGTAACCTTTTAAGAGTTAATAGGCTGATTTTGTAAACTAATTTCAAATCCGCCATTTTAAAGGCGCTATTTTGTATCCGTCTGACATACAATCAGTTACAAGGCACTAAGTTTATCGTTAGCAAACACTGAGTTTATAGGGACTAAAAGGGTAGTTTCTCGTAATGAAACCAGTGCTTACATTACGGCAAACTCAGTGTTTGCAGGGTGCGATTTTATATTGTAAACTAATTTCAAAATAGCATACCAGTAAAAGGTTACATGGTTACAACTGTAACCGTAACCGTTTGGCATCAAAAAAAGTGCTCACAAGGTGTCGTGCACTTTGTGAGCAGGTTAATAGTTAATAGATTTTTTATCGCCAAGGATTCTCGAAGGCTACAGGGCCGTTCTCGAGCTTCTGGCATACGATCTCGATGTCCTCGTAGTGCTCCTCGCCGTCTGCCCAGTACTCCTTGTACTTCACACAGTAGCAGCCTGTGCCCTTCAGCTCCTTCATGTCCTTGCCGTCGATGGTGTTCTGGAACTTCACTGAGAAGTCGCGGGGATCTGTGGGAGCGAGCATCCAGCCGAGC
>OMXK01000046.1 GCA_900314995.1 uncultured Prevotella sp.
TCTGAACGATGGCACACCCGACCTGCTGGCTTGGATGACAGAGCGCAACCTCCCGAAGAACGGCAGCATCGAGTTCCTCGAGACAAAGACAGGCAAGGCTATGAAGACCATCAAGTTTGAGAACGGCTACTGCGTAGACTTCGAGGAGAAGTGGGAAGACAAGGTTGGTCACTTCGAGGAGATCACCATCACCTGCAAGAACATCGAGGTTGGCTCTGTCAAGTTCGAGAACGAGTGGGCATAACCCTATCATGAAACTTTTTAGTATTAACAATTAAAGGAAAGAAAGGAAAAAGATATGGCAGAGAATGTAACCCCGGTAACCCTCGCTGTTAAAGATTTTGCAGAACGTGAGGTACTGTTAGTAGACTACAAGTTCAGTCAGGCAACTGATCGTGAAGGACAGATTTCGGGTATTCCCCGTGGCGGTCGTGTCAACATCCGCGTAAAGGCTATGAACGACGGCAACGCTGAGCTGCTCGGCTGGATGCTGGCTCCCACAGATCCCCGCGACTTCTCAGTGAAGTTCCAGAACACCATCGACGGTAAGGACATGAAGGAGCTGAAGGGCACAGGCTGCTACTGTGTGAAGTACAAGGAGTACTGGGCAGACGGTGAGGAGCACTACGAGGACATAGAGATCGTATGCCAGAAGCTCGAGAACGGCCCCGTCGCCTTCGAGAATCCTTGGAAGTAATTCCATTTTTATCCATTTGACTCAGCCCCAGAGTGGGCTGAGCCAAATGTTCCTTTTATAATATATATATTAATAAGGTATAATCGATGGCATTATTGGCACGTCTTCAATTCGGCGACAATACGGTGGGTCTTTATTCAAAAGAGTTCCTTGTAATGGATTGCCACTTGCATTTTTTACGGCATCACAACCACTTCCGACCCGACACCGATGCTCGGTGTGAGAAGGTGGAACTGGTTGTGGTTGCCCCAGGTAAGGAGGATCTCACCCTCTATGATTGGTATATCAACAACGATACGATGAGTGGCAGGATTGTATTCGATCTCCAGTCACTGACAGACAATGCAGCCGAAAAGGTCATCAAGTTTGAAGACGCCTATTGCTATTCTATTGAGGAAGAGTACCATATCAATGCCCAGAAGCGTCGCTGCCTTAAGCTTTCGCTGATAGCAGAGAACCTTGTCATTAATGACACAACGTTCAACAACCTTTATGCCAGATCCGAAAAGTGAAACCCATAAAGCACCAACAGAACTATGCTCAAGTATTCAGATCATCTTAAGGCAGTCCTCTATCCGGAGAATCTTCAGGAAGTAGGAAACAACGTGGAAAAACGCTTATGTCAGACTATTCAGCATTTCTCTTATAAGTGTCAGCGGAGTCGCAATGATGCAGGTTTCCCTTATGGTGAGACAACACCGACAGAATTGCTGTTTACCATCAGATTGGGGGCGCCCGATGATGGTAAGGTGTTCTATCAGCAGATGCAGCGGAATGAACTTTTCGACCATACCTTTATTTTCAATGCTTCCTTTGATCAGACCGACCGATTGAAGACCTATGACGATGCGATGATTGTAAGGGGCTATGTGGTGGATGTGAAAGAGGATTACGATGCAACGATTACGGAAAACGGCACCGTGCAGCAGATTATGATCCATGTGATCCTACTGCTAAGTTCCATCACTTACATCGGGAAGGAGGATAGTTACAAGCAATTAGAGATTACCCATAAATAAAAGACAAAGTCTGACATGGCAGAAGTAAAACTATTCATATATAATGATTCCTCAAAAAAAGGTGATGGTATTACATTATCACGTGAAGGTACTTATATCCATCAGGATGTTATTGTAAACTCTGATGAAACAAAACCAGATCCTAATTCGGATGGGAAGATCCGAACAGAGAAGTCTTCAATAGTCTCTTATGAAATACCTCTTTCTATGACGAAGTTGAGGTATATCAAAAGAGTCTATAAGCCATGTGAGATCCATGCAGAACTTCAAATGGGTATGTCTATCACCAAAAAAGAGATAGATGAAACAAAGACCACACCGATTGATAAGGATGGTAAAGTTGGTGAAGCAACAACAAAACAGGATATTAAGTCTACAACCGACACCCCTCTGACTGCAGATACCATTATCAAATTTTTCAAGGGTGCTATAGTAGAAATGGAGATCGACGACAACAAGGTTGCCGAGAACTATATGGTATTCGAGGTGCGCTCAATATATAAAACAGTGAGTGCGAGTACCTCATTGTTCTTGGATTTGTCCATCTACAGTGCCGATAAGTTGATGGATCTCGACAAGTATAGCCGTGCATATACAGCCAAGATGCTCTATAATGATATACTGGCTGAGGAATCCAAGAATTTCAGTACTGTGAATGTGGCCAACCACATGCAGTTGCTGAAATATAAGGCTGTAGTGATGGATTCATCGGATAGTACGAAGGAAAAATGTTCATGGACGGGGCGTGAGGAACTGCGTATTCCATATATTGTGCAGTATAACGAGACTTTCTATCAGTTTATGGTACGAGCTGCTAACCGTTATGGCGAGTTCCTTTATTTTGAGGACGGAAAGTTGAACTTAGGTATGCAACCGTCTGAGACCAATTATTTTAAGAAGGTTGAAAATAACTCTGTCGTTATCGACTGGGCTACAGAGCCAAATGCCGTTCAAACCCGCTATTATCAGAGTGCGTTATCTGGAGCCATTTCTGTAAATGACTGTGCCTATAATTATATAAATCATACCCAAAACGAAGATAATAGTGGACTATATGCTGGTTCTTCCTCTAACCGATATAATCCAGATGCTGTCGCCTTCGATGAATGGACGAAACAAGAATTAGAGAAAGGTGAATATCTTGAGTATAAGGAGATATTAGGAGAAGAAATGAGGGCTTCTATTCCTGAAGCCATATTCACGGCATTAGAAGCCAGTACTTTAAGTGAAGTCCTTGTTAATCTGATTAAGGGTTTCACCATGAAGTTGATAGAGGTCAGTAGACAAAACAGAGATTATAATAACGCCTTGGATAAGGCCAACTATCAAGATAAAGATAAGAATTATCTGATTTCCGATGACCAGAGGCATGATGATGACTATACACAGTTTGCTACGTTAGGAGGAAGTAGCCCTCTGGCGAATAATCTTTCAAAGTTGTTAGATAAAGGAGGAATAAACAATTTCTACGATTTATTCTACTCGCTCATCAGGAAAAAAGAAAAGGAAGTCGGAGAGCAGGCAGTATGGTTGGACTTTGGCACAAATTATAAACCTATTAAGTTAGGTGACAAACTGCATATAGATAAAAAGGACTATGTGGTTATTTCTGTGGAAGGTTACTACGAGCCTGCTGAGAAGACTGATGAGACAGAGGGGGCAGAGAAGAAAGGAAAGGAGCACCTGCTGGTGTCGGCAATACCCGTTATGTCTTTGGACGGGACAACATCGGTGGCCTTGGATTCTGTTCCAGATGAATATGATAATTGGACAAACACTCTTCCGTTCCCGCCGGCACAGCCTGATGTCATCTTTCGCGATGCCCGTCCACAGGTAGCTTTTGTTGCTGCGACATTAGATCCTGAGAATATGGGACGTATCCGTGTGCGTTATCCTTGGCAAGATGAAAAAGGTGATGCGTCACCGTGGATTCGTGTCACACTGCCTCTGGCAACAGATGGCGGTGGCGTGAACTTCACACCCAATGTCGGTGATGAGGTGATGGTGGGATATGAGCATGGCAATATCGATCGTCCGTATGCGATGGGCTATCTGGTGGCTCCGTTCGTTAATAAGAGATGGTCGAATGCCTTACCACTTGATCAGTATGGAAGTTCTCATGGTATTAAGACAAAGACAGGTCATCACCTGACCTTTGAGGATGGTTTTGCCCTTGCTCCGATGTTCTTTGAATCGGTAGGATGTCTTTCATTCCTCAGATCGGTATGGCCTGTAGGTGCTACTGGCCCTTGGCCTTTTGGCAATGAACTGACAGCTGATTTCGGTGGCGGATTTGAACTGGGAGACCGTTATGGCTTCTATAAGATTTCAGGTTCAACAGAAAATCGTGCAATTACCATTGAGTCACCCATAGGTACGGTGGAGATGAGTGCTTTCCAGGGAATTACCATCACTGCACCGAATGGAGATATCAATATCAGTGGAAAGAATGTGAATATCTCTGCCAGCAACAGGCTGAGTCTCAGTTCTGGCGAAAACATTAAGAATAAGCTTTGGTATCAGAAGAAGTGGAATGAAAGTAAAGGCAAGGCTTTGGGCAATGCAGTTTTAGGTGATCTAGAGGGTGGATTGGATTCACTTAAAGAGATTGTCACTAATTTTACAGATATGTCTCTCTTGCGTTGTGTCATAGAATTGCTCTTCCGTCCGGTTAATGGTACACTTCAGATCAAGTCCTATACGTTTGTCACGATAGAGGCAGGTGAAGGTAAAGCAGAAGTTCCTCAGGAAAGTTTGCGGTGGGGTAAAGGTATAAAAGATGATTTGGAGGATATCCAGAAGGTAATCAGTTCCGCGAAGTGCATAGAACCTCATATTAAGTCCCTTATTGAAGGTATTCAACTAAATTATAATAAAGTATATGAAGCAACGATAGCTTTTAAGGATATTTCAGGTCCTGAAGGTATAAATCAGGATGAAAGTGCTATCAAGTATGCAACTGTCATTGCTAAAGGTGAAACTGCATTCAATGAGGAAGCAGATTTTACTTGGCAGAATGTTGCTGGCAATGACCTACTGTTATCGGATCCGAAGCCAGTTACTGAACCAGATAGAGAAAGTGATGACTTCAAAACTGACGAAAAATTTGACCAGAGGAAGTATGATCGTGCGTTTGTAAATTATTTAGCAAAGAAGCGGCTCTATGATGTTTTAAAAGCCAAGGATGATAAAAGGAAGATAAAACGAATGGAGATAGTGGATAAAGCCAATCAACTACGTATAGCGGCTTATAATCTAAAAAAAGCTGTTTCTAAGTTGACAGATTGCAAGAAAACTGATTTTGTCATCGCAGGATTAAATCTGCCTACAGAATTGGCTTCTGTAGACAAATTAGACCTGGATACAGTTGCAGGAAAGATTAAGGCTCAGACCCTCCCGGCAGCTAAAGGTTTTGATGTCTCATTAGATAATATGGAAAATTGTTCATATGACAATACTATTAAGTATATCAAAAAATCACAATGGACAGATTTGATTATTGCGATGAGCAGATATGTGATCTATGAATATCTTTCCAGTAAAAATGAATTAGCAATGGACAAGACCCCAATCACCTCTATAAGCGATGCTTACGATAATGAGAAATGGAAGGATTTTGTCGTCTCCATAGATAAAGATGCTTGGATAGAAAAGATTGGCAAGATAAAGGCGAACGAGCTTTTCAATCCGTTTTACGGATTTGTGGATGACCAGTTCCAGTGGTCACATGGATTCAAGGGCAAGATCCTGCTGTCGGATAATTCGAACAAGACAGCATATTTTGATGAAGGCGTCAATATGAAGCCACATCATAACCGGACTCCTTTTGATGAAGATATAAAGACACTCCGAACTTATTTAGCTAAGATTTGATGGTATGGATACTGTATTTTCTGACTGGAAGACTACACTCCAGGACTTTAAGGATAGTGTGGAGAAAGATCTTGATGAGATCCGCAAGCAAAAGGCGGAAATTCAGCAGATCAAGCATGATATATTTAGCCGTTTGGCTCAAGGGCAGTATATCCATGATGACCGCCGTATTGTACTCTCAGCGCCTGAGATTATTATTGGCAATGTGGACAGTACGGGAATGCTCTGGTCGGAGAATGGTTCCACCATTACCATCCGTGGTAACGGGGTGAATCTGGAAGGCTCCGGCGAGGGTGGTTATGTTAAAAGCCGAGCCACCAGTATTTCGCAAATTGCCGTTGATCCTGGCATAGACGGAGAGGAGGATGTAGTACGTCCAGGTTCAAGTGTTGTTAGTCAAGCCCGTAATATTGTAATCCAAAGCAATGATTGCGACGGTTGCTTCTCGCAGTTGCCCACCAGTCTTGTGGGCAGTGGTGTGAGTATTCATTCTGACGGACAGATGACCATCGATGCCTCACGGTCTGTAGATGTGCGTGGTACAGCTATCTCGGATATGCTTACCGCCTTGAATAGTCAGAAGTCTACCCTGTCGACGGAGGCTCAGGACCGTCTGGATGAGGTAAGTTCGATAACCGACGACCTGAAGGGTATTTTGGAGGATATGGATGATTTGACGGACAGTTCAGTGGAAGTACGTACCAATATCGGCGATCTCCTGGATTTGCAGAAGAACTATGATGAACTCGTTCCATCACTGGTGCCTGCCATCGAGCGTTGTGTGAGAACTATCTCAGCTCTTGCCGAGGTGAACCGCAAGATATCCTGTTTAGAGGATGAGCAGTCTTCACTGGACACTGAGTCGAGCACATTCACCGATGATTCTACAGGTGCTTCACTGGCATTGACAGCAGAGCAGATCTCGCTGGCTTCTGTCGATGGCGACGGTAATATCCGTACCAATGCCGAAGCCGCTGTTAGCATTCAGACAGGCAAGGTGAAAATTGAGACCATGCAGGCTGATGGTTCGCTGATTGCGGATAGCTCTGTGTCTATCCATACCGGCTCCGTGGACATCTCCACTATTGCTCCCACCTTATCCGAGGGTAGTGAGACTGATGGTGACTATGCTACGGACGGTCATTTCAATGTGAATTCTAAGAATGTATCGTTCGTGGCCGTCGACTATAACATTACCGAAGGAGAGTATACCGAGTCGTCACTCACGGCTGACAGCAGCTTCTATGTCAGGATGGAGAATATGAACCTGAATGCCATAGATACCGACGGCAACAGCACGGGCAGTTTCAGTCTGGTGGCTGACAAGATGGAGATGACAGCAGCCGACAAGGACGGCAATCAGACGGGCTCGATCGATATGAAGGCCCTTGATGTGTTTGTATCGTCGAAAGACAAGGACGGTACGGCAACGGGTGCACTGACGATGACAGCCAAAGATATGAGCCTGTTGTCGGTCGACAAGGATGGCAAGGCATTAGGTCAGGTTGTCGTCAACGGCAAGGATGTGCATGTAAAGGCGATGGATCTCGACGACAAGGGCAAGGACAAGAATCTTGCTGCTGGTAGCAATATGGTCCTTGCTGCAGAGAATATGTTTGTCGGCCGTACCAAGAGCGACACTCAGAGCAAGACGCTCACCATCTCTTCAGAGAAGACAGGTATCTATGGTAAGACGACTGCCGAGATGCAGCAGGGAGAGGCCAAGGCTGTGGTTCAGCTCGATGGTGGTAATGTGGCTATCGGTGGTTCGAAGACCGAGTTCTATGGCGATAACACCCTGAATGGCAAAACCGACTTTAAGGGCGATGTTACAGCCCCGAAACTGTCTGCAGATAATCTTGAGGCGAAGAAATCGTTTAAGAGTAAGAACATGAGTGATGGTGTGGCAGTGCCAGGAGCAGCATCGTCGGCCAAGATTAGTGCGAAGCTGAAGGAGGACGATGCCCCCGAGTCGCTTGAGATAAAGTTTGGTAATGAAGAAGAATCAGAAGAAGGAACTGAATAAGTATGAAGATAGCAATTGAATCACTAATCCATGAGATGGAAGGCAGATTGGGTGGTTATGTCACTCTTCTGGTATATAGGTATGCCAACCTATGTATTAAGGCGCAGCCGATGGCACTTTTGTCTGCCGTGATTAAGGATGAAGAAATGGGTGAGATGAAGATTGAGGAGGTGGCAGCAGTGTCAGTCCCTGATGACTATCACATTAAAGTCCTGCCTTTTGATCCTCGTTTTAACTTCCCGCTCTGTAAGGCGATTAAGGAGGAACATCCGGAGTTTGATCAGGAACTGGTGAAGCCAGATAGTAGTAATGACGAGGACGAACGTCACCTTATCCTGACGATGCCGGAGGTGAATAAGGACCGCTATGATGTTTTAATTGATTCTGTCAACGTGCTCTACGATGGCTGTAAGGCGAAGATGGATAAGACATCTGGTGAATACCGATTGAAGTTGGAGAAACAGCTGGTCACCCTCTCATCCGATGACGAACGTCAGAAAGCCAAGGATATGATGGAAAAATCTGTCAATACCCATCAGGGCATTATCGACACCGTTAAGGCTGACAAGTTGAAGGAGATCGAGGATGCCTACCAGCGATATCTGGATGAACAGAAGGCCAAGAAAGCTAAGCAAGATGAGATTGACGCTACCCGTGTGAACCGTTCCAGCGACCGTATGAAGATGGGTAGCTATGAAGAGTAATAATAAAAAATAATAAATAAATATAATAAGTAATATGGGTAATTTTGTAACGATGGGAGCAATGCTCCAGTGTAATCAGGGAATGGCACCTTGTTCATTGATAGTGACCGTTCCGCTGCGGCCTAAATGCATGAATATGCTGATGGCCACAACGATGGATTTCACGCCAGCGAACATTCCAACCTTCGGCATGTGCCGTTCGATGGCAAATCCGACGGTGGCATCAGCTACCTCTGCGGCTATGGGCGTGTTGACTCCGATGCCTTGTGTGCCATTAATCACAGCCCCTTGGGCCCCTGGTAGTGCTCAGGTCAAGGTGATGAATATGCCTGCATTGACAGACAACAGTAAATGTATGTGTGCCTATGCAGGACAGATATCTATCACGAGTCCAGGCAACACGATGGTGTCGGGTAAATAAATCATGAAAGGCGTCCTTTGCAAAGCAAAGCGTCAGAGCCGAGTGCTACTGGCCGTTGTCTTGATGATTTGTTGGGTGTTGCCTTCTGATGCGCAGAAGATCAGCATCGAACGGTTTAAACGGGTCAAAAAAGACCTGTTGAATAAGACGCCGTTGCCAGTAGATAAGAAACAGGCAACCCTTGACTTGCTGACTGATGAAAAAGGATTTACCTTTAAGGCCGACGGTAAAATTGAGGTTCAGCCACAAGAGGCTGACGGGATGGTCACTATCTTGACACCTCATAAGACCAAGTTCCTGTTGGTGAAACATCCTGATTACGGACAGCTCACCTGGAAAGTGCCGGGCAAGGGTCTGAGAAAGAAAAAACATTACCAGGCAAATCTGCTGACAGACAAGCCTGGTAAGGAATATAAACTGTCGAAGCAATGGGTAGTGTTCAAGGTAGTACCTGAAAACGCTATCCTCTATGTTGATAGTACCATGTCGCTTATCAGGAATGGAATGGCTCAGTTCAATCTTCCGGTAGGTAAGCATGCTTACCGCGTGGAAGCTCCTTTCTATGAGAAATATGCTGATACGTTGGAGTTGACTGACAGTACAAAACTGCTTGTGCCTGTTGTCCTGCAGTCGTTCTATTCATATCTGACCGTGCGGACACCGATGTCGGATGGCACCATTTACCTGAATGGGCAGCCTATCGGGAAGGGTGGAGCGACAAGTGGACATTTGCAGGCTGGCAGTCATCGTCTTCAGGTGATGAAGGGAAAGACATGTTACTATGATTCTGTCATTAGTGTCAGTAGAGGCGAAAAGAAAATCGTGAATCTGGCAATGACAGATTTGCATGTGATACCGACAGTTGCCAAGCAGGCCATCACGCCAGTCGTTGAACCAGTTGCGCAGGATACGATAAAGGCGCAGCCAGAAAGTAATGTGGCTGCTGCTGTCACGGAAGGTTCTGCCAAGGTGACTATAACGGCGCCCGATGATACCACAGAGATATGGGTTAATCGGGAGCCGATGGCCTATGGTAAGTGGGAAGGTGAATTGGCGTTGGGCTACTATAAGATCAGCACGCGGAAAGACGGGTTGGAGTCGAAGCCTATTGAGTTATGGGTGGATGATACGCTCCCGAAAATTCTTGATCTAAGAGCCCCTCAGGCTAGTTATGGCTTGTTGAATATCCATTGTAACGTCGTGGGAGCAACCGTCTTCCTCAACGATGCGAAAGTGGGTATGACCCCGTGTGTGTTGGAGAATCTGCCTGATTCCAAACCATGCCGGATTCGCCTGGTAAGTGATGGATATAAGAACGCGGAAGCGATGGTCGTACCGATAGGAAACGATATGGTGGATGTGAACTTGATAATGAAGCGAGAATAGATAGAATGATGAAGTGTTTCGAGCAACAACGAGTCTCTGCCGCCCATGTGATGGTGGTTGGGTGTGGTGCCTTGGGTAATGAGGTGCTGAAGAATCTCGTGCTGCTTGGCGTCGGTCACATCGTTGTCGTTGACTTTGATGTTGTTGAGATGGGCAACCTGTCACGTTCTATTCTTTTCTTACCGTCGGATGCAGCGAATAAGCGATTGAAAGTTGAGGTGGTCGCAGAACGTCTGAAGGTAATCAATCCGGCTGTTGAGGTTAAGACCATCTGTGGTGATGTGGCTTATGATGTGGGTCTTGGACTGATCCGTCAGCAGGATGTTGTGATAGGCTGCGTCGATAACCGTTGGGCTCGGTATTGCATCAATCGTCTTTGTATGCGTGCCGATGTTCCTTGGGTTGATGGTGGTATTGAAGAACTGGAAGGTACAGCCCGGGTGTTTGTGCCGGGTGAAAACTGTTATGCTTGTAGTCTGGGACCGGAAGGGTTAAAGGATCTTGCCCGCCGGATGCCCTGCTCTGGTATCATTCGCCGCCATGAACAAGCCGGATCAGTACCTACAACATCGGTAGTGGCATCTGTCATTGGCGCCGTTCAGGTGCAGGAGGCCGTCAAGCTTCTTCATCAGGAGGCATTGGGAAGAGGAGACCTTACCTCTTTATGTGGAAAGATGTTCTATTATGACGGGCAGCATCTGACAACGAAAGTTGTTGAATTCAAGGCTTATGACGATGACTGTGCCGAACATGACAGGTGGGATCCGATTCGCCCGTCGGCCATTACCCGTGACATGACTGTCTCAGAGACCATAGAGTGGTTGTGTGGGGAACTGGCTTCACAGTCTGTTTGTATCTCTCTGGAGAATGACTGCTTTGTGGACTATGTATCTGAGCGGTCTAACGATCAGCGGACTTCGGTCATGTGTCCTGGTAGGGCCGTCGAAGAGGCTGTTGAGCGCGACGAGCACTTGAAGGGGATTTTATTCAGTGGTCTGTATCAGCATGAGTATCGTATGATTGACCATGCGTTCCCATATCCGGAACTGACACTGAATCAGCTGGGTATCCCTGCCAGTGAGGTGTTGCATGTGATGGCTGATGGTCAAGACTATTATTTGGAGATAGATGTGAAATGAACATAAATAGGAATTTATATCAGGTAAGAGCAGAAGTGCTGTTGAACTATCTTTATCCTGAATTGGAAAAGAAATGGATGGTTCAATGCAAGGGTACTTTCTTCCGGAACTATAGCCAGGATATCCTTTCGCTATATGAGGATGAGCTGAAAGTGTCCTTGGCTCGTGATGGCTTCCTGAGGCTGCTGCCAGAAGGTCTCTTGACAAAGGATGAGGACCTGAAGGGTGAAGATGTGGCAGAAAAGTTCCAGGAGTTGGAGTGGCGTAAGGAATTGCTGAATGAGGCATTCTCGCCTTTCGATACCTATATTTTCCGTAAGAAGCTCTATGTAGAGCGCAAGGCCTCTGAGTTGTTGGAGCAGAAACTGGATTACCTCTTGAAGGAATATTTCCATTTTGATCTGGCAGCAGAGAAGAGCGAATTGGTCAAGGAAGCCGCAACGTTATTGCCGTTTGTCAGCAGATGGCGTGGTGACTTTGGCTTTGTGTCCAATCTGTTAGGAGCGCTCATGGATTGTGAAGTGGAGATGTTGGTAAACCGCTATAGTCATCTCGACACCACCATTTGCTGGTTGCCTCAAGTAAGGTATAACCTGCTGATTCCTGGTCTGACACCAGATCAGTATAAGCAACAGATGTTGGATCTGGAACCGCTGGTGAAATTCTTGAAAGAGTGGCTGATACCATTCGATGTGATGTTGGAAGTGAAGATTAAGGAGCATAAGGATGCACGTGCTACGGCCGTGGAACGTACGCTCGATTATAATACAGAGTTGAAGCATTAATACATAAGTAGGATTATGGATGTGAATTCGAAAATCAATTGGTCGCCAGGTATGGAGATTACGGCGAAGACCTTGATTGGTCTTGAGGAAAAATTGGATTTCCAGCGTCGTGTCGCCATCAGGGCTGCTTTGGGTAATACCAGAATGGGAATGGTTCCCGGTTCTATCCTTAGCTGCAATGGCTCTTTTTTCAAAAACACATTTGAGATAGAACATCTCCAATGTAAGGCTTTGCTCCCGTCGGGTAGGGTGGTCGATGCCGATGAACAGGCGATAGTTCCGATACCAATGCTATTTGGTGACCGTTACTATCTGACGATCGGAGTCGGTGATGGCCTGGTGGAATTTGAGAAGGAAGGTGTGGCCTACACACGTCCGATCTATGAATATGGTCTGAAGACGCAAGAGGAAGTGGAGAGTGAAGACGTGATGCCAATGATGCGTTTCAGTGTTAAGGATGGCGTGTTCTCCATCGATACCGAGTATATCGCACCGTGTCTGTCGCTTAATAGCGAACCGCGTTTTGAAGAGTATATCGATCGCTATGTTATCCAGATGAGTCTGATCACCTCCCATGAGAATCTTGAAAACGGTGATGGCAAGCGGGCCTTGCTCCATTATCTTTTCATTTTGAAAAGCTTTGGTCTGAAGAATAGTGTTCACGATTTCCTCAAGATGCTTCAGGAGATTGCCCAGGCCATAGATTACTATATCATTACGCCGAATATGGAGCAGCCTGTAGAAATACTGGAGCCTAGTCAGATTGATGTCCAGCTATGGCTAAATTGGTTTGGCAATTATCTGATAGGTGCCGTCTCTGTACTCGACAAGGTCGTCCTGGAGGATAAGACCATTGACTATGATGCGTTGTTGAGACAGGCAAAGGCTGAACTTTATGCCCAGTTACATGAGGAACTGATCGTCAAGCTGCTTGCCGAGACAAAGGAGGAATTGTTGAAGATGGTCAAGGAGGAACTGGAGAACTCTTTGGATATGCAGACTCAGAAGCTGACCGATTACATCAACAATACAATGAAACCGGACCTCCTCATGCAGATTCAGACCGAGCTGAAGCATTCGCTCAATCTGCTGGAAGACGAGCTGTCGGAAAAGATTTACGAACGTTTGTACGAGCAGCTGTTCGAACATCTGTTCAATGCCCTCTATGTACCCGAACCGGAAAGCGAGAAATTTATACCACTTATTTGATGAGTTAATATGGCATTCCTATCAATACCTTTAAATGTGACAAAGACTGGCTTGGCCAGGGAGAAGAAGATCAAGAAGTCGCTTGACGAGGCACTCAACATGCTTCTGACCACACCACGTAATAATAATGTGTGTGATCCCAAGTATGGCTTCGTATTCAACAATATGCGCTTTGAGATCTTCGATGAGCATGAGGGTGTGATATACAATTCTGGAGACACTATCTATGAGAATGGCTTTCAAGATATCTATACGAAGAAGATTTCTGGTTCTTCTAAGAATATGAATACGTTCGCTGCTGAACTGAAGGAGGCTGTGAAACAGTATGAGAAGCGTCTGGAAGATGTCTCAGTGACGATGACCTATATTCGTGAAGAGCGTATTATATATATCACTATCAAGGGCGTAATCTCCTCAACGAAAGAGGATTATGTGTTCACCAACACCTTGAGAGTCTGGAAATAAATAACGGAAGAAGATGAAGCAAACGATATTTGAAAACAAGCAAAGGGCTGACGAATTGATTCAGGAGGCTATCCGCATCTGGCGGGAGAGCGATCATCCTGATCAGCTGGAAGGCATTGAGCAGGATCCCGTGTTCTCATTGCTGATGACAGCCTTGGCTTATCAGTCGAATGAGCTGGAAAGCGAACTGGAACAGATGAAGTCCGATGTCCTGGATGAGTTTGCCCGTATGCTTACCCCGTATGAGGTGGGGCATGCCATCCCGGCAACCGCTGTCGTAGAAACAGCCTTGCAGACTGGTGTCAGCGAAATAGAACTGTCTGATCGCCATGTGTTTACCCTTGTCGAATCGGGAGCCAGTTTCATCCCCTTGTTGAGAACGCGTGTCCTGAATATGACAATCCGTTCCATTGTCAGAATGGATGGTCGCCGTTGGAAGGTATCCTTGAAGTTTGACACGCCTATTTCTGATCTATCGGGCTTCTGCTTCTGTATTAAGAACCATAATTATAAGGATCTGAAGTTGACCATCAGCGGTCAGCCTTTGCCTTTGGTGAGCCCTTGGGAGTTCTCTGAACTTCCCCTTTCTCCCTGTTTTGATATCGATACGATACTCTATAATCAGACCAATACCTATGCGGCATCCGTCTCTTGTCTTGACTTGTTTGCCCGACAAAACGTAAGAATGTATTGCATCAAGAGTCATCAGGGAAAGAAGTTTATTCCTGCTGATACGGATTCTCTGGATATCGTCTTTGAGTTCACTGGTCTCAAGGAGGGCTTCTTGTTCGATAAGGATAATCTGGCCCTGAATACAGTCCTACTCGTGAATGCCCATGTTCATTCTGTTGACCTGTCATCGGCTACGCCTATGGTGCGTGTTGCCGGGTTCCGCAGCCAGAGTTCTGGCAGCGATAACGTCAGCCAACAGTTCCTCCACATGATAAGACCCTCGACAGATCAGATTTACGGAAAGTTCCCTGTTGAGGTGAGAAAGGTGGCTGCCGATCGCTTCAATCAGGGCAGCCTGGTTAATCTGCTGAATAATCTGATCAGCAAGTATTATACGGATTTCTATGCTTTCCAGACACTCCGTGATGAGGCTAATGACCGTGTAATGAAGGACCTGATAGATATTCTGCTGCGTATGAGAGATGCTGCCCGTATTGATATGGAGCAGCGTATTCCAGGTGTTTACCTGATGTTGCGCCCTCAGGCCGACAGACAGTCTCAGCCAGTGAACCTCTCTGTTTCTTACGTCACGACCATGGGATCTGCTGTCAACTCCCAACTGACGGTGAACAGTACTTTCCAGGCTCCGAGTGGTTTCTCCAACGCTTCGATCCGCCAGATTGCCAATCCTATTCCTGGTGCTGATGAGATCCGTGACAAGATGGAAGAAGCCAGCATGGCTCGCTATTATATGACAACTAACGATCGTCTGGTGACACCTGCCGACATAAAACTGTTCTGTTATACGGAGTTGCAGACACGATATGGCATTACGCGTTCAATGGTGAAGAGCGTTACCGTCAGTCACCGTCAGCAGCAGGAGCGTTGGAATGCCGGTTATGAGATTCTCGCTGAGATTGTCTTGAAGGATAATACCTTCATCCGCCGTGGTTTTGAGGATAAGATCTCGATGGCAGAGAGTCTGATGCAGGCAATGATAAGTGTTAGAAGTGCAAATATCTATCCGATAAATGTAACAATAGTAATAGAAAAGAAAAAGGAATAAGGTATGGAAGAGTTCTTTTTAGATATAGCGTACAAGAACAAGACGGTGAGATTCAAGGTGGTGAACCCTGATGCACCCTTGAGTACGCTGGTTGACAATCTGCGTCATGCCATCGGAGAAGACGGCCGCCTGATTTTTGACTTTCCGTCAATTGATCAGACTGGTGCTCCGCTAGAGTATTTCTTTGGAAAGGAAGATCCTCAGGTCCATGAGGTGAGGGTGATGCGTCCCCGTATTGGCCGTGAAGACCAGAAATTGTCTGATTATAATGTAAGGAACGGTGACCTGGTCTATCTCGTGCCAGACCCGATTCCAGGATGAACATAGAAATGTGTGACAGATGAAGGTCATGGAAAGTCATCAGTTTGACCCAAAACAACTCACTGGCAGAAATCGCCGCTTGCTATACGAGTGGCGCCAGCTGGAGAAAGGACTGGATGGTCATCGGGATATCACCTTAACGGTGAATAGGAGGAATAGCGAAGGGCTTCCTACAAGTTATCTCGTTGACTATCATCTCCGTAGTATCTGCGGTGTGGAGCATGTGGCCGAACTGAACGAGTCAGGTGTGGAGAACAAGCCGCTCTTTGCCACCGGTTTCAAGATGATGATCGACCTTCCTGTGAATTATCCCTGTGTCGACGCCCCTCCGTCGCTGTATTTCCTCACGACGGATACGACAGGCGAACCGATTCCTCATCCGTGGCATCCCAACATCCGCTACTTTGGGGATTTTGCCGGGAGAGTCTGTATCAATATGGCCGACACCTATACCGATCTCCTGTGGGGAGTTGAACGGGTGGCGTCTTATTTGCGCTATGATACCTACCATGCGATGATGGAATCGCCCTATCCGGAGGATCTGAAAGTCGCGGCGTGGGTCATGCGTCAGGGAGAACCTAAAGAATGGATTTATTTTGAACAATAGAATACATCATGAAGATAACCTATAGAATCATCCTGCTATTGTCCTGTTGCTTCTGGCTATTGGGACTTCAGGCGCAGACTGTCAGAACGATCAGTGTGTCGCAAGAGACTTCCTATACGGACCACATATCCCTGAAGGAGGATACCAAAGATATGGACCTCATGGTAAAATTCGTGTTTAGCGAGGCAGACAACACGCTGTCCGTTACGTTGATCTCTTACCGTACACTCTTTGTATTCTGGGACAATGTCCACTATAAGCCGTTGATCAAGGGGCGTAAGCTCCGTCCTGATCAGCTGCCTTATGTGGTTGAATATGATCCAAAGGACAAGTACAAGGTGACCAAGCTGTTTAAGGCGACGGTTCCTCAGCCAAGGGAGGATTACTATTTCAGGCGTTGGATCGAATATGATGGCCTCCAGCCTGCTCCGCAGGAATATAAGATGGTGAATGATTTCATTACCCAGACGTTTGATATTCCGAATAAACGTAATCAGGTCTCTGTCAAACTGAGGGATGTGTTCCTGCTGGATAAGATCGAGAAGAAGAAGTATAACCTCTATCAGATACCCTTGGGCAGGGATCTGGATATGGAATATCAGGTGACCATTGAGCGTAATCCGTGTTTCGGCCTCGACGAAGATATTGCTGCGGCTAAGGGCGCCAGGGAGAGTATCCAGACCAGCTATGCCTCCTTCTTTAACAGGTTTGGCAATGGAAAGACGATATCCAGCGATATGAAGAAGGTCTTCGATGATATGAAGAGCACCTTGCTCGACCAGTTCAAGCCGAAAGACATCGTCAGTCCTTGTCCTGAAATACAGGAAGCCTGGGATGATTATAACAATTATATCGATTCCATCAGCTCCCTCAAATGTATTGTCCAAGATCCAGTGGAGGTCGGCACAGGCGGCGACTATACGCCAGAGAGCTTGAAGATCCTGGTTTCTAAGGCTCGTGAGATCGACAAGATGGTTTCCCGCTGGCTTGTCAGCAGCGACCCGATAGAGAAGAACGATCTGGTGAAGAGGTGTAATGATATTATAGAGGAAGTGAATACCGTCTATGGCAAGCATCCGGGCCGCACGGCTGAACAGCAACAGTCAATTGCCATTTTCCGTGCTGCAGAACGGTACTTCAAGAAAACGTGTAAACAGGAGTAGTGTCAACGAGTAGAATGAAGAGAAGTCTTTTGCTTATAGGGCTGTTATTAGGACTGTCTTTCATGACGAATTCAGTTCAGGCTCAGGAGAATGCGGTACCTACGGATGTCGGTTCTGCAGCCCTGTCGCCTGAGGCTATGGCATTGAGACTGGAAGTGACAGCTCGTCTGACTCAGTTCTCCGACGACCTTCACCAACTGATGGCAGTAGGAAAGGTCAATATGTCCGTCGACTGTATGTACGGTATCCCCAAATCCGTGGTCACCACCCTGGAACAGCGCATGCAGTCACTGAATCAGGAGTACAACAGGCTGGACGTGAAATGGAACACCTATTATCAGGCACAGCAGATGGATATTGCCAACAGTGAGGATCTGATGACGATGGTGGCTTCGATAGAAGAGCTGAAACAGGCCGTCAAGGATACCTTGGACTCAAAGACCGAAGCCGTTGAGGCTATAGCCAAGTTTGCTGCTGCCGATAATTTCATCATCAGTCAGGTGAATGTCTATAAGAATCTCTATTCGAAGGCCTTTAAGTTGTCGCTGGTTCAGAAGCTGGCGCCTCAATTGGAAAAGGTAAAGGCAAAAGAGCAGGTGCTTTTCACCGATCTGCAGAACAACTATAATCAGGCGAAGGCAGCCTGTGAGGTCGTTCCCTCGTTGTCGCCCAGGTTGGAGACGCTCGACAAGCAGTTCGTGGTGATGAAGAGTGTCTCCGAGAATGTACAGGCATTGGAATACAAGCCTCTGTTCCAGCGTCTCAAAGACTATGTGATGGGATTTGCCGCTGTGGCGATTATACTGATGTTCTTTAACGGCATGCTAGCCAAGTTTAATGCCTATAAGCAGAAGGCTGCCAGCTTGAAGAAATATAATGATATGTTGAATAAGAATGGTCAGGGTACCCAGTATCCTACCATATAATAATATAATGTGAAGATGACTAAGATTTATCGATTGTTACTGATGACCATCGTAGCTGCGTTTCTGATCAGCTGCGATCAATCTGCAGATATACAGGAGGTGGATATGGACGAAATGTTCAGCTCTGATGTCGTTGACGGTGAGGATACGAAAGTGGATGCAATGGAGGTAAAGAGCGTCAAGTTCTCTCCCGACCATAAGTATTTCTCTATCAAGACCAGCATTATCCGTGACATGGGACCTTATGCATTCAGAGATACCAATCATATATCTATCACGGCTTCGGAAACGATCGCCGGATCCCTTAATGAATCGTGGAGCAAACCCAAACTGGTGTCTGTGAAGAACACCGAGGGTGAGGAAGTCTTCAAATTGGGAATCAAGGTCCTGGTGCTCGTCGATCTTGCCCAACCTCAATACGTCATTGACAGAGAGCGTGATGCAGTCAGAGAGATACGTGCCGTCTTTGACCATGACAATCTGTTTGTGGCATTTATGTATGGCCAGGACGTATCGGAGACGTTGGAGGCATCGGATTACGTGCTGGATACTTACTTTACCTCGAAGCCTGACAAGAATAAATACCTCTATCGGGCTATCCTGCTGAAGAAGCACGAGATGGAGGATCGTCTTGGTGTCTGGGGAGATGCGAAAAGCATGAGCCTGCTGGTATTCTCCAACGAGGTTGTCTATACTGATGACGATAGTCCTGTCGATCCCAAGCATTTTGAACTGCAGGGTATCCTGGTCAATCCTGATTCTGTCAGTGGTGATAAGCTCTCCATCTTCCCTGTGAATTTCAAGGAGCGTGGTATGCCGTTCGATGATAGTCAGGCTAAGAATGTCCTGCAAGTGGTGGCGAAGAATTCCGACGGTATGTATCAGAGTCAGTTCAACTGGCAGGAAATGAAGGGAAAAGTCCTCAAGACTGACAAGAATATAATTGCCAATGAGTTCGAGTTTGAGAATCCCGACGGAAAGATCTACCGCGGTCTGCCCCACAAGATGCGAATCGAGGTTATCTCGAAGATGAGCGACAGCCTGATCGGCGCAGCGACAACCAGTATCTACATGGGTACGGCTTATAATCCGATAATCGTCAGAGGCTATTCTGATCTGGTAGTGTTCCTCCAGGGTGTCAGCTTTGGCTTGGTGATCATGCTGATTGTCTATCTCGTGTTCCAGTTCCTTGTTCCTTATATCCAGTATAGGATTTTCAAGCGGAAATACGTTGTCGAATATGTGCGTGGCTCGATGAGTGTCGGCAACATCATGGTCTCCCAGTCGTGCTATTTATGTAAGGCTCCGTTTGAGGAGGGTGAGGAGATTGTCGCCAAGTGTAATCACGTGATGCATAAGTCCTGTTGGGATGAGAACAACTATCATTGTCCTGAGTTTGGCCGTCATTGTGATTCGGGTTCACATTATTATAATTATCATAACCTCTTCGATCCCAAGAATGCTTCGTTCTATATGAAGTGGGTACTCGCTGCCATTTTTGCAGGCATTGTCACTTGGGTGTGCTATATGATGTATGTATCCGACTATGATTCCCAGCAGCAGGAACTCATAGCGCAAATGTCTGAGCCTCGTCTGGCCGAGATGGGCTCTTCGGCTATCTTCAATAATGCGGATGACAATCTGGACTATACGCCGGTGTTCGGTATGTTCCTGGGCTTCTTCACCACGATGGCTATTTCTGCGCTGGCAGTCCGCAGGCAGCATCTGAGGTATCGTATGGCCGATGTCTTTATCAGGTCGCTGATCGTAGGCTTGTTGTCGTTCTTCTTGTTCTTCATATTCAAGTATTTCACCATTACGCTGAATCTGCGCATGATTTCTGCCGTGTTTGATGTGATACCGTGGACAATTAGTTCGCTACTGGTCGTGTATATCTCGACGGTAGGCACGAGAATCAAACTGAAGAAGTATGTGTTTGCCATCGCTGTAGGCCTCGGTTTGCTTTCCATGTATCTGTGGTCGTTCATCATCGACGACGTTACGCAGTTTGATATCCGTGTGCTGTTGATGTTCACGTGTATTCTCATCTCTGTTGGCCTGGCATTGTCTGTGGCCGAAGTAGCGCCCAAGTCAGAGCGTTATTTCCTGAATATCAAGGGTGCCGTCAAGGAGATGGATGTCGCCCTGTTCAAGTGGTTCCTTAGCGATCCGGATATGGTGGTTACCATCGGTAAGTCCATCGACTGCTCGTTGCAGCTGTCGTGGGATCTGAAGGGCAACGTAGCACCCATCCATGCGGAACTGAGAAAGACGTCGGGCGGTACTGTGCGTCTGACTGCTCTCGAAGAGGGGGTGATGGTCAATGACAAACCGATGGCGGTAGGCAAAACGATAAGTCTGTATCATAACTCGTCCTTCACGATAGGCGATACAACGTTCACCTATGTTGAGCGGGATATCTAAAACAAAAAAATCTGCATCACGCTGATGATGCAGATTTTTTTTGATCAGTGTTTGCTTTACTTCTTCTTCAGCAGGTCGCGGATCTCAGCGAGCAGTTCCTCCTGTGTAGGTCCGGCGGGAGCAGCGGGCTCTTCGGGCTTCTCCTTCTTCAGCTTGTTCATGCCCTTAATCATGAGGAAGATACAGAAGGCGATGATGATGAAGTCGAGCACGTTCTGGATGAACTGTCCGTAAGCGAAGATGGTGGCACCGGCCTCCTGGGCAGCTGCAACCGTAGCATACTTCGTGTCGTCTGTCAGGTTTACAAACAGGTTGGTAAAGTCGATACCACCAGTCGACAGGCTGATTACCGGCATCAACAGGTCGTTGACCAGAGAGGTTACGATCTTACCGAAGGCACCGCCGATGATCACACCGACTGCCATGTCCATCACATTGCCCTTAACGGCAAACTCCTTGAATTCTTTAATAAATCCCATAGTTCTAAAAGTTTTAATGTTTAACGTATGTTGTTTGAATTGTAATCTACATTTTGCAATCTCGGAGTTTACACAACGCTTTATAGCCGCGTTTAATGCATTATTCGTATTGTTTAATCTTTATTAAGACTGAATTGCTCTGCAAATATAGGAATTTTTTTGTAACTTTGTAGCCGAAAACAAAAAAAAGTGCTAAAACAGCGTAAAAAGTTAATATAATTAGGTATAAACCCTTTAAATAATTCAAGTAAAATGACAAAAGTAGCAATTAACGGTTTCGGCCGTATCGGTCGCCTCGCATTCCGTCAGATGTTCGAGGCTGAAGGTTATGAAGTAGTAGCAATCAACGACTTGACAAGCCCCAAGATGCTTGCTCATCTGCTGAAGTATGACACCGCTCAGGGTGGCTTCGCTGGCAAGTTCGGTGAGGGAAAGCACACTGTAGAGGCTACAGACAACTCTATCATCGTTGATGGTAAGGAGATCACTATCTATGCTATGCCTAACGCTGCTGAGCTGCCTTGGGGTAAGCTGGGTGTTGACGTAGTTCTGGAGTGCACAGGTTTCTACACATCTAAGGAGAAGGCTTCTGCCCACATCCAGGCTGGTGCCAAGAAGGTTGTTATCTCTGCTCCTGCTGGTAACGATCTGCCCACTATCGTTTACAATGTAGATACCGTTATCTCTGCAGCTTCTTGCACAACCAACTGTCTGGCTCCTATGGCTGCCGCTCTGAATGGTTATGCTCCTATCGTTTCTGGTATCATGTCTACAATCCACGCTTACACTGGCGACCAGATGATTCTCGACGGTCCTCAGCGCAAGGGTGACCTCCGTCGTAGCCGTGCAGGTGCTCAGAACATCGTTCCTAACTCAACGGGTGCTGCCAAGGCTATCGGTCTGGTTATCCCCGAGCTGAACGGTAAGCTGATCGGTTCTGCACAGCGCGTTCCGACTCCTACAGGTTCTACCACTATCCTCGTTGCTGTGGTTAAGGGTAAGGACATCACTAAGGAGGGTATCAACGCTGCCATGAAGGCTGCTGGTACAGAGAGCTTCGGTTACACAGAGGATCAGATCGTTTCTAGCGATATCATCGGTATGAAGTTCGGTTCACTCTTCGACGCTACTCAGACCATGGTTTCTAAGATCGACGACGATACCTATCAGGTACAGGTTGTTTCTTGGTACGACAATGAGAACTCTTACACTTCTCAGATGGTTCGCACCATCAAGTACCTCGCTGAGCTGAAATAAGAGAAGTCCATATAGGTAAAATTGAGCCACTCGACATTGTCGGGTGGCTTTTTTTCGCTCTCTAGCGCTCCTTGAGATAGTAGATGTGGCCTGAGTTCTTGCGGATGGTCTCGAAGTCGAACTGCTGGTTGTTCAGCGACCTGCCCAGTTTCTCGAAGCTGGTCTTCGGGTCGTAGTTCGTATAGCGGCTCTTCAGATACTCGCTGATTTCCTTCATCGTCCACCAGCGGCCTTCGCCCTCTCTGGGCTTGCAGAAACTCTCGCCGATCATCTCCACCAGGTCGCTCAGTTTCTGATAGGGCGCGTTCTCCCTGATGAGCGTGCTGATCTCCTCGTCGTTCAGCCAGTAGCGCTCGCCGCTCTCAAACAGATGCCTGACTTGTGCGAAGAGCTGCTGATGGTTGAGATTGTCCTCGAAGTCGATGTTCTTGCCCGGGGTGATGCCTACGCAGACGAATCGGCGCGAACCGGTGGGGTCTACTAGCGGCTTCGTCTCGTTGGTCGTGCCGATAAACGAGGTGTATCTCCTGAACTGCTTGATGGTCTTGCCGTAGGGCGGGCGGAACTTCACTTCTGCCGACGACAGCAGGTATTTCAGCACGATCTGCTGCGAGGAGGTGGTCTTGTCGAACTCGTCGATGTTGATGAGGGCGAACATCGTCAGGGCGATATTCAGGTCGAACTCGTTCTTGAAGTTGATCTTGTCGTTGTAGTAGTCGCGCAGTTCGGGCGGCAGCAGGATTTTGCAGAAGCGGGTCTTGCCGCAGCCTTGACGGCCTATCAGCAGCGGGGTTAAAGCATTGCCAGTCAGCTGCTTGTCGCTTTCGCGCCATTGGGCCACCATGCCGATGAGCCACATCCGCAGGTACTGCTCCCAATGGGGCTGGTCTGTGGGCACGCGGGCTGCCAGCTCGGCGATGTAGTCGTGGCCGTTCCAGGTGGGCAGCTTGTCGAGCCAGGTGTTCACGGGGTCGTATTGCTCGATGCGGGTGGAGTCGATGAAGCGGTTCACGTCGCGGTCCCACGACTTGAGTCCCAGTTCCGTTGCGCGCATCGTCATATCGTTGCGCACTTCCTCGGTCAACGGCTTAAACCGCTGATCCTCAGAGTATTTCTCGCGATACTCCGCAACGCCCGTCATCAGGTTCTTGCGCATGTCGAAGTTCTCGTTGAGGAAGATTTCCGTCTTCATCATCTGCAGCGTGTCGTTGGGGATGGCCTGCAGGGGCTTGATCTTGTGCTTCTTCATGTAGTCTTCCTGCAGGGTGACGGCATAGACGCTCTCGAAGGTCTTCTTCACCAGCAGTTTGTCGGTGTTCAGCACGGGGTGCTCCATCGTCATTCCCTGAGCGTGGGAGAGGGGGATGCCGTGCTTCATGCAGAGGGTGGCGATCATCATGAGCAGGGTCTCCAGGCGCTCCTCGTCGGGCAGTTCGAAATAGCGGCCCAGGATGTTGTTCACGATGAAGAGCCATTCGAGCCGGTAGGTGCGCTTGATGGTGCGCCCGGGCATCAGGTCGTCGCTCTCGTCGGAGATGCTCACGGGCTGAGGCATGTCGTGTGGCTTCGTGTCGGCATAGAACGGGCGGGCCTTGGGATTGTAGTACATCTCGGGGTCGGCGCTGATGTAGACCGTGCAGTCGAGGCCGGGCTCCAGATAGGCAATCTCGAAACCGAACTGGTTGGCGTAGGCCTTGCGCGCTGTCTGATAGAGGTTCTTGTGGAACTGCACGATGTCATTGTCAGCCGTCGGGAGTAGGGGAGCGCCGTCCTTCTCTGCCGACTCAAGGTCGGGGAACAGCTCGCCGCGACACACGATCTTCACGCTTTTGCCCGATGCGCCGAGGAAGCACATCAGCGTCTCGGGCAGTTTCTTCGCCAGCTCTCTCGTCTCGATGGCCTTCTCGTAGCTCGGCAGTCCGTTTACCTCCACGACCACCAGCCCGTTGTAGCCCAGCAGCCTGCGCTGCCCTCTGTAGATGTCGTAGTCTTGTCCGAAGCATACGCGCTCCAGCTGTATGCCGCCTTTGAGGTCGGTGAGTACCTGTCCGTCGTCCTGCCGCTGGGTTGTTATCATGTGATACACTTGGCGCAGGTTTCTGACGCTCTTCTCGCGCCAGCCTTTCGTTATCAGCAGCGTCACGTCTTCCAGACTGTGGCGGGTGATGATTTCCTTCGTCCCTTTGTTTTTGATGATGCTAACCTTCATAATGTACGATATTCTTGAGTTTTACGCTACAAAGATAGGCATTTTTCGCGGTATTTCAAAATATTTTTTATATCATTTTTTAAGAATATACTGACATCCGACACTAATTTTGTATAAACTGCTTATTTTAAGCATGTTATCTTTGTGTTATATTCTATATACTGACACTCTTACTGACACTATACTGACACGAATTGCCTATTTACCGTCACTAAATGCCATATTACTAGCAACTATTTTGCCCTTACTACATGACTATTGCTTTGAGTATACCTTTCTCCTGCTTTACTTATTGCCGACATCTACTCACTCGTAATGCGATTAGTAAATTCTCTAGAGAATTTTATAGTTTGCTTACGAGAAACCCTTTGTTTGTCGTAATAAAACGTATAGTTTGGTACGCTATAAATTGTAGTTCATTAGTAGGCTATCAGTTGTCATATTGCTAGTATTATTATCTTATATCGTGTCAGTATATGCCAAATACGTGTCAGTATAGTGTCAGTATTAGTGTCAGTATATCTAGATCTATTGGTATATAAATAGCTTAAAATAAGCATTTTGTACAAAAATAGTGTCGGATGTCAGTAAGTTTTGGCATTTTCTTTATATTTCAAATTTGATTTATGAATATGTCTCTTATTTTGCAATCCAGAAAATCCACCATATTTTCTCTCAACTACTTGCGACAAGGTGACGGAATAGGAGGCCTCAAACGACTTTTCTTCAAAAACATTTGGAACTTTCAGATATTCTCATTATATTTGCAGTCGATAACTAATATATTAAGATGATATGACAGCAGTTGATTTACGTGCTAGCACGATGCAGTTATTGGAACAATTTGACAAGACGGATACTTCCCTTTGGCAGAAAGTTCTCGATGCAGTATCTTCCATCTACAAAACTGAGGAAGAGTCTCTGCACGTGAAAAGAGCACAGCAGAAAGCGAAAATTCGCCAGATGGTCGGCATACTTGACGAAGAAAAGCTTAAAGACTGGAAACAGGAGAAAGAAGATTATCTGACAGAGAAATATCAGTAGCTGATGAAGAGAGTATTTATTGATACTAATATTTTTCTCGATATTCTTTGCAGAACGATAAACCGCAGAAAGGCATCAACATCATTCGCACCAATGAAGGTAAGACCAAGAAAGTCTTAGTAAAATGACAGATGAGCGCTTGATTGTATCATAAAGTTGGTATAAACGCAGTTAGTGCCCGCCATCCCGGCGAGCACTAACCGTTTCTAAACCCTTTATAACTTAAAACAAAACAATATGAAACAAACAAACTCTAAATAACAAACGTATGAATCTTAAATCTCTTTGTGATTTCTCTTAATCACGATGCAAAGGTACGATGAAAATCATCCCATTCCAAAGATTATGCAAAATTCTTCCTCAACTTGTTGCGACAAGGGGAGTGATACGCGACAGAGTAGAGGAAAGAGTACTTCTCATGTCGCAAAATCTTCATTTTTTTTGTAAATATCAGCAATATTTCGTATCTTTGTCGGCAAAAAGAGTTGGAACGATGAGAAGATTGTTTGTTGTCATAGCATGTCTGGCTTTATGGGCGCAGGCTGCAGATGCCCAATATACGATTGAGGATATCCGCCAGTCGTATGCAAACGTAAAGGAACACATCGGCAGGATGAGCGGTGAGTTCCCCGCCGAAGGTACACCCGAGGAATACTACCATCTTCATGTGGAGCAGAACCTTCCTGGCACGGGAGGCCACCATGAGCATCTGCGGATGTATTACGGCGAACTTGAGAGAGACGACATCTATCCCCCTCACTATCTGTGGTTTGCAACACGGAAGTATAACTTTGCTGTTCGGGAGTATTATGAGGAATATCTCTACGACAATAATGGGCAGATAATGTTCATTTATGCCACTAACCCGGATGTCGTCTTCGGAGAGATGTATGAGTTCCGCCTTTATTACGACGGACAGCGACTGCTGAAATGCATCGTCAAACAGCGTAAGGTGGACGAGAAGAACTATCGTGAGGTCTATAATGGCCCTGCTGTTCCGGAGGCATACAAAGAAACCACAGACATGCTCCGGGGAACTGCCAATGTGAACCTCCGTCTCTTCAAACAGATTGAAGATGTGGCGTATCCTTATTCTGAGACAAACAGCGACGGCGAATGAAGAAGATGATTACGATATTGGGACCGACGGCATCGGGGAAAACACCCGTGGCGGCACAGTTGGCAGCGGAGATAGGCGGGGAGATCATCTCGGCAGACTCCCGTCAGGTGTATCGCAGGATGGATATCGGCACAGGCAAGGATCTGGAAGACTATACCGTCGGTGGGCGCCTGATACCCTATCATCTGATAGATATCTGCGAGCCAGGCACGAAGTATAACCTCTTTGAGTATCAGCAGGACTTCTTCGATGCCTATAATAATATAATAGGTAGGGGAGCGGTGCCGATACTCTGTGGCGGTACCGGGCTTTATATCGAGGCGGTGCTCAAGGGCTATCATCTGTCGCCGGTGCCCCAGAACCAGCCGTTGCGCGACAGCCTCGAAGGCAAGACGCTGGCAGAACTGACGGAGATGCTGACAGACCTGAAAGCCAGAAACGGCTCGAACATGCACAACACGACGGATGTGGATTCCTGTCAGCGGGCCATCCGCGCCATCGAGATCGAGACCTATAACCTGGAGCATCCGACGCCCCGGCGCGAACTGCCGCCGGTGGATGCCGTCATCATCGGCATCGACATCGATCGTGAACTGCGCAGGGAGAAGATTACCCGCAGGCTGAAGGTGAGACTTGAAAACGGGATGGTGGACGAGGTGAAGGCGCTGCTCGATGAAGGCATTCCGGCAGACGACCTGCTCTACTATGGGCTGGAGTATAAGTTCGTGACGGAGTATCTTACCGGCAGGCTCTCTTACGACGAGATGTTCACGCGGCTGGAGATCGCCATCCACCAGTTTGCCAAGCGCCAGATGACCTGGTTCCGAGGGATGGAGCGCCGTGGGTTCACCATCCACTGGATCGACGGCACGCTTCCGATGGCGGAAAAGGTGGGGCGAATCAGGCAAATAGCCCAAATATAAGTGAATGAAAAGAAAAAATGCCATCTTGTTTTGCAGGATGACATTTTTTTATTATCTTTGCACTCTGATAGTAAACCGCAGAAGATGGAAACAAATATTACGACTAAATGGGGCATTCTATATTGTCCGAAAGCAGGCATCACCAACAAGCGCAAGCGCTGGGAAAAGATCCAGAAGGTGCTCGATGCCCGTGGCCTGGATTACGATTTCGTGCAGAGTGAGACGTCTGACAGCGTCGAGCGGCTCGTGAAGATGATGATCAGCAACGGCTACAAGACGATCATCATCGTGGGCGGCGACTCGGCTCTGAATGATGCGGTGAACTGCCTGATGATGGAGGAGAAGGCCATCAGAGACAGCATCGCCCTGGGAGTGATCCCCAATGGCATCATGAACGACTTCGCCCGCTTCTGGCAGTTCGATGACGACAATATCGAGCAGACGGTCGACTGGCTTGTGAAGCGTCGTGTCCGCAAGGTGGACCTTGGCTGTATCCGCTATTTCAATGCCAATGGCGACAAGTGCCACCGCTATTTCCTGAACTGCCTGAATATCGGCATGACGGCAGACATCATGAACCTGCGCCGACAGACACGCCGTCTTTTCGGCTCGCGTACCTTGTCGTTTATCTCCTCGCTCTTCGTGATGCTTTTCCACAGGATGGAGTATAAGATGAAACTGAAGATCAATACCGACGTGATTGAGCGCAAGGTGATGACGGTCTGTATCGGCAGTGGTCCCGGCTATGGTCAGACGCCGAATGCCGTACCATATAACGGCATGCTCGACGTGAGTGTGGTCTACCATCCCGAGATGGTTCAGCTGATTGAGGGCATCTGGCTTCTGATAACGGGGCGCTTCCTGAATCATCGCAGCGTGCATCCCTATCGCACCAGGGAAGTGCAGGTGGAATATGCCAAACATGCGATGGTGGGCATCGACGGACGGTTGATGAAAACCCCCGTCGGCCACTATCGGGTGAATGTGGAGCAAGAGGTCATCAATTTCCTCATTCCTGAGTGAAAATTGCAGGTATGTCGCCATGACGGCCTGCTTTTTGCTTAAATATTTGTTAAATAATGAGATTTCTTTTGCTGAGTCGGCAAAAATGCCTACCTTTGGATGATAATAACTAAAATTATACTAATTAAATACCTTTAGACAGGAACTATGAGCTATTTACGATTTGAAAAAGCCGTGATGACTAACTTACAGGAAAGTCTCCGTCGTGAATTACTCCGCACCAATCGTTCTGGCGCTTATAGCAGCTCTACACTCGTTGACTGCAATACGCGTAAGTACCATGGTCTGCTGGTGGTACCTGTACCTGAACTCGATGACGAGAACCATGTGCTCTTGTCGTCGCTCGACTGTACGGTAATCCAGCATGGCGCAGAGTTCAATCTGGGACTCCACAAGTATCAGGGCAACACGTTCAGTCCTAACGGACACAAGTACATCCGTGAGTTTGATGCCAGCCTCGTGCCAACGACAACGTATCGCGTGGGTGGTGTAGTTTTGAAGAAAGAAGTTATCTTCCAGCATTATGAGGATCGTATTCTGATCCGCTATACGCTGGTTGATGCTCATTCGGCAACGACGTTGAGATTCCGTCCGTTCCTGGCCTTCCGCTCGGTTCGCCAGTTCACCCACGAGAACTCTACAGCCAGCCGTGAGTACACACCGGTGGATAACGGTATCAAGACCTGTATGTATGCAGGCTATCCCGATCTTTATATGCAGTTCTCCAAGAAGAATGAGTTCGTCTTCCAACCCGACTGGTATCGTGGCATCGAGTATCCGAAGGAGCAGGAGCGTGGTTACGCTTCCAACGAGGATCTCTATGTGCCCGGCTATTTCGAGATGCCGATCAAGAAGGGAGAGAGCATCATCTTCTCTGGTTCAACCTCGTTGATCAAGGCCTCTACACTGAAGAAGGTGTTTGAGGAAGAGGTGGACGACCGCAAACCGCGTGACAACTTCTATCACAGTCTGGTGTGTGCTGCCCACCAGTTCCATTTCCGTGACCGCCGCAGCGGCAGCTCAAAGGCACTCGACGACAGCGACGACCGTTATCTGCTGGCTGGCTATCCCTGGTTTAAGGCCCGTGCCCGCGACACGTTCATCGCGTTGCCGGGACTGACACTGGCTATCGATGAGCGCGACTACTTCGAGCTGGTGATGAAGACAGCCGAGAAAGGTCTCCGAGAATTCATGGAGGAGAAGCCGCTGTCGGTGAAGATTTACGAGATTGAGCAGCCCGATGTTCCCCTTTGGGCCATCTGGGCTATCCAGCAGTACACCAAGGATGCAGGCAAGGATCAGGGCTATGCCATGTACGGCAAACTGGTAGCAGACATCATTGACTATATAAAGAAAGGTGGTCATCCGAACCTCCGTCTCGACGAGAATGGACTGTTGTATTCCAATGGCCGCAATCGTGCCGTAACGTGGATGAACTCTACGGCCAACGGTCGTCCAGTCGTTCCGCGTTCGGGCTATATCGTTGAGTTTAATGCCCTCTGGTACAATGCCTTGAAGTTCGGTGCTGCTATGGCAGCCGATCAGGGTGACCAGAAGACAGCCGATAGTCTCGAAGAGCTCGCTGCCAAGGTGAAAGAGTCTTTCGTCGGCACGTTCGTCAACGAATATGGCTATCTGCTCGACTATGTCGATGGTAACATGATGGACTGGAGCGTTCGTCCGAATATGATCTTCGCTGTGGCACTCGACTACTCGCCGCTTTCTCAGCAGCAGATGAAGAGTGTGGTGGATATCTGCACCCGTGAGTTGCTTACACCGAAGGGACTTCGTTCGCTCTCGCCGAAGAGTGGGGGATACAACCCCATCTACGTCGGTCCGCAGACACAGCGCGACTATGCCTACCATCAGGGTACGGCGTGGCCTTGGCTCGGCGGCTTCTATATGGAGGCTTGCCTGAAGCTCTACAAGCGCAGCCGTCTGAGCTTCATTGAGCGTCAGCTCGTGGGCTATGAGGACGAAATGGACTATCATGCCATCGGTACGATTTCTGAGTTGTTTGACGGTAACCCGCCATTCCACGGGCGTGGCGCCATGTCGTTCGCTATGAATGTGGCAGAGATTCTGCGTACGCTCAAGCTGATGGATAAGTATTCATATCAAAAATAAGGAGGAACGACTATGAAAGTATTAATGTTTGGATGGGAGTATCCTCCTCACGTATTTGGTGGACTCGCTACTGCTAACTATGGTATTTCTGAGGGTCTGAAGGCTCAGGGCGACATTGAGACGGTGCTCTGTCTGCCTCATCCGTTTGGTGATGAGAGTCAGCATGCCTGCCGTATCGTGGCCATGAACGCTGTGCCTATCGCTTATCGCGATGTCGATTATGACTACGTGAAGCAGCGTGTGGGCAATATCATGGATCCCGACTATTATTTCAAGCTCCGTGAGCATATCTATGCCGACTTCAACTACATGAACGTCAATGACCTTGGCGCGATGGAGTTTGCCGGCGGTTATCCCGGCAATCTGCATGAGGAGATCAACAACTACTCGATTATCGCTGGTCAGGTGGCTCGCACGGAAGAGTTTGATATCATTCATGCTCACGACTGGTTGACCTTCCCCGCTGGCATCCACGCCAAGCAGGTGAGCGGCAAGCCTCTGTGCATCCATGTCCATGCTACCGATTTCGACCGTTCGCGTGGTAAGGTGAACCCGACGGTTTATTCTATTGAGAAGAACGGTATGGACTGGGCCGACTGTATCATGTGTGTATCGGAGCTGACTCGTCAGACGGTCATCAACCAGTATCATCAGGATCCGCGTAAGTGCTTCACCGTGCATAATGCTGTTTATCCTTTGCCGCAGGAGTATCAGGACATTCCTCGTCCCGATCATACAGGCAAGGAGAAAGTCGTTACGTTCCTGGGACGTATCACCATGCAGAAAGGTCCCGAGTATTTCGTTGAGGCTGCTACAATGGTGCTCCACCGTACACGTAATGTCCGTTTCTGTATGGCTGGCTCTGGCGATATGATGGATGCCATGATCCAGCTCGCTGCCGAGCGAGGCATTGCCGACAGGTTCCACTTCCCTGGATTCATGCGCGGCAAGCAAGTTTATGAGTGTCTGAAAGACTCTGATGTATATGTGATGCCCTCTGTGAGTGAGCCGTTTGGTATCTCTCCGCTAGAGGCTATGCAGTGCGGTACGCCTTCGATTATCTCGAAACAGTCGGGCTGTGCTGAGATTCTCGACAACTGTATCAAGGTTGACTATTGGGATATTCACGCCCTGGCCGATGCCATCTATTCAATCTGCCACAACGAGTCGCTCTTCCAGTATCTCAAGGAGGAAGGAAAGCGCGAGGTGGACCAGATTACATGGGAGAAGGTCGGTCGTTGGATTCGCACACTCTATCGCCGCACTCTCGGATGGGAAGAGTAAATATAAAATGTAAAATAGTAAAATGAAAAAAGTAAAACAATTATGAAAACGATTTGCTTATATTTCGAGATACATCAGATTATTCATCTGAAGCGTTACCGTTTCTTCGATATCGGTACCGATCATTACTACTATGATGACTACGAGAACGAGCGTAGCATCACCGATATTGCCGAGCGCAGCTATATGCCGGCGCTGAATACGCTCCACGACATGATCAACGAGCACGGCAAGTATTTCAAGGTGGCTTTCTCTCTGTCGGGTACAGGTATTGAGCAGTTGGAGATGCATGCTCCCCAGGTGCTGGAGAAACTGCAGGCCATGAATGAGACTGGCTGTGTGGAGTTCCTCGCAGAGCCTTATAGCCACGGTCTTTCCTCTCTGGCTAATGAGGAGACCTTTGCCCGCGACGTGAAGAAACAGGCCGACAAGATCGAGGAGCTCTTCGGCAAGCGTCCTACCGTTGCCCGTAACTCTTCGCTGATCTACAGCGATGATATCGGTGCTCAGATTGCAGCCATGGGCTTCAAGGGTATGCTGACAGAAGGTGCCAAGCACGTGCTCGGCTGGAAGTCGCCCCACTATGTCTATAACTGTAACATCGCCCCGAACCTGAAGCTGTTGCTCCGCGACGTAGAGCTGTCTGATGATATCTCTCTGCGCTTTAACAATTCAGAGTGGGATGGTTATCCTCTGTTTGCTGATGCCTATATCGACCGTATTGCCCGTTTCCCTGAAGAGGAGCAGATCATCAATATCTTCATGGAGCTCTCAGCGCTTGGTATCGCTCAGCCATTGTCGAGCAACATCCTCGACTTCATCAAAGCTCTGCCCGTTTGCGCCAAGGAGAAAGGCATTACCTTCTCTACGCCGACGGAGATTTGCAAGGCTTGCAAGAGCGTTGGTCAGATCGATGTTCCCGACACCCTCTCTTGGGTTGACGAGGAGCGCGACGTCAGCTGCTGGCTCGGTAATGCCATGCAGCGTGAGGCCTTCAACAAGCTCTACTCTGTAGCCGATCGTCTGCGTATCGCCAATGATCCCCGCATCAATCAGGACTGGGATTACCTGCAGGCTTCCAACAACTTCCGTTTCATGACCACCAAGCCCTCTAATGTAGGTCTCGATCGTGGTATCTACAACGGACCGTTTGATGCCTTCACGAACTACATGAACATCCTCGGTGACTTCATCAACAGAGTGAATGCCCTCTATCCGCTTGACATCGATAACGATGAACTGGAAGGTCTGCTGACCACCATTAAGAACCAAGGTGATGAGATTGAGATGAAGGATAAGGAGATTACCCGTCTGAAGGCTCGTCTGGAGAAGTTGGAAGGTGCAGCACCAAAGGCAGAGAAGAAGCCTGCTGCTAAGAAACCGGCAGCTAAGAAGGCCGCAAAGAAGGCTGAGTAAATCGCCAGATCATTCTAAGCAAATTGAAATCGGAGCTCTTCATCAGAGTTCCGATTTCTTTTTGTGCCTAGAGTGTTGCCGGTTTTGATGTGTTTGTTGGCTTTCGTGGATGGAGTGGGGGTATATAAAAAGAGTGCCCTGCATGAGCAGAGCACTCTTGAATTTGTGTATCTTGGAAGTTGAATTACTTCTGGATGTACTTCTTACCGTCCTTGATAACAATGCCCTTATAAGAAGCATTTACCTTCTGGCCAGCGAGGTTGTAGATAGCGCTGTTACCAGCAACAGTAACAACCTTAGCACCCTGGATAGCAGTTGCACCACCACCTTTGTAGATCTCAACACCGTCCTCAGTAGCGATTGTCACATCGTCAGCCTTAGAGAATACGAAACCTGCAGCTGTGATCTTAGAACCGTTAGCATTTACGATGTACTTGCAGTCCTTGTATACGGGGAATGCGATAACACCAAGACCATTCACCTTGATAGCCTCCCAAGAAGGATTACCCTCAGCGTCAACAGTTACGTGTGCAGCATACTTGTCAGCGTCTGTAGCCTCCAGGAACTCCTGCTCAGCCCAGTCGATAGGCAGAACAATCTCATTGAGCTCACCTTCGCCCTCAAGCTCGAACTGGTAAACAGCACCGAGGTCTGTAGCAGCGTCTCCCTGAGCAGCGAACTTGTAACCAATAGCTGTGCCTTCCTCGAATACAGTGTAAGCCTTGTTAGAAGAAGCCTTGTGGATAATGTACAGGAAACCGTCCTCCTTTGCTTCGATAGCCAGGAATGCGCCGCTAACAGGAGCGCTGAGTGAAGTGTTTGGAGATGCACCGTCAGCATCCTTCGGGTTAGTACCACCCTGGAGACCGCCCTTGAAAACATCACCACCATTAATCTTGAAAGCAACTTCCTGTGGTTTGTAAGTGTCATCAGCACCAGTGGTAATTGTTACAAATTCATTAGAAGCGAGCTCAGTTCCAGCTGTCAGGGCTGTGCCATTCTCAGAGTCCAAACCGAGATTGTTCTCGACATTGAATGCTGTTCCGAGACCCTCTATGGTCTCTTCGCCGCCTTCTTCGCCACCTTCAGAGCCACCGCCGCCAAGAGCAGCCTTCAGCTCAGCAGCTGTACCGAACCAGATACCCTCAACGGTTACGCTAACCTCTTCACCATCGTCCTGAGTCCAGATCTGAAGGGTTGTCTGCCTTGTTCACGTCGAACTCATAGGTCTTCTCCTTCTCGAGCTTGATGAAAGAGATACCCTCAGCATCTGTAATAACGTTCATTGCATCGAAATAGGTCTCGCCCCAAGCCTCGGTAGACTTCCACTCTGAATAGGTCAGACCGAAACGGAACTTACCAGTGTTGCCAGAGAACTTGATCCATGCATACTCATAAGCAGATGCATCGTAGTTCAGGTTGCCATCAGCATCCTTTAGGTCGAACCAATGACCACCCCAACCGCTTGACTTGTCGAGGTTGAAATAGTTCGGATCGTCATTAACGGCGGTCTGGGCATTCATACTAACTGCTGCAAAAAGAGCAATTACACTAAGTAAAATTTTCTTCATAATTAAATGTTTTTAAAGTTAAAGAAATTATTAATAATAGGATTTATCGTTTCATTATATACTTATCGGTTGCAAAGATAAGGATTAATTTCATAAATGGTGCAAGTATTCTGTTAAAATACGTAAAAACATTCTAAAACCACATATCTATGCACTTTATATCACAATTAGTGAGGTCTGCGGAAGCAGCTCCACAGACCTCAGCTATTTGATTACTTACTGCCGATAAACTCGTATTTGAACTCTACGTTCTTACGGCCCACTTTCTGGCTGATGGTGAAGGATGTGTTGATATTACCCTTGTCATCGATTCTTCCTGCGAAAGAAGCACCAAGACCATTGGCGCTGCTAGCGGTCTGATTGAAGAACTCATAGCCATAGTTGGAGTGCCATACATTGGCTACAGAAGTAGCGTTCAGTTCAGCTTCTGCACAGGTAAAGGTGACGTTGGTTACGCCAGTAGAACTGCCGGCAGCCAGTGTGACAGAGCCACTGAAACTGACTGAGCCGTCATCGCCAGTACGGGTCCAGGTACCATTGTACGTTCCTGCAGAACCCTGCTCGGCTGAAGAGCTGTAGTTGATGCTCTCATCGCCATCGCTGCCGCAAGCTACGAAAGTGCAGCTAAGTGCGAGCACTGCGAAGATGGAATATATAAATTTCTTCATTGTTATTCTTCTTTATAATTAATATAATGTATTAATAACCCGGATTCTGTTCAGCATTAGAGATACCAGTGTTTGCACTGATTTCATTAGCGGGAATCGGACGGAGCCACTTGTATTTGCCGTCGTTACCCTGCATGTCAGAGGCGCTGTTCACATACTCATTGAACTCAACGTTGTAACGAATGAGCTGCTTGGTGCGGCGCAGGTCCATCCAGCGGTGACCTTCAGCATAAAGCTCACGGGCACGCTCGTCGAGGATCAGGTCGATGTCCTTAATGGTGAACGTACTGGTGGTATAATACTCAGGCTGGTAAGCGCTGAATGAAGCGAGGGCATCCAGACCGGCACGGCCACGAACAGCGTTGATCTTTGCCAGAGCCTCAGCAGTGTTACCTGCCATCAGGTTAGCCTCGGCAGCTACCAGATACATGTCGCTGACGTGTAATACGACGATGTCGCGGTAGTCATTGTTGGTGTCTGTGTAATCCGTGTTGGGATCATCGAACTTCTTTACGCAGGTACCGTTGTCCACCTGGTTATTGTAGTCGGTAATGGCTACACTCTTCTTCTGGAAGCTGGTGCTTCCGCTAGCGAGTGTCCAAGTGGTAACGTTAGGCAGGGTCAGCAGCGAAACGATTACGTTGCCGTTAGCAAAAATATCACCATTGGCGATGAGCTGGTCGGCATGCTCCTTCATCCAAGCCTCAGCCTCTGCCTCTGTCGTGTAGTAGGGGAGGTAGACTCTGGTGATGGGGAAATCACTCAGATCTCTTGCGTTATAGTAGGCATAATAACCCTCGTCGCCCCAGTTAGCCTGACCTGAAGCATTCTTCGTAGCAGCGTAGAAGATCTGCATGAAGGTGGCGTCATAGCGATTGTCGCCCTTCTCGAAGAGGTACATGCTCTTCTCTGACTGCTGATCGTCGGAACCTACGTTCTTAATACCACTGGCGTTATAGTTTCCATAGTAGCCGCCAAAGCCGTTCTGCATAGAGTGACCGCTGTTGCTCACGTCGCCGGGATAGCCTGTACGCTCATACTGGATAGAGAAGATTTCCTCTTCGTTCCCCTCGTTGTAGGGTGACCACTTCAGGTCGAACGACATCGTCAGGCTCACACCGTTGATGGCCTTCTCTGCCCATGAAGCAGCCTGAGAGAAGTTGCTGGTGCTGTTGACAGAGTAGGTACCCTGAATCTCGTCACCAATAGTCGTGTCGAGATCCCAGCCTGCTGCCAGGTAAACCTTTGCGAGCAGAGCGGCTACAGCCTGCTTGCTGGCATGACCCGTATGGCTCTGAGCTGCCAGAGATGAGCTGTTGTACAGTTCTGTCAGGTCGCTGATCATCGAAGCATAGATCTCGCTCAGCGGTGTACGGGGATAGCTGCGCTCTGCGCCGTTGTTGATGTACTCTGTTACGTAGGGTACACCACCGAAGTGCTGAGTCAGCAGATAGTAGCCGTAGTTGCGGAGGAAGCGAGCTTCCTGTCCCAGCTGTGAATCGGCTCCTGCATAGAAGATCACGCCGTTGGCATAGTTGATGGTCTTATACACGTTAGCATAGAAGCTGCTGATAGTGTTGTCCTCAGGGGTTATCGTATATGAATCAAACACGGTAGCTACGTGGCCACGGGTGTGGATATAGAGGTCGGTTCCCCTGCTGAAAAGGTCGGGAATGTATGCATAGGCCTTCATCGACTCGTATGCCGACGTAAGCAACGAGGTGGCATCCTTGCCGAAGTAGTCGTCCGCAGTCTGTCCGCCGGCCGTCTTGTTCTCAGCTTCGAGGAAGTCGCTGCAGGCTGTCAGTGTGAAACCAGCGAAAAGTGCAGCGATAACTGATAAATATATATTCTTTTTCATATCTTCTGTGTATTATCTGTGTTTAGAACTTAATGCTTGCACCAACCTGGTAGTTGATTGTGCTAGGTCCATCCTGCTTGACGCCGGCACCTGCCCACTCAGGATCGAAGCCCTTGTAGCTGGTGATCACAAACGGGTTGGTCACTGTAGCATAGAGGCGCAGGTGCTTGCAGCCAAACTTGTTGAGGAAGTTCTTCTCGAAGGTGTAGCCGAGTGTGATGTTCTTCACCTTCAGGAACGATGCGTCAGAGATACCCTTGGCGACGTTCCAGAAGTCAGCCTGACGGCCTACGCCACTGTTGCTGCCACCGTTGTTGGGGAAAGGATAGCCACCGTAGTGGGTCACCTCCTGATACTTAGGATTGATGTAAGTGCCATCCTCGTTTACACCGTCACAGTCGAGCAGTGTACCAGCGGGGATGTACCAGTCCATTGCCAGCTTCTGACGGCCGCGGTCGTTCAGACCGAGGATATCGCTGGTCAGGAAAGAAGAGTAGACCTTATAACCTACCTTGGCATAGAGTGAGAACGAGAAGTCCCAGTTCTTCCAAGTGAGGTTAGAGGTGAAGCTGCCCGTCCACTTCGGGTCCATACTCTTCACCACGCGGTCGTCCTGGTCGATGTTGCCGTCGCCGTTCTGGTCAATCACGTAGGGCTGACCCTCTGTCAGACCATATACTTTATAATAATAGTCATACTCCTTCATGGTAGAACCAGGAGTCAGACCTGCGTTTGTAGCTGCAGCAGTGTTGGGAACCGTCATGTCGCGGTCGGTAACGACGCCACCCCACTCGTAAGCATAAGTGTTGTTTACAGATGAACCTACGAAGAGGCTACCTGTTGTGGGGCTGGAGCTGCCGGAGCTCAGCACGCGGTCACCAGTACCGTTGATTTCGCGTACCTTATTCTTGTTAGCAGCGAAGGTGAAGGTTGTCTCCCAGTGCCAGTCCTTGGTTTCCACATTCACAGTGGTCAGGGCCACCTCAACACCAGTGTTGCGTACCGAACCGATGTTGGTCACCATTGAACCGCCACCAGACTCCAGCGGCAGGGCTACTGAGTAGAGCAGATCCTTAGAAGTCTTCTGGTACACATCGACGCTACCGTTGATGCGGCCGCCGAAGAAACCGAAGTCAATACCGGCGTTGTATTCTGTAGAAGTCTCCCACTTCAGATCCTTGTTCACGATGCTTGAAGGATAGAAACCGTTCAGGTAATCAGGGCCGAAGGGATAGAACACGGGGCCGGAAACGGTCTGCTGTGTAGCGAAGTTATCGATACCGTCGTTGTTACCAGTGACACCGTAAGACAGACGCAGCTTCAGGTTGCTCAGCCAGTTGACCTTCTGCAAGAATGCCTCCTCAGAAGCGCGCCATGCAAGGGCTACAGAGGGGAAGGTACCCCAGCGGTTGTCCTTGGTGAACTTCGAGCTGCCGTCGCGACGTACCGTAGCAGTCAGCAGGTAGCGACTCTTATAGCTATAGTTCAGACGGAAGGCGTAAGAAATCATGCTGTTCTCCGTATAAGAGGTGGAAGAGTCGACAGCATTGAAAGTGCCAGAACCCATGTTCCACCAGTCGGTGCCGTCCATCACGCCAGTAGCTGCCCAATACGACTTCTCGGTGTTTGATGCCTGAGAAGAGAACAGAGCCATCAGTCCGAGGCTGTGGTCATCAGCGATGGTCGTGTTGTAGTTGATAATGTTATCCCATGTCCAAGAGAAGTTACGGTAGTTTGTCAGGTTCGTCGCATTCGTTGACAGACTTGTGTCATAGAAGTTGTCGGTGTCAGGATTCTTGTAACCCTCGAAATAACCCTCACGGTAGTTGGTATAGCTCGGAGAGAAAGTGGTCTTGAAGTCAAGGCCCTTGATGATGTCGAACTTCAGGTAGAAGTTACCCAGCACACGCCAGGTCTCACGCTGCTTGCTGGTGCTCTGCATGACGAGCAGGGGGTTGGCCTGGTCAGAGAACTGGTAAGAAGAAGTGGTTCCCAGAGCCTGATAGTTACCCGGCTTCTCGTTGAGTACACCCTCAGAATTGTAAGGAGTCATATAGGGGTTCATACGATAGGCGTGCTGGATGGCAGCGTCGTTAGCATACTCCTGTCGGGTTCTGGCACCGTTTACGCTGAAGCCGGCGCTGATCACGCTGTTGATCTTAGCGTCTACGCTACCCTTGAAGTTGATGCGGTTCTGGTCATCGCCTTTGTAGATACCCTTCTCCTGGTTGTAACCGACGCCGAAGTGGTAGTTGATGTTCTCGCCGCCACCGCTTACTGCGAGGTAGTGGTTCTGCTGACTGCCGTTCTGAGTCACCATGTCGGGCCAGTCGTAGGTATTGCCGCTGGCCAGCATCTCCTTCATCTTGTAGTTGCCAGAGCCGACGTTCTCACGAAGCAGACACTGCTCGAGGATGGAACCGCCAATCTGATAGACAGGATGTGAAGACATGGCAGTCTCTGTTGTTGCCAGGTTGCCTGCATAGCTCTGGAACTTGAAGAAACGGTACTGATAGAATTCCTGACCGTCCATGAAGTCCGGCATACGGACTTTCTTCGACCAGCCATAGTATCCGTCGTAGCTGATGGTCGGCTTCTGGTCGCGCTTCACGGTTGTACCGCCCTTCGTTGTCACCATGACGACACCAGCCGTAGCACGAGAACCGTAGATGGCGGTAGAAGAAGCGTCCTTCAGAATATCAATACGCTCGATGTCCTGGGGGTTCAGCCAGTCGATATCATCACACATCACACCGTCGACTACATAGAGTGGGGTGGTGGAAGAGTTGATTGACGACTTACCGCGGATTTCGATGTTGTAGCTGCCGCCACGACCAGAACTCTGCGTAATGTTCACACCAGGATTGCTACCCTGCAGGTTACCCAGCACAGAGGGAGCACCTTTGGCGTTCAGTTGTTCGGTGTTAACTGAAGATACCGAACCGGTCAGGTCGGTCTTCTTCATCGTACCGTAACCTACGACCACCACGTCCTGCAGTGTCGTAGCGTCTTCCTTCAGTACGACGTTCACACTTGACTTGCCTGCGATGTTGATTTCCTGAGTCTGCATACCGATGTATGAGATCACAAGAACCTTGCTGTCGCCCATGTTGATGGTGAAGTTACCGTCGAAGTCCGTCACTGTGGCATTCTTGGTACCTTTCTCCATAACAGTAGCGCCGATGACGGCCTCGCCCGTTTCATCGACCACATTTCCGTTGACGGTCTGAGCCGATACTGTACCCACGATGAGTGACAGGACCAACGTCAGAGCGAGGCGGAACGTTTTCAAATTACCTTGCATACTTTAGTTATTATTAGTTATTAATGAATAAAATATTTGTTTCAGTAGTCTGCGATAATCTCCATGCAAAGATACAAAATAATCATGAGAATTGTATATGCTATTTCACAATTATAAGTATTATTAACACTTTCGACTGGCATAACCGATGCAAATTTACGGTATTTACCCCACATATCTATAAAAATTGATTAAAATTAGCACGTAAACGTTTGCAAAAATTTAAGTAATTGTCCATGTCGGAACAATGGGTGTTACACGTTTCAGTGTTACAGTTAAATAAAAAAACAATCAATTTGGTCTCACAAATATTTCTTATATAATATATATATTTATATATATATAATATAAGTACTAATTCTGGTAAAAATATGGTTGTATATCGAACTGTAACACTGCAACAGCGTAACAAAATTGTTCCTCATTTTAGATCATTTTATTTTACATGTCTATATCGCAAAAAAACATCTTACAATCCAGATTCTTCAGAGCGCTAATCAGTCGTAAGCGGAAGGTTCCTCACTCGTAATCTGACCAACATTCAACTTACGATTGATTTAGAATCGCATGAAATGCCCTAAAATAGGGATTTTTCTATTATAACTGGTGCAATATGAATAATTGTTACATAATGGAAACTGTTTCGGGGGTTGAAATTATCAAAAATGGCATCGTGTATATGATTGGGCTCATCGCGCAGGGCAAGACAATGGATAATATCCGGACATGAAAAAAGCAGGGTTGGATGGCCCTGCTTCTTTCATATATGTATAAGCTGTCTTGCTTATTCGCCCTTGATGGCTGCTACACCGGGGAGAACCTTACCCTCGATAGCCTCGAGCAGAGCACCACCACCAGTAGAGATGTAGCTAACCTTATCAGCCAGACCGAACTTGTTGACACAAGCTACAGAGTCGCCACCACCAATCAGAGAGAATGCACCCTCGGCAGTTGCCTCGGCGATAGCCTCACCGATAGCGCGGCTACCTGCTGTGAAGTCGTCGCACTCGAACACACCGGCAGGACCGTTCCACAGAATGGTCTTCGCGCCTTTGATGGCGTTGCGGAAATCCTCCTGAGAAGCAGGACCGGCATCAACACCCTCGAAGCCGTCGGGAACATCGTTGGCAGGGCAGGTGATGATCTCTGAACCCTCCTTCACAGTCATCGTACCGAAATCGAGACCGTTGGTAGCTGTGCAGTCGCTGCCAAGAACGAGCTCTACGCCGTTCTTCTTGGCCAGCTCCTCAACACCGAGGGCTACATCGAGTTTGTCGAGCTCAACGATAGAGTTACCAATCTTACCGTCGTGAGCCTTAGCGAAGGTGTAGGTCATACCACCGCAGAGGATGAGCTTATCAACCTTACCGAGCAGGTTCTCGATGATGCCGATCTTAGAAGATACCTTAGAACCACCCATGATGGCTACGAACGGGCGCTTGATGTTAGAGAGTACATTGTCAACAGCCTGAACCTCTTTCTCCATCAGCAGACCGAGCATCTTGTTGTCGGCATCGAAGTAGTCGGCGATCACAGCGGTAGAAGCATGCTTGCGGTGAGCAGTACCGAAGGCATCCATCACATAGCAGTCAGCATAAGAAGCCAATGTCTTTGCAAACTCCTTCTGAGATACCTTCAGGGCCTTCTTGGCCTCGTCGTACTCAGGCGTACCCTTCTCCAAACCTACGGGCTTACCCTCTTCCTCGGGATAGAAGCGCAGGTTCTCGAGCAGCAGAGCCTCACCCATCTTCAGAGCCTTGGCAGCGTCGGCAGCTTTAGCGCAGTCGGGAGCAAAAGCAACGGGAACGCCCAGGGCCTTCTCTACAGCCTCGCGGATCTGACCCAGAGACTTCTTCATGTCTACCTTACCTTTGGGCTTACCCATGTGGCTCATGATGATCACAGCACCGCCATCGGCCAGAATCTTCTTCAGCGTGGGCAGGGCACCGCGGATACGGGTGTCGTCAGTGATCTTACCATTCTCATCGAGGGGTACGTTGAAGTCTACACGTACGATTGCCTTCTTACCGGCAAAGTTGAATTCGTTGATTGTCATAATTGTATTGTTATTAATAATGTGAAAAACTTCTTCTTATAAGCGACTGCAAAGATACTGATTTTCATTGAACATTGAACATTGAACATTGAACATTTATATTTTTTTTGCGTAGATAAACAAATAATGTAAGGCGGAGTTGGCAAAAACTCAGCATTTATGTGTATCTTTGCAGCCGATATGAAGAAAGATACAGTAATTATCCTTAGTGGTGGCATGGATAGTGTGACACTGCTCTATGACCAGCAAGAGCGCATCGCCCTGGCCGTCTCGTTCGATTATGGCTCGAAGCATAATGACCGTGAGATTCCCTTTGCCCGTCTGCATTGTGAGCGGATTGGCATCCCGCATATCGTGATTCCCCTCGATTTTATGACCAAGTATTTCAAGAGTTCGCTGCTCGAGGGGGGGGAAGAGATTCCCGAGGGCCACTATGCCGATGAGAACATGAAGTCGACGGTGGTACCCTTTCGTAACGGCATCATGCTTTCCATTGCCGTCGGCATTGCCGAGAGCAACGACCTGCGGTTTGTAATGATGGCAAATCACGCGGGTGACCATACCATCTATCCCGACTGTACGCCGCAGTTTGTCGATGCCTTCGACGAGGCCGCCCGTGCCGGTACGTTTGTGAAGGTGGGATTATTGTCGCCATTTACGAACTGGACGAAGGCCGACATAGCCCGTCGCGGCAAGGAACTCGGCATCAACTATGCTGAAACATGGTCGTGCTACAAAGGCGAAGAAAAACACTGCGGCAAGTGCGGTACCTGTGTGGAACGTCGCGAAGCCTTATCAGAGGCTGGTATAGAGGATCCTACAGAGTATCTTGATTAACCGAATAGTTCTCTTAACGCTTCTTCGACCTTGCGGACGGGATGGATTGCAATGTGGAACTTCTTTGCGTCGATTCCCTGAAGATTATATTTTGGAATGATGATATCGCTGAAGCCTAATTTCTCGGCTTCGGCAATCCGTTGCTCGATGCGGTTTACGGGGCGCACCTCACCCGAAAGACCTACCTCGCCGCACATGCACCAGCCCGATTCGATGGGCGTATCTACATTTGAAGAGAGGACAGCGGCAATGATGGAGAGGTCCATTGCGAGATCTGTCACTCGTAATCCCCCGGCTATGTTGATAAAAACATCTTTCTGCATGAGTTTGAAACCGACACGCTTTTCAAGCACGGCAAGCAACATGTTCAGACGGCGCTGGTCGAACCCAGTGGCAGATCGCTGTGGGGTGCCATAGGCAGCGGTAGAGACAAGTGCCTGACTCTCTACGAGGAAGGGGCGCACACCCTCGATGGCCGAGGAAATGGCGATACCTGAGAGACCGTCGTGATCCTGAGTGAGTAGCAATTCGGAGGGGTTACTGACTTGTCGGAGCCCGTTCTGCTGCATCTCATAGATGCCTAGTTCGGCCGTAGAGCCGAAGCGGTTCTTCATCGAACGGAGGATGCGATACATATAATGCTGGTCACCCTCGAACTGGATGACGGTGTCGACGATATGCTCGAGAATCTTAGGGCCTGCCAGGGTGCCTTCTTTCGTGATATGGCCAATGAGAATGACGGGCACGCCACTCGACTTGGCAAAGCGGAGCAGGGCAGAGGCACACTCACGGACTTGAGCGATGGAACCGGCAGAAGACTCGACATCCTCGGTCATGATGGTCTGGATGGAGTCGATGACTACCAATTCGGGCTGTTCTGCCTTGATATGCTCGAAAATGTTCTCGAGGGAGTTCTCACATAGAATCAGGAAATTGTCGTTCTCTGCAGAGCAAAGCGGCGAAGCCGAGCGGTCGTCCTCGAGACGGTTGGCACGCATCTTCAGCTGGTGGGCACTCTCCTCACCGCTGACATACAGTATTTTCTTTTCGGGCAGACGGAGCATAGTCTGCAGGGAGAGGGTAGATTTGCCGATACCGGGCTCACCGCCCAGGAGAACGATGCTGCCTGGCACCAGACCACCTCCGAGCACACGGTTCAACTCGTTGTCGTGCATGTCGATACGGGGATCGTCGTGGTTGGAGATCTCGTGTAGCCGGAGTGCCTTGCCTACCGCAGCAGCAGAGGTCTGTGCGGTATGGCTGTTCAGACCGCGTCTCGACTCACTCAATTTTGGTGAGGCAGCAGGAGCGACACGGATTTCCTTAAACGTGTTCCATTGCCCACAGGCAGGGCACTTCCCGATCCACTTCGGCGACTCCTGGCCGCAGTTGGAGCAAACGTATGCGATTTTGTCTTTTGCCATAGTTGTGCAAAGATAGTTATAAAATTATACACAATGGTACAGTGACGCCGAGTTTTTTGTTTTTTTAATATAATTTCTATGAGACTCTGTGGCTCTGTGTTCAATTTAATTTGTACCTTTGCATCCGATTATGAAGAAATTGTTATTTGGAATCATTGCTGCACTGATGTGTTTCGGCTGCGGACAGTCGTATGAGGAGACGAAGCAGAAGACGCGTGCCCAGCAGCGCAGACTGGCTAGAGAAGACTCGGCTGCGCTGAAGATCGCCGTGATGCCGACACTCGACTGTCTGCCCCTGTTTGTCGCCGAGGATCACCAGCTCTTCGACACCATCGTCGATATCCGTCTGAAGCCATTTACGGCGCAGATGGACTGCGATACAGCGCTGATAAACGGTCGTGTGGAAGGCAGTATCACCGATATCGTCAGGGCAGAACGGATGATCAGGCAGGGATTGCCCCTACGTTATGTGGCTGCTACGAATGCCTATTGGCTGCTCGTTACCAATCAGCACCAGCGTATCACGCAGTTGAAGCATCTGGATGATAAGATGCTGGCCATGACCCGCTACTCGGTAACCGATCTGTTGGGTGATCTAGCCGTTGATAGTGCGAAGCTGCAGACGGAGCGGGTGTTCCGTATTCAGGTGAACGACGTGAATGTTCGGTTGAAGATGTTGGAGAATAATGAGATGGACGCCCTGCTGCTGACGGAACCACAGGCTACCCAGGCCCTGTTGGGGAAACACAAGGTTATACTCGACTCCAGAAAAGAAGATATATGGATGGGTGCGCTCGTGGTACGAGAACAAGGCATGGATCATCCTGACCGCAAACGCCAGTTGGAGGTGCTGTTGAAAGGCTATAACGAAGCCTGTGACTCACTTAATCACTACGGTGTAAGGCAATATAAAGATGTCATCAGGAAGCACTATGTCTTGTCGAAACAGGCAATGGACAAGCTCCCTGACACCTTGAAGTTTAGTCACGCAGCTGCCCCGAGAACACAAGATGTAGAGCGGGCTCAACAGTGGCTGACTAAAGCGACAGGCGCTCCAGCCAAACCCGTAAACAAAAAGTAATTTATGGAAGTACAATCTGATCTTAATAAGGTATTTCAAAATATAAAAGCGAATAACCTTAGCGGTGCTATCAGCGAACTGGAGATATTCTTGTCATCCCATCCTCATCAGGTAAATTCTGACCGTCTGCATGCCATCTTGACTGAACTGCAACTGATGGCAGACTACTGGAAGCGAGGTTTCAAGGATCCCCAGTTGCCGAATCTCTACCAGAAGCTGATGCAACGGATGTATGTGCTCTGTGCCAATATCAGCAGGCAGTATCATATCTCCCAGTCGTCCTACCTGTTGTCGCTCCAGTCGAAGGTGAGATTGTCGGCACGTGACTTTTCGCCGCTGAATATCCGTGAAGAGTTGGAGACCTTTGTCTCGGAGATCGCCATGCTGGAACTGGAGCCCGAACATAAGCGCGAGGCTCGTCAGCAGACCATCTATGCACAGCATCAGCAGACGATGGATATACTTTTCAACTATCTGTTCACTTCGGATCAATGGATTGACAGCCAGGCCACCTCGATGGAGGATATCCTCGTATCGCCGACCGTTGACTCCTATGATCAGCAACTGATGATTGGTGGTATCATGCTCTCCCTGTTGGAGCACTTCGATATGGCCAAGTTCCGTACACTGGTGCATGTGTATGAGCGTTCGGAGGATGAGTATGTTCGTCAGAGAGCCCTCGTCGGATGGGCACTCACATTAGACAGCTCTTTGGCAGCAGTCTACCCTGAACAGATAGAACTCGTGGAGAAACTGGTAGAGCAGGAGCAGTGCCGTAGGGAACTCCTGGAACTCCAGCAGCAGCTTATCATGACGATGAATGCGGAAGAGGACACGAAGACGATCCAACGCGATATTATCCCCAATCTGGTGAACGGTCAGCAGTTCCGTATGACGCGCAACGGCTTGGAAGAAGCAGAGGAAGATCCCATGCAGGATATCCTGAACCCAGGAGAGTCGGAACGGAAGATGGAACAGCTGGAAGAGAGCTACCATCGGATGATGGACATGCAGAAGCAGGGGTCGGATATCTATTTCGGCGGGTTCTCGCAGATGAAGCGTTTCTCGTTCTTTGTTGAACTGAGCAACTGGTTCATACCGTTTTCGATTCATCATCCGGCTATTACTGAGATAATGAAATCAATGGGAAACAGTCGTTTCCTTCAGTCGATGGTGGAGATGGGGCCATTCTGCAACAGTGACAAATATTCGTTTGCGCTGGCGTTCCAGCAGGTGGTGAGCCAGATTCCCAAGAACATACTCAATATGCTCGACAAGGGAGAAGCTACCTTAAATGAGGTAAACATGGCAGAACTGCGGAAACCTTCGTATTTCAGACTGGTCTACCTGCAGGATCTGTATCGTTTTTACCGTCTCTTTTCGCAGAAAAGTTGTTTTTCAAGTCCATTTGATAAGGATAGGCGCCGTTACCTGTTCTGTGCCAATCCCATTTTCTCAAGGACCCATCTGGAGAGTTCGTTCAATGAAATTACAGCCTTCCTGTTGAAACGGAAACGTATGGAGGAGGCAGGCCGTGTGTTACGGAATTACGGTGCATCGCGGCGCGACTTCCAGTTCTGGGTGATGTCGGGTTATCTGATGCAGCATATCGGGTTGAGTATTGTTAAGGACTATGACGATCTGGATTGCTATCAGGAGGCACTGAAGCTACAACCAGATAATGAGAAGGCCCTCGTGGGCTATGGCAGATCGCTCTTTGCCCGGGAGATGTATGAGGAGGCGCTGGAGACCTACAATAAATTGGTCGACATCAATCCGGAGAAGAAAAGCTATCTGCTGAACCGTGCTGTCAGTCTGACAAACCTTGGTCAGTATACAGGAGCCCTGAAGGATCTTTACCGGCTGAACTATGAAGCACCCGATGACCAGAATGTGAGTCGTGTGTTGGCTTGGGCATTGGTGTGTGAAGGCAAGTATGATGCAGCCGTGAAGATCTATAACGAATTGCTGAAAGGTGACGTTGAGGCAGATGACCTGTTGAACTATGGCTATTGCCTGTGGTTCAGCGGACATATCGACGAAGCGGCAGACTGTTTCCACCGGTTCCTCAAAGAAACAGGTCTTGAAAGGGATTATATCCTCCAAAATGAGGCTGCCCTGATTAGAGAGAAGGGTATCACTGAGCCTGAGCAGCAACTGATGCTTTTTGTCCTCTGATTTTCGCTTTACCTTTCTCGTAGAGCCAGATGCCGAGTAGCGGCAGACCAACACCGGCTATCGTGTACAGAATCCAGAACTGATCTTGTTGAGAATAGTCGTGGATAACCATGTGACAGCCTATCTGACGCCTATCGAGACCATAGTACCAGATTTTGAGCAGACTTACCGCCTTATAGGAAATGATGTGGAAAATGAAGATGTAGAGCGTATGGTCGCCTGTATAGACGAGGAATCGCTTCAGAAGGCCCTCATGTCGGTCAAGCCACTGACTGACGTTATAGGTCATCAGGAACCCGAGCAGTGCAGGTACGGGCAAGGATAGAAATTGGGTATAGGTAGATCGCCAGTTCATGTTAGCCGTCAGATACTCCGAGAAGAGGAAGACGACGAGGCCGAAGAGTATGGTTGTCCAGATGGCAGCATGATAGCGGGAGATCAATGAACGGTATTGGTCGACGAACTGCCGGAAGATAAAGCCACAGCCGAAGAAGAAGCATCCCATCATATCGCGATAGCCACCTTGTACGAGGTTGATGACCTTGAGCCCTTCATAAGTTTTCCAGCCACAGAGCAGCAGCATGATAAGACAGATAAGGTAGGGTATCGTATGCGTTGACCGTTGCGGAAGTATATACTGCATAACCTTATATATAATAAGGTATAGGAGACTGGCAACGAACAAACCGCGGAAAAACCAGAAGGCACCACAGAGAAACTGATCGTAGCCGCCCATTGCTGTCACGATGTTCCACAGGTTCTGTTGGATCTGGTGCCAGGTGTAGGGGTGGGTGACGCCACCCGCTTCGTTGCCGTACTGTTCGTTGAGAATACCGATGTCGAACATCCAGTTGTGGATGATCAGGAAAAACACAGACCATTTGACAAAAGGCCAGTAAAGCCCTTTTACCCGCTTCTTGACGAAGGTGGCTTCATCGTTGAGGTATTTCAGCGAGAAGAAATAGCCTGCGGTGATGAAGAAGAGCGGCATGTGGAATTCGAAGATAAACCTGCAGAGCCGCCCAGGAGCCTCGGCATGTGCAATCACCATCAGAATAATGGCTATACCTTTGCAGACGGAAATGGTCGTATCGCGTTTCATCGGCTATAGAACAAAGGTAAGCAGATGGCCGAACCATCCCTTGAACTTATGCCAGGTGTTCTGGCTCTTCTTTAACGACTCTTCTGTCATCAAGTCACACTTCTGCGTGTCTTGCATGAAACGCTCCTCCAGTTGATGTGTGGTCTCCGGGTCGATGATAATCGCATTGATCTCATAGTCGTAGCGGAGGCTGCGGGCATCGAGGTTTGTGCTGCCTACGGTACAGAACTTGCCGTCGACCATCATGATCTTCGAGTGGTGGAAGCCAGGACGGTAACGCCAGATGCGGGCTCCTCGCTTGGCAAGCTTCTTCATGTTGTAGATGACAACATCTGGCATCAAGGGAATATCATATTTTGACGACATGAGGATATCCATCTTTACACCGCGTTCTGCACAGGCCTTCAGGGCTTTGATGACGGATGACGTTGGGGCAAAATATGGATTGACGAGTTTGATGGAGTCCTGGGCCGCATCAAGCGCATGGACATAGAAACGGCGCATGATTTCATTGGAGGTATGAGGCTCTCGGTTGGCGATGCCTACCATTTTGTTGCCGGCAGGCTTCCCCTGAAAATACTTAGTGTCAGTAATGGTTTCCTTCGTGACTCGTTTCCACATACGGAGGAATATCTGTTGTAGCTCGTTAACGGCTGGCCCCTCAATGCGACAATGCATGTCGCGCCATTCGCCCACCTGTTCGGTTCCTACTATGTAATAGTCGGCTACGTTCATGCCGCCGGTATAGGCCACCTCTCCGTCGATCACCACGATCTTCCTGTGATCACGGGGCCAGATATGATTCACCCATGGGAAACGGATGGGGTCGAACTCGTAGATGTTGATACTGTCGGCATGGAGTTTCTGAAGATGCTCCTTCTTCAAAGGCTGATTGTTGGAGTCGTTGCCAAAGCCGTCGAAGAGGGCACGTACCTCTACACCTTCCTTGCGTTTCTCCCTAAGAATATCGAAGAGCAGGTTGGCGATGGAGTCATTTCGGAAATTGAAGTATTCCAGGTGGATACTGCTCTTTGCCTGACGGATTGTCTCGAACATATCGGCAAACTTATCACGACCAGACATGAGCAGTCGTACGCTGTTCCCCTGTGAGAAGGTGATACCTTCGCGGCGCATCTCCGCTACCAGAATAGAGTCGCTGGATTGTGCATGGCTATAGAGAGAAATCAGCAGGAACAGTATGGTGACTATTCCTGCTGAATGGTTGTTTTCTGTTGTCATTTACGATGCTTTAATCTATATTCGAGTGGTGTCATGCCCATCTTCTCCCTGAAGGTGGTGATAAAGTTCTCGGCCGTCATGAAACCAATGTTCGTAGCCAACTCACTCATATTGATATTCGTACGTTTCAGCAGAATGCAGGCATGCTTCAGACGAATGTCGCGCACCAGTTCTGCCGGTGTCTTGTTGGTGAGGTTGCGGATACGGTGGAAGAAAGGTACACGACCCATACCCATCGCATTGGCCATCTCTTCAAGACTGATCTGACCACGACTCATATTCTGCAGCACATATTGTTCGATGTTCTTCAATAACTGCTGATCCATCGCATCGAGCATGGAGTAGTCGGTCAGGCTCTCATTGGCCTGCTCTTGCTCGACTTCAAAGACCTGCTGCGGAGCGACGGGAGCATTCTTGACAATCTTCGTCTCTACACGGTTCATAGGATCGTCCTCTGCCGTTTCTGTCTCTTCTGTCGGCTTGTACTCACCCATGTCGAAGGTCTCAGTAGCAGTGGTCATACTGGCATTGCGGTCTTCAAGCATACGGGTCTCGGCTCCTTCGATAAGGTTGCTGTTGGCATCCACCGGACCAAGACCGAGAATCTTGTTGAAGCGCATGGTCGCATCCTGGAAATTGAACGGCTTGGAGAGATAATCGTCGGCAGAGAGCGTGATGTTCTGCGAGCGCATATCCTGTGGAGTAAGTACTCCCTCAGTCATCAGCACAAACTTGATGCGCTGGGTGACGGGGTTTGTCTTCAAGAGGTTACAGAGCTCGCTACCAGTCATACCCATCATATCCTGCTTACAGACGACTATGTCGCAACGCATCTCCTCCAAATCGGCGGCAGCTTTCTCAATATCGTTGTAGGCATGGAAATTGTAGACATACTTGAAACGGGTGGTAGCAAACTTCAGGAAGTCCTCGTTGTCGTCGATCATCACCACGGTGAACTTCATGGTCGGGGCATCAATTGCAGCACGCGAGTGAGTCGTCTCGGTAGTGAGGGTGTGGTCTGCAATCTCTGGCAGTTCGATTTCTCCACGTCCATTCAGTTCCAGACGGTCGTGTACGGCATTCTTCGCCTTTTCCTCAGGATTCTCAAGATTAGTCTGCATATCACTTACACGGGTGATGATCTGCAGCATCTGTGAATGGAGGGCATTCAGTTGCTCACGTTCCTCGAGTGACTGTTCCCTCTCTGTCAGGTTACTGATAATAGAGGTCATGCGTGCCATTGGCTGACGGAGATCATCGCTGGCAGCCTTAATCTCCTCACGTTGCATGGCGAGTTCCTGAATAACAGCTTTCTTTCGGGCCTTGATAACAGAAATCTGTTTGATACCAATGCGCCAGAAATAGAGTATCACGAGTGCAATGATAATATAAGCAGCTATCATCCACCAGGAGAGAAGCCAGTGGCGTTCGATGTTGATGGTGAGCGTACGCTCCTGATTGCTGACTGCACCTTCGGCACTGATGGCTTTCACGTGGAGGACATATCGACCACTGGAGAGGTCTTTGAAGGTCACACCATGTGTCAGGGCGTTACCATTGCGCCAGTCTTCATCCTTACCTTCCATCCAGTACATAAACTGGAGACGCTCGCTCTGGTTGTAGTTACCTGCTGCGAACTTAATGGTGAAAGTGGTCTGATTATGTCCCAGTTCCAATTTGTTGGTTTCATTGAGTGCCTGTGGCAGAACCACACGGTTGTCGTACACATGACCCGTCAGAACCTCTTCTTCACCGAAAAACAGCTGTGTGAGCATCACACGGGGTAAGTCATTTTTCTCATCGGAGGATTTCTGGGCTATCCAGTTCACACCATAAATGCCACCTAACAACACATTACCGTCATTCTGCGTGATAATGGCACCAGGGTTAAACTCATTGCTCTGCAGACCGTCGGCTGTCGTGTAGTTGTAGAGACCATAGTTGTTAGAACCGTCCTCATGATTTCGCTGGACCACAATACGGCTGACACCGCTGCTGGTCGTTATCCACATATTATGGTTCTTGTCCTCGGCAATACCACAAATGTTATTATTGCAAAGTCCTTGCTTCTCTGTCAGATGGTTCAGACTGTCATTTTCCATGTTGAGGATGTTCAGACCTTCACGGGTACCGATCCATAACAGACCGCGGGAATCCTGAAGCACCTGGGTAATATAGTTATTCGTAAACGACTTGGTGTTGGATGGGTTGCCCGTCAGAACCGTCTTCTCCGTATTCGAAAGGTTCAGAATGACGAGTCCTTCTGCCGTTCCGATAAAGAGATCATTGCTCTTGCCGTTGTGGTTATAGAAAAGACTGGTGATGTTGTTCGTGCTTAATTTGCCATTCTCACGTGTATATGAAGAGAATGTGTTCATGCGTGGGTTATAGACCTGCAGACCACCATTGGTGGCAATCCACAAGTTACCAATCTTATCCGTGCAGAGGGCATTGACATGGTCGTCGATCAGTGTGGAGACACTGTCTTTTGCCAATGAGTAGATCGTTGTGCTGCCACCTTTGATACGCGTCAGTCCATTACGCTTGGATCCAACCCACAGGCTACCGTCAGGTGTCGTTGCCATTGCCGATACTTTCAGACTGGCCAACGGTCCGTTATAACCAATAACACCTTTGCTGCTAGTACCATACCAAATCGTGCCGTTTGCATCCTGAGCAATGGCGGTGATGTCGCCAATATGACGGGCACCGAAGCGGTAGATGTTCTCTCCGCAGAAGGCCACACCAGACTTCTCAGTGCCTACCCATAGCAGATCCGTATCGTCGACATAGACGCTTTGGATGCTCACATGGTCGATTGACTGTGGGTTCTCGTTGATGTTTCGTGGCGTTATGGACTCTATCTCGTGGGTGTTGAGATCCATCTTCAACAGTCCCAGCTGATCGGATGCGATCCAGATGTTCCCGTTTTTGTCACCAGCCATACCATTGATGTTTCGGTCAACACCCAGACCTGTCAGACCAAGGCGCTCTCCAACAGAGGCGCTCCATTCGTCGGAACTCTTGTTATACATGAATAGGGTGCCTTGTCCATACAGCCATATATTGTCCATCTGGTCGGCAAACGCTCTTAATGACTTGTTCCTTTTCTGCTTGAGCCCTGGGATGCTCGAGGTGGCCCATACCGTGTGTTGCTGATGCATCACGTCGCAGCATACCATTCGGCCATCGTCATAGACAATAATCGCACCATCGCGACATTCACCGATGGAACAGACGACTCCTTGAGGCACACCATGAGAGTCATCAGTGTAGCCGAACTCAAATAGTAGTTGCTGTTGCTGATTATAGCAGACGACACCCTTATTGGGTATGGCTCCCCAGAGATTCTTGTGGCGGTCGATGTACACGATACTCGGAATGGTCTCAATACCCATTCTGGCGAAAGTCTGTTTCATGTCGCGCTCAAAACTCTCCGTCTGTGGGTGATAGACACAATAGCCTGATGATGTCTCAATCAGCAGATTACCGTCGAGTGTCTCCTGGATAGTGTTGATGTAACTGTCGTTCAGGGAAGAACCATCTTGAGAATCGCTCTGGAAGTTCTTGAACGTATAGCCGTCAAAGCGATAGAGACCTGCAGGCGTTCCAAACCATACGAAGCCGCGAGAGTCTTTCAGAATACAGTTAACCTGACTGGATGTTAAACCTTCACGCGCATCAAGCGTTTTAAACAAATAGTCGGCTACCGCAGCCAAAGGCAGGGTGAGCAGCAATGCAAACAATATTTTTTTTATGATCTTCATAAGGCCTATTTTTCTTTATATCATACAAGAGTAATGGTCGACCACGCCCAGCAGATGGTGCTGATCGTCGGTAACCAGAACTGAGTGTACCTTGTATTTATTCATAATTCTCTGAATCTCCGTAATTTTCGTTTCTGGCTTCACAGTCTTCGGGGTGCGCGTCATGATATCGTTCACCGTATGGTCGAAGAACTCAGCCTGCCATTTCTCCATAGCACGGCGGATATCGCCATCAGTTATCAGACCGACAATCTCCCCATTGACTTCTGCAATCCCCAAGCCGAGTTTACCCTTGCTGACTAAGATGATAGCTTCGCCGAGATGCATCTCTGGCGGCAATACAGGCATGTCGTCGGAACGCATCACGTCCTGTGCTGTCGTGAGTAGACGCTTGCCGAGCTCCCCACCCGGATGGAACTGGGCGAAATCGCGGGGCTGGAAATGACGCAGTTCAATGAGTGCGATAGCCAAGGCATCGCCCATTGCCAACTGGGCCATTGTAGAACTGGTGGGAGCCAGGTTCAGCGGACAGGCTTCTTTCTTCACACTCACGTTCAAGTGACACGTAGAGTATTTTGCCAATAAGGACTCCGGATTGCCGCTCATGCCGATAATGGGTATAGCCATATGGAGCACCATGGGGATGAAACGTAATAACTCGTCTGTCTGTCCAGAATTAGAGATCGCAAGAACCACATCGTCAGATGTCATTACACCCAAATCTCCGTGAAACACATCGAGCGGGTTGATAAAGAATGACGGGGTTCCAGTAGAGGAGAGTGTAGCAGCAATCTTCGCACCGATGTGTCCGCTCTTGCCGACACCCGTCACAATGACTTTCCCCTTACACTCGAACATCAGTTTGACTGCCTCGTCAAAACTGCCGTCGAGTTGAGGAATCAGTCCGAGCACAGCTTCTGCCTCATCCTTGAAACATTGTATGGCGTATTCTTTAGATGTCATGTTCAAATCAATGTCAGTCATTAACCAATTTCATTACAAGGGGTTCCAGCTTGTCCAGCTCGAGCATGTTGGCGGCATCACTCAGTCCCTTGTCAGGGTCGGGATGTACCTCGAAGAAATAGCCGGTAGCCCCAAAGGCTTTGGCAGCCAAGGCCATCTGTGGTACAAAACGACGGTCACCGCCCGTCTTACCGTCACTGCCACCAGGACGCTGCACGCTGTGGGTACAGTCCATGATGACTGTGGGGACAATCTCATGCATGTCGGGAATGTTTCGGAAATCGACTACCAGATTGTTGTATCCCATCATGTTGCCGCGTTCTGTCAACCATACGTCCTTCGCACCTGCCTCACGGGCTTTCTCTACAGGATATTTCATGTCCTTACCACTCAGGAACTGTGCTTTCTTGATATTGACGATACGGCCAGTCTTGGCAGCAGCCACAAGCAGGTCTGTCTGTCTACAGAGGAAAGCGGGAATCTGAATGACATCGCATACCTCACCTACGGGGGCTGCCTGTTCGTGCTCATGGATGTCGGTAAGAATCCTCAAACCATATTTCTCCTTGATATCACCCAGCATCTGCAGCCCGTGCTCCAGCCCAGGACCTCTGAAGGAGTGTATGGAGGTACGGTTAGCCTTGTCGAATGAAGCCTTAAAAATGATGTCAGTACCTAGTTTGGCGTTGATTTCCACCAACTTACGCGCAACGATGTCAAGCAACTCAGCCGACTCAATGACGCAAGGACCTGCAATAATGGTTATGTTATTATTCATAATGATTTTGCAAAAATACGTATTTTCTTCTAAACCACCAAATATTAGAATGATTTTTTTTACTCTTTTATAAGATGAACGTCGCGTTGTGGGAAGGGGATGCTGATGCCGTTGGTGTTCAGTGTGTCGTAGACGCACTTGAGTACGTCGCTGATGACATAGGACTGTTTGGGAGCATCAGCCCACACAAATAGCTTGAAGTTCACGCTGGAGTCGGCCATTTCCGAGACAACACATTTCACCCGTTTCGTCTGGTCTATCCACTGGTGATGCATATTGTTGAGTGTTCCCTCTACAAGGTTTGTCACCTCTTTCAGATTGGAACCGTAGGCCACACCAAAGGGGATCACCACCAGCACATATCCATGATTTCTTGTCAAGTTCTTATAGTTCTTCGTGAAGAGCTGGGCATTCTGGTAGGTGATCACTTCACCATACAGCGACTCGATGACGGTCGATGTGTAGTTGATAGACATTACTTTTCCCATTGTTCCTTCTATCTGTATCCAGTCACCAACCTTAATACGTCCGGCCATCAGCGAGGCACCGTAGTAAATATTCTCGATGATATCCTTTGAGGCGAAACCGATACCAGTGGAGAGACCGCCGGAGATAGCCAGCAACCAGGCCACGCTGATGTGCATGATCGAAAGCGAGAGCATGAGCCAGATACCCCAAATGAACACCTGAATGACATTCTTTCCCATCATTTCCTTCGATGCAGCCGTAGAAGGATCCTTGATTTCGAAATGTACTTTGAGAAGGGCCAGTATTGTCATTGCGATATAGCGGAATACGAACCACATAGTGATGACCATCGATAATTTCAGGAAAGAAACCTTCAGGTTTTCCATATCGATGAAATCGTATTTGAACAAACGCCAGCACATATCGCTCAGGTTGAACACGTTGGCTGCCCAGTAGATACTCAGCATGATGGATGTCACACTCAGTACGGGCAGAATCATCTTTTCCACCATGAGGTAGCCCCATGTCTGGGTGATGGGCTTTTCTGCCAACCGCTTCTTTTTTGCATAAATCTCCAAGTAGCGGCTGATACAGGTGATGGTCAGGATACAGGTCAACTGCATAATCCACCAGATGAGCAACTGTACGGCCAACAGCGTATAGCCGATAAAGGAACTGACCACTGAGGCGATGAATACGGTCAGCGAAATGTAGGTGTAGAAGATGTCGGAGCGGGGGATGTTCTGATTATGACGGCGGATGACGATCCATTGCCAAAGTGCGCAGATCAATAGCACCGGTGGTAGCATGAAGTTCACCAGTTCGTTGGGGATAAGGATGATACGGCAACCAATAACAATAAAACCGATTGCAACCAACGGTGCATAGATCCGGACAGCACTGTTCAACTGGTCACCTTTAACACGCAAAAGCAGCGAGGTGAGGATAACGCCTAACAGCCACGCAAACTCCACGAGCAGACTTGCTGCCATATAAAGGAATGGATAATTCTGGCCTGTTCCAATCACAAAGATAGCTCCTTGAATAATAGCAAAGGTGATTGAGGTTGTCGCCATGATAATGCAGAAGCGTTTCTTCATGAACTCCTCGGTGCGGAGCCGTTTAGGCATGAGGAACCGGAAGAATAGCTGGTTGAGTACGATGGCAATGATAACATAGACAAAAATACCGACGAATGTGCCTAGTATCCAAGTGAGGCTCCACTGTGAATTGCTTTTGGGATCATGATTGTACTTTTTTTGTACGGCATCTTTGAGCTGTTGCCAGTTCCTGTTGAAATGCCCGAGCAACGTCAAGTAATTGTCGCCACCATTGATGAAGATGTTTCTCTGAATGTCGCTATATCGCTTATGTGCATATTCATTTTGCTCTTTTAGACGCCGCTCTGTCGTGTTGTAGAACCGGATATTGCGTCTCAGCTGCTGGGCATTGCCTTCTAGCATCTTGCTGATGTTTTTGGCCAGCACAAGACAGGTGTCGCGCTTCTGATTGCCATACTTGGTCATCGTCATGTCGGGCATACTTTCCAGACGCTGTATCAGACTGTCGTATCGGGCGATATCTTTCTCTGTTTTTTCCAAAAACTCAGCAAAAGGCAACCGTTGCCTATGGAAATCGTTGTATTGTTTGGTCGCCTCATGGCATGCATAGGTCAGGTCGAACACATTGTCCTGCTGTTGTGAATAGAGCATCAGCGCATTCTGGTCGGCACGTTTCATCGTCTGCAACAGTTGGGTGATCAGTCGCTTTGTACGTTCCCTACGTGCAACACTACGCATGGAGAGTTCGTTATTATACAGCTCTAACTCCGACTGAAGAATGGAGAGCGTCTGCTCCAGATCTTTCTCTTTTAATACGGCTCCTGCGTCAATACAAAAGGATGCCAAAATGATGAATATGAGAAAAAAGCGTTTCATCTGTCTTTTTCGTACTTATTTATTTTTAGGGTGCAAAGGTACACAAATTCTCATAGTTTTAAGAAAAAAAGAACCATAATCTTGCAGTTTTATATCTTTTTTTGTTACTTTTGCAGCCGTAACCATAAAATTATTGAAGTATTATGATACTAATAGCTGATAGTGGAAGCACCAAAACTGATTGGGCCATTGTGACTGGCGCCTCTCAACCTGTTGTCCTTAACACACAAGGTATTAACCCTGTTCACCAGTCGCGTGAAGAGATTGTCCGAATCCTTCGTGAAGAGTTTGTTTCTCTGATGGCTTCCAATCCGGAAGTCCAGAAACTGAGAAGTTCGGCCATCCTGACACCTCAATTTCCACTTGCTGTATATTTTTATGGTAGTGGCATACGTCCTGAGATGGAAACGCTCATGACAGTTCTACTTCGTGAGACATTTCCACAGGCTCAGATCGTTGAAGCTCATAGTGATTTGTTAGGCGCAGCTCGTGCCCTTTGCGGTCGTAACGAAGGAATTGCCAGTATTTTAGGAACAGGCGCTAATTCTTGTCTTTATGACGGAAAGGCTATTGTTGAACACACCCCGGCATTAGGCTATATTCTCGGTGACGAGGGTAGTGGGGCTGTGCTGGGCAAACGGTTTATTCATGATTTGTATGGCGGTATTTTGTCAGATAATATCCGTGAAACGTTTGAAAAAGAAACTAAGTTGACGTTGGCTGAAATCATCAAACGCGTCTATCGTCAGCCCATGGCAAATCGTTTCCTTGCTTCTCTTTCGGAGTTCATTACAAATCATCTTGATGATTCCGAAGTCAGGGGTGTGGTAGTTCAGAATTTCATTGATTTCCTGCGCTATCATATCAGTCCATATTGTCGTCAAGATCTCCCGGTGTCATTTGTGGGCAGTGTTGCCTGGTACTACAAGGATGAGCTTCATGAGGCAGCAGAGCGTCTGGGCTATAAACTTGGTACGGTTCTGAAGACTCCTTTGGCTGGTCTTATTCGTTATCATCAGATATAGTGCCATGTTTTGATGGGGGTGCCTCCTAAATAGACTTTTCAATTTGTATCAAAAACTGTTATCAATTGTAACATCGTTTATTTTTGTTGGATAATTATTTGTTCCAATGAGAATATGCTTGTATCTTTGCACCCGATTATTGTATGGATTTGCATTAGACTTATTTCTATCTTTTTATAACCTAACTTATTTAAATTATTTAAATTATGAAGAAAATTTTACTTAGTGTAATTGCTCTTTTTGCAGCAGTTAGTATGAATGCCCAGACCGCCGTAAACGATGATCCGAGCTATTTCAACCTTGACAAGTCAAGCGGTTGGGGTGGTAAGTGGTTTGACCTCGGTCCTGATGGTAACTTGGATTTCGATGCATCTGCTTATGAATATGCATGGATCAAGTTCTCAGGCAACACTGGCAAGTTCCGTTTCGGTCTGACCTATTCAGAGTGGAAGTCTACTGAGGCTTGGGGCGAGACCTACTTCGATGCAATGAACGTTATTACAGATGCTGAGGGTATCTCTTTCATTAAGCTCGAGAAGGAGAAGACCTATGAGTTCGGTGGTCCTGATAAGGCTGCAAGCCCCTATGCTGGTGACTCATGGGACAAGCACATCCGTCAGATCTGGACTCAGGACGATGGTGAAGAGGTTAGCGTAACCGTTGAGGGTATCTGGTTCGGTACAGCTGCTGAGCTGAAGGCTGCTCTTGGCGAGAAGGTGGCTCTGAAGGTGGCGAAGAAGGTGGTGAAGCACCTGCTGCCGGTGACTGGGGCGCTGTAATCTTCAATGGTGATTGCGAAGGCGAAGATGCTGGTTGCCTGCTGTCTAAGGACGGAAATGACATGGATAACTTCAAATGGAATGTCAAGGAAGGTGCTGGTGTAGACGGTTCTAAGTGTGCTACTGTTTATGCTACAGGTGCAGCAGCTAATGAGTGGGATGCTCAGTTCTTCATCTATGCTAAGGATTATGTATTCAAGGCTGGTGATAAGTTTAAGTTCTCTATGATGATCAAGGCTGACAAGGAAGCAGAATCTTCTGCACAGGCTCATGTAGCTCCTGGTTCATACCTGCATTGGACAATCATCGGTGGTCCCGTTAAGTTTACGACTGAATGGGCTGAGTATAAATTCGAGGGTGAAGTACCTGCTGAGGCTGATGGTATGCAGACTATCGCTTTCAACCTTAACCAGGATAAGACCTTGGAGAATAATTACTACTTCGACAACATCTCTTGGGAGGTCGAGGGTGCTCCGACAGCTATCCAGAAGGTTCAGGTCGTAAAGGCTGAGAACGGTGCTCGCTACAACCTCGCTGGTCAGAAGGTTGATGCTGCTTACAAGGGTATCGTGATTCAGAATGGTAAGAAGTTTATCCAGAAGTAATTCAGGTTATCATTCAATAATAGGTGGAGATCACTTCGGTGGTCTCCATTTTTTTTGTTTTTTTTTGGTAGTTATTTTATTTTTGTGTACCTTTGCAACCAAAATAAAAACTAGAAACTATAAATGAAGAGTAAACTATCTATCTTTGCCGTAGCGGTAATCTTACTGGTTTCGGCTTGTCAGACGAAGCAGGAACAAACAACTTCTCCGTTTGTGAAAGTAGAAAACGGCCATTTCGTGAAAGACGGAAAGCCCTATTATTATGTAGGTACTAATTTCTGGTATGGTGCTATCCTTGGCTCAGAAGGACAGGGCGGAGACAGGGAACGACTGACTAAAGAGCTTGACTATATGAAGTCGATAGGCATCGACAATCTCCGTGTCCTGGTAGGTTCTGACGGTGAGCGTGGTGTGACGACGAAGGTTGAACCGACCCTACAGGTGGCACCTGGTGTGTATAACGACACGATTCTTGCCGGTCTGGATTATCTGTTACAGGAGATGGGCAAGCGTCAGATGGTGGCTGTACTCTATCTGAACAACTCCTGGGAGTGGAGTGGTGGCTATGGCTTCTATCTGGAGCATGCCGGTGCAGGCAAGCAGCCACGGCCTAATGAAGACGGCTACCCTGCTTTTATGGAGGCTATGAGCAAGTATGCAACGAACCAGAAAGCCCACGAACTCTTCTATGACTACGTGAGATTTATCCTCGGACGTACGAACCGTTATACCGGTGTAGCCTATAAGGATGATCCCGCCATCATGTCATGGCAGATCGGTAATGAGCCTCGTGCTTTCTCAAAGGAGGCACTCCCTGCCTTTGAGAAATGGCTTGCAGAGGCCTCTGCCCTCATTCGCTCACTTGATCCTAACCATCTAATTTCTATTGGTTCTGAAGGTGCATGGGGATGTGAAGAGGATTACGGCTGCTGGGAGCGTATCACGGCTGACAAGAATATTGATTATGCGAATATTCATCTCTGGCCCTATAATTGGGGGTGGGCTAATGCCGACTCTCTGATCGAGAACCTGCCAAGGGCAAAAGAGAATACAAAAGACTATATTGATCGTCATCTTGATATCTGCGCGAAGATAAAGAAACCGCTTGTGATGGAAGAATTCGGCTATCCGCGTGATGGCTTCAAGTTCGACCTCGGTACTCCGACAAAAGGTCGCGACGGCTTCTATGAGTATGTGTTCTCACTTGTAGGCGACAATGCCGAGCAAGGCGGCTATTTCGCAGGCTGTAATTTCTGGGGATGGGGCGGTTTCGCTAAGCCCAAGCATGCCGAGCAGTGGCAAGTGGGTGATGACTATACAGGTGACCCCGCACAGGAGGCTCAGGGCCTGAATTCTGTGTTCTCTGGAGATACTTCGACACTGGAAGTCATTAAGTCTCAAGTGGCCCGGATGAGTAAATTGACAGAATAGTACAAGTATTGAGCAACAAAATTTTCAGTATTCTACAGAATTTGTCCTACCTTTGCACCCGCAATTTGAAATCAAACTAAAAACGCGTATGAAAAGAATCTTATCAACGCTCATCTGTGTGATGGTAATGGCATCACTGTCGGCCCAAATCCGTGGTAATAATATTATTGTGACCGTGGAGCCTGACCGTCAGGACTGGACTTATAAGACAGGTGAGACAGCCCAATTTGTTGTTGAAGTCAGGAAGTCGGGCACTTTGCTCGACAATGTGTCCATCGATCTGGCTGCAGGCCCCGAGATGTACCAGGATGTCAAGAAGACCATGGTGCTGAAGGACGGAACGCTCAAACTTACCGGTTCGATGAAGCAGCCGGGCTTCTATCGTGTGGATGTCACCGCACATGTGGACGGTCAGGATTATAAAGGTGCGTGTGGCGCAGCCTTCTCACCCGAGAAACTGCAACCCTCAACTGTGATGCCTGCGGATTTCTCGGAATTCTGGCAGAATGCTATTGCAGAGGCGCGCAAGACGGACTTGAATCCTACCAAGCGTCTTCTGCCTGAACGTTGCACCAAGGATGTCAATGTCTATGAGGTGAGTTTCCAGAATATCCAGCCCAACTACCGCACCTATGCTATCCTCTGTGTGCCGGTAAAGGAGGGACGTTATCCTGCTTTGCTGCGTGTGCCAGGTGCAGGTGTACGTCCTTATGGCGGTGATGTGTGGACGGCCTCTCAGGGGGCTATCACGCTCGAGATCGGCATTCACGGCATCCCCGTGACAATGGAGCAGAAAGTCTACGACGATGTTTTCAACGGTGCCTTGATGGGTTACTGGGAGTTTAATATGGATGATCGCGATAAGCATTATTATAAACGGGTGGTTATTGGGTGTATCCGTGCCCTCGACTATATTGCCGAGTACACCCCTTGGAACGGAAACGAACTGGGTGTGTCTGGTTCGAGCCAGGGCGGATTCCTTACTCTCGCAACAGCTGCCCTTGACAAGCGCATCACTTATTATGCTCCGGTACATGCCGCCCTCTGTGACCATACGAACTCACTGAGAGGCATTGCCTGTGGATGGCCTCATTATTTCTATTGGAACAAAGGTAAGGGACAAGAGAAACAGATCGAGGTATCCCGCTACTATGATGGTATTAACTTTGCCCGTCTGATTACCGATAAGCAGGCAGGATGGTTCTCTTTCGGCTACAACGATGACGTGGTGCCTCCCACTACGGCCTGGGCAACCTATAATACCGTAAAAGGCCCCAAGGAGATATCGCCATATCAGGCTACATGGCACTTCTGGTTCCAGGAACAATGGGATGAGTGGGAGAACTGGCTATTGAAACAGATGCATTTGAGATAATATATAATATAAATAGGTATATGAGAAAGATATTGGCTATGGCAGTGGCAGTAATAGCAGTGACTGCCTGCACAACACAGCAAAAGGCTGAGCCTGAGAAGACCGCAGCCCAACAGTTATTAGAACGTCTGGATTCCCTCCGTCAGAAGGGTATTATGTACGGCCATCAGGACGATCCGATGTATGGTCTGACTTGGGAATATCAGAAGGACTCCAGTGACGTGAAGAATGTCTGCGGAGACTATCCTGCCATCATGGGCTTCGACCTTGGTGGAATCGAGATGGGCGACCAGAAGAACCTCGACAGCGTCCCCTTCACCCGTATGACAGAAGAAATCATCAATCACTATCAGCGGGGTGGAATCGTGACTTTGAGCTGGCATCCCCGTAATCCTGTTACCACCATCGATGGTGGCGGCAATGCTGGACAGAAGTTCCCTGAGGGCTCTGCCTGGGATGTCAAAGACTCTACCATTGTAAAGCAGATCCTTCCCGAGGGAGCCTGTCATGAGAAGTTTGAAGTGTGGATGCAGCGTGTGAGCGATTTCCTGGCAACCCTGAAGACGGATGATGGTCAGAAGATCCCCGTCATCTTCCGTCCATGGCATGAGAATTCCGGTTCGTGGTTCTGGTGGGGTGAGGGACTCTGTAGCGTCGATGAGTACAAGGCCCTATGGAACATGTTGCAGGACAAGCTTCTGGCTGATGGTTTCGATAACTTGGTGTGGTCTTATTCTCCAGGATGTCAGGACAACCTGACGGCTGAGCGCCTCTTGGATCGCTATCCTGGTGACGATCGTGTACAGATGCTTGGCCTTGACGGCTATCAGTGGAATCCGGAGGAGAAAGATGCATTCATTGCCCGCACGAAACAGAATCTGGAAGTGCTCTGTCAGGTGGCTAAGGAACACGGTCTGATCCCTGCACTGACTGAGACGGGTATGAAGAACATGACAGAGCCGACGTGGTGGACATCCACCCTGCTGCCTGCTGTCGAGGAGTTCCCCATCAGCTATCTGCTTACATGGCGAAACTATAAGGATGAGTGGTTCGGCCCTTCGCCTGTTAAGCCCGATGCGAAGTACTTTGTGGACTTCCACAATAATAGTAAGACTTTATTCCTGAACGAAATCAAATAATAAACCGATATGACCGAATTTGAACAGAAAGTGGCAGCCCTTCGTGCGCATCACGAGGAGTTGCTGACCCGTAAGAATGAACCCATAGAGTGGGGCAACGGCATTTACGAGAAGTATAAGTATCCCGTGGTAACGGCTGCCCATATACCCTTGGAGTGGAAATACGATTTCAATGAGAAGGACAATCCTTACCTGATGCAGCGCATCATGTGTAATGCAGCCCTGAACTCGGGTGCCATCAAGCTGAATGGCAAGTATGTACTCGTGGTACGTGTTGAAGGTGCTGACCGTAAGAGCTATTTCGCTGTGGCAGAGTCGCCTAACGGTATCGATAACTTCCGTTTCTGGGATGAGCCCGTTACGATGCCTGATGATGTGGTTCCTGCCACCAATATATACGATATGCGCATTACGCAGCATGAGGATGGCTGGATCTACGGCGTTTTCTGTGCAGAGCGCCATGATGACTCGCAGCCGGGCAATCTCTCTGCTGCTACTGCTACGGCTGCCATTGCCCGTACGAAGGATCTGAAGACTTGGTACCGTTTGCCTGACCTGAAGACGAAGAGTCAGCAGCGCAACGTGGTGCTGCATCCTGAGTTCGTAGACGGGAAGTATGCTTTTTACACACGTCCACAGGATGGCTTCATCGATACTGGTTCTGGCGGAGGCATTGGCTGGGCTCTGGTCGACGACATCACGCATGCAGAGATCAAGGAAGAGACTATCATCTATGAGCGCAAGTATCACACGATTACTGAGGTGAAGAACGGTGAGGGCCCACACCCCATCAAGACCCCGAAGGGCTGGCTCCATCTGGCTCATGGTGTACGAGCCACAGCCGACGGCCTGCGCTATGTGCTCTATATGTACATGACGGCTCTGGATGATCCCACGAAAGTGATTGCCCGACCTGGCGGCTATTTCCTAGTGCCCGAGGGCGATGAGTATCTGGGCGATGTGATGAACGTAGCCTTTGCCAACGGTTGGATTGCTGATGAGGATGGTAAGGTGTTTATCTACTATGCCTCTGCTGATACCCGTATGCATGTGGCTACCTCGACGATCGACAGACTGGTTGACTACTGTATGAATACGCCTGAGGATGGCTATTATACTGCAGCCAGCGTCGAGACAATAAAGAAACTGATAGCTAAAAACAAAAACCTATAAGACCCATGGTAAAGACTAAATTAATTGAGAAAATCGGTTACGGTTTCGGCGATATGTCATCGTCGACCTTCTGGAAAATCTTTTCCTACTATCTGCCGTTCTTCTATTCTAACATCTTCGGATTGTCGCTCATCGATGCTGGTGTACTGGTGCTTATTACCCGTATCTGGGATGCTGTCTCCGACCCGATGATGGGTATTGTCAGTGACCGTACGAATACCAAGTGGGGTAAGTACCGCCCGTATCTGCTCTGGGTGGCTCCGTTGTTCTCCATCTGTGGTATCCTGCTGTTTACCACCCCGGATTGGAATTATGGGGCGAAACTCGTCTGGGCTTACATCACCTATATCCTGATGATGACGGTCTACACAGGTATCAATGTGCCTTATGGAGCCATGCTCGGTGTCATGACGGATGACTCTAACGAGAAGACCGTCTTCTCCTCGTTCCGTATGTTCTTTGCCTATGGTGGTTCGTTCCTCGCCCTGTTCCTTTGGGAACCCTTGACGAACCTCTTCGGCGGCTATACCTCGAAGGATGGCTGGTTCTGGGGAATGGTATGTATTGCCTCGGCCTGTTTCGTGATGTTCATCCTCTGCTTCTTGCTGACGAAGGAACACCTGAAGACGGTGTCGACGGTGAGCGTGGGTAGCGACTTCAAGTCCTTGCTCTCCAACAAGCCTTGGTGGATTCTGATTGGTGCTGCCCTGTGCTCAAACCTCTTCAACACGGTGCGCGGTGCCTCGGTGGCTTACTTCTTTGTCGATATCATCGGCCCGGAGGTTTATCTCAGCTTCTTCGGTCTGGCTTTCCTGTTCTACGCAGGTCTTTTCCTGGGTATCGGTGAGGTGTCCAACATGGTGGGTGTAGCCCTCTGTGTGCCCATCGCCAATAAGTTGGGTAAGAAGACCACATTCATGGTGGTGAATGCTGTCCTGATGGTTTTGAGCATCGCTTTCTTCTTCGTGCCTAGCACACCTGGCGGCTTCTGGACGATGCTGATCATGCAGGTAGTCATTTCGATCTTTACGGGTATCATGTCACCGCTGGTATGGAGTATGTATGCCGATGTATCCGACTATGCAGAGCTTAAGTTCCAGACGGCTTCTACCGGTCTGATCTTCTCTTCTGCTTCTATGGCCCAGAAGTTTGGTGGCGCCATCGGTGGTGCGGCAGTGCTGTGGCTGCTGTCAGGCTTCGGATATAATACCGAGGCTGGTGTTGGCGCAGTACAGCCGGAGAGTGCCTTGATGGTACTCCGTTGGCTCATGAGCTTCATCCCTGCCATGGTGGCTGCGCTTGCTGTCTTTGTAGTATGGTTCTATCCTCTGACAACTGAACGAATCAACGAGATCAATGACAGACTGAAGCAGATTCGAGCCATCGAGTAATCATCTAAATTTCGTCAAAACAATGCGTCTAATTGCTAATATGAAAGCTGAAATGCAGGATGTTCTCCAACAGAACATCCTGCGCTTCTGGCTGGAGAAGATGACAGACCGTGAGAACGGCGGCTTCTATGGCCGTATCGATGGTGACGAGGTGCTTCATCCTGAAGCCGAGAAGGGAGCCATCCTCAATGCCCGTATCCTTTGGGCGTTCTCTGCTGCCTATCGTGTCCTTGGTAACCCTGAGTATCTTGAAGCGGCAACGCGCGCCAAGGATTATTTTATCGAACATTTTATCGACCAGGAGTATGGCGGCGTCTACTGGAGTGTCGATTACAAGGGAAACCCGCTCGATACGAAAAAGCAGTTCTATGCCATCGGCTTTGCCATCTACGGCATGTCGGAGTATGCCCGTGCCACAGGCGATCGTGAAGCCCTGGAGTGTGCCCTGCAGCTCTTCGACTGCATCGAGGAGCATGCTTTCGATCATGAGTATAACGGCTATATCGAGGCTTGTACGCGAGAGTGGGGGGAGATTGCTGATATGCGTCTCTCTGAGCTTGATGCCAACTATCCCAAGTCGCAGAACACCCATCTGCACATCATCGAGCCTTACGCCAATCTCCTGCGATGCCTGAAAGAGATGCATGCCCAGGAGTCGTGCGATTATGTGCCGGTGTTAGGTTCGGTGCTGCCGGTGGGAGTCAGCGTACCTATGGAGACCATGGTCAGCGTTGAGGCTTCCCTGCGCAACCTGATAGATATCTTTACGGATCGTATCCTGAATCCGGAGACCCACCACCTCGACCTCTTCTTCGAGATGGACTGGACCCGTGGGGCCGGACAGCTGGAGAGCTATGGTCATGATATCGAGTGTTCCTGGCTGATGCATGAGGCTGCCCTCGTATTGGGTGATCCCAATGTCCTGGCCAAGGTGGAGCCGATCGTACAAATGGTGGCTGAGGCTTCTGCTAAGGGGCTGCGCCCTGATGGGTCGATGATCCATGAGGCCAACCTCACCACTGGCCATGTCGACGATGACCTCCATTGGTGGGTACAGGCTGAGAATGTCGTCGGGTGGTTCAATATCTATCAGCATTTTGGTGATGAACTGGCCTTGCAGCATGCAGTCAAGTGCTGGGATTATATCAAGGCTCAGATTATCGACTGGGAGCATGGCGAATGGCATTGGAGCCGTCATCCGGATGGCTCGTTGAATACGGTCGACGACAAGGCTGGCTTCTGGAAATGTCCTTATCACAACAGCCGAATGTGTCTGGAGATTATCGAACGTTCTGAGGAGTTATAGACCTATCCTATAGTTTTGCGACGGTAATTAACGATTTTTTTATAAATATTCGTCAGATTTACAATTTTTATTAGTACCTTTGCAGCAAATATGTTGCAAGGGTACTTCTTTTTGTGCCTAACTGCTTAGAAACGAGAACAATATTGTTATAACGTTATATTTTATTTATGAACTTTACTTTGTTAATTACCGTCTTGTTGACGGCTATTACATTGGTGGTGGCGGCTTACGTGGTAGCCAAGCTGATAGGACCGCGGTCCTACGCGAAGGTGAAGGGTGAACCGTATGAGAGTGGTATTCCCACGCGAGGCAGTTCGTGGCTGCCCATTTCGGTGGGGTTCTACCTCTTTGCCATCTTGTTCCTCATGTTTGATATAGAAACGGTGTTTCTGTATCCATGGGCAGTAGTAGTGAAGGATTTCGGTGCCCTGGCATTGCTGAGCATCGGCTTCTTCCTGGTAGTTCTGGTTTTAGGCTTGGCATACGCTTGGCGGAAAGGAGACTTGGAATGGAAGTAAGAAAACCTCACATCAAGAGTATTCCTTACGAGGAGTGGAAAGACAACGCCTCGTTGGAAAAGATTGTTGACGAGCTCCATGAGGGCGGCGTCAATGTGGTGACTGGGTCTCTGGATCAGCTGATTAACTGGGGACGTTCCAACTCTCTGTGGTCGCTCACCTTTGCCACCTCGTGCTGTGGTATCGAGTTCATGGCCTGTGGCTGTGCCCGTTACGACTTTGCGCGCTTCGGCTTCGAGGTGACGCGTAACTCTCCCCGTCAGGCCGACCTGATTATGTGCGCCGGCACCATCACCCACAAGATGGCCCCTGCGCTGAAGCGTCTGTACGACGAGATGGCTGAGCCTAAGTATGTGATTGCAGTCGGTGGCTGTGCCATCAGCGGCGGTCCCTTCAAGTCGAGCTATCATGTGGTGAAGGGTATTGAGGAGATTGTACCCGTCGATGTGTTTATCCCTGGTTGTCCCCCGCGTCCGGAGGCTATCATGTATGGCATGATGCAGCTGCAGCGTAAGGTGAAGATCGAGAAGTTCTTCGGTGGCATGAATCACAAGCAGACCGCTGAGGAGCGTAAGCTCGGTGTATCCAACGAGGAGCTGATCTTCCGTGAGAAGTTCGGTGACCATCGTCGTGAACCAATGGTCATCACCGATGTTCCTCAGGACTTTTCCATTGACCATTCACCATTGACCATTGACCATTCAGAGGTCAGTGGCGCAGCAAATAATGGTCAATGTTCAATGGTCAATGTTCAATCAAAAGCAGAGGAGGACAAGGCATGAAACTAGAATTCCTATCATTCGATTTTGACAAGTTCGCCTCTGAGATGCGGAACTTGAAGGACAAGAAGGGTTTCGACTATCTTGTCACGATTGTAGGTGAGGACTTCGGTGCCGAGGAGGGCTTAGGCTGTGTCTACATTCTGGAGAATACCAAGACGCATGAGCGTTGCTCGGTAAAGATGATTGCCAGGCAGCAGGTCTGTGGCGACGGCATGTCGAGCAACGGCACCAGCGAGCTGGAGGGACAGATGGTTCCTTATATCCCCACCGTTTCTGACATCTGGCGTGTAGCCGATCTGCTGGAGCGCGAGGTCTATGACTTCTACGGTATCGTGTTCCTGGGGCATCCTGATATGCGCCGCCTCTTCCTGCGCAGTGATTTCAAGGGCTATCCTTTCCGCAAGGACTGGAAGTTTGACGACAGCTATACGCTTGAGGACGATGTAGAGCCCGACTACGGTCTGGAGTTCTACCTCGACAAGGACGGTTACCTGCAGAGCAAGCAGAACAAACTGTTCGGTCCTGATGACTATGTGATCAACATTGGTCCCCAGCACCCTGCCACCCATGGTGTGCTTCGTCTTCAGACCGTCCTCAATGGTGAGACCGTGAAGCGCATCTATCCTCACCTCGGCTATATCCATCGTGCCATCGAGAAGATGTGGGAAGGTATGACCTATCCCCAGACGCTGGCCTTAACGGATCGTCTGAACTATCTGGGCGCCATGCAGCACCGCCACGCACTGGTGGGTGTGATTGAGGAAGGTATGGGCGTGGAGCTCACCGACCGCATCAAGTATATCCGTACCATCATGGACGAGCTTCAGCGTCTTGACTCCCACCTGTTGTTCACCTCTTGTGTGGCTCAGGACCTGGGTGCCCTCACAGGCATGCTGTACGGTATGCGTGACCGCGAGCATGTGCTGAACGTGATGGAGGAGACCACTGGTGGCCGCCTGATTCAGAACTATTACCGTATCGGTGGCCTGCAGGACGATATCGATCCGAACTTCGTGAAGAACGTGAAGGATCTGGTGAAGTACCTGCGTCCGACGATTCAAGAGTATATGGATGTATTCGGTGACAATGTGATTACTCACAACCGTCTGGAGAACTGCGGCCCGATGTCGCTCGAGGATTGTATTAACTATGCCGTGACCGGTCCTGCCGGACGTGCCTCAGGCTGGAAGAACGACGTGCGCAAGAACCACCCCTACGACCTCTACGACAAGGTGGAGTGGGAGCAGTGTACACTCAGTGGCTGTGACTCGATGGACCGTTACCTCGTCCACATCAACGAGATGTACCAGAGCCTGCACATCATCGAGCAGTTGATAGACAATATCCCGGAGGGTGACTTCTACGTGAAGCAGAAGCCGATCATCAAGGTGCCCGAGGGACAGTGGTACTACTCTGTCGAGGGTGTGGCCGGTGAGTTTGGTGTCTATCTCGACTCTCGTGGCGACAAGAGCCCCTACCGCATGAAGATGCGTCCGATGGGTCTCTCGCTGGTAGGTGCCTTCGACCCGATGCTCCGTGGTCAGAAGATTGCCGACCTCATCGCAACCTGCGCCGCTATCGACGTTGTTATTCCTGACATCGACCGTTAGTCGAAAGGTAAAAAGGTAAGAAAGTAAAAAAGTAAAGATTATGTTCGACTTTTCTATTATAACCCAATGGTTCGACCAACTGCTTCGAGTGACGGTAGGATGTCCCGACTGGTTGGCGATATTGATTGAGTGCGTGCTGGTGGGTACGGCTATCCTCGTGGGATATGCCCTCATCGCCATCGTACTGATATTTATGGAGCGTAAGGTCTGTGCATATTTCCAGTGCCGTCTTGGCCCGATGCGCGTAGGCTACTGGGGATTGCTGCAGGTGTTTGCCGATGTGCTGAAGATGCTCATCAAGGAGATATTCTTCGTCGACCGTGCCGACAAACTGCTCTATGCCGTGGCTCCTCTTCTGGTGATTATCGGTTCTGTTGGCGCCTTCTCGTTCCTGCCGTGGAACAATGGTGCTACAGTGCTCGACTTCAACGTAGGTGTGTTCCTGCTCACAGCCGTTTCTTCGATCGGTGTGGTAGGTATCTTCCTTGCAGGTTGGGGTTCTAACAACAAGTATTCTGTGGTTTCGGCCATGCGTGGTGCTGTGCAGATGATCTCTTACGAGATGTCGCTCTGTCTCTGTCTGATTACGGCTGTCATACTGACAGGCACGATGCAGATGAGTGGTATCGTCGAGGCTCAGACAGGCCCTTGGAAGTGGTTGATCTTCCAGGGACACATCCCTGCGCTGATCGCCTTCTTCGTGTTCCTCATCGCCGGTAACGCAGAGGCCAACCGTGGCCCGTTTGATATGGCTGAGGCCGAGAGTGAGCTGACCGCCGGTCATCATACCGAGTATTCAGGTATGGGCTTCGGTTTCTTCTACCTCGCCGAGTTCCTCAACCTCTTCATCATCGCAGGTATCGCCGCAACGGTGTTCCTCGGCGGCTGGGCTCCGGTGAATATCGGTGTCGAAGCCTTCGATGCTGTGATGAACTACATCCCTGGCATTTTCTGGTTCATGGGTAAGGCCTTCTTCCTCGTTTGGATTCTGATGTGGATCAAGTGGACGTTCCCCCGTCTGCGTATCGACCAGATCCTGAAGCTCGAGTGGAAGTATCTGATGCCGCTGGCGCTGCTCAACCTCGTGATCATGACTGTCGTTGTGGCCCTCGGCCTATATATTAAATAAGGTATAGCAATGGAAGACAATAAAACATATTTCGGAGAAATCGGGCACGGCCTGAAGACTTTAGCCATTGGCATGAAGACTACCTGGAAGGAATATTTCAAGGACTTCTTCACCAACAAGTCTACAGAGCAGTATCCCGAGAACCGCAAGACCACGCTCCACGTGGCGAAGCGTCACCGCGGCCGCTTGACCTTCAAGCGCAACGAGGACGGCAGCTACAAGTGCACGGCTTGCACATTGTGCGAGAAAGCCTGTCCTAACGGAACGATCAAGATTACCAGTCATATGGCTGAGGATCCTGAGACAGGCAAGAAGAAGAAGGTGCTCGACGATTATCAGTACGACCTGGGCGACTGCATGTTCTGCCAGCTCTGTACGAACGCCTGCAACTTCGATGCTATCGAGTTTACCAATGATTTCGAGAACGCTGTGTTCGACCGTTCCAAACTGGTGCTTCATCTCAACGAAGAGGTCTACAAGGGCGGTTCGCTGCCCAACCTGATCGAAGGTGGCGCAGCGTGGGAGGTCGGTAAGTTTAACACTAAGACGAAGTAACGACTATGGCAAATATGATTATGTTTTGCATTCTCGCTGTTGTCATTCTCGGTTCTGCCGTATTATGTGTGACGACAAAGCGTATCATGCGAGCCGCAACATTCCTGTTGTTCGTGCTCTTTGGCGTGGCAGGTCTCTATTTCCTGCTCGACTATACATTCCTTGGCGCAGCCCAGATCTCAGTCTATGCCGGTGGTGTCACGATGCTTTATGTGTTCGCCATCCAGCTGGTGAGCAAGCGCACGCTCCAGGGTCTTGTAGAACGTGTGAAGTGCAGCCGTGTGGCCTTCGGCGCGATTCTCTCGCTGGTGGGCCTGTTCACGGTGGTACTCGTACTGCTCAAGAATAAGTTTATGTTTGCTGCCTGTCAGGTAGCCGACGTGGAGGTGCCGATGAAGGATATCGGTATGGCTCTCGTCGGAAGCGAAAAGTACCAGTATGTGCTCCCCTTCGAGTTCATTTCGGTATTCCTGCTGGCATGTATTATCGGTGGTTTGGCTATTGCAAGAAAGGAGAAGTAAGTTATGGTACCTGTTCAATATTATTTTATTCTCAGCGCCCTGCTGTTCTTTATCGGCGTCTATGGATTCATTTCCCGCCGCAACCTGATTGCAATGCTGATCTCCGTGGAGCTCATCCTCAATGCCGTGGAGATCAATTTTGCCGCCTTCAACCGACTGCTGTTCCCCGGACAACTCGAGGGATTCTTCATGTCGCTCTTCGGTATCGGTGTGGCAGCTGCTGAAACGGCGGTGGCCATCGCGATCATCATCAATGTGTATCGCAACTTCAACAGTGATACAGTTGACAGTATTCAGAATATGAAACGATAAAACGGAAAGGATTATGTTTAGTTACACTATTTTCATCATGCTTCTGCCGCTGTTGTCGTTCATTGTTCTTGGACTGGCTGGCATGAAGATGCAGCATAAGGTAGCCGGACTCATCGGCACCTGTTCGCTGGGCATCGTCACGATACTCTCTTACCTCTGCGCCTTCCAGTATTTCGGAATGGATCGCGTCGACGGGGTCTATCAGACGTTTGTGCCTTATAATTTCACTTGGTTACCTCTCGGTAAACTGCATTTCGACCTCGGTATCCTGCTGGATCCGATCAGTGTCATGATGCTGATCGTGATCTCCACGGTTTCACTGATGGTTCATATCTACTCATTCGGCTATATGCACGGCGAGAAGGGCTTCCAGCGTTACTACGCTTTCCTGAGCCTCTTCACGATGTCAATGCTCGGTCTGGTGCTGGCCACCAACATTTTCCAGATGTATATGTTCTGGGAGCTCGTGGGTGTCAGCTCATACCTCCTCATCGGTTTCTACTATCCGTTGAAGCCGGCCATTGCTGCCTCTAAGAAGGCATTCATCGTTACCCGCTTTGCCGATATGTTCTTCCTGATCGGTATCCTGATGTTCGGTTTCTTCACCGATACCTTCAGCTTCAACTTTGCCGGTCATGGCTCACAGGTCATCATGGGCGAGGGAACCACTCCGTTCATCGTGGGCGACATCAGTCGTGCCGTTGCAACGAGTGGTCTGATTCTCCCCACGGCGCTTACGCTGATGTTCATCGGCGGTGCCGGTAAGAGTGCCATGTTCCCGTTGCACATCTGGCTGCCGGATGCCATGGAGGGCCCGACGCCTGTCAGTGCGCTGATCCATGCTGCCACGATGGTGGTAGCCGGTGTGTTCCAGATTGCCCGTATGTTCCCCTTGTGGATAGCCTTTGCCCCTCATGCGTTGAGCATCGTGGTGTGGGTGGGTGTCTTCACCGCTTTCTATGCTGCTGCCGTGGCCTGTGCCCAGAGCGACATCAAGCGTGTGCTGGCCTTCTCCACCATCTCTCAGATTGCCTTCATGATGGTGGCTCTCGGTGTGTCAATGCCAGGCCATGAGACCCTGATGGACGATCACACCCAGCTGGGTTATATGGCTGGTATGTTCCACCTCTTCACCCATGCGATGTTCAAGGCTTGCCTGTTCCTGGGTGCCGGTTGTATCATCCACGCAGTCCACTCTAACGAGATGGCACTGATGGGCGGTCTTCGCAAGTACATGCCTGTCACGCATATCACGTTCCTCATCTCCTGTCTGGCCATTGCGGGTATTCCTTTCTTCTCGGGCTTCAGCTCGAAGGATGAGATTATCACCGCCTGCTTCGCCTACAGTCCGGTGGTGGGATGGATCATGACGGGTATTGCTGCCATGACGGCTTTCTACATGTTCCGTCTGTACTACGGCATCTTCTGGGGTACGGAGAACAAGGAGGCTCACGAGCATCATACGCCTCATGAGGCACCTGCTTCAATGACCGTTCCTCTGATCGTACTCTGTGTGATCACCATGGGTGTGGGTATCTATACCACGCTGGGCGGCTTCCTCGGATGGGGCGGCTCCTTCGGCAGTTTCGTGTCTGCCAGCGGCAAGGATTACACGATCCATTTCGACACGCAGATTGCCCTTACCTCTACAGTTATTGCGATACTGAGCATCTGTCTCGCCACCTATATCTATAAGGGTGAGAGCCAGCCTATTGCCGACCGCCTGTACAAGACGTTCCCGAAGCTGCACCGTGCAGCCTACAAGCGCTTCTATCAGGACGAGATCTGGCAGTATGTCACGCACCGTATCATCTTCCGTTGTGTCTCGACGCCTATTGCCTGGTTCGACCGTCACGTCGTTGACGGCACGTTCAACTTCATGGCTTGGGGTGCCAACGAGGCTGGTGAGAGTATCCGTGGTTGGCAGAGCGGCGATGTGCGCCAGTATGCCGTATGGTTCCTCACGGGCACAGTTGCTTTAACGTTAATCCTTTTATGCATCTAAAGATATGAGTATATTAACTGTTTTCGTAATAATTCCCGTCCTGATGCTGTTGGGGCTCTGGCTTGCCAAGAACCTCAACCAGGTACGTGGTGTGATGGTAACGGGAGCCTCGTGTCTGTTGGCCCTCTCTATCTGGTTGACCGTCTATTTTGTCCAGGAGCGCAGTGCCGGCAACACAGCCGAGATGCTGCTCACCTATAGTGTGCCCTGGTTCAAACCCCTGAATATCGCCTACAGCGTCGGTGTCGACGGCATCTCTGTGGTGATGCTGCTCCTGTCGAGCATCATCGTGTTCACGGGTACCTTTGCCTCCTGGCAGCTGAAGCCCCTTACAAAGGAGTATTTCCTCTGGTTCACCCTGCTCTCTACGGGTGTGTTCGGCTTCTTCATCTCTACCGACCTCTTCACGATGTTCATGTTCTACGAGGTGGCTCTGATCCCGATGTACCTGCTGATTGGTGTCTGGGGTTCAGGTCGTAAGGAGTATTCAGCCATGAAACTGACGCTTATGCTGATGGGAGGCTCGGCCCTGCTGATCCTCGGTCTGCTGGGCATCTACTTCTTCAATGGCCAGTACAGCGGCACGTACACCTTCGAACTGACGGCCATTGCGGCTGCCCATGCTATTCCGGCCTGGATACAGAACATCTTCTTCCCCTTCATCTTCATCGGCTTCGGTGTGCTGGGAGCCCTGTTCCCGTTCCACACTTGGTCGCCCGATGGTCATGCTTCAGCGCCTACGGCTGTGTCAATGCTCCACGCTGGTGTGCTGATGAAGCTCGGAGGCTATGGCTGCTTCCGTGTAGCCATGTATCTGTTGCCTGAGGCTGCCCAGGATCTCTCCTGGATATTCCTCATCCTTACCACGATTTCTGTGGTCTACGGTGCCCTGAGTGCCTGCGTACAGACCGACCTGAAGTATATCAATGCCTACTCGTCGGTGTCTCACTGCGGACTCGTGCTGTTCGCACTGCTGATGATGAGTCAGACGGCCGTGACCGGTGCTGTGCTCCAGATGTTGTCTCACGGTCTGATGACGGCCCTCTTCTTTGCCCTCATCGGTATGATCTACGGTCGTACCCATACCCGTGATATCCGTGAGCTCGCCGGTCTGATGAAGATCATGCCTTTCCTCGCTGTCGGTTATGTGATAGCAGGTCTGGCCAACCTCGGTCTGCCTGGTTTCTCAGGCTTCATTGCCGAGATGACCATCTTCGTGGGTTCATTCGGTGCCAAGCCGATGATCGGCGATCCGAACGATTCCTTCCGCATGGTGGCTACCATCATCGCCTGTATGTCGATTGTCGTAACGGCTGTCTACATCCTGCGTGTGGTTGGTAAGATCCTCTATGGCGAGGTGGAGAACAAGCACTTCCTCGAGCTCACCGATGCTACATGGGATGAGCGCGTCGCAGTCATCTGCCTCATCTTCTGTGTGGCAGGTCTGGGTTGTGCCCCGTTTGTGTTCAGCGATATGATCTCTCCTGCTGCAGGAACGATCTTACAGTCAATAGGTGTCATGTAAAGAAAGGAGGATAAAGATATGAATTACGGACAATTCTTAAATATGGTGCCCGAGTTTTACCTCGTGCTTATCCTGATAGCAGTGTTTGCCGTCGACTTCATCATGCACAAGAGCGAGAAGAAACACGATGTTCTCTCTGCTGTGACGATGGCTCTGATGGCTGTACTGCCATTTCGCATCGCATTCTTGTCAGAACCCTCCGAGGCCTTCGGCGGCCTTTATGTGGCTTCTGAGGCAGTGAACGTCATGAAGGTCATCCTGGCATTCGGTACGCTCATCGTGCTGATCATGGCCCAGCCCTGGCTCAAGACGGCCAGGCGGCTTGAGGGTGAGTTCTATATGCTGGTGATCTCTACCTTGCTCGGTATGTTTGTGATGATGTCTTCAGGCAACTTCCTGCTGTTCTTCCTCGGACTCGAGATGGCTTCAGTGCCGATGGCCTGTATGGTGGCCTTCGACAAGTGGAAGCAGAACTCTGCCGAGGGTGCTGCCAAGTATATCCTCACGGCTACCTTCTCCAGCGGCGTGATGCTCTATGGCATCTCGTTCATCTATGCCGCTGCCGGAACTCTCTATTTCGGCGACGTAGCCGCCACGATCACGGCTTCTCCGCTCGCCATCATGGGTCTGGTGTTCTTCTTCAGCGGTCTGGGCTTCAAGATCTCTCTCGTGCCCTTCCACTTCTGGACGGCCGACACCTATCAGGGTGCGCCCACACCGGTCACGGGTTATCTCAGCGTCATCTCCAAGGGAGCCGCAGCCCTCACGCTGTGCATCATCCTCATGAAGGTGTTCCAGCCGCTGGTGGCTTATTGGGAGTATCTGCTCTATATCGTCATCGTGCTCTCCATCACGGTGGCCAACCTCTTCGCCATCCGTCAGAACGAGCTCAAGCGATTCATGGCCTTCAGCTCTATCTCTCAGGCCGGCTATATCATGCTGGCAGTGGTGGGCAACGGTCAGATGGGCGTCACGGCATTGACCTATTATGTGCTTGTGTATATCGTGGCCAACATGGCTGTCTTCACCGTCATCAACGTGGTGGAGCACAACAACGGCGGTCGCACCGATATGGCAGCCTACAACGGTTTCTACCAGACCAATCCCAAGCTCTCGTTCCTCATGACGCTGGCACTGTTCTCGCTGGCGGGTATTCCGCCGTTCGCAGGTATGTTCTCGAAGTTCTTCGTGTTCATGGCTGCAGCAGAGCAGGGTAGTGCAGCTGCCTATTTCGTGGTATTTATCGCCTTGATCAACACGGTCGTGTCACTCTACTACTATCTGCTGATCGTAAAGGCCATGTACATCACGAAGACCGACAGTCCGCTGCCCACGTTCCAGAGCGATACCAGCACCAAGGCGGCTCTTGCCATCTGCACCGCAGGTGTGGCTCTCTTCGGTGTCTGCTCCTGCATCTACGAGTGGATTGCCGCCGCAGGTCTCTGATTCCAGACTTTCCCTCCAGACCGCTCATGTCGGTCTGACTTAATTTGAATTATCCGCCGGGACTCTCGCTTGAGAATCTCGGCGGACGTTTTTGCTACTCTGGGGTCAGGCCCCGAAGTAAAGTAACTTTTGGAAACTTTACCTCGGGGCCTGGCCCCAAGGTAAAGTTTTTACTCAGGCTGCAGGTCGGCATACTCGCGGGCGACGTTGTCGAAGCAGGGGCACGCCTTCTGCGGATTCAGGTCGTGATGGCCTACGATCAGGGCGCGGGGATAACGCCGGTGCAGATCTTCGAGCAACTGCCGCAGGGATGCCTTCTGCGCCTCGGTGCGCGTGTCGGCGGGTTGACCCCGGATGTCGAGCCCGCCCTCGTAGCAGACGCCGATCGAGTGAGCGTTGTGGTTCTGGCAGTGGGCACCTGTCAGCCATTCCGGACGACCAGGCTCTATCTCTCCGTTACGACGGACAACGTAGTGGTAGCCGATGCCGAGGTGGAAACCCCGCTGGCGATGCCATGTGTCGATCTGAGCCGCCGACGAAAGCTGGTCGGGCCGCACTGCCGAACAATGAACGACAACCAATGTAATTACTCTCATAACGCTTCAGTACTTACGTGCAACTGATGGTGGCGAGGGCCGTGGCGATTGATGTCGCGATCGTGGCTACCCATCTCAGGACTGTGATGACAACTTTCTTCTTCATAACTCTCTACAGGATGTTGTGTTACGATGCGCATGGTTAAGGGTTCTCCTGCTGCAGCTGTTCGCGGATCCAGTCCTCCAGCGGCGTCACCTTCTTGACATAGACCTTCTTCTTGGGGTCGCTCTCCTCAGGCGTCAGGTCGATCTTATCCTCGACACCGTAGGTGGCCAGCGAGCACTGATCCTTGAACGTGCGCGAGGTGATGTCGTCGTCGCCAGAGCCCTCGGGGATGAAGCGGATGTGGATGCCGACGATGTAGTTTGCGGCGTTCCACTTGCCCTCGAGTAGGGCCGCACGGGTGATGCCCTCCTTCGTCGACTCCACCTTCGGAACGAAGGTTCCCAGACCATCGATCTTGACCGGGTTGCCCTGCGACAGGAGCTCGACGAGACAGCTCTTCAGCTTCTGGACGACACCGTCGATGATGTCGCGGCCGTAGATGCAGTTGTGGCCGGCCATG
>OMXK01000068.1 GCA_900314995.1 uncultured Prevotella sp.
TGTCAAAGACAAAGAGATGGAGATTAGTTCAAATCGTAGAAAAAGCTAAGTAATTATGATACAGACAGAATCAAGACTTACAGTAGCTGACAACAGCGGTGCACGTGAGGCCCTCTGCATCCGTGTTCTGGGTGGTACTAAGCGCCGTTATGCCAGCGTAGGTGATATCATCGTCGTCTCTATCAAGAACGCGATCCCTACAAGTGACGTGAAAAAGGGTGCAGTATCTAAGGCTTTGGTTGTTCGCACAAAGAAGGAAATCCGTCGTGCTGATGGTTCTTATATCCGTTTCGACGATAATGCCTGCGTGTTGCTGAACAATGCTGGCGAGCTTCGCGGTAGCCGTATCTTCGGCCCTGTTGCCCGTGAGCTCCGTGCTGTGAATATGAAGGTCGTTTCTTTGGCACCTGAGGTACTTTAATATTAAAAGATTTAGAAGAAATGGCAAAGTTCAATATTAAGAAGAATGATACAGTCATCGTCCTGGCCGGTGAGGACAAGGGCAAGACTGGCAAGGTGCTGAAGGTTCTGACCGACAAGCAGCGTGCACTTGTTGAAGGTGTGAACATGGTCAATAAGAGCGCAAAGCCGAGTGCAAAGAATCCTCAGGGAGGCTTCGAGAAGATGGAGGCTCCTATTCACATCTCAAATATTAGTTTGATTGATCCGAAGAGCGGAAAGGCTACCCGTGTCGCTATCAAGCGCGAGGGCAAGAAAGTCACCCGTATCGCTAAAAAGTCAGGGGAGGAGATTAAGTAATGGCAAATACAGCACAGTTAAAGACAGAGTATAAGGAGAAGATTGCTCCCGCTCTGCAGAAGCAGTTCAACTACACTTCTGCGATGCAGATTCCTGTCCTGAAGAAGATTGTTGTCAACCAGGGTCTGGGTGACGCTACACAGGATAAGAAGATCATCGATGTAGCTATCAATGAGATTACCGCTATCTGCGGTCAGAAGGCAGTAGCCACCTATTCTAAGAAGGATATCGCAAACTTCAAGCTTCGTAAGAAGATGCCTATCGGTGTGATGGTTACGCTGCGTCGTGAGCGTATGTATGAGTTCCTTGAGAAACTCGTTCGTATCGCCCTGCCCCGTATCCGTGACTTCAAGGGTATCGAGAGCAAGTTCGATGGCCGTGGTAACTACACACTGGGTATCCAGGAGCAGATTATCTTCCCTGAGATCAATATCGATTCAGTAGACCGTATCCAGGGTATGAACATCACATTCGTTACGTCTGCTCAGACCGACGAGGAAGGTTTTGCTCTGCTGAAGGCATTCGGTCTTCCATTCAAGAACGCTAAAAACGATTAAGAGATATGGCAAAAGAATCAATGAAAGCCCGCGAGGTGAAGCGTGCGAAACTCGTTGCCCGTTATGCTGAGAAGCGTGCGGCTCTGAAGAAGGTTATCGCTACAAGCGAAGATCCTGCCGAGGCTTATGAGGCAGCTCGCAAGCTCCAGAGCATTCCCAAGAACGCTAACCCCATCCGTCTGCACAACCGTTGTAAGATCACGGGACGTCCAAAGGGATATATGCGTCAGTTCGGTCTTTCCCGTATTCAGTTCCGTGAGATGGCATCAAGCGGTTTGATTCCGGGTGTGAAGAAGGCCAGCTGGTAAGGCTCAGACTCAAGTGAATGAGACATTTTATTATTTAATATTGTCGGGGCAGTCCCGATTAATTAAAAACTTTATTTTATGACAGATCCAATAGCAGATTATCTGACACGACTCAGAAACGCGATTATGGCACATCACCGTGTCGTAGAGGTTCCTGCGTCAAACTTGAAGAACTCTTCGAGAAGGGCTATATCCTGAACTACAAGTTCGTAGAGGATGGTCCTCAGGGTACTATCAAGGTTGCCTTGAAGTATGATCCCGCAACTCGTGAAAATGCCATCAAGTGCCTGAAGCGAGTATCAACACCAGGTCTTCGCCAGTACACTGGCTACAAAGACATGCCGAGAGTAATTAACGGACTTGGAATCGCAATTCTTTCCACGTCTAAAGGTGTAATGACAGACAAAGAGGCTGCTGACCTTAAGATCGGTGGTGAGGTTCTTTGCTACGTATATTAATTGGAGGATAGAATATGTCAAGAATAGGAAAATTGCCAATTAGTATTCCCGCTGGCGTTACTGTTGCTCAGGACAAGGACGGTGTAGTTACCGTAAAGGGTCCCAAGGGAGAACTTTCACAGAAAATCGATGCATCTATCAAGATGAAAGTCGAGGATGGTCATGTTACATTCGAGATTGATGAGAACAGCCCTGTAAACATCAAGCAGAAGCAGGCTTTCCATGGTCTCTATCGTGCACTTGTCAATAATATGGTAGTTGGCGTGAGCGAAGGTTATAAGAAAGAGATGGAGCTCGTAGGTGTTGGTTACCGTGTTTCAAATCAGGGTAACATCATTGAGTTCTCACTCGGCTATACCCATCCGATTTTCATCCAGCTTCCTAAGGAAGTTAAGGTCGAGACGAAGATGGAGCGTAACCAGAATCCGCAGATTATCCTTGAGTCTTGTGACAAGGCTCTGCTCGGTCTGATTTGTGCTAAAATTCGTTCTTTCCGTATGCCTGAGCCTTATAAAGGAAAGGGTATTTTGTTCAAGGGTGAGGTTATCCGTCGTAAGTCGGGTAAGTCAGCATCAGCTAAGTAACTTTAATTGATTGACGATTATGACAACGAAGAAAGTAGAAAGACGAATTAAGATCAAACATAGAATTCGCAAAAGCGTGTTCGGCACAGCCGAGCGTCCCCGTCTGAGCGTGTTCCGCAGCAACAAGCAGATCTATGCTCAGGTTATCAATGATTTGGAAGGTAAAACACTTGCATCTGCATCATCTCTGGGTCTTGAGGCTATGCCGAAGATCCAGCAGGCTGAAAAGGTCGGTGAGTTGGTAGCCAAAAAGGCTCAGGAGGCAGGCGTGAGTGCTGTAGTCTTCGACCGTAACGGTTATCTGTATCATGGCCGTGTAAAGTCGCTTGCAGACGCAGCTCGTAAAGGTGGACTTAATTTCTAAACGATTATGGCAATGAAAAATGTTAAAGTAAATAGTGACGTAGAGTTGAAAGACAGACTGGTTGCCATCAACCGTGTAACAAAGGTAACCAAGGGTGGTCGCACCTTTACATTCGCAGCTATTGTTGTTGTCGGTGACGGCAACGGTATTATCGGCTGGGGTTTGGGTAAGGCTGGTGAAGTGACAGCAGCTATTGCCAAGGGTGTTGAATCAGCCAAGAAGAACCTTGTGAAGGTTCCTGTACTTAAGGGTACCATCCCCCATGAGATGGAGGCTCGCTTCGGCGGTGCACAGGTGTTCCTGAAGCCGGCTGCTGCCGGTACTGGTCTTGTTGCCGGTGGTGCTATGCGTGCTGTATTGGAGAGTGTTGGTGTCAAGGACGTGCTTGCTAAGTCTAAGGGTTCTTCTAACCCCCACAACCTGGTTAAGGCTACCATCCTTGCCCTGAGTCAGATGCGCGATGCCTTTACCGTAGCAGGTACACGTGGTATCAGTATGGAAAAAGTATTTAGAGGTTAAAGGAGAATAAAACTATGGCAACAATTAAAGTAAAGCAGATTAAGAGTAAGATCGGTTATCCGGTAGACCAGAAGCGTACGCTCCAGGCTCTCGGCCTGCGTAAGATCTCTCAGGTTGTTGAGGTAGAGGATACTCCTTCAATCCGTGGTATGATTCGCAAGGTGCACCACCTGGTGACCGTCGTTGAGTAATTAACAAATTAAATGTAAATTCGATTATGAAACTGAATAATTTAAAACCAGCTGAGGGCTCAACCCACTCACGTCGTCGTATTGGTCGCGGACCAGGTTCTGGTCTGGGTGGTACTTCTACCCGTGGTCACAAGGGCGCCAAGGCTCGTTCTGGTTATAAGAGAAAGATTGGTTTCGAAGGTGGTCAGATGCCTCTCCAGCGCCGTGTGCCGAAGGGTGGCTTCAAGAACATCAATCATAAGGAGTACTTTGCAGTGAACCTCTCTACGCTTCAGAAACTTGCCGAGGAGAAGAACCTTACAAAGATTGGCATAGCAGAACTCGTGGCTGCAGGTCTTACCAACGGCAAGGAACTTGTAAAGGTTCTGGGTAATGGTGAACTGAAAGCCAAGATTGATGTAGAGGCAAACGCCTTCTCAAAGACTGCCGAGGATGCTATCAAGGCAGTAGGTGGTAACGCAACAAAAATCTAAACTGTACAATGAAGAAGTTAATAGAGACACTGAAGAACATCTGGAAGATTGAGGATTTGCGTCAGCGTATCCTTATCACACTCCTGTTTGTAGCGATTTATCGTTTTGGCTCGTTTGTGGTACTCCCCGGTATCAATCCTGCCATGTTGAGCCAGTTGCAGTCTCAGACTGCTGGCGGTCTGATGTCGCTGCTGGATATGTTCTCCGGTGGTGCATTCTCCAACGCATCTATCTTTGCGCTTGGAATCATGCCTTACATCTCTGCTTCTATCGTAATGCAGCTTCTCGCTGTCGCTGTTCCTTACGTGCAGAAAATGCAGCGTGAGGGCGAGAGCGGCCGTAAGAAAATCAGTATGTATACCCGTTGGCTGACAGTGGCTATCCTGCTGTTTCAGGCACCGGGTTATCTGATGAACCTGAAGATGCAGGCCGGAGCAGCCCTGGCAACAGGAATCTCGTGGTCTGTATTCATGGTTCCTGCTGTCATCATCCTTTCTGCAGGAAGTATGTTCATCCTGTGGTTGGGTGAGCGCATTACGGATAAAGGTATAGGAAATGGTATCTCGCTGATCATTATGATCGGTATCATCGCACGTCTGCCTCAGGCTTTCATCCAGGAGGTAAGTTCACGTTTCACTGCTATTACAGGCGGTGGACTGGTGATGTTCCTTGTCGAGATTATCATTCTCTATGCAGTTGTTTGCGCATCTATCGTTTTGGTACAGGGTGTCCGCAAGGTGCCTGTACAGTATGCTAAGCGTCTTGTAGGAAACAAGCAGGTGGGTGGTGCCCGTCAGTACATCCCGCTGAAGCTGTTCGCTGCCAACGTGATGCCTATCATCTTTGCTCAGGCACTGATGTTCATCCCGCTGACCATCGTTCAGTATTCTGCTCCTGAGAATGCAAGTTGGTTTGTCCGTACGATGCTTGATCATCACAGTTGGACCTACAACATCATTTTCGCGCTCCTGATTATTGCATTCACCTATTTTTATACAGCGATTACTCTGAACCCGACTCAGATGGCCGAGGATATGAAGCGTAATAACGGTTTCATTCCTGGCATTAAGCCTGGTAAGGAGACGGCAGAGTATATTGATACTGTGATGTCACGCATCACTCTACCTGGTTCTCTGTTTATTGCTTTTATCGCTGTTATGCCAGCGCTGGCTAGTCTGTTGAATGTACAAGATGCGTTTTCTCAGTTCTTCGGTGGAACTTCTCTGTTGATCCTTGTCGGTGTAGTGCTAGACACACTTGCACAGATTGAGAGTCATCTGTTGATGCGCCACTATGATGGTTTGCTCAGTTCAGGCCGAATCCACGGCCGCGGAATGGCTGCATACTAATCTTCTATGAAGATATTTCTGAAGACTGAAGATGAGATAGAGCTGATGCGCCAGGCTAACCAGCTTGTTGGTAAGACGCTTGGTGAATTGGCAAAACATATAAAGCCTGGTGTAACGACCCTCCAGTTGGATAAGATTGCCGATGAATTCATCAGAGATCATGGTGCTGTTCCGACATTTAAGGGGTTCCCTAATCCTTATGGAGGGCCGTTCCCTGCCAGCATTTGCACATCGGTCAACGATGTTGTTGTTCATGGCGTGCCGAATGCGGAGACTGTTCTGAAAGAAGGAGATATTATCTCTGTTGACTGTGGGACACTCCTCAATGGCTTTAATGGAGACTCTGCGTATACGTTCTGTGTAGGTGAGGTTTCGGACGAAGTCAAGCAGCTGTTGAAAACGACAAAAGAGTCGCTTTATCTTGGTATAGAGCAGGCTGTTGCCGGTCATCATCTGGGTGATATCAGTAGTGCAGTGCAGGATCATTGTGAGGCTCAGGGATATGGTATCGTGCGTGAGTTGACTGGTCATGGTATTGGCCGGGATATGCATGAAGATCCACAGGTGCCCAATTATGGCAGGCGGGGTAATGGTGTTATGCTGAAGGCTGGTATGTGTATAGCGATAGAACCGATGATCACGATGGGGAATCGCGCTATCTGGCTGGATCAGGATCGTTGGACGATCCGTACCCGAGATGGTAAGGCGGCAGCTCATTTTGAGCATACGATAGCCATCCGACGTGGAAAGGCAGAAATTTTGTCTTCATTCGATGAGGTTGAACAACTAGAAGGAAATATTTATTAGAGCATTTATGGCAAAGCAATCCGCTATTGAGCAGGACGGAACAATCGTTGAGTCACTGTCGAACGCGATGTTTCGTGTAGAACTTGAAAATGGAGTCCAGATTATTGCGCATATCTCAGGTAAGATGAGAATGCACTACATCAAGATCCTCCCAGGCGACAAGGTCAAGGTTGAAATGAGTCCTTATGACCTTACCAAGGGACGAATCGTATTCAGATACAAATAAACAAGAGGAACAAATATGAAAACAAGAGCATCATTGAAGAAGCGTACTCCTGACTGCAAGATCGTACGTCGTAAGGGTCGCCTGTTCGTTATCAACAAGAAGAACCCTAAGTATAAAATGCGTCAGGGTTAATGTTAAATAAGCATAAAAAGTGCGGAGGTTTGAGAAAATCTTCGTACCTTTGCATGCTTTTTAGCAAGATTTCGAAATTTTTAGTTATTTATTTTATCTTTTTTATTAACAAATGGCAATAAGAATTGTTGGAGTAGATTTGCCCCAGAATAAGCGTGGCGAAATCGCATTGACCTATATCTATGGTATCGG
>OMXK01000064.1 GCA_900314995.1 uncultured Prevotella sp.
CCCTTGCCTGTATGCTTCGGAAAGAAAAGATGTGTCCGCGTATAAGCCGTATCGTTCTTCCATTGGATGTCGCTCTCAGGGTACGGCTCGCCACGGCCCACCCTGACATACGCCGTGACAGCAGGATTTGCCTCGAAGTTCTCATCTCCACCATAGAGATGATTCAGCACCACGTCGGAATAGACCTTGATGCCTGCTTGGTGCATCGTAGCAATCATCTGCTCCAGTTCCGCACGACTGCCGTAGCGCGTCTCTACCGTCCCCTTCTGCTCATAGTTGCCGAGGTCATAATGGTCGTAAATGCCGTAGCCGCTGTCATAGATGCCCCAATTGCCCTTTGCGGGAATGGGCGTCCACAGGCTGCTGATGCCAGCGCCCTTCAGTTCGGGCGCCAACGAAGAAAGATGATCCCACCATGTGCCATCCTTTGCCTGATCGTCCACAGGCACATCCCAGTAGAACGCCTGCATCATCACGTCATCCAACGGCTGCAACGGCTCGTCCTTTTGCGTAGAGCAAGCGGCGAGAGAACAAGCAGCAACCACTACAGTAATGTCTTTCCAAAATCTCAAATTCTTCATATTGCTTATACTTATTTGTTATTTACGATTCTTTTCCATCCATTCCACGGCAAAGTCCACCAGTTCCCGTTGGCGTATCAGCCGCAGGGTAGCATGACCGAGCCGTACATTTGCCACATGATGGGTCTGCTCGAAAGCCTTGCCTATCTGCTTGAAGTCACTGCTATCGACAGCAAGCGTCTCGTATGCTTTCCAGACTCGCTTGCCGCACTCGAAGTCGGCACTATGGGCGATGGTGTTATGCTTGCCCGGATAGTTGGAACGGGCCTCGGCAAGATGGAGTGAAGTCACTTTGTCGTAGCCTACGCCAATCAGCAGGACGTAGGCATCGAGTTCGTAGAGCCGTCCCATGGGTGATGTGTCGCCGTAAATATCTGAAAGGTCGTGCTTCACGGTCAGGAATGTCGCATGCTTGCCGTTGGCGGCAATGGAACGGGCTGGATGGTCACTGCGATAGGTCCAAATCCAGAGACGGAACATTTCGGCAACTGTGCCCATGCCGTCTGTCGGCGTGAGGCGCTTGTCGAATGGAGGCCAGTTGTCGCGGATAGCCTGCCAGTCGTCAGTACCTACTTCGTTGTGAACGCCTGCATCGGGGTCGAGGTTCTTCCAAGACTCCGTAGCCATCACGATAGTACCCTCGCGTGTGACTGTTTCAAGCAAAGCCCGGATAACGGTCTGCGCCCCTCCGCAGACATAGCCCAGACTGCTCAGCGAAGAATGAACTATCACCGTCATCCCCTGTTGCATTCCAAGTTTCTGGAATGCAGCAAGCATGTCTTGTTTGAGGATGAGTCTATTTATCATTGTAAGACATATTACGGAGTCCAAAGACTCTTGACATCCTGCTCGAAGGTATCACGATTGATGGCCTTATTACGCATATTGGTGCGATAATTATAGACCGTAGAAGAGGAACAGCGCAGGAACTCCTGCACTTTCTGACCGTCGGTAATGCCGAGTATCATCAGGGCATAGATACGCAGTTCGGTATTTAGCCGCTCGTTATTCTTTAGCGTAACCTGTGCATCGGGGCGCAACAGGGCATTGAAGTCTTTCAGGAAATTCGGGTAGATATGGAGAAAAGCCTCGTCGAAGCTGTTGTAGAAGTCGTTCACCTCCTTATTGATGTAGCGGGTGGACTGGATGGTGTCATACAGTTCGTCGAAATTGCGCTTTCGTGCCACTTTGTTCAGATGGGCACGGTAGTTTTCCATCTTATTGATGTAGTCAAGGCAGAGGTGCATAAACCTTGTGATGTATTCTTCCTTGATTTCGTTAGCAGCCCGCAACTGCACATTGGTATCGGTCATCTGATCGTTCACCCTCATCAGTTCCTTTTCCGAGTGCCGCAGCAGGTTCATCTTCCTGCGAAGCACTATCAGCGCGACAGCCAACAAAACCAACAACAGACTGATAACGGCAGCAGTTATGATGAGCGTGTTTCTCGATTCCTGCTTCTGCTTTACTACTGCGGAGTCGATGACAGACAGGAATGTCGATGTCTCGACCATTCTCATTCGCGCATTGCAGGCATTGGCATCATCGATACAACGGTGGATGTAAGTATAGGCCCGGTCGATGTCGCCTTGCTCGTAAAGCAATACGGCCAGTTTGCGGAGCGAGATGTATTCACGCACGGCATTCTTGATTCCTGCTATAGACGACAAGGCAAGGTATTTGATCTGCTCATCACGCTGGTGCATCTTCTCATAAATCTCGGAGAGAATGTAGTATCTGAGTCCTACCTCATGGGTGGTAAGACTGTCTGGCAGGTTGTTGGAAAGCAACTCGACCGCTTCCTGCATTTTCCCGTTATCGCTCAACCGCTCTGCACGGAATATGACATCATCGGGCGCGTATGCTAAAGCTGAGTCGCGGCAAATCTCCATCTGACGACGGTAATAATCCCTTTGCTCCTTGTCAACAGAATATAGGGAGAGGTTTTTATAAACATTCGTGCCCAGATAGAAATGGCTTCTCCGCAACCAGTCGGAGTGCCCGGTCACATCCTGCTCCTTGAAAATCTCCAGAGCCTCATAGTGCATTCCTACATAGTTATAGAGAAAAGCCAGACTGAGGTGGGTGTCGATGATGCGCTCCTGCTCGCCGAGCGCGTCGGCCAGTTCCAACGACTGCTTGATATAGACAAGGGCGGAGTCAAGGGAAAAGTCCTGGTAGGCACGGTAAAGTTCCATCGTCGCGGCATATCTGTCCTCCCTTGATTCTGATTTCCGCAGACGGGCTTTTAATTTCTCCAACTCAATATCCTTTTGCTCAATGTACCATTGGTAGTCAGACAGTGTATTGTCAAGCTCTACCAGAACATCATCGTCCTTCGTACATGACAAGCAGCCCAACAGGCAAACCAATGACAATAACACATGTTTCATAATCGCGTGCAAAGGTACGAATAATAATCTGACTATGGAATAGTACCATCCGAAAATGTAGATGTTTCAGTAAGACAAGTCGCTGATATTGACATAGATACAGAAAACAGGCACATCAAAATATGTAGTTCCTGAAAATGAGAAAGAGAGAGATTATATCGCCTTCGTCTCTCATCATTGCTACTACTACAAGAGACGAATGCGAGGGCGGTAATCAGGAGGAAGAGAAGTTTTGCATGTTTCATATTGCTTATGTTTTTTATTATATGGGGGCAGTGTCAGCGCGAAGGCTGACCACTGCCCTAACGAGAGAGAATTTATAATCTGTTCTTTTCATCGTTTCCTGCACCAGTACCCTTGTACTTACTTCGTGTTGTATTGAAGTTATAGGTAATTGTCATTCCAAAAGTACGGTCATAATTATAGCAGTCTTTCGTTAAGTTGACTCCTATGCCATACGTGTCCCATCGCTCTTTACTGGTACGTAGAAGATCGAGGGCATAAAGATTTACAGTCAATGCCTTATTCCAGAAAGTCTTGTTGAGACGAATATCCAACTTAAAGTAACTTTTGCTATGCTGGAACTCATTGTAATAGTCTGTCCGATAACGGAGATTGAGCATGGCAGAAAAGGTCTCGCTGATAGCAAAAGTATTCTTTGCATTGAATGTCCATGATGGCTTATACTCCTTTAGCTCAGAGCCGTATTGTTCAGAATTAAAGTATAGTTTCTGGAAACCAACCAGATAAACAGGTTGATAGAATCCGAATTTTGGAGATGCAGTGAGTGAAACATCCAATCTCTGACCATGATCATAATTCCGGTTGCAAACCAATGCAAAGTCTTTATCTTTATAAAGCGAAGGCATCCATGCCATGGTGTTATTGCTATAAGTATAACGTGCTGTCAGGTTGAGCCATGAATGGATGGCCGAAAGTTCAATGTTGTGGTTCATTTCAGGTTGGAGTAGAGGATTACCACCTTCATAGATATATCGATTGTCATATTGGATAAAATTGCGAAGTGCCCAGTATGAGGGGCGATTGATTCGGCGACTGTAATTAAGTTGAACATTGTTTTTGTCTTTTTCCCATGAAACAGAGACATTGGGAAACCAGTCATGATAAGTACGGCTTGGTTCTTCTTCTTTGACACCCAAAGAATAGTAGTCAGAAACGATATGTTCATAACGTAATCCTGCTTCCAGTTTGATCAGTCCGAGTGATAGCGCATATTCTGCGAACCCTGCAATATTGCTTTCATGGATTTTAGAGTCAGACGAGAGTAAAGGCTGATTGTCGTTTGTATATACACTATTCGTACGTGTCCAAGTCATCTCAGAACCCACACTGAAGGAACCTTTCCATATAGGATAGGTCAACACCAGTTTGGCAGCTGTCATCTTATTGCGTTGCACACTATGTGTATTCACATCGTGGTCATCCAGTTCTAAGCTTGTTTCTTCTCTGATATCACTTTGACGTTCTTTTCCACGATACCACGTGCCATTGAAGTCTATGGATAACTTTCCGAAATTTCCAAGATAATATAAATTGACTTCATGATTTGGCTGACGGTTTCTGCTGATACAAGACTCCTGTGTCACATGACCTTCCAACACTCCATCTTTATAGATTGACTGTTCATTCAAGCAAGTGGCATCGTCAATATTAATGCCATTCAATGTGTAGGAGGCACCAAGGGACTGATGCTCATTAATATCGTAATTAATGCCAATCTGTTCATAATGAACTTTGCTGCGCATATCTGTGTCACCAGTCTGTATGATACTAACATAACTATCAGGCAATTGCAGATAACTCCCTACATGATTGTCCTCCCCTATCCAACTGTTGCGAACATACTCTTCTGCGAATATTTCCAATCCATGAGTACGGTATTTGACATTAATGTCTTCATACCCGCCCCATTTCTTATTATTCCTTACATTGGTAGAAGTGCTAAAGCTAAAGCCATCTCCCTGTGGCTTAATAGTACGAATACGGATGACAGATGAGATACTACGGTCATATTTAGCACCAGGACTGGTGATAATATCTATTGACTTGATGTCATTTGACTTCAGTCTTGAGAGTTCAGTCATGTCATGTAGTTTTCGGTTATTGATGTAAATGACAGGTGTTCCAGCGCCATATACGCTGATATTTCCATTTCCTGTCACATCTATACGAGGCAGCTGCCCAAGTACATCAAGTGCAGTTCCCATATCAGAAAGGATAGTTCCTGCTATGGCAATGGACATACCTCCTGAAACGGCCTTGTAAGCAGGACGTTCACCTTTCACTGTCACTCCTTTCAGCGTTTGTGTTTCTGGCTGCATCCGTATAGTACCGAGTTCTGCATTGTTGCATTGCTTGTAAATCGTCTTGTAGCCGACAAAAGATATTCTTGCAAGGACTGGTTTTTGTTCGCAGGGAATAACAAAGAGACCGCTTTCATTTGATACTCCACCAGTGATCAGCGTGGAATCCTGAGGCGAAAGCAGGGCGATGTTGGCGTAGGCTACGGGCTGGCCTTGCTCGTCGATGATAGTACCCTTGTAGCGGTTGGCGGTTTTCTGCGGACACTCGACGGTGATTTCTGTGCTGTCGATGCTCATGCGGATGGGATAAAAGCCTATCATCTGACGGATGGCTTCGGGTACGGTCTTGTGATGTACTGATGTCGTGATGCGGAAGTCCTCCAACTCGTTGTAGAGGAAACTGATGGTGTATTCTTCGCTTTGCTCATTCAACTGGCGAAGAGCCTCGCTGAGCGACACATTATTATATTCGCATGTAATACGCTGAGCTGTTGCCGCCATGAATAGCATACAGCAGATGAAAGTAAAAATGATTCTTCTCATGGCTTATTCCACTACTATTTTGTTGTCCTT
>OMXK01000002.1 GCA_900314995.1 uncultured Prevotella sp.
GATTTCGCCTCGTTTTTCGTACAGCGTGGCATCTGGCGTCAGATAGGTTTCCTGTTGCTCTATTACGCCAGCATTATCGGCATCCTCTCGATGATGCGCCCCTGGCTCGTGGATCTGGGCTATTCGATGAAGGAGATTGGCGTGATGAGTGGCATCATCGGCACCTCGTCTGCCTTCTGTGCCTCCTTCGGCGCCGGCTTCATCGTGCGCCGCATCGGCATCTTCACCGCCCGCATCCTCTTTGCCTGCTTCATCCTGCTGACCACGCTTTATTTCCTCGGCTTGGTGATGCTCGGCACTCCTACTACCGCGATGCTCTATGGCGGTATCGTGCTGATGTGGATGAGCTATGGCATGGCTACGATTGTGGTCTATACCTCTGCAATGGAGTGTGTGCGACCAGGCCGTGAGGGAACTGATTTCACCGTCCAGACCGTCTTGACGCATCTCAGTGGTATCATCATGGCTGGTCTGAGTGGTGCCGTAGCCGATCATTTCGGCTATTACGGACTCTTCCTCGCGGAGGTCATCATCGCTTCGATATCACTCGTTTATATCATCCTTTTATTCCGTAAGCCCCATGCAGCCTGACATTATTCAGAAATACAACAAGCCGGTGCCGCGCTATACAAGCTATCCGCCGGCAAACTTCTTCGCAGCCTTTACAGCCGACGACTATCTGCAGGCTGTCGATGCATCTAACGATGCCCAGCAGAACAATATATCTTTCTATCTCCACATGCCCTTCTGCCGCCACCTCTGTCATTATTGTGGCTGCAACTCCTATCCCTTGAGCAACATGGATACGATGACGGATTATGTGAGAGCGCTTCATCGGGAGATCGACCTCTTGGCGCCGCATATTGCCGCTGGCCGCAAGATATCCCAGATCCACTATGGTGGGGGCAGTCCGACGGCTGTTCCCATCCCGCTGATCCGTGAACTTAACGAGCATCTGCTCTCTATCGCACCAGCCATCGAGCAGCCTGAGATTGCCATCGAGTGTCATCCTGGCTACCTGACTGCCGAAGACTGGCAGGGTCTGATCGACTGTGGCTTCACCCGTTATAGTCTGGGTATCCAGGATCTGCGGGCAGAAGTGCTGAAGACTGTCAACCGTCGGCCTTCGCTACTGCCTGTCGATGAGATTCTGCAGATTCTCCGTGCCTCTGGGGCTACCGTGAATTTCGACTTCATCTATGGACTGCCGTTGCAGACGGCCGATAGTTTCCGCGAGACGATTGAACAGGCTGCCGCTTGGCGACCTGATCGGCTCGTCACCTTCTCTTATGCCCATCTGCCCAAGCTCTTCCCCCGTCAACAGATACTCGACCGTGTAGGTTTGCCAGCGGAAAGCGAGAAGAACCGCATGTATGAATTGGCCTCCGAGGTACTTTGTGGGGCTGGCTATCAGCCCATTGGGCTCGATCATTTCGTGCTTCCTGAGGATGAGTTGGCACAGGCTCTTGCCAAAGGACAGCTCCATCGGAACTTCCAGGGATATTGTACACGACGTACCACTGCGCAGGTCTATGCCTTCGGCGTGACGGCCATCAGTCAGCTCGACGATGCCTATGCCCAGAACGGTCGCGACATCCAGGCCTATATCTCGGCCATCAACGAAGGTCGGCTCTATACGGCCCGAGGCTACCGTCTTTCGGCTCAGGAGAAGCTGGTGCGCGAGGTCGTCGAGACGCTGATGTGCAACTATGCCCTCCGTTGGTCGGAGGTTGCTGCGCATATCGGCAGTACGCCCGAAATGCTCCGCGAGGCCTGCGGCTACGATGAGGCTGTGATGCAGGAAATGGCTGCCGATGGTCTGATTACCCTGACGCCTGATACCATTACCGTGAATACCGAGGGCCGTCCGTTTGTACGCTGTGTCGCTGCCGCTCTCGACCCCTTGATGCGCCATACTGATAAGAACTTCTCTAAACCAATATAGACATGAAACAACAACATGAGATCGTCGTGATTGGTGCCGGACTGACGGGTCTGAGCACCGCTTTCCACTTGCATCGGCAAGGGCGCGACGTCGTTATCCTTGAAAAAGCCGACCGCGTTGGCGGACAGATACATACCTACCATGAGAACGGCTTTACCTTTGAGAGCGGCCCCAATACGGGTGTCGTATCCTTCCCTGAAGTGGCTGAACTCTTTCAGATGCTTGAAGGCTCGTGCCAGCTTGAGATAGCCCGCGAGTCGTCCAAGCGCCGATTGATCTGGAAGGGCAGAAAGGCACCGATCCCGATGAGCCCGTTGGTGCGCTGGCTGCCCGCCGTCTTGGCAAGTCGTTCTATGAGTATGCCGTTGATCCTTTCGTCTCGGGCGTCTATGCGGGTGATCCGATGAAGCTCACCACTCGCTATGCCCTTCCCAAACTCTATAATCTGGAGGCCAACTACGGCAGTTTTATCCGTGGAGCTATCGCCAAGGCGAAGGAACCCAAGACCGATCGTGATCGTCTGGCCACGAAGAAGGTCTTCTCGGCTGTCGGTGGCCTGCAACGACTCGTTGAGGCTCTCTCCAAGGACCTCCGCATTATTACCAGTGCCAACAATCTGAAGGTGATACCGACAGCCGACGGTCAGTGGAGCTGTACCTATAATGGTACAGAGGAGATCGTCAGCCGTAAGGTCGTGACCACCGTGGGCGCTTATGCCCTGCCGGCCTTGCTGCCTTTCATTCCAGAGGCACAGATGCAGAAAATGAGCAGCCTCTTCTATGCACCCATCATCCAGGTGATCCTCGGCGTGAAGAATGCCCGTGGTCTCGACTTCCCAGCCTTTGGCGGACTAGTGCCTAGCAAGGAGCAGAAGCGTGTGCTCGGCATCCTCTTCCCCTCAAGTTGTTTCGAACAGCGTTGCCCGGAGGGTGGCGCCCTGTATTCCTATTTCATAGGCGGTGCCCGTCATACGGATTATCTACAGAAGAGCGACGACGAGATTCGCGAGATTACCCTAGAGGCTTTCCATTCGATGCTCAAGTATCCTGCCGACATGCAGCCCGACTTGCTGCGTATCTTCCGCCACGAACACGCCATTCCCCAGTATTGGAGCGACAGCGGCGAGCGTTTCGCTACCATCGAGGCTCTCCAGCAGCAGTATCCTGGCTTGATTCTCGCCGGCAACATGCGCGATGGCATCGGCATGGGCAACCGCATCCATCAAGGCGCCACAATCGCAAGTTCCATCTGAACATTCACCAAATAAAACACGTCATTCGTTTTGTTATTTCAGCTGCTTTTTGTACTTTTGCAGCTGGAATCAAAGTGGCATGAAAAGACTCCTGATAGTGTTGTTCCTGTGCCTGACTGTGCTGAATGCCAGTGCTCAGAAGACTGCATCCGACGAGGTGAAACGGTTGCAGGCCAGGATGTATAAACTCTATAGTGGCTATGATTACGATGAGTTCATCAGCGTCACAGACAGTCTGAAAAGGGCTGCAGAGGAGGCTGGCGACGATCGTATGTTCTACCGTGCCTGGGCTAACCAAGTGCTCTTCTCCAGTAATCGTCAGCATCGCAGCAGGGCCATGCAGATTGCAAAGGAGATGCAAGAGCATGCCATCAAGCAGGGCAACAAGTGGGGCATCTATAACGGACTCCATGTGTCGGCCTATGCCCATGAGCAGATGAAAAATCATGAGGAGGCCATCAAGGGATTCAAGAAGGCTGTCAACTACCTGCATGAATACCTTCCCAATGAGAGTGCGGCTTCCAGTCTGATAGAACTGGCGAAGATCTATTATTTGCGAAACAGCATGGAGAGCGCCATCCAATACGCCGAGCAGGCTATCCGTGAGCCTCATTTGAATGAATTACACCGTTTGAATGCCTACTCCCTGATGTGCATGTCGGCTGCCGACAGTGCTGCATACCACCCCAAGAACAGTGACTTCAGAACAGACTTCAACCGATTTTATGCAGAGCGGGAGAAAGTCAAAAAAGCCTATGGGCGGGATGATATCTATGGCCAGAGGGTGGAGATACTGAGATGTATCCTTGACCGCAATTTCGACGAGGCCCTGCGAATAGCCTCCACCATCCGTACGCCGATGACGCGCTACAATCTTGAGCGCCAAATCTATCGTGAGCAGAAGAATTATGAGATGGCTTTTAAGTCGCTGACTAACTATGTGATATGGAAAGATTCTGCCAGTGAGGCGCGCAATTCGCATCTGCTCCTGGAGATGATCACCTCGATGGACGTAGGTCGCCTGGAGAACGAACAGAAGGAACTGAAACTGCGTAACCAGTCGTTGCAGTTGGAGAATATGGCTGGTGAACTGGAGCAGAAACGGCTGGAGGAAGAGGCGTTGCAGTTGAACCTGAAAAACAAGGAGGTGGAGTTGCAGAATGCTGCTGTCAGGCTGCAGAACGATAGTCTCGACAGGCATAACAAGAACCTGCAGATCAGCGAATACGAGTCGAAGATGGCAGTGCAGGAACAGGCTGCACGGGCTCGCAGGATCTTCACCACATCGGCCATCTCCATCGCTGCATTCATCATCCTGACCCTCGCTTACATTCTCTGGCGAAGGAGTCTGAATGCGCACCGGTTGAGACTCATGAACGACCAGTTGCAGGAGGCAAACACGAACCTGAAGACGGCCTACGACCAGTTGGAGGAGACGACGACGGCCAAGGAGCGCATGGAGAGTGAGCTCCGCATCGCACGGGAAATACAGATGGGGATGGTGCCAAGCCTTTTCCCCCAACACGACCATATCGACATCTACGGCATACTGAAGCCTGCCAAGGAGGTGGGAGGCGACCTCTACGATTTCTTCATTCAGAACAACAGACTCTATTTCTGTATTGGCGACGTGAGCGGCAAGGGAATACCGGCCTCGCTCTTCATGTCGGTGATTGTCAATCTGTTCCGTATGGTGGCCAAGGAGGGATTCCCGCCGGAATATATTGCTACGCGGCTTAACGAGACCGTCTCGGAGAATAATGAGAACGGCATGTTCTGTACCATGTTCATCGGAGAAATCGATATGCAGAGCGGCAAGCTCTTGTATTGTAATGCTGGCCACAATCCGCCAGTGATGATGGCGGGTAAACAGAGCGGCGAGACTTCCTCAAAGCCTGTTTTCGTAGAAATGGAGTCGAATGCGCCTATTGGCCTGTGGCCGGAACTGGTGTTCAAAGGCGAGGAGATCGAGAATGTCAAGGGCATTGCCAGTCAGCCCTTTGAAGGAGCCAGGCAGTTGGTGGAACGTCTGTCAGACAGCGTGAAGCAGCATGTGGGCAACGCCCCCCAGAGCGACGACCTCACGATGCTCTGCATCATGTGTAGTTAGTATGAAATAGTCATGCGATTGGCTATGCAAGAGGGGTGCCAATGAGGTATGCTGCTGTTTATTTCTTTTTTCATTTCATGTGATGATGGTTTGATACTCTTCAAAAAGGGTATGGTTCTTTTAGATGCAACATGTATGCTGCTAATCGCGATTGGTGAAAGTCTGAAGAATCTGGATAAAACAACTGATGGTAAGCTTCTTCATCCTATGGGGCTTCGTTAAAACAGCTATAGTTAATAAATAATTCGCAAAAATGCTAATTTTTTGCGAATTATTTATTAACTTTGCAGCCGTTAAAGCATTGTAAAGCAATGAACATTGAGTTTGATAACACGGCTTTAGAGGAACTCTACACCAATGGTGAAACGCAAGACCACCAGTATAAACGATTGTCGAAGGACATCGTTAAGCGATACATCAAGGTGGTTAACTACATCAGAGGTGCACGGCGGCTAGAGGATTTATTTCATATCAAGTCGCTTCACTATGAGAAGAAGAAAGGTGACCTGAATGGTGTTGATGCAGTCTGGATTAACGACCAATATCGCCTTTTCTTCTATAGTTCTCCAGACGAGACAGGTATTATAGTAAATGCATTGTTGTTTGAAATCTCGAAACATTATGAGTAAGAAAACATTAACCCCATTCGTAGCCACACATCCTGGCGAAATGATTAAAGACGAGTTGAAGGAGCGAGGTATGACTCAGAAGCAATTGGCTGCAGAAACAGGAATCAAAGCCTCCGTTCTAAGCGAAACCATCAATGGCAAGCGTAGCGTATCGCTGAATGTTGCTGTTGCCTTGGAGAAGGCCCTTGATATCCCTGCTGACATTTGGATGAATTTGCAGACGCAATACGACCTCGACACTGCAAACATTGCAGAACGAGATGGTCAGCGTGAAACTTTTGCTGTAACAATTCCTGTACGTGATCGTAACCTCTTACAAGAATTAGTTCGCAAATTTGGCTGGGCGTGTGTATTTTGAAATAGGGCATCATCTACAAATTGCATAGTGGAGTTGTCCCTTTCTCATATCTTTGCCCTTGATTTTTGTGATGAAATGGAAAATTTTCGCGTTGAACATCCACTAAAGTGAATTTTTTGGGGGTAACGGACTGGTGTTTACTCGTAAGGTGAGCACCAGTTTGTCGTAATGTAACCTATAGTTTGTCGTAATGTAACCTATAGTTTGTCGTAATGTAACTCATAGTTTGTCGTAATGTAACTCATAGTTTGTCGTAATGTAACTCAAATGCCTCTAATTTTGTTGTAATATCCACTAAATTTGAATTAATTAACAATATATCAACAAGTTAACACGTTTTTATACCTCCACTATACCTCCACTTAACCTCCACTAAACCTCCACTTGATTTATCCGATTAGTGGGGGCTATACTTTTGCAAAATTTGTCAGATAATCGGAATTGATTGGGAATATAGCCAAAATTTAGTGGAGGTTAAGTGGATGATTGATGGAGGTTAAGTGGAGGTTGCAAAATTGATTAAAATCCTCATTTACAGAGTAATATTTCGGATTTAGTGTAGGTATAAGAAGAATTTCAAATTTTGATGCAAATTAATTTGTATTTCTGGGAAATTTTTCGTATCTTTGCAGCCTAGAACAAAAATACAGTACTGACAAGAAATAATCAAAGAAAAGGTATATATGCGTATAACAATGCTGAACATCAGCCGAAAGACTGAAACTGCCAGCCGTATGGAGCTGCAGCAGGTAGCCCAGATTATCAAGGAAGGCCCGCAGGTGGAAATGGTCCGCCACATTCGTGACGTCTATCACCTGATGAGTCCGCAGCGAACGGACGATGGTCGCGTGCTAACCCATTTCGAAGGGGGCATCAAACTGCCGCGACTCTGCTTTGCGGCTGAGTATGAGAACCGCGACCAGAAGCGACGGATGCTGAAGTACAACGGTCTCGTGGTGCTCGAGATCAACGGGCTCTCTACCTATGAGCAGGCGATGGCTATCCGCAACAAGGCGCGCCGCATGCCCCAGACGCTGCTCTGTTTTCTGGGTGGCTCGGGCAAGAGTGTGAAGATCGTCTGCCGAGGGGAGCTGTATCAGGATCAGGGTGGGGGACTGCCCAAGGACGAGGCTGATATCCAGCTGTTCCATCATCATCTGTATGAGACGGCTCGTCAGGCTTATCAGGCGCAGTTCGGACTGGACATCGCTTTTCTGGAGCCCCGTCTCGACCGCACGGTCTATCTGAGCAGCGATCCGGAGGTGTGGTATAATCCGGAGGCTATGCCCTTCTATGCCGATACGAGGAAAGTGGAGGATGGCGAGCAGATCGCCATCTCTGACGAGAGCGACTACCTGATGCCGGGCCGCACCCTTGAGCGCAGCTACCAGATGAACTGGCTCTTTATCTCGGAGTCGGTGACGGGACATTACTTCGACCTGCCCGATGACGACCGCCTGATGAAGTGGCTCATGGAGATAGCCTCGCGCTGTCTGGCTGAAGGCATCCCGTTGGCGCAGGCCCAGGGCTATACCTTGCTGCATCCGGCACTGAATACCGACGAGATGCTGGTGAAGAAGGTCTTCTCTGATGTCTATGCCGTCACCCTGCAGGAGGACTACATGAAGAAGCACAAGATCAAGCCGCTGAAGAGCATCCCTGAGGACACCATTCAGGCGATGAAGACGGAAATCTTCCTCAACGAGAACTTCGACATGCGCAAGAATCTGTTGACGGGCGTGGCTGAGTATCGTGAGAAATTCTCTGAGGATCAGACGTTTAAGCCGTTGTCGGAGGAGGTGCGCAACACGATGACGCTGCGGGCGACGGAGTTGGGGCTGAAGTCGTGGGACAGAGACGTGAACCGCTTCATCGACTCTACCCGCATCGAGCAGTTCGACCCCGTGAACACCTGGCTCGACAAGTTGCCCGCCTGGGATGGACACGACTATATCGCCGACCTCGCAGCCCGAGTGCCCACCGCCCAGCCCCATTGGGAAAAGTATCTCCGCATGTGGCTCGTGGGGATGGTGGCCCAATGGCGCGAGAGCGATAAGCAGTTGACTGGCAATGCTTTAACCCCGCTGCTGATTGGCCGTCAGGGTTGTGGCAAGACGCGTTTCTGTAAGATTCTCCTGCCGCCAGAACTGCGCGACTACTATAATGATAAGATCAACTTCAAGAACGAGTTCGACCTGAACATCGCCCTTACCTCGTTTGCGCTCATCAACATCGATGAGTTCGACAAGACCACCTCGTCGCAGCAGATTGTGCTGAAGTATCTGTTGTCATCAGCCGATGTCAAGTTCCGTCCGCCTTACGGCAAGACCATCAAGCAGTATCGCCGCTATACCTCGTTCATCGGCACCACCAACCAGCAGAAGCCCCTCGTCGATCCCACGGGTTCGAGGCGTTTCGCCTGCATCGGCGTGACGGGCAACATCAATTTCAATGACGACCTCAATCATCAGCAGCTCTTCGCCCAGGCTCTTCACCTCTTTAATAACGGTGAGCGCTACTGGCTGGAAGACGATGAGATCAAGACGCTCATCAAGGAAAACGAGTCGTATCAGCGCATGAACGACCTGGTGGAGATGATCGGCGAGACCTTCCGCAAGCCCAAGGAGGGCGAAGGCAAGTGGTGGGCCCTGAGCGACATCAGCCAGCGTCTCTCGGAGCGTTATGCCAACTACGACCCCGATACCACCTTTGTCAAACTAGGCAACGCCCTGAACGACAACCAGTTCGACTTCAAGAGCCGCCGCCTCAGTCATACCACCGAATACCGGCTTATCGAGAAATAATGTTGAAGAATATAGCTCAAGAAGATCAAATAGTGGGGAAAACCCTCATTCATTCAGATTTTCTGGCTCTTGCGATAGCCTAACCCTGTGACGTGGCAGATGAGGCGGCCTTCCTGATTGGTGACCCTGACTTCGACGGATGGAATCTTGTGATGGTCGCAGACGCTGACGGCTTCTGCACGAAGCAGGTCGCCTTCCTTGGCGCTGGATACAAACATGATGCTGTTGCTGATGCCGAAGGTGAGCTGTTCACGATAGTTCATCAGGGCGGCGATTGCCAGATCTGCCAAGGTGAAGAGGGCGCCTCCCTGACAGACATTCCCCCCATTCAGGTGATCATTGGTGACCAGCATCTCGGCGACGGCATGATTGGCATCGGCCTCTGTTATCCTGCAACCCGCATTGGCTGCAAAGCGGTCTGTGCGATTCAGTAGTTCTTGTATGTTCATTTGTGTAAGTGTTTTTATTGTTTACTGGCCGCCTAGGCGGGAGAAATAGTCGGCGATATCGTCCCAGGTCTTGAAGGTATCGGTACCAAACTGGATGAGGGTGCCCATCGTATCAGTTTCCTCTGCGTCGATGAGATAGTCGCCGTAGAGAAGCTGTTTCTGGTTGGTGAAGACGGTATGGCCGTAGGCGGGAACCGTGATATAGTCGTAGAGCCAGGTGTTGACTTCGGCATAGTGCTCAGGCTCGGCAGGGGCTGGTGCCACGAAGAAGAGCTGATAGGTCTCGAGCAGCGTGCGGATGGTCTTCTGGGCTGAACTGTTCGGCTTATGGAACTTGTCGGCGAGGGTGTTGATGTCGATATAGATGATAGGACGCTCGCGGCCTTCCTGGCAATCGTCTATCCAACGGATAACCGGGACGACGGCATGCATGAAGGAGTTGTCGTTCATGCGGTGTTCGCCATGAAAGCGGATGGCGGTAGGGTAGTGGGCGTGAAAGAGGTCGTAGGTATTGACGGTAGTGTCCTCATCGCCGAAGAGTCCCCATACGCGCGCCTGTTCCTTATTATTAATACCTTCGAAGCAGTGATCAGTCATTTCCTTGTATTCCTTGACAAGAGCCTTGGTGACGATGAACTCCTGTACGCCGTCGAGGCGAGGATTAGAAAAGTGCTGGTTGCCGATCATGCCATGTTCCTTCATCGTGTCGCCCATCCGGAGGGCCGGATTGACGAGGATGCGGTCGTAGCCATAGAGCATCTCGGTATACATGCCACCCATCGAGGTGCCGATGATGAGGTCGGGCTGTTCCTGTTGGCAAAGTTGCTTCAGGAGTGCCATTGCCTCTTCGGGGCGAATGGGGAGATCGGGAGCGATGACGGTGGCGTTGGGAAGCACCTCTCGGATACGAGTGACGGTGCCAGACTGTCCTGACGAGCCGAAGCCGTGGACGTAAATTATCTTTTTCCCCTTCATTAATTCGGGGAATTGCTTGAGGTATGGATTCGTCTGTTGCATATTCACTGCAAAAGTACGAAGTTTTTCTGAATCGACGATAGAAAAGCTTCTATTTTTGCATTTAATTGGCTAAAGCAAGCCTTTTTGGAGGGCCATCATCAGGGAAACCTTAATATAAATTAATAATTGGGCCTTTTTGAGAAATGTTGGGTAATATATTTGGTGGGTTAAGGGGAAATGAGTAATTTTGCATCGAATTTGCAAAAAAATTAAATTAATCAAATAATAAACTTTATAGAAATGAAAAAAATGTGAGCGCTGCTGCTGTTATGGTAGCATTGGCAGGAACTATGATGTTCACTTCATGTAGTAATAATGACATGTATGATGCAAATGTTGTCAATCAGAACATCGTGAAGAGCTATGAACAGCAGTTTGTAGAGGCCTTTGGCCCTGTAGCAGAGACTCAGAGCTGGGACTTTACAGCTAGCGCTAAGGCTAGCACCCGTGGTGAAGCAGATGAGGCAGATGACGACCCCGTGCTGATTGTGCAGTTTGAAGATGACACGTATGGTTTGGAGTGGAAATGGAAGGACTCCCAGAGCAAGGCCAATTTGAACCAGAATGCCCTGAACACCATCTATAAAGCTGATTTGGAGGACATCAAATCAGCTGTAGCTAATACAGCTGCCCAACCATGGAACATCGATCAGTATAGCAATATCCTGTTCAGAGTCTTTGCAACAAGTCCTTGCGACAATACGAAGACTTATATGCGAGTTGGTTTGCATCTGGATGCAGAGAAGAATTGGTGGGTAGCTCAGACTAATCCTAAATTGAAGTGGCATAAAGGAACAAACTACATGGATCATCCCCGTTATATGGATCTGACCCAGCTTCCTGAGGATGCATTCTGGTTTGTTATTGCTCAGACTCATGATGAGGCCAAGACAAATAAGCAAGGTGCTCTTGTGAAGGCTTCTGATTACAAACTTACTACCTTCAAGGAAGTGGTTGTAAACGGAAATACCTTCTGGTGCTTCGATTGTAACCGTGATGGTAACTACGAGGATATGATATGGTGGGTAGAGGCAACAAAGAAACCTGTGGAAGAGCCTGTGGTAGTTGTCAGTGAGGTTGCTAAGCGCTACATGATGGAAGACCTTGGTAGCGTGGGTGACTTTGACTTCAACGACTGCGTGGTTGACTTGACAAAGAGGACCTGGAGCGACGGTAAGGTTGAGACGAAAGGTGTCGTTCGTGCGCTTGGTGGAATACTCGACATCACTATCCTCATCGATGGTAAGCAGGTATGGTCTAAGAATGGTCAGGAAGGCCTTGATGTGAAGACGATGTACAACACCACGAGCATTGACAAGAATGCCGTGTATGGTGAGTTTGACGCTTCCGACTGGCAGCCTTCAGAGAATAATATCTCTTTCGCTGTGAAGGGTGCGAATGCCCAGGTAGTAGAGATTGAGTTCCCTAAGACTGGCTCTATTCCCCAGATGGTTGCTGTGGAGGCAGGTCACGATTGGATGACGGAGCGCTCTCGTGTACCGAGTATCGATTGGTTTAAATAATCGGTCTATTAGGACGAAATAAAAAGTAATAAGCAGGAGACTAAGGCGTAAGCTGCGGTCTCCTGCTCTTTTTTTTGGAAAATAAATTGTAAAATGTTTGTATCCTAAACATTTTTTGATTAACTTTGCCGCCAAATACGGAAATAATAGACCATTAACATTAAAAGCAATTGCAATTATGAAAAAGTATTTAGCAGAAATGGTGGGCACAATGGTGCTCGTATTGATGGGCTGCGGCGTTGCCGTCAGTCTGGGTTGTGATCCAGTGAACAATATCCCTGCTGTGGTTGGAACAGCGTTTGCCTTTGGACTGGCTGTCGTAGCGATGGCCTACACTATCGGCGGTATCAGCGGTTGCCACATCAATCCGGCTATCACCCTGGGTTGCTTCCTCAGTGGACGTATCAATGGTAAGGATTGCGGTATGTACATGCTCTTCCAGGTAATCGGTGCCTTTATCGGCAGCCTGTTGCTGTATATACTGACGGAAAATGTTCCCGGACTGGAGGGTACCGGTGCCAACGACCTGCAGGCAAACGTAACGATGCTCGGCGGACTGTTGGCTGAGATCATCTTTACCTGTGTGTTCGTACTCGTGGTTCTTGGTGCAACTGCCAAGACAAATGGTGCTACCAACAACTTTGCTGGTCTGGCCATCGGTCTGAGCCTGATTCTGGTTCACCTGGTTTGTATCCGTTACACTGGTACTTCTGTGAACCCCGCCCGTTCGATTGCTCCTGCCATCTTCCAGGGTGGTACAGCTCTGGCAAACCTCTGGATCTTCATCGTTGGTCCGTTCGTAGGTGGTGCTTGCGCTGCTGGTATCTGGAAGCTCATTGACAATGAGAAATAAGTCGGAGAGACACCTTTTTTAAGTGAGCGAGCCTTCGGGTTCGCTCTTTTTTTTGCCCCAAAACGGCGATAAATGTACTTTTTACACCTCTATATGGTATCCACATTGGCGCTTCTGAATGTTTTGCGTATTCTGCTGTATTTCAGCCAGTTGTCGTATTCTGTGCCCCTATATTCTTCCACATTTGCCTTTATATGCTCTTGTTTTTGGCAAAAAAGCATCGTACCTTTGCACCGTCGAAACAAAAAAGACAAAAACGAATTTATTAACAGAATTATTCATTCTAAAAACTAAAAAGAAAAATGAAAACGAACGCAAAACAACTGATGATGGTCGTAGCAGCCGCTGCATTGACAGCCTGCTCAAGTAATACGGATCTTTATGATACCAATGTCATCAACGAAGGCAAACAGGTATCCGTCAAGGAATCGTATGTTGAGAACTTCGCCAAGAAGTATCCTAATGTGGACTTGAACCAGAGCTGGGATTTCAGCACCAAGCAGAGCGACTATCGCATGGGTTCTAATAATAAGGTTCGCACACGTGCCAATGATGGCGGCTTCACTGCTGGCAATTGGTACGAGGTCGATAATAATACACTGGCCTGGATGCATGAGCAACTCGTGGAAGGTCAGGACAACCGTAGTCTGGGCAATCCTTTCTATATGACCGTTCCCGGCAATGACTTCACCATTATCCCCATCTATCAGGGTCAGGCAGGAGCCATGTGGAATCTCCACGTCGTGGTGGATGGCGTCGATTACCTGGTGTGGGAGAAGATCAACAAGACCAGTCTGGGTGGTTCTGATGAGAATGTGCAGGATGAAACAAAGACAGGTACCATCCAGATTAAAGATCTGGACAATGATGAGTGGCACAACCTGCATGGTCAGTGGTATGACTGGGGCTATGGACATTGGAACAGCCTCTATAATACAGACGGTACAGACCGCTGGACTCCCGACTGGAGTGAAAAGAACCAGGTGACTGCCGTGCGTTCTACACCTTATACTTTCCACGATTTCCCCGTGGGTGCTGAGATGTACTTTTATCTGGATGTCACGGTTTCAGGTAGCGGTGAATGGGATGGTAAATATCACGAGATTAATAATGTTGGTGCCCATGAGTCATCGCTGAAGGGCCAGATGCTCGCCCTGCAGAATGTGCCACGTCCCGCCAATATCGCTGAGGACAACGAGGTGATGATCATCGGCTGTGAGGATGCCGATCTGAAGGATTCTGACTGGGACTGCAATGACGTGGTGTTCCTGGTGTATGGCAAGACTGTTCCGAAGCCCATCAAGATCGAGGAGGGCGAAGAGATCGAAGAGGTGAAGACCGTGCGCTATATGATTGAGGACCTGGGTTCTACCGATGACTTTGACTTCAACGATATCGTTGTCGACGTGACTGAGATACGAACCATTAGTCCTACCTATACCAACGGTGTGGTGACTGCATGGAATGAGAAAGGTAAGCGTCAGGAGGCCGTGATCCGTCACCTTGGAGGAACACTCCCATTTGTCCTGAAGATTGGCAATAAGGAATATGCTGCCGGTGGTCAGGATACCTTCCAGACAAGCCCGGATTTGAAACTCGACGACGTAACGGGTTGGACAGGTCTCAATGGTGTTCATAACGTGAGCATCGAGGTGGAACAGAAGAACAGCGAGGGTGTGTTCAAGGTTCAGTTCCCCAAGGCAGGTGAGGCTCCGATGATCATCGCTGTTGATCCTTCACAGGGCTGGATGACTGAGCGCCAGAGTGTACCCGCCGACTGGTTCTACACAAATGATTGAAATTAATAATTTGGTCTTAATTAGTTATATTAGTTAAATGATTGTTAGATTTACAAGTCTGGACTCTAAGATTGTCATCAAATACTTATCTATACTAGTTGGTTAGAGTTCGTTTTTAGATTAATAGTAAGTTTAGGGGAAGGGCGTCTGCGGGAGCAGGCGCCCTTTTTCCAGTATGCTATGCTTAATGTTTCTCAATACCGATTTCCTTGACGCGTCGCTCGAAGTCCTCGCGGTCGCCGATGGCCTTATTCTTGATACGGGCACGGTAGTTGTAGATCGAGTTGGGCGAGTAGCGCAGGAAGTCGGCAATACGCGAACTTTCATCGATGCCCAGGCGAATCAGGGCAAAGATGCGCAGGTCTGTAGTGAGATGGTTCTCCTCTGGCAGTACAATCTGCTCCTCTGGTTTCAGCAGGGCATTGAACTCACTGAGGAAATTGGGGAACAAATGGAGAAATACGGCATCGAAGTTGTCGAAGAGTTCCTTGACCTCATCTTCCTTCATCTGCTGGGAACTCGTCATCTTCCGGATGTCATCAAACTGGTTGGCTTTCGCCTTGCGGTTGATTTTGATGCGGTAGTTGTCGAGTTTGTCGATGTATTCTGAGCAGAGTTTCAGGAACTTGGTGATATACTCGTCTTTTACGCGATTAGAGTCGTGGAGCCGCAGGTTAGACATGGCCAGCTGTTCGTTGGTCTCCTTCAACTGGGCATTCAAGCGTGACAGTTGCTGGTTAGACTGTGCCAGTTCGTCATGTGCAACAGCCAGCTGCTTACGCTTTTTGGTGACATATCCCAGCAGCAGTATCGTGAAGAGTGACAGCAGACTGATGATACCCACCGTCCATTGCAGACGGGTGTTGGCATGTTTGAGTTTGGCCTTATATTCATCATTGATACGTGTCAGGATGGGTGACACCTGCCAGGACCGCATGTGAGGACTAAACTGGGAGATGCAGTTCCATGAAAAGTCCATGTATTTATAGGCACGATCGAGGTCGCCCTCATTGCGGATAAGCGAATTGGCAAGGCTCCAGAGTGCTCCCTGGTCCATAATGGCATTGCGCACATCGATGATGGCGGCATGCAGAAGCCAATAGCGCTGCATCTCTACATCGTCGAGATTCTTGTATATCTCAGAGCGGAAGAAGGCCATCGTGGCATAATCGCGGCTACCAGGTTTGCACACCTTCATCCATCTGTCGCTGTAGGCAAGCGCTTCTTTAGACTTTTCACGGTTGTTGAGTGTCAGCGTCTTCTGGAAGATCCAAGTCAGGGAAGTACTGTCGATTGTGGCAATCAGCGAGTCACGTAAAGCATTTTGAGTGGCATAGAACCTTGATTTGAGTTCTGGATCGTGTGTGTAGTAGGCCATCTCACCATACAACTGGCTCATGGTTGTAAGGCATTTGTCGCGAATTGTTCCTTCAAGTTGGCTTGGCTGTATTTCCTTGAAATGCATTTCGGCCTCATGATAGAATCCTGAGTTGGCCAGTTGAGAGGCCAGGTCGATGAGTGCCTTGTCCTTCAGATCGGTACGCTCCATGCGCTCTGCCAACTGGATACATTTATATTGGTAAGTGATGGCGGAGTCGTTTTCAAATGGGATGTATTCCTCATAAAGCTGTTCAGCAGCATTGTATCTTTCAATATCGGTGGTGCTACGACGATAGCTGTCCTTGAGCGATGCGATGCGCTCCGTTTTCTGGCGAAGATAGATGTCGGAAGAGTCGATGGCGGCATCCAGCACTTTGTATAAGGAGTCCAGATTCACATGGTTTGCTCCTGTGCAACAGAGAGTGAAAGTCAGGAAAATGTTAGTTAGTATTTGCCTATTCATTGTTTTTGGTTTTAATTTGTCTGCAAAGGTACATAAAATGTTTAGAATGGCCAAATATATGGTCATGTTTTTTCATTTTTGTATCTATACTGATAGGTATTTCGTCTATATCGTCAAAAACAGGCACACCTCTTAACCACCTTAATATCAACAGTATACGATTCTTGTAAAAATGACACCCATCTATATTTCGGTCTTTGTCGGCTTTCAGACCCTGTTTTTTCACTGTACCTTTGCACCGGAATTAAAACCATGGACTTTTATCAACAAGTCGTGATCTAGCTAAATTATGTGTTACTAACAATATTAATAACAATTTATGAAAAAAAGTAGGTTTCTATGCTCGTTGCTTGGACTGTTTATGTCCATGTCAACATTCGCCCAGTTCTCAGGAATCTTGGGTACTGTGATTGACGAGAACGGTGACCCGGTTATCGGTGCTACTGTTGTCGAGAAAGCGCAACCTCAGAATGCGACCATCACCAATATTGATGGTCAGTTTGCCTTAAAGGTATCTGATGGTGCGACGATTGTAGTCTCTTATGTGGGTTATCAGACCCAGGAAGCGAAAGCCAAGAATGAGATGACCATTACGTTGAAAGAGGATGCTCAGGTGCTCAACGATGTGGTGGTAATCGGCTATGGTGTTCAGAAGAAGAGTGTTGTGACAGCCGCCATCTCGAAGGTGACTGGTGATGATCTGAACCTGACACGTCCCTCACGTATTGAGGACGCCCTGAAGGGTAAAGTCTCTGGTGTTCAGATCACACAGGCTTCAGGACAGCCCGGTGCTCCCTCGAAGTTTACCATCCGTGGTTCTGGTTCTGTAAATAACTCCGATCCCCTTTACATCGTCGATGGTATGGCCGTTGAGGGTGGTATCAGCTATCTGAACCCCGTGGATATCGCTTCTGTCGAGATCCTGAAGGATGCTGCCTCTGCCGCTATCTATGGTGCTCGTGCAGCGAACGGTGTGATTCTCGTCACCACGAAGAGTGGTTCTTCCGGCAAGACCACTATTAATTATGATTTCAGCTATGGTTGGCAGAATCCTTGGAAGAAGAAGGCTGTGCTGAATGCCCAGGAGTATATGACCATCATGAACGAGGCTCAGGTCAACGACGGCAACGTGCCCCGCTATTCTGCAAATGACATCGCCTCTTTCCAGGGTACTGGTACTGACTGGCAGGACGAGGTGTTCAACTACGATGCTCCCGTTATACAGCATCAGGTAAGTGTCAGCGGCGGTAACGACAAGATGAACTATTTCCTTTCACTCGGCTATTTCGATCAGGAAGGTATCGTGGGTGGTAACTACGACCGTTCTAACTATAACCGTTGGAGTCTGCGTAGCAACAGCACCTATACCGTATTCGAGGCTAATAACCGCACGTTCCTTAATAAACTGAAGGTCGGTGTGAATATTGGTTACTCACGCTCACAGAGTTCTGGAATCTCTACCAATACTGAGTATGGTTCAATCCTGGGTTCGGCCCTGACATTCTCACCCCTGCAGCCCGTCTATCTCTCTGAGGAGGAAGGTAAGGCTCTGCTTGCTGAGCAGCCCAACGCTATTACAAAGGACGGTCGCGTGTTCTCGCTGCCTCCCACTGGTTTCCAGGAACTCACAAACCCGGTGGCTACGCTGAATCAGCCTTCACATGGCTATAACAATGATGATAAGTTCGTGGCTTCGTTCTATGCTGAGCTGGATGTGCTCCCTGGATTGAAGTTCAAGAGCAGCTATGGTGCCGACCTCGCTTTCTGGGGCTACGACGGCTATGGCATGAAGGAGTTCCGCGGTACGATGGCTCATACCGATCAGAGTTGGGTAAGCAGTTCGATGAACCGTGGCTTCCGTTGGCAGGTTGAGAATGTGCTCACCTATCAGAACACTTTCGCTGACAAGCACAACCTGACTGTTGTGCTCGGACAATCTGCCAACCGTTACCAGTACCGTTATCTCTCAGGTAACGACTACCAGTTGCTCGACACAGACCCGCTGAAGGCTAACATCGACTATGCTATCGCAGACCGTTCTGAGGAGCGCGTAAGTGGTGGTACCGGCGGTTACGACAAGACTTCTCTTGCCTCTTACTTCGGACGTCTCGACTATAACTTTGACGAGCGCTATATGGTTCAGTTCACCCTCCGTCGTGACGGCTCTTCCGTATTCGGAACAAACAATAAATGGGCTACGTTCCCCGCTGTATCTCTTGGTTGGAACGTACTTAACGAACCTTATCTGCAGAAAGCTAAACCCGCTTGGTTCGATGTGATGAAGATCCGTGCCTCTTGGGGTCAGAACGGTAATGCCTCTATTGGTAATTTCCTCTATATGTCGCTGATGGACGGTGGTGAGAACTACTACTTTGGTGGCAGCTACAACCCTGTGTCACAGGCCAATGAGGGTACAATGATCTATGGCTCTTCTCCTGGTCGTGTGGCTAACCCCGACGTGAAATGGGAGACTTCTGAACAGATTGACCTCGGTATCGATCTCCGTTTCTTCAACAGCCGTCTGAGCTTCAGCTTTGACTACTTCAAGAAAAAGACCAAGGACATGCTTGCCTATATGCCTGTTCCTACTTATATCGGCCAGAGTTCACCTATGGGTAACCTCGGAAAGATGGAGAACTGGGGTTATGAGTTTGAGTTCGGTTGGAAAGACCACGTGAAGGACTTCAATTACTATATCAATGGTAACGTATCTATTCTGAAGAACAAGATGATCGACCTTGGTAACGAGTCGGGCGAGACTGACTACGAAGGTGCTGGTGCTGGTGGTGTCGGTACTTACGTCCATGCCAAGAACGGTGATGTATGGCCTTATTTCTATGGTCTGAAGACAGACGGTATCTTCCAGAACTGGGATCAGGTGAATAGCTATAAGAATGCCGACGGTGGTCTGATCCAGCCTAATGCACAGCCTGGTGACGTACGTTTCGTTGATCTCGACGGTGATGGCTCCATTAACTCTGGTGACCGTACGAAGATCGGTAAGGGTGCTCCCGATGTAACCTTCGGTCTGACTCTTGGTGCTGACTGGAAAGGCTTCGACTTCAATGCTTCCTTCCAGGGAACTCTGGGCAACGATGTCTTCGACTTCGCCCAGCGTGGTGACGTGCCTGCCATGAACCGTCCGTCGTGGATTATGGATCGTTGGCATGGTGAGGGTACCAGCAACAAGATTCCCCGTATGACAGCCGCTAACCCCAACGGTAACTGGCAGTCATCTGACCTCTTCATCAAGAATGGCAGCTATATGCGTCTGAAGAATATCCAGTTGGGTTATACCCTGCCTCTGAACATTACCCGTATCGCTTCTATCCAGCGTCTCCGCCTCTATGTTTCAGCCGAGAACCTGCTGACCTTCACTGGCTACGACGGCTTCGATCCTGAATTGGGTGGCGGTGATGGTGCTTCAGCAACAGCCATGGGCGTTGATAAGGGTATCTATCCGCAGTCTCGTACCATTTACATTGGTGCTAACGTTACATTCTAATTTAATATAAAAGATACAACGATTATGAAATTATATAAGACATTAGTAATGGCAGCCATGTTGGCATCAGGGATGACGCTGACATCATGCGGTGACGACTTCTTGGAGTCTCTGCCTACTGACAGACTGTCTGACGGTGGTACCGCTACCGAAGCATCTGTCAACTCCGGACTGGCCGCAGTCTATCAGATCCTGTTGTTCGACTCCTATGCCAACAACAACTATGAATCTAACTGTGTAGTTGCCGACGTTCAGTCTGATGACTGTTACAAGGGTGGTGGTGATGCTGGTGACCAGCTGCAGCTCTATAACATCTCACTCTTCCAGGCCGACGGTCTGCATACCCTTCCTGGTTCATGGAACATCTATACCTCTGGTTTCGCTCGTGCCAACTCTGTGATCAACGCTTGTGCCAGTATCGAAGACCAGACGGCCCGTGTGAAGCAGTATAATGCCGAGGCTCACTTCCTCCGTGCTTACTATGTGTATATGCTTTGGAAGTATTTTGGAAGTATTCCTTTCTTTACGGAACCTCTGACTGCTGCCACCAACTATATGGCTAAGCAGATTACGCCTGATGAGGCTTATGCCCAGATTATCAGCGATGTCAATGTGGCTGCTCAGGAAGGTGTGCTGCCCATGTTCAATAACGATGATGCTTCGGAGAATGGCAAAGGTCGCGTAAACCGTGCTGCCGCCCTGATGCTGAAGGCTCGTGCCGTGATGTATCAGAAGGATCAGACGAAGTATCAGGAGGTTGCCAACGATCTGGCTACTATCATCAATAGCGGAGAGTATGAACTCTATCCCGACTTCAATGGTCTCTGGGACGATGAGCGCGAGTTCTGCCGTGAGTCTATCTTCGAGTCCAATCAGATGGGTGAGGGTAAGACCTGGTCAAGCGGTTGGCAGGGTTATGGTACCAACCTTCCTGCCTTCATCTCTCCGAATGGTTTGGCTGATCCTGATGCCATCTATCGTGACGGTTGGGGATTCTGTCCTGTACGTGTCTCTACTTATGAGATGTTCGCTGCTGGCGATACCCGTCGTGACGGCTCTATCAACGACTGGCGTGCAAAAGGTTCCTACGGCCCCCGTTTCCAGGATACCGGTCTCTTCTTCAAGAAGTATGCAGCCCGTTTTGACTATCGTAAGCCTGTAGGTGATCAGGACCTGAACTACTGTAACAACCTCCGCATCTTCCGCTATGCTGAGACACTGCTGAACTATGCCGAACTGGTGATTATGGATGGTGTTGCCGAGCAACAGGGTGTTTCTGCAAAGGAGTGCTTCAATCAGGTGCGCCGTCGCGCTTTCGGTGACAACGATCACGACATTGCTAACCCGACAGCAAAAGACATCAAGGATGAGTATCACTATGAATTCGTTGGTGAAGGCCATCGCTACTATGACCTCGTACGTTGGGGTGATGCCGCCTCTGTGCTGACTGAGAATGATGCAGACCACAACTCTGTCCGTACTTGGGATGAGCATAATAAGTACCTGCCTATCCCACAGGCAGAGATCGATAAGACCGCCGGTACGGAGTTTGCTCTGAAACAGAACCCTGGTTATAATTAATAAATAGGTAGAATAGAAAATTGAAGCATTATGAAAAAGTTACTATATAGCACAATGATAGCTTGTCTGGCACTTGCAGGATTCGATTCCTGCAAGCCGCAGGACAGCGATGATCACAGTCTGGGTGGTTCCGTGATTCCTCAGGAAGCTCTGTCGCTGAGTGTGTCACAGGTCGATGAGCCTAAGCAGACAACATTCACCCTCACCAACAATTCACAGCAGTTGGATGGTGTGACCTACTACATCTCTACCAATGGCACAAAGGTCACGGCATTCCCGATAGGCGCATCTACGGAAATCACCGTCAAGGCCAATGGACCTGTGGCAGCCACACTGTATGCCTTCTCAGGCTGTGACCAGAAAATGTTCGTCTGGACGAAGGATGTGGATTGGATTAATACTGAAGTAGGTGGTGATGACAAGCAGTGGCTCGGCTATACCGAAGGTACTGATCTCCTCGCTGATTGGAAACCTGACAACAACTCCTGGTTCTCGCCCTCTGACTGGTCAGGTGGTCTTAATCCTGGCATCGATGGTGATATCCACAGCGGCTTGAGCTTCACGATTCCTGAAGGAACAGGCAGTGACCAGTGGCAGGCTCAGATCCATATCGAGCATAATGGCCCGAAGCTCAGTGCCGGCAAGACCTACGATTTCTCTATTGCCATCGAATCGTCTGCTGACATGGAGGGTGACGGTGTAACGGTTAAGCCTCAGTTGGAGGGAGATGACAATACGTTCTTCTCTGATGCACGTCATAAGATTACGAGAGGTATCAATGTAATCAGTCTGGCAGACTGTGCTGGTTTCGACGGCGTATTCAAGCTCGCACTCGACTTCGCTGGTGCTCCTGTTGGTACGGAGATTACCATCAAGCGCGTGTTCCTGACAGAGCATAATGCCGCCAACGTGACGGGCGATACCTGGGCTTTTGACTATTCTTCTGACAATAACATCCTGAAGGATCAGCCGTTTGGTAGCGACTTCCGCTTCTGGTTTGCTGACGGAGGCTGGTCACAGGTTGCTGATCCTGACTATGAGGGTGACACGTCGGCAGAACTGACGCTGACCATGCCTGAAGGTATTGGCCCAGACCAGTGGCAGGGACAAGTACACATCCCGTTTGACAATGTGAAACTTAGCGCTGGCAAGACCTACGATCTCTCACTCGTAGTCGTAGCCAATGGTGATGTGCCAGGTATGACTGTCAAAGCACAGAATGATGCCGATGACAATGTATTCCTGACAGCCGATCGTCATGATGTCAGCGCCAATGTGCCAACGGCTATTACGCTGGTTGATCTCCCAGGCTTCGACGGTAAGTTCCGTATGTGTCTTGACTTCGGTGGTACTGCTGCTGGTACAACCGTTAAGATCCTCGGTATGTATGTTGCAGAACACAAGTAAACGATTCAGCATACACAGCTGTGAAGCTGCTTTTTTTTATACTTAGTGTGTCTCGCCCGGCTTTTTGTCCGGGCGGGATTTATTATTTTCCAATTTATTTCGTATCTTTGCAACCAAATCGGAATAGTAATTATAAATATTATAAGTATGAAAACTAAAAGATGTATCTTAACTTTGTTGGCAGGCTGCCTGGTGATGGCAGTGTCGGCACAATCGGACATGAACAAGTTTGTTGACCAGTTGCTCCAGAAGATGACGCTGGAAGAGAAACTGGGTCAGTTGAATCTGGCACCAGCCAGTGACGAAATCGTCACGGGTGGGAATGTCGATACCGAGGTAGGAGCCCGCATCGCCAGCGGACAGCTTGGCGGTGTGTTCAATCTGAAAGGCGTAGACAAAATCAAGGCGCTTCAGGATATTGCTGTTAAGAAGTCACGTCTGGGAATCCCCCTTATCGTAGGAATGGATGTGATTCATGGCTATGAGACCATCTTCCCCATTCCCCTTGCCTTGTCATGTTCTTGGGATTTGGCTACCATTGAGAATATGGCCCGTGTTTCTGCCAGAGAGGCTACAGCCGACGGTATCAATTGGGTGTATTCGCCTATGGTAGACATCTCGCTGGATGCCCGTTGGGGGCGTGTGGCAGAGAGTGGGGGAGAAGATCCCTTCCTTGGTAGTCAGATTGCCAAGGCTTATGTGCGTGGTTATCAGGGCGATCAGTATGATACAGACAGGGTGATGGCCTGTGTGAAGCACTATGGCCTTTATGGAGCCGTAGAAGGTGGTCGTGACTATAATACAGTGGATATGAGTCATTTGCGCATGTACAACCAGTATTTCCCTCCTTACAAGGCTGCGGCTGAGGCTGGAGCAGGCTCGTTTATGTCGTCATTCAACCTTGTTGATGGTCAGCATGCCACAGCCAATCGTTGGTTGCTTACCGATGTGCTCCGCAATCAGTGGAACTTCAACGGTTTCGTAGTGACAGATTACGGTTCGATTGGTGAGATGACGAACCACGGCTTTGGCAATCTGAAGCAGAACTCGGTGAAGGCGCTGAAGGCAGGTACAGATATGGACATGTGCTCAAATGGCTTTATCGGTACGCTGGCTGAGTCGTTGAAAGACGGTTCTGTTACGATGGCTGACATTGATCTTGCTTGCCGTCGTGTCTTGGAAGCCAAATACAAGTTGGGCCTTTTCGACAATCCCTATCGCTATCTGGACGCTAAGCGCAGGGCTCGTGATATCTATACTGACGAGCATCGTGCCATGTCGCGCCAGTTGGCTACAGAGACTTTCGTGCTACTGAAGAATGATCATCAGACCCTGCCGTTGAAGAAACAAGGCAAGATAGCCCTGATTGGTCCGTTGGCCAATGATCGTGCTAATATTGCAGGCACTTGGTGTGTGGCCTATACCCCAGAGCGCTATCAGACAATAAAGGAAGGTATGGAACAGGCACTGAAAGGTAAAGCACAACTGTTGTATGCCCAAGGCTGTAACCTGACACGTGATGCAGCCTTACAGGAAGCTGCCGAGTTTGGCAAACATATTCCCAGAGTAGATGAGGCTAAGGCAAAAGCTGAGGCACTCGCTGTGGCAAGGGAGGCTGACGTGATTGTGTGTGCTATGGGTGAAAGCGCAGAGTTCTCCGGAGAGAGCAGTAGTCGTGCTACGTTGGAGATGCCTGATGTGCAGCGCGAGCTGCTGGAGGCTCTTGTGGCACTGGGCAAGCCCGTCGTGCTGTTGAACTTCTCTGGTCGTGCTACCGTTCTGACCTGGGAACAAGCACATGTGGATGCCATCATGAACGTGTGGTTTGCAGGCTCCGAGGCAGGCAGGGCCATTGCCGATGTGTTGTTTGGCGATGTGGCTCCCAGTGGTCATCTGACGGTGACAATGCCTCGTGCGCTCGGGCAGGTACCTATTTATTATAATCATTTGAATACAGGTCGCCCAGTGGCAGAGGGTGCAGATCGCTATCAGAAGTTTGCCAGCAACTATCTGGAGGAGAGAAACGATCCGCTTTATCCTTTCGGTTATGGCCTTACTTATACAACCTTCAACTACGGAAAACTGAACCTGAGTTCAGACCACATGGCGAAGGGCGGCAGTGTAGAAGCCGTACTGACTGTCGTTAATACAGGTAATTGCGAGGCTGATGAAGTGGTACAACTCTATATTCGTGACTTGGTGGCCGATGTAAGTCGTCCTGTAAAAGAACTCAAAGGCTTCCAACGTATCCATCTGAAGGCAGGTGAGCAGCGTGAGGTGAAGTTTACAATAACTCCCGACATGCTGCAGTATTACGATATTAACGGCAATATCGTCCAAGGCGACGGCGAATTTGATATCATGGTGGGTTCCAATAGCCGTGATGTCATCAGTACCCGTTTGGTGGTGAATTAACCGTCTCACTGTCATATGAGGAAACTACTTTTTATCACACTATTCATTACAATTGCAGGTGGTGTTCAGGCTCAGATAATCTGGGATAAGCCCCATCTGGCAGAAGTTAAGGCTCATCTGTATCAACCTGTCTATAGTATGGCTTATCACCATCTGATAGACGGGGCGGAAGAGGCTTTAAGGCAGAGCCCTCCTACTGTAATGCAGAAGAACAAGGTGGCTGCCAGTGGCGACAAACACGATTACCTGAGCCTGAGCCGCTATTTCTGGCCAGATCCCACAAAGTCAGATGGTCTGCCGTATATAAACCGTGACGGCATGTCGAATCCAGAATTGGAAAGGTTGGACCGTAACCGTTTGTCGGAGATGACATCAGCCGTTTCCACACTTGCCTTGGCATGGTATTTTACCAATGAGGAAAAATATGCCTCGAAAGCAGTGGAGATGATTCGGACATGGTTTATTAATAAAGGTACGCGCATGAACCCAAATATGAACTATGCGCAGATTGTCCCAGGGCAGAATGGTGACAAGGGCCGCTGTTATGGTCTGATTGACAGTTACGCATTCGTGGAGATGCTCGACGGTGTGCAGCTGTTGGCGTCGTCGAAGGCTTTCACTTCTCAAGATCAGAAAGACTTGAAAGCATGGTTCTCAAGGTTTCTTGAATGGATGCTTAACAGTGACCAGGGTAGGGAAGAGGCGCGCCAACTCAACAACCATGCTACAGCTTATGATGTGCAGGTTATCGCCTATGCACATTTCACTGGAAATCGGAAAGTCATGGACGAACGTCTGTCTCAGTTCTATAGGAAGCGGATGCTCACTCAGATTGAAGCTGATGGCAGACAGCCTCAGGAACTACGCCGTACATTGGCCTTTGGTTATTCACAATACAACCTGTCGCACATTATCGACCTCTTTCAGATAGTGCGCCATTCGGGATGTGAACTTGAAGGCATGCCGCTGTTGCAAAAAGCAGCCGACTTTCTGGCCCGTTATATAGGTAAGCGGGTGGATGAATGGCCATATCAGCAGATTAACGGTTGGGATGAGAAACAGAATGCGCTGTGTCAAGACCTATATCGTCTTTATTTGCTTGATAATGATAGAGCTGATTACTTGAGACTAGCCAAAAAGCATGTTGTCAGGCACTGGAACGACCGTTTCTTCCTGCTTTACTATGTACCAGATGCTACAGACCACGCTTTTGCTCAAGCAGAAGTTCAGCTGCGCTATCAGCTGCAGCAGGTGGACAGTCTGCGAAAGGTACAGAACGACAGATGTATGATGCCGCGTTCTGTAGAGAAAGATGGTTCATTGCGTATGGTGGGCATTGGTGACTGGTGTTCCGGATTCCTGTCAGGCGAACTTTGGATGATGTATCAATTTACGCATGACCCATATTGGCGCGAACAGGCTGTGACAAATACCTGGAGACTAGAGGATAATAAATGGAATGGCAGCAGTCATGACCTCGGCTTTATGATGTATGACTCCTTTGGTGTAGCATATAGGCTGACAGGCGAGCAATCTTATCGTGATGTGGTGTTGCAGGCAGCCAGGACATTGGCAACTCGTTATGACGAACGTGTGGGCTGTATCCGTTCATGGAGTTGGGGAACACCCGACAGGTGGAAATATGCGGTGATTATCGACAATATGATGAATCTGGAGTTGCTCTTTGAGGCCAGTCGTCTGACGGGTGATGAACATTATCGTAATATTGCGATCAGTCATGCCAATACGACGATGAAAAATCATTTCCGAGCTGACGGCTCGTGCTATCATGTCGTGGATTATGAGCCTGATGATGGCAGTGTCATTAAACGTATCACTCATCAGGGACTCTCTGATGAAAGTGTTTGGGGCCGTGGACAGGGCTGGGCAATCTATGGTTACACCATGTGCTATCGTTATACCCATGATCCGGCTTATTTAGATCAGGCACGGAAGACAGTGGATTTCTGGTTCTCTCAGGAGCAGATGCCTGACGACCTGATCCCCTATTGGGATATGCGTGACCCCGCTATCCCGAGTGCGCCTCGTGATGCATCTGCCGCAGCCATTATCGCTTCTGCGCTTTATGAACTGGCATCCTATGATGAGGAGAAAGCTGAACTCTATCGAAAGTATGCAGATAAGATCGCCCATAATTTGGAGTCCAGTTATCAACCAATGCCCGGGACAGCACAGGGTTTCTTATTGCTACATTCCACGGGTAACTATCCTGCCCGTGATGAGATAGACGTGCCCATTAACTATGCTGACTATTACTATCTGGAAACATTGCTACGAAGAGCTGAGAGTGTAAAATGAACACTCTCAGCTAAATGGCAAAAATGCCCCAAAAAGGCGATAAATGTATTTTTTACACCTCTATATTTAGTCCACTCTTTTGCGTAATTCGTGAAATTGTAATTTGCTGTAATATAGCAATTTAAATATTAATACAGATTATATTCATCCACTTTTTCCGTTCTATAGCTAAAACGTAATCATATTTTGACTAATTTTGCAAACGAATTCTAAAAAGGATTTAATTTTCTAACTTTATATTAACAATAACAAAATCAAGTATGAAAAAAAGCAGGTTAATGATGATGTTGTTGGCACTCACGGTGTCACTAACATCTTTTGCCCAGGGAATTCTGGGTACTGTGGTCGACGACCTTGGTGAACCAGTGATCGGTGCATCCGTTGTCGAAAAAGGTAATCCTCAGAACGGTACCATTACCAACATGGATGGACAGTTCACACTGAAGGTGAATGAGGGTACCACAATTGTTGTTTCGTATATTGGCTACACAACGCAGGAGTTGACAGCCAGAAGTAACATGACCATCACACTGAAAGAAGACGCTCAGACACTTCAGGACGTTGTGGTGATTGGTTATGGTGTACAGAAGAAGAGCGTAGTTACCGCTTCTATCGCAAAGGTGTCGTCTGACGACCTCGACGGTACGGCACCTGTCCGTATGGACAATGCCTTGAAGGGTCTGGCTGCTGGTGTGAACGTAACTTCTTCATCAGGTCAGCCTGGTGCAGCTTCACGTATACGTATACGTGGTGTGGGTACCGTTAATAATAGTGACCCGTTGTATATCGTAGACGGTATGCCTATCGAGGGTGGTCTCGACTACATCAATCCTAGTGATATCGAGAGTATTGAGGTGCTGAAGGATGCTGCCTCTGGTGCCATCTATGGAGCCCGTGCTGCCAATGGTGTAATTCTTGTGACCACAAAGAAGGGTAAGCTTGGCAAGGTAACTGTGAATTACAATTTCTCTCAGGGTTGGCAGACTGCATGGAAGCATCGTGACGTGCTCGATGCAACAGGCTATATGGTGATGCAGAACGAAGGTCTTGTAAACGCAGGACAGGCTCCGAAATATGCTGATCCTTATAACGTAAAAACCAATACAGACTGGCAGGATCTGCTTTTCAACGACAATGCTCCTGTACAGAACCACGAATTGACCCTGAGTGGTGCTTCAGAGAAGGTGAACTATTATTTCTCACTGGGTTATTTTGATCAGGAAGGTATCGTAGGTGGAAACTATGGTCACTCTAACTATAACCGTCTTACCCTGCGTGGTAATTTCAACTTCAACGTATTTGACGTAGAGAAGGAGCGCAATTGGTTGAACAAACTTGATGTTGCCGTGAACCTTTCATACGCTCGTGTGAAGTCATCAGGTCTCGATGTTAACTCTCAGTGGGGTAATGAGATTGGCTCTGCCCTTGCTCTGCCACCAGTCATTGCTCCTTATGTTTCAGGACAGGATGCTCAGGATCAGATTGATTTCTATTCATCAACTTATCCCAATGAATATGTTCCGATGTACGATAATGGTCAGTTGCTGAATATTCCAGGTGCAGGCTTCAATGAGATGGCCAACCCACTGGCATCATTCCAGCTGCCTGCTCAGAAGAACTGGAGCCATAAGTTCGTGAGCAACTTCTCTGCAACTTTGAGCATTTGGGACGGTTTGAAGTACCGTGTCAGCTATAGCACTGACATGTCTTTCTGGGGCAATCAGAATCATGCTTTACCTTATTGGATTTCTCCAACTAAGCACCGTAACTACTCTTCAGCCTCTATGGAGAGTGATCGTGGAACTGTATGGCAGTTGGAAAATGTGCTTTCTTATGACAAGACTTTCGACAAGCATACTGTAAACGTAGTGCTGGGACAGTCAGCTTTTGAGAATTCTGGTTGGACACTTGGTGCCTCTCGTAATAACTTGAAGGACTATTCAAAGCCCTGGATCAACGCAGCTACAGGTCTTGCCTCTGACGGTGACCGTGACGGTTGGGGTGGTCCTGGCGTAAATCACACGATGTCTTCGCTCTTCGCACGTTTGAGCTATAACTATGACGAGCGCTATATGGTTCAGGGTACGATTCGCCGTGATGGTTCCAGTCGTTTCGGTACAAATAACAAATATGGTGTGTTCCCATCTGTATCAGTTGGATGGAACGTGATGAACGAGAAATTCATGAAGAGCACCAATGACTGGCTCAACAATCTGAAGGTTCGTTTCAGCTGGGGTAAGAACGGTAACGATAATATCGGTGATTTCCGTTACACCGTGCTGACACAGGGCGGTAATAACTATGGTTATGGTATGGCTGGCGGTGAGAAGGAGAACAATAGCTCGAAGGCTAGTGGTCTTGCTAACCCCGACCTGAAGTGGGAGGAGTCAGAGCAGTACGACCTCGGTATTGACTTCGGCTTCCTGAACAATAAGCTGACCTTCACCGTCGACTGGTTCAAGAAGAAGACCAATGGCATGCTGAAGGATATGAATATCCCGTCGTATGTGGGTGAGTCTAAGCCTATCGGTAACGTTGGTGATATGGAGAACACAGGTATCGAGTTCGAACTTGGCTATAAGTTCAATATCTCAGATGCCAAGTTCCAGATCAAGGCCAATGCCTCTTATCTGAAGAACAAGTTGGTGAAACTGGGTAACGCAGCAGGTTACGAGACCTATGATAATGTATCGAACCTGGGTAATATTTCACGTGCAGAGGCTGGCGAGCCCTTCCCCTATTTCTGGGGTTACAAGACAGCGGGCATCTTCCAGAATTGGGATGAGGTAAACGCTTATACTGGTGCTAACGGTTTGATTCAGCCAGACGCTCGTCCAGGATATGTCCGCTTTGTTGATATCAATGGTGACGGCACCATCGACGATGCCGACCGTACGAAGATTGGTAAGGGTACACCTGACTGGACCTTTGGTGGTACATTCAATGCTGCTTGGAAGGGCTTCGACTTCATGATGTTCTGGCAGGGTACATACGGTAATGATATCTTTGATGCTACTCGTCGTCTCGACCTTCCTGCCATCAACCTGCCTTCATGGTTCCTCGGACGTTGGACGGGTGAGGGTACTTCTGACAAATATCCTATTTATATCCAGGGTGATGCCACCAACTGGCAGGCTTCTGACCTTTATATCCACGACGGTAGCTATATCCGTCTGAAGAATATCGAGTTGGGCTACACAATTCCAGAGTATCTTACCAAGCGGGCGTTTATCAGCCGTCTGCGCCTCTACGTGGCAGCAGAAAACCTGCTGACATTCACCAAGTACTGGGGCTTCGATCCTGAAATCTCTTCAGCTGCCACCTCTTGTGGTGTTGACTTCGGCGTATATCCGCAGCCTCGTGTCCTCCGTGTTGGTGTAAACCTCACTTTTTAATGATAAAGGATAATAAGGTAAACTAGTATAAAAGGAAATAATATATAGGAATTATGAAAGCAAACAAGATAATATTAGGAATGTTCGCTGCACTGGCAATGACCAGCTGTAAGGACAGCTTTCTGGAGGTGACCAGTCCAACCGACACCTTCATTGACGAATACTACACCACAAAAACTTCACTTGATGAAGCTCTGGTGGCCGCATACGCACCTCTGCACTGGTATGACTATGGTTCAACATGGCAGTACAATGCCCTGAACTTCGTTTCAGAGTTTATGAGTGATGATATGTATCCCAATGGCAGTAGTAATACTGACCAGCCGATGCTTCAGCTGATGTTCAACTACTCTTGTACTCCGATTGTCTGTCTGACAGGTATCTGGAGCGACAGCTATTCAGGTGTAAAGCGCAGCAATGATGTGCTGACATACGCTGAGTGGGTGGCTGAAAAGGGTAATATCACTGCTACAGAGAAGGCTGACTACGAGGCTCAGGCTCGTCTGCTTCGCGTGTTCTATTATCTGCAGTTGTGGAAATTCTATGGCAACGTTCCCTGCTACTTTGAGAACCTTCCTTCACCTTATATCTCTGAACAGCTGACAGCTGACGAGGTATATGCCAAGGTGATTGCCGAACTAGAGGATATTATTGCTAGTGGTAACTTGAAGGATGATTATCCCGCAGACCAGAAAGGTCATGTGACGAAACCCCTGGCGTATATGATTTATGCTGAGATGGTGATGATCCAGAATGATAATGGCCGTTATGCAAAAGCCCTTGCATACATGCAGGAACTGATCAATAGCGGTCGTTACCAGCTGACAGCTAACTTCCAGGATATCTGGGAAGAGAGCGGAGAGTGGAATGCTGAGTCAATCTTTGAGATCAATTATTTCGACGATAACTCCGTACGTGGTTGGAATAACCAGTTGGGTGCCGGTGGTGCCGTGTTCCCACGTCTACATGGTCCACGTAGCTGGAAAGCTAATGCCGGCGATCCCTTTGAGGATGTAGACGCAGGCTGGGGCTTCAGTGCTATTCCCCTACATTCTGTAGCTAGCTTCGAAGAGGGTGATAAACGTAAGGAATTCTCTGCCTTCGACCTAAATGCGCATGGAACATCTGATGATCCGGGTTGGATGGCTACTGGCTATTGCCTCTATAAGTATATGTGTCGTAAAAGCAATAACAAAGACCAGAAGGCTGATGCGGACCTCGGTTTCAACAACAATCTCCGTGTATATCGTTATGCTGAGACTCTGCTGAATGCTGCCGAGTTGTTGCTGAAGACAGGTGGTAGTGGTTCTGAAGCTGCTAAGTATGTCGATGAAGTTCGTGCCCGTGCTGGTCTTGCAGCCCTTGGCAATGTGACAGAGGACGATATTCTGAACGAGCGTCGTCATGAATTGATGGGCGAAGGTAAGCGTTACTTTGACCTCGTCCGTACAGGCAAGGCAGCATCGGTGCTGACTCCTGCCAACGACACTGGTGGCTATCGTACTAAGACATGGTCTGAGGATGTACGTTATCTTCCTATTCCACAGGCTGATATCGATGCTGCTCAGGGTACGCTCAAGCAGAATGGTAGTTATTAATTCAACATATTCATCATAAAGAGAACAACAATATGAACAAGATATTCAAATTATTAGGAAGTTCATTGATGGTGGCAATGGCATTGACAGCCTGCTCACCAGAAACTTTCGACGGACCTGATCAGAATGGTATTCCGTCGGTAACAGGGGTGGACATCGATATGAATGTAGATCAGGCCGTGAATGAGGCCACATTCACAGTACAAAACATGCCCAAAGGCACTTACGCTTTCTGGACTGTTGATGACAAAGTCTATTCAACACTGTCTCCTATGCACTGGGCAAACAGCAAGGCCGGTACTTATGCTGTAGAGTTGAGGCTGGGTAACCGCAACGGTTTTAGCCAGTCAAGCATTACCAAGACCTTCACATTCGAGAACACGAAGGTTGACTTTACGCAATACATCAGCCGTATTAGCCGCACATGGCGTATCAATCATACAGAGGTTGGTCACATGGGTTGTGGCGAACCGGGAACCGACGGTTCTAACTGGTGGAGTGCACAGCCAGAGGATAAAGCTGATTGGGGTGTCTATGATGACCGTATCACTTTCTCTGAGGATGGCGTGTACGACTATGACCCAGGTGAAGGTGGTACAGTATATGTCAATTATGAGACATCGCTCTTCCCAGAGTATAATACAAATGACGGTAATGACTTTATGGCTCCTGTAGAGCGTCAGACATCAATCTACAACTTCGATGTGGATGGAGATAAGGTGATTCTGAAGCTTGGAGAAGGGACGCTGTTCCCCTATTTGTCCAAAGACAAACAGTATGCTGAACCTGTATTTACCGTCGTAAAGCTGACAAATTCAGAGATGGTGCTGCTTTATGAAGGTGAGGGTATTACTTGGCGTTTCATGTTCACCAGCAAAGAGGACGATGCCCCCAAAGACTTCAAAGGCTATAAGTTCGATAGTGATGGCAATATGCTTCGTGATGCAACATGGGAACTCTCTCGTTACTATGCTCACGGCGATGGTTGGGAAGGTTACAATGCTGAGGATATTACCTATACTAACGAGGGTAACAAGAAGTTCGTGGTAACGTTGCCTTATGAGTCAAACCAGCGTTGGCAGGCTCAGTTCCAATTGCAGAACCTTGGTGGCGTATCAACTGTGGCTGGTAAGAACTACGACTTCTCCATCAAGCTGAAAGCTAATCAGGATTTGAATAGTGCTACCGTGAAACTCACGGATGCAGCTGACGATACGAATTTCTATTTCGATGAAGTGATTCCTCTGGAAGGAGATGCTGAATATCTGCTCTACAAGAGTAATATGGAAGGCAAGGATATCGCAGCTATGCACCTTGTATTTGACTTTGGTGGTTGCCAGGCAGGAACAGTTGTCGAGATTTCTGACATGGTTTTGAAAGATCATGCATACGACGATGGTGCAGGACAGCCAGAAGAGCAAGGTGAAGAAGGCGGTGACAAGCCCGTTTTAACACCATTCGATTTCAACGATCCAGGCAATATGCTGAAAGATGCAGGATGGGACCTCTCCCGCTACTATGCTCATGGTGACGGTTGGGAAGGCTATAATGCTGAGGATATTACCTATACAAATGAGGGTAACCAGAAGTTCGTTGTAACGTTGCCCTACGAGTCAAACCAGCGTTGGCAGGCTCAGTTCCAGTTGCAGAACCTCACAGGTGTATCTACCTCTGCTGACAAGACCTACGACTTCTCTGTTAAATTGAAGGCCAATCAGGATCTTAATAGTGCTACTGTGAAGTTGACGGATGCCGCTGATGATACAAATTTCTACTTTGACGAAGTAATTCCTTTGGAGGGTGATTCTGAGTATTCACTTGTAATGAGCGGAATGCCTGGCAAGGATATTGCAACTATGCACCTTGTATTTGACTTTGGTGGCTGTGCTGCAGGAACAGAGGTTGAGATTACCGATATGGTGTTCAAAGAGCATAGTGATGATGGTGGCAGTGAAGGATCTAGCCCCATGAACTACGATGATGCTGATAACATGTGGAAGGCCATTGATGATAATTCTGCCTTCGAGCTCGGCTACTATTTCGCCGCAGGTGATGACTGGCACGCTATTGACTATACCGAGGCAACTCATACTGGTAACACTTATGAACTTACGTTGCCAACTGATCAAGGTAAGAATCAGTGGCAGGGACAGTTCCATATCGACACCAAACTGACGGCTAGCGCTTCTAAGAAATACGACTTCCAGTTCGTTATCGAGACGGATGCAGATTGCCCACAGGTGACCATGAAGCTGACAGATGCAGGTGATACCAATTACTTCATCGAGGAGCGTAATGATGTTCCCGAGGGTGGAAGCGTGTTTACCTGGCAGGGCGTTTCCCTGAAGGAAGGTACAGATGCAGAGGCTATCCGCTTCTTCCTTGACTTCGGTGGATGTCCTGGTGGTACCAATGCTAAAATCAGTAAGATTATCCTTAGGGAAGCAAAATAAATGAAACGGATGATGTTACATAGTATGTTACTCACTCTTGCTACAGCCTTTATGGGCTGTGGCGGGAGTGGGAACGACTCACAACCGGCAGAGGTCGTCATCAGTGTCTCGCCAGAGATTGTCAATGCACCCGCAGAAGGGGGTACCTATGCTGTAAATGTCACGACTACAGGAAAAGAGTGGGGTACTGCCGTTGGTAGTGATTTCTTTACCGTAAAGGCTCAGAATACGGCAGCCCAGACGGGTACGCTCACCATCACGGTTCCTGCTAATCCTATGGCAGAGTCCCGTTCTGGTGCTGTCACTGTCATGTCAGGTTCGGCTAGAAAGAACATAATTGTCTCGCAGGCAGCCGCAGAGGCTCCTGCTTATGACGTTCCAGAAGGTTATACGCTGGTTTGGCAGGATGAATTCGATAATGGTTCGGAACTGAATGCTGCCGATTGGACTCACGAAGTTCAAGGCGATCACTGGGTGAACAACGAGTTGCAGAACTATGTCAACCATAAGACACCTAAGGGCAATCTTGTTACTGAAATCAGTGATGGTTCTCTTCGTATCCATTGTTTTAAAGAGGATGGCAAGGTCTATTCTGGTCGTGTTTATGCTCATGTAAATGAAGGTTGGCTGTATGGCTATTTCGAAGCGAGCATCAAGTTACCGAAAGGTAAGGGTACTTGGCCTGCTTTCTGGATGATGCCTGTGGGTAATGACTGGAGTACGAATCCCTGGCCGAAATGCGGTGAGATAGACATTATGGAGGAGGTCGGTGTGGTACCTAACGAGGTGTCGTCGAGTATTCATACGCAAGACTATAACCATACAAAGAATACTCAGAAAACTCATGCCATGACGATCTCAAAGGCAGAAGGAGAGTTCCATAAGTATGCCCTATTATGGACGGCTGATGAGATTATTACTTATGTAGATGACAAAGAACAACTGAGAGTGACGAAAACGAAATTGGGTAGTGGTCATGATCAGTGGCCTTTCCATTATGCATTCTATCCCATCTTTAACCTCGCTTGGGGTGGTGACTGGGGTGGTATGAATGGAGTCGATGACAATGCGTTACCTATAACGATGGAAATAGACTATATTCGCATATTCCAAAAGAAATAAGATGGATGCAAATAGAATCATAACGTTTCTGCGTCAGTTGATGGCGAACAACAACCGACCTTGGTTCCAGGCTCACAAGTCAGAGTATGATGCTGTAAGAGCAGATTTCGAACATGGTGTCGGACAGGCTTTGGAGCGTATTGTGACTTTTGATCCTGAAATCGCACATTTGCAGGTGAAGGACTGTACGTATCGTTTTTACCGCGATACACGGTTCTCACCTGACAAATCACCTTACAAGAATCATTTCGGTGCCTATATAGATGCAAAAGGCAAGAAGGCACTGCGAGGTGGGTATTATTTACATCTGGAACCAGATCACTGTTTGGTAGCAGTAGGAAACTATTGGCTGCCTACTAATATATTAACCTCGTGCCGTAATGAAATGATGGCAAACACGGCGGAATGGCTGAAGTGTGTGGAGAGTACTGCATTTCAAAAATATTATGCAGATTATGGCTCTACGGGTTGGAAGGATAGTTGGGATCAGCCTCAGGGATTTGGATTAGAGAAATTGAAGACTTGTCCATCAGGTTTTCCTAAGGACTGGCCCTATGTGCAATATCTGCGTTTGAAGGACTATTGTGCCTGGCACGCCGTACCGGACACCTTTTTTGAGGGTGATGACTGGTTAAATGAAATGGAACAAATGTTTCGTGCTGCCAAGCCGATGATGGATTTTATGAATGCCGTTATTGATGACTATGAATAATTTTATCTAAACGATATGAAGAAGATTTTTGTATTACTCATGACATTTGGGATAACAGCAACTGGATTAGCTCAACAGTTGCCTGTTTATCTGGATGAGTCGCGACCAGTCGATGAGCGAATTGATGATGCGTTAAAGCGCATGACACTCGATGAGAAAATTGCGGTGATTCATGCACAGTCAAAATTCTCCAGTCCTGGCGTGAAACGTCTTGGTTTCCCTGATCTTTGGACTGATGATGGCCCTCACGGTGTACGTCCTGACGTTCTTTGGGATGAATGGGTGCAAGCTGGTCAGACAAACGATTCATGTGTGGCTTTCCCCGCCTTGACTTGTCTGGCTGCAACTTGGAATCCTGAGATGGCTCGCCTTTATGGTGAGAACCTTGGTGAAGAAGCTCTTTACCGCAAGAAAAGTGTGATACTTGGCCCTGGTGTCAATATCTATCGTACCCCGTTAGGTGGTCGTAACTTTGAATATATGGGCGAGGATCCGTTGCTTTCTTCCCGTATGGTGGTGCCTTACGTTCAAGGCTTGCAGTCGAAAGGTGTCGCTGCCTGTGTAAAACACTATGCGTTAAACAATGATGAGGAATACAGACATCAGGTAAATGTTATCGTGAGTGATCGTGCCTTGCACGAGATTTATCTGCCTGCTTTTAAGGCTGCTGTCCTAGAGGGTAAGGCCTGGAGCATCATGGGCGCCTACAATCTTTATAAAAACCAACACAATTGCCATAATACCATATTACTCAACAAAATTCTGAAACAGGATTGGGGCTTCGACGGTGTCGTCATTTCAGATTGGGGAGGATGTCATGATACCGACGAGGCTGTTAAGAACGGCCTCGATCTTGAGTTCGGCACCTGGACGGATGGTCTGACGATGGGGCGGACAAATGCCTACGACAGCTATTACCTGGCTGTAGCCTACAAGAAAGCTATTCAGGAGGGTAAGTACACAACCAAAGAACTCGACGAAAAAGTGCGCCGTGTGCTCCGTTTATTCTACCGCACAACGATGCAACGCGAGAAACCTTTTGGATTCCTCTGCTCGGAAAGTCATTACGATGCTGCGTTGAAGATTGCACAAGAGGGTATCGTGCTACTCAAGAACGACCCGGTAAAGAAGGGTAAGTCTCCTTTACTGCCACTTGATTTGACAAAGACAAAGCGCATACTTGTTGTCGGAGAGAATGCCATTAAAATGATGACTGTTGGAGGTGGCTCTTCATCTCTTAAAGTTCAGCATGAGATACTTCCATTAGATGGTATTTGTGAGATGGCAAAAGCCGCTAATTGTGAAGTCGACTATGCTCGTGGCTATATCGGTGACACGATCCAAAGCTTTGATGGCGTGACAGTCGGACGTAAACTCTATGACTCCCGTTCTGCTGAAGAACTGAAAGCAGAGGCTATTGAGAAAGCCCGTCAGGCAGATGTCGTCATCTTCATCGGTGGCCTCAATAAGAGCTCTTATCAGGATAGTGAGGGGCATGACCGTCAACAATATGGTTTGCCATATGGACAGGATGACCTTGTGGAAGCTCTCGTGTCAGCAAACAAAAACCTCGTATATGTTAATATCTCTGGAAATGGTGTGGCTATGCCATGGTTGACACGGGTTCCTGCTGTTGTCCAGGGATGGTTTATTGGATCAGAAGCAGGAAAGGCTTTGGCTTCTGTACTCAGTGGTGAGGTAAATCCTTCAGGAAAGTTACCCTTTACTTGGTATGCCCAATTGGAGCAATGTGGTGCTCATGCGCTGAAGACCTATCCTGGTATCTGGCGTGAGGATCATCAGATTATTGATGAGGAGTACAAAGAAGGTATCTATGTCGGTTACAGATGGACAGATCGTCAGAAAGAAAAGCCCCTTTTTGCTTTCGGGCATGGACTGAGTTATACAACCTTTAAAATCGGAAAGGTGACTGTTGACAAACAGCAGATTACTGCTGATGAACAGATTACGTTCTCAGTCAATGTGACTAACACAGGAAATCGTACCGGTGCTGAGACTGTCCAACTTTATATCAGTGATAAAGTTGCTTCCGTCGACCGTCCAATCAAAGAACTGAAAGCTTTCCAAAAGGTATTCCTTCAGCCTGGTGAGACCCAACAGGTTAATCTTACTATCGGCCGTGATGCCTTAAGCTTCTATGATGAAGGTCGTGGGGATTGGACAGCCGAACCAGGTGATTTTGAGGCTCTCCTCGGAACCTCTTCTGACCAGTTGACACAGAAAATCTCATTTATGCTTAAATAGTTAATTAGTAGTTAGTAGTTATTGTAGGAAAGGGCGTGTGCGTGATGCATCCGCCCTTTTGTTATGTAAAAATGTAAAAAAACTAGTGAAAAGTGTTTGGGTTATCAGTTTTTTTTGTACTTTTGCAGACACAATAACTAGCATCTACATGAATAGATTACTACTATTAATTACTTTTTTAGTAATAGGATTGGATATATCTGCCCAGAATTATGATCTGAAGACGATCTATCGGCAGATAGATGAGGCCATTGAACAGTCTCCTTCTTTCGTGGCTGCCTACGAAAGCCAGATTGAAGAGAAACGCCAGCAATACCTGCGCGCTGTGACTCAAGAGGATAAATACCAGTTGGCCTATAGTATTTTTATTATGTATAAGGCCTTTATGAATGATTCGGCATTGGCGTATCTTGATCAGGCAGAGCAATGGGCTCAAAAACAGGGATTGTTGAATCGAGTGGGAAATTGCCGTGCACAAAAAGCCTTCCAATGCTCCACTGTGGGCTATTACAACGAAGCCCTGGCATTCCTTTCATCTATAGACAAACAGCAATTAGACAGTACTGGCCGCACCAATTATTATCGGGCCCAAATGCATGTTTATGGAGAATTGGGCTATTATACGAATATCTCATCGATGAAGGAGCATTATTTCAAACTGCGCTCTTTGTATCGTGATTCACTCTTCTCTGTTATCGATCATCAGAGTCAGGACTATCTGATGAATAAAGTTCCAGAACTGAAGGACCAGAATAAACTAGAAGAAGCCCGTAAACTTTGTGAACAATGGATAAAAAGCGTAAAGCCCGATAGCCATGACTATGCTATTGCAGCATATTATTATTGGATGGTATGTAGCAATGAGAATGAAGGTCAGTATTGGCTAGGACAGTCGGCTCTTTGTGATGTTCGTAATGCAGTGATGGATCAGGCTTCTCTCTTGGCATTGGCAGAAAACCTTAATGCGGCAGGTGATTTGGAACGCTCCTATAAGTATATACGCTTTACTTGGGACAGTAACAACCGTTTTAATACCCGCATGCGTTCTTGGCAGATAACTCCGATCCTAACAGTCATTGAGAATAACTACCAGAAAGCTGTAGAGCGGAATACGAGTGTTCTTGTGATGTCAATTGTCGCTGTGAGTATACTGGCATTGCTACTGCTTGGAGTTCTGTTATTTCTTCACCGAAGGAACCGCCAGCTTGGTACAGCTAGGAATGACCTGAAGAATTCTAATGATGAGTTGGCTGAAGCCAATCGCCGTTTGGCCACCCAGACAGAGGAATTGTCGACTCTGAATAACCAACTTTCCACATTAAACTCACAACTTACAGAAAGTAACCGTGTTAAGGAAGAATATATCGGACGATTCATGAGTCTTTGTTCGCAGTATATTGACAAGATCGACGATTTCCGTAAGATGGTCAATAAGAAGATGAAGAACAAAGAGTTGGATGAGTTGTTCCGTCTGTCAAAATCTACAGAACTAAAGGAGCGTGAACTGGAAGAGTTATATCAGAACTTCGACTCTGTATTCCTGCATCTTTTCCCCAATTTCGTAAATGACTTTAATGCACTATTGCAACCAGATGTGCAGATTCATCCAAAAGAGGATAATCGTCTGACAACAGAAATCCGCATTTTTGCACTTATCCGTCTTGGCATCGAAGATTCTTCGAAGATTGCCGAATTCCTACATTATTCGGTAAACACTATCTATAACTATCGAGCACGTATCAAGAACGGTGCCATAGACAACCGTGAGAGTTTTGAGCGTCGCATTAAACAACTTGGACTTTTTCAATAAATGATACAACTATGACTCAAAGACTTAATTTACGCTTCATGCTTTTCTGCATGATGCTGATGGCGACTCAGTTGCTTTCAGCCCAATCATTCAAGATCAATGCGGATGGTTATTACAATGCTGCCGGTATCGATGTGATGGCTTTCAATGACTTTTATCCAGAAGGGCATCAAGGTGGAGTCTGTGTTATTATGAACGGTCGTCGTGTTGCCACTAATGGCGATATCCGAATGGAGCCGACACCAGGTCAGTGGCAGCCTGTGCCGAAGCAGCTCTCACGTAAGGTAGATGGTAATCGTATTGTAACGACGTTGTGCTATCCGGATTCTTCACGTCACATGACAGGTTTTAATCCGATGGTCTATCCGCAATATGAGGTAATATATACCGTTACTGTAGAACCACAGGATAAAGGTGTGCTTGTTACTGTTGACTTGGATAAACCTGTTCCTGATTATCTTTTGGGTAAGGTAGGTTTCAACTTTGAGTTCTTTCCAGGCGATTTGTTTGGCAAACCATGGTTAATGGATGACCAGACAGGTATCTATCCTCAGCAGCCAAATGCGCCATTGGAATTATCTTCAACTAACCTTAACCATATTGGTAACTATTTCTTAGGTAAAGGGCAGAATACCAATTTAGATCAACTACTTGCCAAAGGCTATAGTCCTATGAGAGCTGACGATATCGTCGCTGCGCCTTATGCCGTTGGCCGTAAGTTTACATCTCGTCCTGACGATCCCTATAGCAAGTTGACAGTGGAGTCTTTTACAGGTGACCTAAAGCTTTATGATGGACGCATGAACCACAATAATGGTTGGTTCGTTCTTCGTAGTGAGGTTGCTAAGGATGCTACTAAGGGTGCCGTCAAGTGGTTGATTACTCCGAATATCGTGAATGACTGGACATATTGCCCGGTTATACAGACCTCTCAGGTGGGCTATCACCCGCTGCAGCAGAAACGTATCATCATAGAAACTGATGTTAGGGAGACGCCATCCTCCAATGTACAGTTGGTTCGTATTGACGGGGCTGGGGAACAGACGGTATCTTCAATCCAACCTACAGTATGGGGTAAGTTCCTGCGCTATAATTATCTGATTGCCGATTTCTCCGCTGTTCAGCAGCCTGGTCTTTATCAAGTGCGTTATGGAAATGCCCGTTCTTCTGTATTCCGTATTGCTGAAGATGTTTATGAGAGAGGTGTCTGGCAGCCTGTACTCGAATATTTCTTGCCTGTTCAGATGTGCCATATGCGTGTCAGCGAGAAATACCGTGTCTGGCATGACTTCTGCCACATGGACGATGCCAGGATGGCTGCTGAGGGAAACCATATTGATGGCTATGCACAACAGGCTGGTTTGTCGAAGTTCAATGCTGGTGACTTGGTGCCAGGGGTGAACGTAGGTGGTTGGCATGATGCAGGCGATTTTGATCTTCGTGTTGAATCTCAAGCTGGCGAGGCTTATATTCTTGCATTGGCATACGAAGCGTTCCATCCTGAAATCGATGTGACAGCTATAGATCAACAGAAGCATACGGTAGAGATTCATGAATCGGATGGCAAGAACGATCTGCTTCAACAAGTAGAGAATGGTGCGCTTACTGTTGTACGCTCCTATCAGGCTCTAGGCCGTCTTTATCGTGGTATAATATGTAATAATGTTCGTCAGTATGTCCTCCTTGGCGATGCGTCGGCTATGACAGATGGAAAGATCGGCAACGAGGATGACCGTTGGATTTTTACAGAAGATAACCCAATGCGTGCCCTTTCTACTGCGGCAGAACTGGCTGGTGCTTCAAGAGTGCTTTGCGGTTTTAATGACGAACTGGCTCGTGAATGCCAGGAGATAGCCACAACGCTTTTTGCCCAGACACCTGCAGAGGGATGGGTAGCTGCAATGAAACTACAGGCCGCTGTAGAACTCTATCTGACTACAGAGAAGAAGGAGTATCTTGATTTTGTCTTGGATCATCAGGATATGGTATTGAAAGGCATCGGACGTGTGGGATGGTATACGACCCGTCTGGTTCAGCGCGTTTCCAACATGAAAGATAAGCGTATCAAGCGTTTTGTTGCAGATTTCAGACAGGCTTTGACGACCTATCGTTCAGAATTAGAGAACCGGGCTTCCGAGACTCCTTATGGTGTTCCCTATCGTCCAAGTATCTGGGGAGCAGGATGGGATATTCAGCGCTTTGGCTTTGAGTATTATTTCCTGTCCAGTGCTTATCCTGATATATTCCCCAAAGAGACGGTATTCAATGCACTTAATTTCGTTTTGGGATGTCATCCTGGTAGCAACACATCGTCCTTTGCCTCTGGTGTAGGTGCAAAGTCAGCTACAGTCGCTTATGGCTTGAATCGTGCAGACTGGTCGTATATCCCAGGTGGAGTAGTCTCAGGAACAGCGCTTATCCGCCCAGATTTCCCAGAGTTGCTTGAATTCCCCTTCCTGTGGCAGCAGATGGAGTATGTGCTGGGTGGCGGTTCATCGCATTATATGTTCCTAGTACTGGCTGCCCGACAATTCTTACAATAGCTATTTGCCTCCAGGAAATTTAGACTGTAGGAATTGGCTGAAGGCTTCTTTAAATGCATCGGTGACGTGGATAATCTCGTCACCGATGTAGATACAATCGTTGCGATCTACCTTGCGGATCTTGTCCAATGCTACGATATATGAGCGATTGACACGCATAAATTGTTGGGTAGGTAGAATATCCTCTACAGATTTCATGGTGAGATGAGTGATGAGGGGTTTGCGGATATCCTCAAGGTAGAACATGACATAATCCTTCATGCCGCAGACATAAAGGATATTTGAAAATGCTACCTGCTGGTATTCGCCATCCACCTTCAGAAAAACCGACTTGGCGTTGGTGTCTGCCGCCGTGTGATCTGTGGGCAACGGTTCCTGACTCCGGTGCGCAGCAAACCATTCACGAGCCTTCTCGACTGCAGCAATAAACTTATTATAGCGGATAGGCTTCAGAAGGAAATCAAGCGCTTTTACCTCGTAGCTCTCGAAGGCATATTCCTTGAAAGCTGTTGTGAAGATGACACGTGTCTCCGAGGAAATCATGTGTGCCAGTTCCATGCCGTTGAGATCAGGCATCTGGATGTCAAGAAAGAGCAGATCGGGCTTTTGTTCCTTGATGGCATTAATTGCTTCTACGGAATCAGTGAAAGAGCCGATTAGTTCCAAATCAGGAGTTTTGGCTACAAAAGACTCTAACAGCTTGACGGCCAATGGCTCGTCGTCGACGATAATGCAGGTGATGGGATTCATAGCTGTATAGTGATTTTTACGTGGTAGATATCATTCTCGCCTTGTGAGGTCGAGCGGTAGAGTGCTTGTTCCCACTCGTAAGCCTCATGATACATCAGTTCCAGACGGCGACGGGTGTTCTCTAATCCGATACCAGAACCACTACGGTCTGCATCGTCTTTGGGATAATTGGTATTATCACAGGTGAAGACCAACTTGTCGCCTTCCGCTTCCAGATGGATGTCTATTTTCGAAGGACGGTTGCTGCTTACACCATGCTTAAAGGCATTCTCGATGAGCGAGATGAAGAGTAGTGGTGCAATCTCAATGTATTGCTCTACTTTGAAGGTGGTCAGTACCTCCGTCTTGTCGTTGCAACGCAGCTTCATCAGTTCAATATAGTTGCGCATGAACTCCACCTCGCCCTGAATGGGCACCGTTTTCTTGTTGGTCTCATACATCGCGTAGCGCAGTAGGTCACTGAGTTGGGCAATAGCATCCTGGGCGGCATCGGCATCAATCTGGCAGAGACTCGAGATATTGTTGAGTGTATTGAACAGGAAGTGCGGATTTATCTGATTCTTCAGCCAGGCTAGTTCGGCCTCAGTATGCTTGGCTTGCTCGTCTTTCAGCTGCTGGCGTATCTGACGGGTGCGGATGAAGTGGCGGATGCCGATGGCGATGGCTGCCACCATGCAGTTGAGCAGCAGGAACATCAGGAATCCAGAGAAGAAGCCAATCCACATATTGGGTGTCATCTCTGGCATATTGGGGAGGTCGTGGCGATGGATGAACATCCAGAAGAATTGGTAGTTCAAGCAGAGGATGAGCACCAAGTTGAGGAGGGCAAAGAGCCAGTAGCGGTGCTGGAAGAACAGTCTGTGCAGGATGTAGAAGTTGACGAAATAGACGATGAGTGGCGACTTCAGCAAGTCCCATACCACAAAGAACGATGTCTTGGTAGCTTCTGCGTCGCGGGTGCTAAGGTATGTTGCAATCGGCATGGCTCCCAAGATCGGAACCCAGACCAGCAGTTGTACGACGGGCCTGGTGGCAATGTCGGAATCGCTACTCTGCTCGTCACCCTTTTCCCCCATCTCCCTGATACGGGATCCCTGTGGCGGCTTAATACCTGCAAGGCGATATAGGAACCGCATGATATCTTTTTTCTCAATTTTCTTCATACTGCTGCAAAATTAGGAAATTATTTTGAATTGACAAAATCTCTCCCGCATTATCTCAATGCAGGAGGGATTAATTATGTGGAATCTTATTGTTGTGGCATTGTGCCGTTACTGCCAGAGCCGACGCTGTTAAGCATCTCACCCTGCGATTGCTGCTCGATGAAGTCGTTTTGTACACGATTCACGTGCTGCTTTGAAGTCATCTTTGAATTGCCAAAGGTGTAGCTGACCGTTAAGGCTACGCCGTAGATGGGCACTTTGACATTCGTGTGGCTGGTGAAGTCTTTACCGCGAGTCTCGCTCTCAATGTTCAGTTTGCCACCTTTATTCAGACCGAGAATTCCTTGTACGCCAATGGTGAGCTTGTCTTTCAGCAGCGACTTCGAGAGGGTCGCGGTGAGGATGTTGAAGCCGCCGCTCCAGCCCTGCAGGGTATAGTTTTTCGTGGAAGTGATGGCGAAGGCGCTCAGTTTCAGGTCCCAAGGCAGGGTTTGCTGAAGGCCGACCATTGCGCTGAAGGTCCATCCGCTGTTTTTCTGATCGAGGGCATCGCTGCGCAAATCTGTATAGTTCAAGCCACCGTTGAAGAAAAGACGTGTATCTTTCGTCAGCAGATAGTTTACATAACCACTTATTCCTGTCTGGTGGCGCTGTATAACATTGCCGTAAGTGGTGTTCAGAAGATTATTGCTGTCGTAGAAGCTGTACTGTGAGATGGCATTGTCCACGAAGTTGTGGTGAAGGTTCAGGTTTACCATCAGTTTGGAAGTGAACATATTGTAGACCAGCGAGAGGTTATGGTTCTTCTCGACATCGAGTTCCGGGTTACCATAGCTGAGGGCAATAGGATTGGTCTTGTCGACATAGGGATTCAGGTAGGAGATGCCTGGGCGAGAGATACGCATGTTGTAGGTAAGGCCGAGGTTGCTGCCAACGCCGAGGTTGTACTGCAGGCTGGCTGTGGGCACCAGGCTGCCATAGTCTTTCTTGAAGTCGTCGCCGTTGCCGAGGTGATACTTGACGTCTTGCCAAGTGTACTCATAGCGGAGACCTGCCTTTACGCCTAGCTTGTTGAAATTGCCTGCATACTCGCCGTAGCCTGCCAGGATAGAGTTCTTGTATTCGTACTCGCTGCTCGTGTTGGGATCATAGATGTCCTTCAGATAATACTTGGAGTCGGAGGTCGCATCGTGGAGCTGCAGCTTGCCGCCCAGACTTAACGTCTGGCCCGTGCCCAGCGGCATGGCGTAGTCAAGCTGGAAAGTATGGTTTGTGGTCTTGTCATGATTGTCAGAATAACGGTTTGTCAGGTCGATGTAGTCAGAGGTGTTGCCGAAGTCGTTATGCATCTCCGTTGTGGCAGGGCTGTAGTTCAGCTGATAGGTCAGGGCGAGCGACTGTGTGTGCTCCTGATTGAAGAAGCGCTGGTAGTCGAGGCTTCCGTTGAATGATGTGCGCGACATCTTCGTGTCAGTAGTGCTCTTGTAGCTGAAATCCGGGCTGAGACTGCTGCCGCTCATGGTGGTCAGTGAGGTGCCGCTGCTCTTCATCGTCATGTTGTTTACCTGTGCGGTGAGGTTCAGTGAGCTCATTGGGTCAATCTGGTATCCGAGGCTCAGACTTCCCATAGTGAATGGGGTCTTCACGCTGCTCTCTGAGGTGAGAAGCTGACTCATGCCGTTGTCTTGTATCTGCTCCATCTCCGTCGTGGTGTTGCCAGGCTTGTTATAGGAGGTCATCACGTTGGCACTGTAGCTGAGCTTGCCCTGCTGGCCGTTGATGAAAGCGCTGGCGCCCAACTGCTTATTGCCTGCCGTTGCCCTCAGCGTGCCGTTATAGCCATTCAGGCTCTGGGCTGCCTGCGGGTTCTGCTTGTTCATAACGATGTTCAGCACGCCGGCAGCACCTTCTGCATCGTATTTTGCCCCAGGGTTGGTCATCACCTCGATGCTCTTCACGGCTGTGGCAGGCATGCTCTTGAATACCATCGACGGGTTCGATGAGAACATCACATTGGGCATGCCGTCTACATACACCTTGAAGGACGAGGAACCGTTCACGGTGATATTATCCTGACCGTCGACGGTTACCATAGGCACTTTGCGGAGCATATCGAGCACGGTGTTCGACTTCGAGTCCTCGTCCTCAGCCACATTGTAGCTCATCTTGTCGACTTCCATCTTCACCAGCGGCTTCTGGGCCACAATCTCCACGCCTTTCAGCATCGTGGCGTTCTCTTTAATATATAAGGTGTCGAGGCTGAGCGGATTCTCCTGTCCGAGGGTGATCGTCATCTTCAGGTCTTCTTTGCCTACGCTGCTGAACACGATGTCGAACTTGCCCTTACCCTTCACTTCCTGTGAGAACTGGCCGTTCTCGTCGGTGAGGAACATGGCGACGGGCTTCTCCGTCTTGCCTTCCTTGAATACGCGGATGGTGGCGAAAGGCTCTGCCTCGCCTAAGGTTTCATCCATCAACGTGCCCTTTACGGTTGTCTGGGCCATTGCTACTGATGAGAGAGTCATCAATGTCATTACGAAAAATGTCCTGAACTGTTTCATATCTTTTCTTTTTTAATTTTACTTCGCGTGAATTTTGATAGTGCAAAGGTACGTTATAGTTTCTCTCGCACCAAGAAACTTTCGACGACTTCTTGCCTTTTTTTCGACGAGTTTCTTCTTCTGCCTGAAAGGAATATGAATAGCAGCCTCTTTCTGATAGGCAGAGATTAGGTCTTAATGCCGATTAAACACCTAAAGATTTATCGAAGAATGGGCGGTTAAAATCTATTAACCGAAAAATTTTGTCTATAATATTTTGAAAATACCGATAAACTTAGTACCTTTGCAGACGAATATTCGATTAATCAAGAGAAGAAGCAAATGAAGAGAGTATTATTTATAATAGGTATAGTGCTGCTGAACATGCAGATGGCGCTAGCCCAGAAACAATGGACACTGCAAGACTGCATCGACTATGCGATGGAGAATAATATCACGCTGATGAAGTCGCAACTCCAGAAACGTACGGCTACAGAGGAGCTGAAGGGTGCCAAGGCCGCGCTGCTGCCGACAGTGAGCGCATCGACTAACCAGAGCCTGGGCTATCAGCCGTGGAAGGATTCCGGCATGTCGTATGTGACCAACGGCACCGTGAATACGAAGGTGGACAAGACTTACTATAACGGCTCCTACTCGTTGAGCGGGCAGTGGACCGTATGGAACGGCAACCGCAATATCAACACCATAAGACTTGACCGGCTCTCGGAGGAGCAGGCAGAACTCTCCACAAGAGAGACTGCCAACTCCATCCAAGAGCGTATCGCCCAGATCTATTCCCAGATACTCTACCTTGACGAGAACGTGAAGGTGAACGAGCAGATGCTGGAGACGAGCATGAAGAATGAGGAACGCGGCAAGGAGATGGTGGAAGTGGGAAAGATGTCGAAGGCCGATCTCGCGCAGCTCTCGGCGCAGCGGGCCAACGACCAGTATTCCATCGTGGAATCGAAGAGTCAGTTGATGAACTATAAGCTACAGCTGAAGCAGCTTCTGGAGATTACGGACGAGGAGCAGTTTGACGTGGCAATCCCCGAGATCAACGATGATGTCGTGATGGCAGAGATACCCTCCATGCAGTCGGTATATGAGCAGGCACTGCTCAGTCGCCCGGAGATAGAGCGCCTGCAGCTGGCCATCAAGCGCAGCGACGTAAACGTGTCGCTGGCAAAGGCGGGATGGATGCCGAGCGTGAACCTGACGGGAGGCGTGACCACCTCTACGAATTCGCTGAGCGGTACTGGCTGGGGCTCGCAGATGAAGAGCAACGTCAACTCGTCAATAGGTCTCGGCGTGACCGTGCCCATCTATGACGGCCGCTCTACGAAGACCTCTGTCAACAAGGCGAAGATCAACCAGCTGCAGGCTCAGCTGGATCTGTTGGACCAGCAGAAGACGCTTTACTCCGACATACAGCAGTTCTGGCTGAATGCCTGGACGAATCAGGAGAAGTATCAGGCCGCAAAAAGCAGCGTGGAGAGTGCCCGCCAAAGCTATGAACTGCTGTCAGAACAGTTCCGTCTGGGGCTGAAGAACATCGTGGAACTGATGTCGGGCAAGGACAAGCTGCTCTCTGCCCAGCAGAATCAGCTGCAGTCGAAGTATCTGACCATCTATAACCAGCAGATGCTCAAGTTCTATCAAAATGGAGAAATAAAATAATCAAGTATATGAAGAAGATTGGAAAGAAAGGATGGATAGCCATCGGCGTGATCGCCGTGATTATCATTGCATGGTTCCTCTTCAGAGGGGGGAAGAAAGAAGAGACGCTGACGTTTGAAACCGTCAAGGTGGAGAACACGAATATCCACACGAGTATTACGGCTACCGGCACTATCGAGCCTGTGACCTCTGTTACGGTGGGAACGCAGGTCTCTGGCAAAGTGAGCCATCTGTATGTGGATTATAACTCAATCGTGAAGAAGGGGCAGGTCATTGCCGAGTTGGACCGCACGAACCTGATCAGCGAACTGAATACCGCGAAAGCCAATCTCTCGAGTGCACAGAGTTCGGCTGCCTACGAGCTTTCTAATTATAATAGGTATAAGACGCTCTACGACAAAGGGCTCGTGAGTGCCGATGAGTTTGAGAGTGCTCAGCTGTCGTATCTGAAGGCAAAGGAGCAGGTGAACACCTCTCGAGAGAGTGTCCAGAAGGCTCAGACCAATCTCGGCTATGCGACGATTACCTCGCCCATCGACGGTGTAATCTTGTCGAAAGCGGTGGAGGAAGGTCAGACGGTGGCAGCCTCATTCAATACACCGGAGCTCTTCGTGATTGCACAGGACCTGACGGATATGCGTGTGATTGCCGACATCGACGAGGCCGATATCGGCGGCGTGCGGGAAGGCCAGCGTGTAAGCTTCACGGTAGATGCCTTCCCCGATGATACATTTGAGGGCCATGTGACTCAGGTGCGCCAGGAGGCGAAGACGGAGAGCAATGTGGTAACCTACGAGGTGGTGATCTCTGCGCCTAACAACGATCTGAAGTTGAAGCCAGGGCTGACAGCAAACGTGACTATCTTCACCCTTGAGAAGAACAATATTCTCGCTGTACCAGCTAAGGCGCTGCGCTTCCATCCCAACGATGCCCTCCTGAAGGAAGGCGAAAGCATCGCCGACTGTGAGGGAGACCATAAACTATGGACGAAAGAAGGAGCCGTTTTCAAGGCACACAAGGTGGAGGTTGGTACCTCAAACGGCATGATGACTGAGATTACCGGCGGTATCGCAGCAGGTACGGAGGTGCTTGCCGATTTCAATATCAGTGGCGGAGAACCTCAGAAGGAACAGCAGGCAGGCAACCCCTTCATGCCGCGTCCGAGAAACAACAGGAACAGCCAGTCAGGCGGCAACGCCTCGCAAAAGAAATAAGCTTATGGCGGAAGATAATAGAAAGGTTGTCATCGAACTGCAGAACGTTAAGCGCTACTTTCAGGTTGGCTCTGAGACGGTGAAGGCTCTGCGTGGCGTCTCCTTCAAGATCTATGAGGGAGAATTCGTTACGATTCAGGGTACTTCGGGTTCGGGCAAGTCTACGCTGCTGAATCAGTTAGGCTGTCTAGATACACCCACAAGCGGTGAATACTACCTCGATGGCATCAGCGTACGCTCAATGTCGAAGACTCAGCGAGCCCGACTTCGCAATCGCAAAATTGGCTTCGTGTTTCAGAACTACAATCTTTTGGCCAAGACCACAGCCCTCGAGAATGTGGAACTGCCATTGATGTATAATTCTGAAGTGTCTGCTTCCGAGCGCCGAGAGAAGGCTATCAAGGCTCTGCAAGCAGTAGGATTGGGGGACCGTATGTATCATAAGTCGAACCAGATGTCTGGTGGCCAGATGCAGCGTGTGGCCATTGCCCGTGCTTTGGTGAATGATCCTGCGGTGCTGCTTGCTGATGAGGCTACAGGTAACCTTGACACGCGAACATCCTTCGAGATGCTTGTGCTGTTTCAGGAACTCTACAAGCAGGGTAATACGATTATTTTCGTGACCCATAACCCCGAGATCGCAGAATATGCCAGTCGTAATATCAACCTTCGCGACGGCAAAATCCGCGAAGATACAGTCAATACGAACATAAAGTCGGCAGCAGAGGCACTTGCCAAGTTGCCCGCACCGCAGGATGATTGACAAATGAAGACTGAATAATTGAGGATTAATGAATATACTGAATCTGTTTAAAGTGAGCCTGAAGGCTGTGGCGAACAACAAAATGCGTTCCTTCCTCTCGATGTTGGGTATCATCATCGGTGTGGCGGCAGTAATCATCATGATGTCGATAGGCCAGGGCTCAAAGGAGAGTATCCGTAAAGAACTCTCCACGATGGGCACGAATCTGCTGACCATCCGCCCTGGTGCCGATATGCGAGGTGGTGTGCGTCAGGACCCGTCGAGTATGCAGACCCTGAAGATGGCCGACTATGAACGTATCGTTCGAGAGAAGCGTTTCGTGACGAAGGTGTCGCCAGAGGTGACAGCTAGCGGACAGGCCATCTACGGCAGCAAGAATACCAATGCATCAATGTATGGGGAGTCTATCGATTATCTTGATATCCGTCTGTGGACGATAGAGGAAGGGGAGTGCTTCACCGAGGAGGATATCAAGAAAGCCGCTAAGGTGTGTGTGGTAGGTGCAACCATTGTGAAGGAACTTTTTGGTGAGGGAGCCGAGTGTATTGGCAAGACTATCCGTTTCAAGAGTATCCCAATGCGCATCGTCGGTGTGTTGAAGTCGAAAGGTTATAACTCATGGGGTATGGATCAGGATAATGTGATTATCGCTCCCTATACAACTGTGATGAAGCGTATCGCAGCACAGACTTATTTCTCAAGCATTGTCTGTTCTGCAGTTACCGAGGAACTCTCGGATGCTGCTATCGAGGAACTGACACAAATCCTGCGAAACAACCATAAACTGAAAGAAGATGCTGATGATGACTTCACGATTCGTTCTCAGGCAGAGATGATGGAGACTATGTCGTCGACAATGGATACGGTGACGATTATCCTCGTGGTGGCTGCTGCCTTTTCGCTATTGGTAGCAGGTATTGGTATCATGAACATCATGCTGGTAAGTGTGACGGAGCGTACGAAGGAAATAGGTCTTCGTATGGCTGTAGGTGCTACGGGGCCTGTCATCTCGCTGCAGTTCCTGATTGAATCGGTATTGATTTCCGTCACAGGAGGTTTGATAGGCGTTCTTGTAGGCATAGGGGCGAGCGCGTTTGTCTCATCGTTTGGCATGCCTTCGAGTGTGCCGGCATGGAGTATCTACGTTTCTTTCCTTGTCTGTGTGTTTATTGGTGTGCTCTTTGGTTATATCCCAGCCCAGAAAGCTGCTAATATGGATCCTATAGAAGCGATACGTCATGAGTAAGTAAAAAGAATTTGAATCATACGAATTATGCTAGACAGGAGACTGAAATTTTTTTTGCATATTGTGTTTTGGGCATTCATGTTCTTGTCGCCCATGCAGTATATGAGAGGTACGGGTGTGTCGATGCTTCAGTATCTGGTGAGTTGTATGCCGTCTTTCTTGTTGATGGTGGTGTTCTACACCAACTTTAAGTGGCTTGCACCTAATTATTTTGCGGCAGGAAAGCATCGCTATTATACGATTTTCAATTTCGTGATGATTATTAGCTTTAGCATCTTTCTCTATTATTGGGCTGATTTCACCCGGGAGCAATTCTTGACTGTAGCAAGGCCCAATCGTACCCCTGATGCACTTGACGATTTTCTTTCCTTCATTCGTGACAGTATCAACTTCTGTATCTTTGCTACTGTAGCAACTTGTATTTCTTTGGCGCAGCGGTGGTATTGGGCAGAAAACGCAATTAAGGATGCTGAGGCCGCACGTGTTAATGCGGAGCTGAGTAGCCTGCGTTCGCAAATAAACCCCCATTTCTTGCTGAACACATTGAACAATATATATGCACTGGCTGCTATCGATTATACAAAAGCGCAGGATGCCATCCAACAGCTTTCCAAACTGTTCCGTCATGTGCTTTACGATAATCAGCAGGCTGATGTGGAACTGAAGGACGAGATACAGTTCCTGGAGAATTATGTCAGTTTGATGAAGATACGTCTTCCAAAAAATGTGGAAGTCAAGTTTGAAACAAAAGTGGCTAATCCAGAAGTACGGGTGGCTCCTCTGTTGTTCATTTCCCTTGTAGAGAATGCTTTCAAGCATGGTGTTTCTCCTTCGGAGCCCAGTTTTGTTCATATCTTTATCACAGCCGATGATCAAAGTCTCGAATGTCTGATAGAAAACTCTAATCATCCAAAGACGGAGAGTGATCGTAGTGGACATGGCTTGGGGCTGCAGCAAGTGCAGCATCGGCTTGACCTCTCATATTATGAGCAGTACGAATGGGAGAACGGTGTCTCTGCGGATGGTAAGGTTTATCGCTCTCGGGTTATTGTACACTTAAATAATAAGCACTTAAAACTTTAATAAATAAGATTATGACAATTAGTTGCGCCATTATTGATGACGAACCTCTGGCAGCTGGACTGCTGGAAAGTTATGCTAAGAAAACGCCGTATCTTAGTCTGTCGGGTACTTACAACAGTGCGCTTCAAGCAATGAAGGATTTGCGCGAGATGCCTGTTCAGTTAATATTCTTGGATATCCAGATGCCGGAACTATCGGGCATTGAGTTCGCAAAGATTCTGCCTAAGGAGACCAAGATTATCTTCACTACAGCCTTCCCGCAGTATGCGATAGAAGGTTATAAGGTAAATGCTCTTGACTATCTGTTGAAACCCATCTCATATGATGACTTTCTGAAATCTACAGATAAGGCGTTGGAGTGGTTTGCAGTTGCCTCGAAACAGGATGTATATCGCCGTGACCGTTTTATGTTTGTTAAGAGTGACTATAAGTTGCAGCGTATTTCCCTAGATGATATTCTCTATATCGAGGGGTTGAAGGATTATGTGCGTTTCTATCTGAAGAATGGCGAGAAGGTGATGTCGCTGATGAGCATGAAGAAACTTGAGGAATATCTGCCCAAGCCGGAGTTCCTGCGCACCCATCGCTCTTTTATCGTTCACATGCCAGAGACACCACTCATCGATCGTTTCCGCATTGTGTTCGGCGATGTCTACGTTCCTATCTCTGAAAACTACAAAGAGGAGGTCCAGGCATATTTTGATCAGCATACGTTGATGTAGGCTTTGAGAGGAAAGGTAGAAAGGTAAAATGAAAACTGCGTTTTGCAAAAAGGTTGCTGAGACGACAGGTTTTTGCAAATAAATATAAAAATAACAGGCAGTTTTCCATTTTTTATCTTTTTACCTTTTTATTCTTTTACTTTTTTACTACCTTTGCAATCTGAAATTACGTTTTTCTAATTTAAACAATACAATTATGGTAAACTACAAGGATTTGGGTCTCGTTAATACTCGCGAGATGTTCAAGAGAGCAATAGCCGGTGGCTATGCTATCCCCGCTTTCAACTTCAACACTATGGAGCAGATGCAGGCCATCGTGATGGCAGCTGTTGAGACAAAGTCTCCTGTTATCATGCAGGTTTCTAAGGGTGCACGTAACTATGCTAACGGCACGATCCTACGTAACCTTGCTAAGGGTGCTGTAGAGTATGCTAAGGAGCTCGGCTGTGAGCATCCTGAGATTGTGCTTCACCTCGATCACGGTGATACTTTCGAACTCTGTAAGGATTGTATCGATAACGGTTTCTCTTCAGTGATGATCGACGGTTCTTCTCTGCCTTATGAGGAGAATATTGCTCTCGCCAAGAAGGTCGTAGACTATGCTCATCAGTTCGATGTAACTGTTGAGGCTGAACTCGGTGTGCTCGCTGGTGTTGAAGATGAGGTTTCTTCAGCAGAGTCTCACTACACCAAGCCCGAGGAAGTAATTGACTTCTCAACCCGCACTGGTTGCGATTCACTGGCTATTTCTATCGGTACATCTCACGGCGCTCACAAGTTCACTCCAGAGCAGTGCACATTGGTGAACGGCGTGCTCGTTCCACCGCCATTGGCATTCGATATTCTGCATGAGATCGAGAAGAAACTTCCAGGATTCCCCATCGTTCTTCATGGTTCTTCTTCAGTTCCAATGGAGGAGGTGAACACGATCAATAAGTACGGTGGTCATCTCGAGGCCGCTATCGGTATCCCCGAGGAGCAGTTGCGTGAGGCTTCAAAGAGTGCTGTCTGCAAGATCAACATCGACTCAGACTCTCGTCTGGCTATGACAGCTGCTATCCGCAAGCACCTCGCAGAGCATCCAGGAGACTTCGATCCTCGTCAGTATCTGAAGCCCGCTCGTGAGAATATGAAGAAGATGTACATCCACAAGATTGTGAACGTACTTGGTTCTGACGGTAAGCTCGCTCAGCAATAAGAGATACAATAATAATCCAAAGAAGTGGGTTCCTGATAAGGAATCCATTTCTTTTTTTATGTTTTTGGCTTTTTTCCGCTGTTTTTATTGGATAATTAAAAATAATTACGTAATTTTGCAGCATTGACTGATTAATCATTCAAGCCCAATGCGCATACACCGTTTTTTGATATGTGCTGTTCTGTTGCTTTCAGCAACGATTCTCTACAGTGGCGAAGCTGAAGAGATAAGAAAGGAATTGCCTAAACTTCAGGGTGAAAAAAAGTTAGCAGCCCTTGGACGCTTGCATGATTTAAGCCGTGAGAATGATGATTATAATCAGCAACTTACCTGCCTTTATGCTCATCTCAATGAGGCTCGTCGACAAGGGAATGTTGAGGAACAGTGCGCAGATTTACTATCAAGAGGAATTCTTTTCTATAATTACGATTTAGACGACTCGCTCTTTTATTATGTGCGTGGTGATATGCAGTTTCTTGCAAAACATGAACAGTGGGAGATGTGTTATCGTTTATGGTTCAGTTTGGCAAATACGTACGTCTATTCGGATTCGTTGGCAACCGGATTGAAAGAAGCTCAGACGATGTATGAAGATGCCAAACAGCATCAGGATGTGCAGGGGCAGGGCCTTGCTTATTTGGCCATGGGTAATGCATATTTTAACATGCATAATATGGAAGAGGCAAATGAGGCATATCATAAGGCAATTGACCAGTTGATGACACTTCGTCCTCTCCCTCGCGAAGTTCCTATGTTGTTTTCTTCACGGTGTGATGTTTTAGAGCGAATCCAGGCATATCAGCAGCTTAGCGAGCTTACAACACAATGGAAAGAAGCTATTGAGCAAATTGTCAAGGATTATAAACTCCCAGCCGATTTTCCCGGAACGATACAGAATTGGGCATATTATTATATCGGATGCGCTCAGGCTGCACTTGGCTTACAACAGAATGAAGAGGCTTCAAAGATGCTTGCTCAAGCCAGGAAATGTATTCTTAGCGAAGAGGACGAAACATTCCGTTCATGGCTGTTTTACCACGCGAAACTCTGCAAACAGCGTGGTCTCAATGGCGAAGCTCTATTATATAATACGCAGTTACTCCGCTTGGTGGAGGGTGTTGACGATAAGGCTGAGTTGATTCGTGTGAAACAGCAGCGGGCAGAGATCATGACGGGGATGGGCAAGGACAAGATTGCTGCAGAGCTCTATAGAGAGATCTACCTGATAAGCGATTCGGTGAATATCAAAGATACCAAACGACAGTTGGCTGAGATGAATGCCAGGTTTAATGTCGATGAACTTGAGATGAAACAGGCTCGCTTGAAGATGGAGCAGGCACAGCAGCAACGACTTGGTATTATTATCATTGCTTCGATTATTGTTACGTCGTTAGTTATTTTTATCTATTTCCGGCTTCGTTCTGCCAAACGCCTGAAAATAGCGCATACAGAATTGGAAAAGACCCATAGCGAACTATTGACTGCATACGATCAGTTAGAAGAGACAACCGCTGCCAAGGAACGTATTGAGAGCGATTTGCGAATTGCCCGTGACATACAAAGGAGTATGGTGCCAAGTACCTTCCCCGATCGTCCTGATTTGGATATCTATGCGTCGATGACGCCTGCAAAGGAGGTAGGAGGTGACCTTTACGGTTATCTTTTACAAGATGATAAACTCTACTTTGCTTTAGGCGATGTGAGTGGAAAAGGCGTGCCTGCTTCGCTTTTTATGGCACAGGCCACACGACTTTTCCGAACATTGGCAGCTCAGCAGATGATGCCTGCCGAGATATGTACCCGTATCAACGACGCGCTGTCGGGAGAAGATAACGAGGCAGGCATGTTTGTTACCATGTTTATGGGATTGGTGGATCTGAAGACAGGTCACCTTGATTTCTGTAATGCCGGTCATAACCCGCCAGTCCTCGTCGAATCTGGTAAGGCAGAGTTCATCGAGATGCTTCCCAACGCCCCCATCGGCTTGTGGCCGGGAATGCAATATGAAGGTGAGGAGTTGCAGAGCATTATGGACAAGCCACTGTTCGTTTACAGTGACGGCCTGAACGAGGCTGAGAACCGTCAGCAGGAACAGTTTAGTGACGAACGTCTAGTGGAGATACTTGAGAAGACGCCCTTTGAAAGTTCAAAACAGATGATAGAACTATTATCAACCGAAGTCGAGAAACATCGTGACGGAGCAGAACCTAACGATGATTTGACCATGCTTTGTGTGAGAGTATTGAGAACATAATAATGATTATTAACAATAAAAACAAACAATTATGACAGAGATTTTAAAAGAAGGTGGTAAGACCATCATTAAGACAGGTAGCCGCATTGATACGGCAAATGCTAATCAGTTTGAACAAGACATCCAACCCGCTCTCAAGGATGGTGGCGTAGATTTGGAGATGGACTGCTCGGAACTTACTTACATGGCAAGTTCTGGCCTGCGTGTTATTCAGAAGACCATGCGTACAGTTATGCAGTTGCGTGGAAAGTTTAAGATGACAAATGTCAGCCCTGATATTTACAAGGTACTGAAGATGACAGGCTTTACACAGTTTATGACCGTTGAACAGAAAAAAGGCTGAAGATTATGACAATACTTGAAATAATACTACTTGTTATTGTGGTAGCACTAGCTGTGGCACTCTTCTTCCAGATGAAGGCTGCCAAGCGGCAATCAGAGGATGGACAGCAGTTATTGAACGACTACCAGAGACGTGTTGATGAACTTCAGCGTCTGCTTGAGGACTATAACTCTCTTTCCAAGAACTTCGAAAACATCGGCAAGGGCTACGAGCAAGCATTGCTGCTCTTCGATAAGATGGCAGATATCCGTCATCATTTGGAACTGATAGCCAAGAATGACAAGGATCCCGACAGTGTAGCTCGTCTTGAGGATATTCTGAAGAAGTTTGATAAGTTGTAAGAATAAAGAATAATAAGAACCCGTACGAAATGAGGAATCCGATTAATCAACCAATTTGTACCCGGTGTCTGATGATGTTGGTATTTTTGCTGATGTCATTAGGTATATCTGCGCAGGTGAAATGGGGCAGTCCAGCAAGTGCCGCTGCTTTTGAGGAGGTTAACGTATGGCCGATGAACTGGAGTAATAGAGGAGGTGCGTATCCTGTACTTAGTAATCCAAATAAAGCCACAGTTACCTACTCTTCAAGTAATACGGATGTAGCTACTATTGATGCCACCAGTGGTCTCATTTCGCCAGTTGCACCAGGCTCGACGACAATTACAGCGTCTGTTGTTGATGCCCCATCTGCATCCTATACACTGACGTATACGGATGACCGTGGAGAACCTGGGAATTTGGGTTTTGGCTTTTCTTCGACAACAGCCTCTGCTACGTATGGTGATGAAGTAGCAACTCTTCCCTCCCTAAATATGGGACAACTATCAGGGGCGGCGGTTACTTATTCATCATCTGTGCAGAGTGTAGCGACTGTGGATAATACAGGATCGGTGTCAATCAAAGGCGCAGGATCCACTGAAATTAACGCTTCGTTTGCAGGAGATGATAATGTAAAACCAGGTTCTGCTTCCTACACCCTGACGGTAAATCCTAAGGAAGTTGGTCTCACCTGGGGAACAACTGCCTTTATTTACGATGGTAGTGCACATGTACCGACTGCTACTGCAACAGGGTTGGTAGGTAATGATGCTTGTACTGTTACAGTTGACGGTGCAAAGACTGATGCAGGAAGCAGCTACATAGCAACAGCTTCTGCTCTGAGCAATGCCAATTATAGTTTGCCCGCAGACAACAACACCACGACTTTCTCCATTGCAAAAGTAGCCTCATCTGTGACTACAGCCCCGACGGGCAATACACTGACCTATACTGGTAGCACCCAGGCTTTGGTGACTGCTGGTGCTGCTTCAGGCGGTACCATGCAGTATAGTCTTGACAACCAGACCTTCACAGAATCTGTTCCCACCGGAATCAAGGTAGGTAGTTATACCGTCTATTATAAAGTGGTGGGTGATGCAAACCATGAGAATGCCGAAGGCGGACAAGTGGTTGTTGCCATTGCAAAGGCCGATGCCACAGTGACGTTTGCTTCAAAGACGGCTTCTGGTAAGATGGGTGAAGCCTTTACTGCTCCTAAGGTTACTACTTCCCCTGCAGATTTAACCTTGGCCTATGCCTCTTCCAATACGAAGGTGGCTACTGTTGACGGCTCGACTGGTGCCGTGACGCTGGTAGCTGCGGGTGAGACAACAATCACGGCTTCGTTTGCAGGTAATGATAATTACAACGCAGCCAACGATAGCTATACACTAACGGTTGCAAAGGCTGATGCTGTGAATTCCGATCTTAGCTTTGCTTCTGCTACGGCGACTGCCACTTATGGCGATGCTACTGTCACTTCTCCAACATTGAATAATCCTCATCAGTTGCCCCTGACATGGAGCAGCAGCAATAAGGATGTCGCAACTGTCAATGCTTCAGGTGTTGTAACGATTGTTGGTGCCGGTGAGACTGTGATCTCTGCTGCCTACGCTGGTAACGATACTTATGGCGCTAATACCATCAGCTATACGCTGACCGTGAATAAATACCAGCCGAAGATTACTTTTGCTTCTACATCAGTGACCGTCAAACTGGGTGAGGATTTCACTCCTCCTAAGGTAACGACTGATCCTAAGGAACTCGAATTTGTCTATACCTCGTCTGATGAGAATGTGGCGAAAGTAGATGCCAGTAGTGGTGAAGTGGTTATCGTTGGAAGTGGTACAACTAGAATCACGGCAACCTTTAACGCCACCCGCAACTATCACTACGCCAGTTCCTATTATGACCTGACGGTCGAGGACAATGATTATCTGCTCGATCCTATTGAGGAAGATAAGGATTACAAGATGGAAGCAAAATACTTCATCAATGACGATGGTACTGAGGTGGATCTGTCTAATGTAATCATCAACGATATCCTCTTTACACTGAAGAATCAGAACTCTCCAGAGGGTGACGGCTTTGACCCGGATCTGGATTGTATTGTCTTGAATACCGTGGTAGCTGCATCAGCTGTCAATAGTCTGGTAGAGAAAGGTTTGCTCCCTGGTACCGACGAGTATGCCGAAGAGTTCACTGGTCTCACATTCCTGATGCCTGCTGGTGAGGGCGAGATCATCGTCACTTCTCAGGAACTCAATGGCGTTTATCTGATGGTGAAGGTCGGAAAAGAAAAGCCTGTTGCCATCAGTATGCCAGAAATGGGCGACTATAGCATTCCGTATAAGAGCAACGCTAAGACCTACGTCTATCTTTGGAATGGTGGAACCAATGCAAATGGTACGCGAGGTAAGAAATCGATGACCGATGCAAGAGTGCGAAGGGTATCCTACAAGAGTGCTGCCAGTGATATCCAGCAGGTTATCGGTGAATTGTCTGACGATGACCGTTGGTACAATCTGAATGGTCTTCGGATAACCCGTCCTATGAAGAAGGGCGTGTATATCCACGGAAACCGAAAGGTCGTTATCAAGTGATTATGAAAAAAGCCTCGCCAGAAGAATGGCGGGGCTTTTTCTTATGTCTCTATTTCGGTTGCTCGGCTTCCAGTTTCTCTATGCCGCCGGAGATGGGGTTAAGCCAGAGATGGGTGGTATAACGCTTGTTGAATAGAGCTCCACTTAACAGTTCTACGTTTCCAAATTGACCTGCGGGCATCTCTGTTGCAAGAATGGTCTTTCCAGAATCAGAGATGGTTGAGCGCATCTTGCCTGGAATATTGACATAGATGCCAGGCACCTGCTTGTATTTCTTCTTGGGATCAACGGGCTCCGGCTCTGGAACGGTTGCCAGATTCTCTATATTTATATAATAAGGTACGCCCGCGAGATTATCCTTGTCCACGAGTCCAAGTTTCTGGGAGAATCGGAAAAGAACGGTCTGGAAGACGGGCTTTACAGGGGTAATCGTCATAGTGTGTTCTGTTGTGTCCTTAACGATAGTACCTGTAAACAGACTGGTGAGTGTACGATCCTGCAGATCCAGTTGGTTGAGCATCAGCCGCAGTTGTTCACCATCCTTCGGCATGTTGTCAGCCTGTCCGCGGATAAGCAGGTTACGGCTATCACGAATCTCATAGATGTCTTGAGCCGTAAGTTCTGCCATTTTGGCCGTACTACCTGCAGCAAGTATCTCCTCACTCATAAATTGACGGGGATTGACGCTTGAGGGACGGGGTGCTGGTACGAATTGCGGTGATACATGCTGTGCCTTCGGCTCCGCGTTAATAGCCAGCAGGATGCCCTCGTCGGATAGCCTGATATTGGTTGCTGAGGTCTTGGCATCGAACTTGACGGCATAACACTTGGCGGTATCTGCTACCGCTATCGGCTCTTGGCGGATGGTTGTAATCCGATAGCTGACTGTTGGGTTGGGGGAGACATCCTTGATACGCAGATACCGCTCGGAGTATTTACAGAAATCTCCCGGTGTATACGTTGTTTTCTCTACCTGGATGGTCACCTTGACAGCAGTCATCGGCAAACAATATATGGCACCTTCAGAGGTTACGCCTGGCTGATAGAGACTGCTGGCTGTCTGGGCAAATAGGGGTAAGGAGGTAAAAAGGCATAATGGCAAAGCCTTTACCCGCCTTGATACACTTAAAAATCTTATAGTATTCATTCGTTTAATCGTTTAAAAGCAGAGGGCAGATACTGGATAAGGTCGCTGGCAATGACACTTTCCTCACCGAGATCCTTTGCAGCAAAGTCACCCGCAAGCCCGTGGAGATACATACCGACGATGCAGGCATCTTCCTGTTTATAGCCTCTGGCCAATAGTCCCGTGATAATACCTGTCAGCACGTCTCCACTTCCAGCTGTCGCCATTCCGGCATTACCAGTTGTGTTGAATACGATGTGCCCATCGGGTAGGCAGAGCGAGGTGTGATGGCCTTTAAGCAGAATGTATGCATGCAGCCGTTGTGCCAGATCGCGTGCTTTCATCAGTCGTTCGTAACTATCAGTGCTGTTACCTTCCAGACGGTCGAACTCCTTGGGATGAGGCGTCATGATGATACCCTTTGGCAACTGCTGTAACCAGGCACGGTGATTGGCCAGGATGTTGATTGCGTCGGCATCGACGACCAATGGACACTGAGTCCGGCGCATCTGGGCGATGATGGCGATAGCGGTCTGCTCGCTAGTACCTAGTCCAGGCCCAAGTCCAACGGCATTGAAGTCTTCAGTATCAACGGCTTCCGAGAAGGTTGTCTCTTCACGGTCAAACTGGATGATGGCCTCTGGAACGCTAATCTGCATGATGATCGTGTTGCGCTTTGGCGTATGGGTGGTAACCTTGCCGACGCCTACCCTCAGACAGGCTTTGGTAGCCAGAACGGCAGCACCTCCCATCCCGTAGCTACCGGCAATAATCAGAGCGTTACCCATCTTTCCCTTGTGGGCAAAGGGATCACGTTTGATGAGACGTGGACGGATGTCGCTTTCCTCCAGTAGTGTATAATTGGAGTCTATCTTATTGATACCTTCCTTGCTGAGACGGATATCAAGCACCTTTACTTGACCTAGGAACTGCTGATTCTCAGGGAACAGGAACGATAGTTTCTGTTGCTGTAAGGTCAGTGTCATGTCTGCCTTGATGATGTTGGCACGTACATTATATGTGTTATCCTCTGTCATCAACCCAGAGGGAACATCGATACTGACAACTTTTGCAGGAGATGAGTTGATGTATTTTACAAGCGACGAGAAGCCTCCTGCAAGCGGTTTATTCAAACCTGAGCCAAACAGACCATCGACAACGAGCGTAGTTGCATCCAATTGAGGTGGCTCAAATTCCTGAATCACCTCGATGAGGCTCTTTGAACGTTTCTCAACCAGCCGTTTCTTGTTAGTCTCGCAATCTTCGGAGAGGTGGTTGGATACATTGAAGAGATAGACTTTGACATCATAGTTTCTGTCTATCAGCATTCTTGCTACAGCCAGAGCGTCACCGCCATTATTGCCTGGTCCGGCAAAGACGATGACGGGTGTGCTGCTATTCCAAACATCAGTGATGGCTTGGGTCAGAGCCTTGGCTGCACGCTCCATCAGATCGATGGATTTGATGGGTTCGTTCTGAACTGTGTAATTGTCCAGTTCGTGTATCTGAGCACTTGTAAATATCTTCATAGGTGCAAAAATACGAAAAATATATTAACGAATGGCAGAGTTTGGCAGATTTTTTGTAATTTTGCAGAAATTTTTGTTTCTTTCAGCGTATGAGTATCGTAAAAATCAAGGACAAATCGTTTAGGGTGTCTATCCCTGAGGCGGAGATTAAGAATCGTGTGAAGCTGCTGGCCCAGCAGATGAGTAAGGATCTGGAAGGCAAGAATCCGTTGTTTTTGGCTGTACTTAACGGGTCGTTTGTCTTTGCTGCCGACTTAATGCGTGAGATGACGATCCCATGCGAGATTTCTTTCGTGAAGCTGGCTTCCTATCAAGGCACCACTTCCACGGGAAAGATCAAGGAAGTAATTGGTATCAATGAAGATCTTAGCGGCCGGACTGTCGTGATTGTAGAGGATATTGTGGAGAGTGGCCAGACGATGAAGCGGATGATAGAGTCGCTAGGTACCCGCAATCCGGCTTCTGTTCAGATTTGCACCTTGTTCTTCAAGCCCGAGAAACTAAAGGAGGATTTGACGCTTGACTATGTGGCCTTCCGCATTCCCGATGACTTTATCCTAGGCTATGGCTTGGACTACGATCAGCAGGGCCGCGGCCTGAAAGATGTTTATACAATTATCAGTGAGTAACCATAAACAACTAGATAAATGAAAAATATAGTAATATTCGGTGCACCTGGTTCTGGAAAGGGAACACAGAGTGACAAGTTGATTGAGAAGTATGGCTTGAATCACATCTCTACGGGCGATGTGCTCCGTGCTGAGATTCGTAAGGGTACAGAACTGGGTATGACGGCTCAGCAGTATATCGATAACGGCCAGTTGATTCCCGACAGCCTGATGGTGAGTATCCTTGCCAACGTCTACGATAGTTTCGGGCGTGAGCATAAGGGCGTCATCTTCGATGGCTTCCCTCGCACGATTCCTCAGGCAGAGGCATTGAAGCAGATGCTCGATGAGCGTGGCGACAAGGTGGCTGCGATGATTGAGCTCGATGTGCCTGAAGATGAACTGATGAGCCGTCTGCTCCTGCGTGGTCAGAAGAGCGGTCGTGCCGATGATAATGAAGAGACAATCAAAAAGCGTCTCGTTGTGTATCATTCTCAGACTCAGCCGCTTATCGAGTGGTATAAGAAAGAGGGCGTCCACCATCATATTGACGGCCTTGGAGAACTCGACCGTATCTTTGCCGATATTTGTAAGGTGATTGATGGAATCTAATTTCGTAGACTATGTGAAGATCTATTGTCGCTCTGGTAAGGGCGGCAAGGGCTCTATGCACCTTCGTCACGTGAAGTATAACCCCAACGGAGGCCCCGATGGCGGTGATGGTGGCAAGGGTGGCAGCATCATTCTGCGTGGAAACCATAATTATTGGACGCTGCTCCATCTGAAATATGAGCGCCATATCTTTGCCGAGCATGGTGGTAACGGCGGTAAGGACAAGTGTCATGGCACCGACGGTAAGGATGTCTATATTGATGTGCCATGTGGAACGGTGGTCTATAACGCCGAGACGGGTAAGTATGTCTGCGACGTCACCTACGACGGGCAGGAGGTGTTGCTCTTGAAAGGCGGGCGCGGTGGTCTTGGTAACTTCCAGTTCCGCACGGCTACGAACCAGGCTCCCCGTTATGCACAGCCTGGCGAGCCGATGCAGGAGATGACCATCATCCTCGAATTGAAGCTCTTGGCTGATGTGGGTCTTGTAGGCTTCCCCAATGCCGGAAAGTCCACGCTTGTGTCCTTCCTGTCGAATGCACGTCCGAAGATTGCAAACTATCCTTTTACCACGATGGAACCCTCCTTGGGCATTGTAGGCTATCGTGATAATAGGTCGTTCGTGATGGCTGATATCCCAGGCATCATCGAGGGTGCTTCGGAGGGTAAAGGCCTTGGCCTGCGCTTTCTGCGCCATATCGAACGCAATTCCTTGTTGCTTTTCATGGTGCCTGGCGATACCGATGACATCAAGCGTGAATATGATATCCTGCTCAATGAACTGGCGCAGTTTAATCCCGAACTGACGGATAAGCACCGTGTACTGGCCGTCACGAAATGCGATCTGCTCGACGAAGAGCTCATCGAGATGCTCCGAGAAACCTTGCCGCAGGATCTTCCCGTTGTGTTTATCTCTGCCGTTACGGGCTTCGGCCTCGAAGAACTGAAGGATGTGCTGTGGCGCGAACTGAATGCCGAGAGCAACAAACTCGCCACTGTGATGGCCGAGGATACCCTCGTGCATCGCGACAAGGATATGAGCCGTTTTGCCCAGGAACTGGCCGATGAGGGAGAGGACGAGGATATCGAGTATATCGATGATGAGGACATTGAAGACATCGACGATCTGGAGGACTTCGAATACCAAGATGAGGAATAAACCCGTTAAACCCCAACTTACCTATTACGACATAGCCGAGGGCGTCACCGCCTTCAGCTCTACGCGTCATGGGGGCTATAGTCAGGGAAATCATGGTGAATTCAACGTCAATCTGTATTGCAGCGATGATCCCGAGGATATTGCTGAGAACCGTAAGGCCCTCTGTCGTATGCTGAAGATACCCGTCGACCGTCTCTTTATGCCCCATCAAGTGCATCAGACGGGTATTGTGCAGATAGGCAAGACCTTCCTGCGTCTCTCCGACGAGGTGCGCCGTGATGTGCTCGAAGGCATTGATGCCCTGATGACGAATCTGCCAGGCGTCTGTATCGGTGTTTCCACGGCCGACTGTATCCCCATCATCCTTTACGACCCCGAGCATCATGCCGCCAGCGTCATTCATAGTGGTTGGCGCGGTACGGTAGCCAATATCGCTGGTGTTGCTGTTACCTCGATGCAGGTGGCCTATCACTCGCGCCCCGAAGCCCTGAAGGCCGTCATAGGCCCTGGCATCTCGCTCGAGCATTTCGAGGTGGGCGATGAGGTCTATGAGCAGTTTGCTGCCGCTGGCTATCCGATGGCGCAGATTGCTCGTCGCTATGCGAAGTGGCATATTGACCTTTGGGCATGCTGCCGGCTTCAGTTACAGGATATGGGGCTGAAGGCAGAAAACATACAGACCTCAGGCGTCTGTACCTATGCGCATTCCGATGACTATTTCTCAGCTCGCCGTTTGGGTATTGACTCTGGTCGTATTCTGACTGCGGTTCTTCTCCATTAATATTTAACAAGTTTTTGGGGTGTTTATTAAAAAACTTGTTTATTTGTTACTATATCCCAATTTTTTTTCTTAAATTTGCACCCGTAAGAAATAATGTTGGCTCACAGCCGACACCCATTAATTAATTAAAACAGTTTTTATTTATGCAGAAAAGATTTTTCTTGCTGGTTGTTACGGTGCTGATGCTCTCGCTCTCAGCCGTAGCTCAGGTGACAACCTCTGGCATTACGGGTATCGTAACTGCTGGTGGCGAAGAAGCCATTGGTGCTACTATCACAGCCAAGCACGTTCCTTCGGGATCAGTCTATCGTGCCGTGACCAATGTGAATGGTCGCTACACCATTACCGGTATGCGTAGTGGTGGCCCTTACGAGGTCGAGGTAAGTTACATCGGCTATCAGACAACGAAGATGACCGGTTTCAACCTTGCTCTGGGACAGAACACGGTGGTCGACGCATCCCTTAAGGAGGGAAGCGAGATGCTTCAGGAGGTGCTCGTAGTGGCTCAGGCCAACAACACGATGCGTTCAGACCGTTCTGGTGCAGTAACCAACGTTGATGCCAATGCGATGGCCAATGTTCCGACAATTGGCCGTTCTATGACTGACATCATGAAGCTCACTCCTCAGAGTAGTTCAGCTAGCGGTATGGCAATCGGTGGTGGTAACTATCGTCAGTCAAGTGTTACTGTCGACGGTGCTTCATTCAACAATGCCTTCGGTCTGGGTTCCAGCCCGCTGCCTGGTGGCGGTACGCCTATCTCGCTCGACGCGCTGGATCAGATGACCATCTCCATCACGCCGTATGACGTTCGTCAGAGTGGATTCACCGGTGGTGGCATCAATGCCGTTACGAAGAGCGGTACCAACGAGTTCAAGGGTAGCCTTTATACCTATCTTACAAGTACCTCTCTGAAAGGTAACCGTGTAGGAAACACCGTGTTCGATGTCGATAATGGTCACACCAACACTTACGGCGCAACATTCGGTGGCCCGATTATCAAGGACAAGTTGTTCTTCTTCCTGAATGGTGAATACGAGGACAACGTCATTGCCGGACCTATTGCCCGTGCTGGTGACGGATCGCTTCCTTACTCTAACACCAACCGCCGTCCGCAGATTGAGGAACTCGACGGTCTCTCCAGCTATCTCCAGAATACCTATGGTCTCACCACAGGTCCCTGGCAGGGTTACAACATCAAGACGCCTGCCTATCGTATCCTGGCCCGTGTAGACTGGAACATCAACGATAACCATAAGTTTAACATCCGTTTCACCAAGTCTAACCGTAAGAGCTCAAGCATGGCTTCTGCCTCGCGTTCTGTAGGCTCTAACAGGTCAAACGATATCTATGGAGGTTCCAACAATACCTATGGCAGCAATACCAACTACGGCATGAGCTCACTCTCAAGCCGTTACTATGCAGAGTATAAGTTTACCTCGTTCGCTGCCGAATTGAACTCTAAGTTCGGTAAGGTTAACAACACCCTTCGTGGTACTTACTCATTCCAGGATCAGCCCCGTTCTACTGAGTACAACGATGCTGCTCCAGTAATCGAGGTCGTGATGAACGATGGTCAGGATCACTTCCCCACATGGGCTTACACAGGTGACATCTTCACCTATGGCAACCTGGCACAGACCAAGACTACGGTGATCACCGACGAGGTGAACGTCACCCTAGGTAAGCATAATCTCTTCGGAGGTATCCAGTTTGAGCACAACTTTGCTGCCAACGGATATGCGCAGGCCGCTGCCGGTTACTATGTATTCGAGGCTACGCCCGAGGAGGCTGCTTCAGGCAACTGGGGTGCTGTCTTCGGACGTTCTCCCCGAGCATTCGGTATGACTTATGGCAACAATGCCGCCCACTCAATGTTCACCTCTGAGATGAGCACCAACCAGTGGTCGTTCTATCTGCAGGACAACATCAGCTGGAGCGAGCGCTTCCGCATGTCAATCGGTGCCCGTTTTGAGTTGCCCTCTTATCCATCTCTGAAGAATAATTACAATGACGACTACTATAAAATCGATTTCGGTGGCCGTCATTTCCGTACCGACAACGTGCCCGATGCAAGCCTTAGCTTCTCTCCGCGTATCGGTTTCAACTGGGATACCACCGGTGAGCGTAAGTACATCCTCCGTGGAGGTACAGGTCTCTTCGTAGGCCGCATGCCGTTCGTATGGCTCGTTTCCGCAGTCGGTAACTCTGGTATGGGTCAGACCACCTATTGGGCTACTCAGGCCAACGGCGCTACGCTGCCCAGTTTCACCATGAGTCAGGGCGATATGCTGAAGCAGATCAATGCTGCCAGCTCTACCACGATCCCTGGTTCTCCCACCATCCTGAGCGAAGATCTGCGCATGCCTAAGACTTGGAAAGCTTCGCTGGCATTTGATGCCAAGCTGCCTTACGACATCGACTTCACCGTCGAGGGTATCTATAACCGCGACCTGAATCCCGTTGTCGTGTCCAATGCCAATGTATACTGGGACGGCACTTCTACGGTCGACCTCGGTCACGGCGATGTGCGTCATGCTATGTCAACCTACAACAAGCAGAACGCTTACGTGCTCGAGAATGCCGGCACAAAGGCTTACTATGCTTCTCTGAGCTTCCAGCTGCGCAAGTCTTTCGACTTCGGTCTCGACCTCAATGCCAGCTATACGCTCTCAAAGGCTAAGTCTTACACCGAGGGTATCGGCGACCAGGTTACCTCAGCTTACAACAACTATCGTAACTCTATCCATGCCGTTAACGACAACGAGACGGGTTACGCTACTTATGTGGCTCCTAACCGTTTCCTCCTCTCAGCCAGCTATAAGCTGAAGGAGTCAAGCCATTCTACCTCTACGTTCAGCCTCGTTTACGATGCTTATCAGTACGGCTATCTTGGCTCTTACGCTTACAGCCGCTACTCTTACATCTTCAACAGCAACGTGAACAACGACCCGTCGGCTCCCGGCAACCTTATCTACGTGCCTGCTTCTCGTCAGGAACTCAACAGCTGGGACTTCAAGGAGGGTAAGGTCAATGGCGAAACCTATACTGCCGACATGCAGCGCGATGACTTCTGGACCTTCATCCAGCAGGATGACTACCTGAAGAACCGCACCGGTCAGTATACTGAGCGTGGTGGCGCCAAGATGCCTTGGCATCATCAGCTCGACTTCAAGTATCTGCGCGACATGAGCTTGAAGATCGGCAAGACCCGTCATGCCCTGCAGCTCGGTTTGGATGTTGAGAACGTGCTCAACTTCCTCTGCAAGGACTGGGGTCTCTACAAGCAGATCACGGGTAACACCCTGCTCACCTACGATGCAGCCAACAAGCAGTATCAGTATAACCTCGTGGACGGACAGCGCCACCTCTCTACTTCTCAGAACTACGAGAGCACTGCTTCTACCTATCGTCTCCAGTTCACGATCCGTTATCTGTTCAACTAAGCATTCACAACTATCATGATAAATCCCCCGTCGGACCCTCTGGCGGGGGATTTTTGTACCTCTAATATCGTAGCACGATGGAGGTTATGGGAAAAACAGACAACCGTCAGCGAAAGCCAAGGGATGATTAAGATTTAATATTGTAAATAAAAATAACCAATATTTGTGTATACGAAACCGCCCAATCTAGCGAAAAACAGACGAAAAGTAGTTCGGTTTTATGAAAATATCCAACAGATTTATGCTGATTCTGAGTTTGTCGGTAACAAACTGGTGGTGTCTTACCGACAAACTACCAGTTTGCTTACGGGTAATTTCCATTCGTTAGGCACGTTTTCACCTGTTTTTAGGTGTTATTTCGGTTGTTATATTTTGTGATAATCCATAACGAATTCATTATCAACGCCTTGCGAAATTGTCATAATTCCTGTATTTCCGTCCACTTTCCCATAAATCGAAAATACGCGAATCATACGTGTTGACATGTAAAGATATTTTAAAATGCGCCGTCGAATTTGCGCTAAAGAATAGCGTTCATCCTTGCACCCCTTCCGTTCTTCCTGTCGCTACGGAGGAAGTGCCGACCGTTTGTATGTTTACGACAACTCTATAGAAATCTTTATGATGTGCAAAATGTCCCAAAAGCAATCATCCCCGCCTTTTGTGGCAGGGATGAATCTTGGTAGGGACACCCGGGCTCGAACCGGGGACCTCTGCAATGTGACTGCAGCGCTCTAAACCAACTGGGCTATGCCCCTAACTTCTGTTAAGCGGATGCAAAAGTAGTGCATTTTTCTGAAATAACCAAATAATTTCTGAATTATCTTGGAAAATGTGCCTTATTTTTCGTACCTTTGCACTCAAAATATGAAAGGTATAATAGAAAATTGTAAAAGATATGGCACAAGAAGATGTATTTAAGAAAATCGTAAGCCACTGCAAGGAGTATGGCTTCGTGTTCCCCTCAAGTGAGATTTACGATGGTTTGGGCGCCGTTTACGACTATGGTCAGAACGGCGTGGAGTTGAAGAACAACATTAAGCAGTATTGGTGGAAGGCCATGACGATGCTTCACGAGAACATCGTGGGTATCGACTCGGCTATCTTCATGCACCCGACGATATGGAAGGCCAGCGGACACGTGGACGCTTTCAACGATCCCCTGATCGACAACCGCGACTCGAAGAAACGCTATCGTGCCGACGTGCTGATCGAGGACCAGATTGCCAAATACGATGAGAAGATCCAGAAGGAGGTCGAAAAGGCGCGCAAGCGTTTCGGCGACAGCTTCGACGAGGCTAAGTATCTGGAGACCAGCGAGCGCGTGAAGGAGACCAAGGAGAAGCGCGACGCGCTGCATGCCCGTTACGCTGCTGCCATGCAGGGCCCGGATCTCGACGAGCTGAAGCAGATTATCCTCGACGAGGAGATCGTGGATCCCATCAGCGGAACCAAGAACTGGACCGACGTGCGCCAGTTCAACCTGATGTTCTCCACTGAGATGGGTGCCAGTGCCGATGCTTCGATGAAGATCTACCTGCGTCCGGAGACGGCTCAGGGTATCTTCGTGAACTACCTGAACGTGCAGAAGACTGGTCGTATGAAGATTCCTTTCGGTATCGCTCAGATCGGTAAGGCTTTCCGTAACGAGATCGTGGCTCGTCAGTTCATCTTCCGTATGAGGGAGTTCGAGCAGATGGAGATGCAGTTCTTCGTACAGCCTGGCACGGAGCTCGAGTGGTTCCCGAAGTGGAAGGAGACGCGTATGAAGTGGCATCAGGCCCTGGGCTTCGGCGCAGAGAACTATCGTTTCCACGACCACGACAAGCTGGCTCACTATGCCAACGCTGCTACCGATATCGAGTTCAAGATGCCGTTCGGCTTCAAGGAGGTGGAGGGTATCCACTCTCGTACCAACTTCGACCTCTCTCAGCATGAGAAGTACTCTGGCAAGAGCATCAAGTACTTCGATCCTCAGACCAACGAGTCGTACACCCCGTATGTGATCGAGACCTCTATCGGTGTGGATCGTATGTTCCTCTCTATTATGTGTCATGCCTACGAGGAGGAGAAACTGGAGAACGGCGAGACCCGCGTGGTGCTGAAGTTGCCCGTTGCCTTGGCTCCCGTGAAGTGTGCCGTGATGCCGCTGGTGAAGAAGGACGGTCTGCCTGAGAAGGCTCGCGAGATCATCGACCAGCTGAAGTTCCACTTCAATTGCCAGTACGATGAGAAGGATTCTATCGGTAAGCGCTACCGTCGTCAGGATGCCATCGGTACACCTTACTGCGTGACCGTCGACCACGACTCACTCACCGATGGTAAGGTGACCCTGCGCTTCCGCGACACGATGGAGCAGGAGCGTGTGAACATCAGCGATCTTAACGCCATCATCGAGGATAAGGTGAGCATCGTAAGTCTGCTTAAGAAGCTTCAGTAAATGATGAAGGACTGGAAATACATATTGCTTGCAGTGATACTGTTCCCACTCGTGGGGATAGTATCATCGTGCAGCGAGGGTAGTGACGAAGGGGGCGAGTATGACAACTGGCAAGCGCGCAATGATGCGAAGGCGCAGGAGTGGTTTAATAATTCCGCTCTGAGAAAGATTCAGACTTACGCCATCGACGGCACATCGAGCAAACCCAGTGACTATATCTATGTGGAGGTGCTGGAGTCAGGCGATGCCGAAACCCCCACACCCTTCTTTACGGATACCTGTCGTGTGGCCTATCGTGGGCGTCTGATTCCTACAAACTCATATCCAGAAGGCTATGTTTTTGACCAGACTTATACTGGTGATTTCAATTGGAATACGGCTTATGAGAAGGACTTGACCTCAGCACCGCCTAATGGGGTGATAGCGGGTGTCGCCACAGCATTGATGAACATGCATGTAGGTGATCGCTGGCGTATACATATTCCGTATATGTTGGGTTATGGAACAAGCGACTATACGCCCACCGGTAGTTCTACTAAGATTCTAGGATGTAGTAATCTGACGTTTGAACTTGCGCTCTACGACTTCTGGCATCCAGGTGTGTCGCGGCCTGCTTTCAAGGCAAGATAAATACAAGCAAGAATAACTAAAACCTACGGCTATGCAGAACGGTAAGTCAACCAATGTGAAGTACGCTGAATATATCAAGCGGATCGAGATCGACTCGCTGTGGAGCGGAAAGAAACATATCATCTGGAATCTGAACCGACAGGTGAATATCTTGAGCGGCAGCAACGGTCAGGGTAAGAGTACGATTCTGAACAAGGTGGTGAAAGGCCTTTCTGCTGGCGGTGAGTTTCCCAGCCACATGCTGAAGGGTGTGAGGCTGGATGTGGAGCCCGAGGATGCCAAGTGGATCCGCTACGACGTGATCCGCTCGTTGGACTCTCCCATGATAGAGCTTTCGGAGTCGGGGCTTATGAACAGTCTGGCTAAGATTCGCGAGATAGCGGGTCCTGTCGCTGTAAGGTCTGCCCTTGATTTCCAGATTTATCACCTGCAGCGGAAGTATCTGGACTATCAGGTGAACATCGGCAACCGTATCATCGCCGAGTTGCAGCAGGGAAACATGGACGCAGCCCAGCATCTGTCAATGCAGAAGAAGCGTTTCCAGGATATTGTCGACGACCTGTTCTCGGAGACCGGCAAGAAGATTGTGCGGACGGAGAACGAGATCCGTTTCTCGCAGATTGGTGAGACGCTGGTTCCCTATCAGCTCTCGAGCGGTGAAAAGCAGATGCTGGCTATCTTGCTGACGGTGCTCGTGGAGGATAACCAGCCTTATGTGCTCTTTATGGACGAGCCGGAGGTGTCGCTGCACATCGAATGGCAGAAGCGGCTCATCGATCTCTGTGTGGAACTGAATCCCAATGTGCAGATCATACTGACAACGCACTCGCCTGCTGTTATCATGAATGGCTGGATCGATGCCGTGACAGAGGTGAATGACATTACCACATAAAGCCTGATTTGTCATTATGCCGAAGGGGCTAAAGGGATATCTCAACTCTGGTTATTTCGAAGCGGCCAATTCGCTCACTTCGAAAAAGGCGCGCCATAGGATTGTGGCCTATGTCGAGAGTTACGATGATATCTACTTCTGGCGGACGGTGCTCAGCGAGTTTGAGAACGATAAGCGCTATTTCGAGGTGATGTTGCCGTCGAAGGGCAATCTGTCGCGTGGAAAGAAGTCGGTGCTGATGAACTTCCTCGAAGGAGAACCGCTGGGCAAGGACATGATAGCCTGTGTGGATGCCGACTATGACTATGTGATTCAGGGGAGCACAGCTCAGTCGAAACGGGTGCTTGAGAGCCCTTATGTCTTCCACACCTACGTCTATGCCATCGAGAATTTCCAGTGTTATGCGCCTTCGCTGCATAACGTGTGTGTCTCCGTGACGCTTAACGATCATCGTATCTTTGATTTCCGTGGGTATTTTACACAGTTCAGTGAGGCATTGTTCCCCCTGTTCGTATGGTCGGTCATGCTGTATCGCAACGGCAACTATCCTAAGTTCTCGATTACCGATCTCAACAGAATTGCCGACCCTGGTGGTTTCAATGTGATGGATCCGGAGCCGTCGATCAGGAATGTCAAGCGCAAGGTTCATACGAAGATCAACGAACTGCAGCGTCTGTTCCCCGAAGCCAAGGAGGAGTATCTGGCCACTAAAGACAGTCTGAAGGCATTGGGCGTGACACCGCAGACCACCTATTTATATATACAGGGTCATCATCTGTTTGATACGGTCGTATCGCCGATCCTGACTAAAGTGTGCAACCTGTTGCGCCAGGAGCGCCAGAATGAGATCTATCATGCCAAGGCGCATAAGACTCAGAAGCAAAACGAGATGTCCTGCTATGAGAACTCACAACAGGACATCAAGGTGATGCTTAAAAAGAATAGCGGCTATATGCTCTCCGAGCAGTTCCGGCGCATCCAATCCGACATCCGCGAATATCTAGGCACTGATTAACACGGCCGTGCCTAAAAAACTTATACGAATGTTTCGAGGAACTTGATTGTGCCTTCGATTTTCACCTCAGTGGTGGTGGCGGGGAGAAGGATGGTGTCGCCCATCTTGAATGTCATCTCCTCACCATTGGCCTTGATAGTGCCTTCGCCCTTTACGGCTATCAGGATCACGAACGAGTCGAGCTCGGAGTAATCCAGCGTCATCGGCTCTGTCAGATCATAGACCGCTGTCGTGAAATAGGGACATTCAACGAGTTGTACGCCTTCGTTCAGAATGGGTTCGTAGCCTGCACGGTAGTTGGGCAGCACGGTATAGTCGATGCTCTGCGCAGCCTCCTTGGTGTGGAGCTCGCGGTAGTTGCCGTCTTTGTCCTTGCGCTTATAGTCGTAGATGCGGAAGGTCACATCCGAGGTCTCCTGAATCTCTGTGACGAAGCATCCAGAGCCGATGGCATGGATACGACCAGCGGGGATGTAGAAGACGTCGCCCTCTTTTATCTCGTAGCGTGCCAGTGCATCGACGATGGTGTCGTTCGCAACCATCTGTTCATATTCCTCGGGGGTAATCTTCTTCTTCAGACCATTGTAAAGGTGGGCGTCAGGGGCAGATTCCAAGGTGTACCACATCTCGGTCTTGCCGCGCGGCTTGCCCAGGCGATGGGCTGTCTCATCATCCGGATGCACCTGAATGCTGAGATCCTGACGGGCGTCGATAAACTTGACGAGCAACGGGAACTCATCGCCGAAGCGCTGGTAGTTCTCCTCGCCTATGAGTTTTGCTTTCTGTTCGCTTACCAGCTGGTTCAGGCTCTTGCCTTTATCGGGGCCATTAGCCACGATCGTCTCGTTATCCTTCACGCCAGAGATTTCCCAGCTCTCTCCGACGCGTTCCATCTGAGTGTTAAGATGCTTGAAGGGGATAATCTTGTCACCTCCCCAGAGTGTCTGCTTAAGCAGTGGTTCGAATTTATACATAATATTATATTAGTGTGTAGTTAATTTTCCTTCCAGAAGCTGCGGGTGAACAGCACCAGCACCGTCATAATCTCAAGACGTCCCATGAGCATCAGCGGACAGAGTAACCACTTGATATAATCAGGTAGTATTGACCATGACATCACAGGGCCGATCTGCGTGCCCAACGTCGGACCTACGTTGCTCACACAACTCAGGGCGATGGTGATGGCATTCGTGTTGTCTATGCCTGCCACAATCATGATCGTAGCAGTTATGATGACCATCAGTATCGTCAGCGTGAAGAATGCAAAGAGTGCCACCAGTTTCAGCTGAGGTATGTTGATGCCGTTTATCTTGACGGGTAATACGGCATTCGGGTGCAGACTCTGGCGGAAGTTGTTGCGTATCACCTTCAGCAGCATCACGCCTCTGATGCACTTAAAACCACCGCTAGTGCTGCCTGCACAGGCGCCCAGATACATCACGACTCCCAGTATCACCCAAGTGATGTGTGGCCAAGTGCCCGCATCCTCGTTAAACATGCCTGTGGTGGTTATGAACGATACCACTTGGAACAATGCGCTGCGGAAGGCATGCTCCAGATCATAGTCCATACGAGTAAGCAGCAGATACATAATCCAGAGCGTGGCTCCGGCTACGACGCTGATATAGAGTTTGAATTCTGAGTTCGTGAACAGGGATTTCAGTTTCATCTTGATTATACTTATATATAATAAGGTGAAATTGATGCCCGAAAGGAACTGGAAAGTGATCGAGATATAGTCGATGGTAGCAGAGTCGAAGTACTCTGTGCTCTCGTTGTGGATGGCGAATCCGCCTGTGGCCGTTGTAGTCATAGCGTAGTTCACGGCCTCAAACCAGTTCATACCCGCAGCCCAGAATGCCAGTCCGCAGGCAATGGTCAGCGTCAGGTAGATACTCCAGATCCATTTGGCTGTGGTGGATAGTCGCGGGTGCATCTTGGCCTTGATGGGCCCCGTGGCCTCGGCAGCAAACACCTTCACGCTACCACCCACCAGCGATGGCAGAATGGCGATGGTGAAGAAGACGATTCCCAAGCCGCCAATCCATTGTGTGAGCGAGCGCCAGAACAAGATGCCGTGAGGCAATATCTCCACATCGTCGATAATCGATGCACCAGTGGTGCTGAAACCTGACGTCGACTCAAAGAAGGCATCAGTGACATTGGGAATACAACCGTGGGTAAGGAACGGAAACATGCCGAAGAACGAGAAAATCACCCATACTGCCGTGACGAGCAGATAGGCATCACGACGGCTTAATATGTTTTCGGCATTCTTTCCGAATAGCATAAATAAGGCACCGCATCCGAAGGTCAGCAACATCGATAGCAGGAATGCCATCTGGTCGTCTTCGTCGTAGCTGAATGAAATGATGGCGCACCACGACATGAAGAACGCCTCGATGAAGAGCAGCGAACCGATGATCTTGCTGATGATACGGAGGTTTACCATATCGTATTCTTTTTGAAGAAGGTCTCTACGTTTTTCAGTTTGGTTTCATGACAGAAAACCATCACGGAGTCGCCTGCCTGAATCTGTGAGTTACCGTTGACGAGCATTCCCACACCGTTGCGTACCAGTCCGCCGATGGTTGTGCCAAACGGCAATCCCAGATCCTTAACGGGCTTCCTGGTGACCTTTGAACCTTCGGCAGCAGTGAACTCAGCCACTTCGGCATCGACGAGCATCAGCGAACGCAGATTGTCGACGTCGGCATCCAGCAACATCTGGAAGATATGACTGGCGGCAATGGTCTTCTTGTTGATGATAGTTCCGATGTCGAGGCTTTCGGCCATACTGACATAGTCGAGATTCTCTACCAGTGCCACCGTCTTACGTACACCGAGCTTCTTAGCGGTAAGACAAGCCAGGATATTCGTCTCTGCATTGCCGGTAAGCGCCACGAATGCTTGTGTATTTCTGATTCCCTCCTCTTCGAGCAGTCCCAGATCGCGACCGTCACCGTGGATCACCATCGTTTCATCTTGTTCCAGCAATTCGTTCAGCCTTTCGCAGCGTTGGATGTCTTTCTCGATGATCTTGACGTTCATGTAGTTAGGGATAGCCAATGCAGCCCTTACAGCCGTCTTTCCGCCCCCCATGATAATTACGTTCTTTACATCGGCATAATGCTCCTTGCCGACAATCTTACGGATATAGGGGATATACTCCTTGGTGGTCATGATATAGACGAGGTCGTTGACGTGCAGCTCGTCCATACCGCTAGGGATGATAGTATCACCACCACGTTTGATTGAAACGACATGATAGGGGTCGTCAGGACCACAGAGGTCGCGCAGAGGCTGATTCAGGATCTCTGCTGATTCCCTCAGTTTGATACCCAGCAGAACCAGCGCACCGTTGTGTACGTCCCAACGTTGTCTCACCCACGATAACTTCAGACCATTGGTGATATCGATGGCAGCAAGCACTTCGGGGTAGATCAGTGAGTCGATGCCCAGATCCTTAAAAAATGGCTGTAAGTCGGGCGACAAGTTTTCATAGTTGTCAATACGGGCAACGGTCTTCTTCGCACCGAGGGCATGCGCCAGGATACAGGCATTCATGTTGATGCTTTCTTCGGGCGTAACCCCTACGAACAGATCGGCATTGGTCACACCGGCTTCTTTCAGCGCGTTGATACTGGTGGGAGAGGCCTGATAGGTCATCACGTCATAGTCGCTCATGCCACTCAGTCTTTCATCATCGGCATCAATCAGCACACAGTCCAGATGTTCGCGCGATAATAGTTTCGACAGATGAGTACCTACGGCACCTGCACCGGCAATCACAACTTTCATTGTTCCTTAATTGCGTTCACAATATCTTCTTCACTCAGTCCGGTTATTTTCTGTAGCTCGGCTACGGTTCCGTGTTCCACGAAAGAATCGGGTAGTCCCATGCGTACTACCTTCGGCTGATAATTGTGGTCGTTCATCCATTCCAGCACGGCAGAGCCCAGTCCGCCTTTTTTGACACCGTTCTCAACGGTGATAATCCGCTTGAACTTCTTGCCTACCTCTTCAAGAATCGTCTCGTCGATAGGTTTCAGGAATCGCATGTCATAGTGGGCAACACTGATATTGTCGCCTGCTTTCTTGAGCAGTTCGATAGCTCTTGTCACATTGTTGCCGATGGGACCGATGCTTAATACGGCCACGTCGCTACCGTCGTGCAACTTACGGCCTGTGCCGACTTTGATTTCTTCAAACGGACAGCGCCAGTCCTGCAATTCTCCGCCACCACGGGGATAGCGGATTACGAACGGCCCCTTGTCGGGCAACTGTGCCGTATACATCAGTCTGCGTAGTTCATGCTCGTCGAGTGGCGAAGCAATCGTCAGGTTCGGTATAGGTCTTAGTGCTGCAAGGTCGAAAGCACCATGATGCGTAGGACCGTCTTCTCCGACGAGCCCGGCACGGTCGAAACAGAACACCACGTTCAAGTTTAGCAGGGCTACGTCGTGGATGATATTGTCGAATGCCCTTTGTGCAAAGGCACTATAGATGTTACAGAATGGAAGCAGACCGTCTTTGGCCATGCCGCCAGAGAAGGTTACTGCATGTCCCTCGGCGATGCCGACATCGAAGGTGCGCTCAGGCATCTCCTTCATCATGATATTCATCGAGCAGCCAGAGGGCATTGCAGGTGTCACACCGACAATCTTCGGATTCTGTTCGGCCAGTTCCAACAGCGTATGACCAAAGACATCCTGGTATTTCTGAGGCTTGTTGGGATCGTTGTCAACGATGCGCTCACCTGTGTCGGGGTTGAACTTTCCCGGTGCATGCCATGTCGTTACGTCTTTTTCCGCAGGAGCGTAGCCGTGGCCCTTCTGCGTATGCAGATGCAGCAACTTCGGCCCTCTCATATCTTTGATCTGTTTCAGGATGCGCACCAGCTCCTTCACGTTATGACCGTCGAATGGTCCGAAGTAGCGTATGTTCATACCTTCAAAGACATTCTGCTGGTGGGAGATGGCACTCTTGATGGCGTTGGTGAAACGGATGATACCCTTCTTGCGGTCATCGCTCAGCATGCCTTTACCATTCAGCCAGCGGGCAGCTTTAAAACGCATGGCATTATAGGTCTCGTTGGTGCTCAGGTTCAGCAGATATTGCTTCATACCACCCACGGAACGGTCAATCGACATATTATTGTCATTGAGGATAATCAGCAAGTCGTTAGGACTCGACGATACGTTGTTGAGACCCTCGAAGGCTAATCCGCCGCTCATTGCGCCGTCGCCGATTACTGCCACCACATGGCGATCCTTCTTACCTTCCAACTCAGCGGCCACAGCCATTCCAAGGGCAGCGGAGATGGAGTTCGATGCATGTCCGCAGGCAAATGTGTCATAGACACTTTCCGTGGGAGACGGGAAGGGCTTGATGCCACCCAGTTTGCGGTTGGTACAGAACTGCTCGCGCCGTCCCGTCAGTATCTTATGTCCGTAAGCCTGATGGCCTACATCCCATACGATTCTGTCTTCTGGGGTGTTATAGACATAATGTAAGGCTACGGTAATTTCTGCTACACCAAGGCTGGAGGCCAGATGACCAGGGTTCACCGCCACTTCTTTCACAATATCCTCGCGCAGTTCCTTACATACCTGAGGTAAATCGTCAACAGACAATTTGCGCAAATCCTCAGGGTACTTGATCTTATTGAGTAGTGTAAATTCAGTCTTTTCCACTATATTATCTGTTATTTTGCTGCAAAGATAAACATTTTTTGTCAATATACAAAAAAAAACATTAATTTAACATGATGAAACATGAATAAGACATAAAACCGAATTAAAATTTTTGCAAAGAGTGCAATAATTATAGTTAAATATTTGCAGGATACATAAAAACTTCATATTTTTGCAAAAAGTTAAAATGACTGTTGCCTAAAACATGAAGTATATCTCTCTGCCGGTTTCCGAAACCCGTCGTCTTTCCTTCTATTTGGCGATGGAGGAATTCGTGGCGCGTCACCTCGATGAGCCCGATGCTTTCTTTATGTGGCAGGTGGGGCCGAGTGTGATTTTCGGGCGCAATCAGGTGCTGGAGAATGAGGTCAATGTGGCTTACTGCAGGGAGCATGACATCAAACTCTACCGCCGAAAGAGTGGGGGAGGTTGTGTGTATGCGGACATGGACAATCTGATGCTGTCGTTTATCACCACCGAAGAGAACGTGATCTTTGCCTTCAATCGTTTCGTCAATATGATATTGCTGGTTCTGCGCAGACTCGGCATCGAGGCAACAGGTACACAGCATAACGACATCATGATCGGCGATCGTAAGGTGTGTGGCACAGCCTGCTACCATGTGGGAGGCAGAAGTATCGTCCACAGCACGATGCTCTATGATACGAATATGGAACATATGCTTAATGCCATCACGCCTGGCCCTGAGAAACTCGAGAAGAAAGGCATCCAGAGCGTGCGCCAGCGTATAACCTTACTCAAGGATTATACGACACTGGAGGGAGTAGAGGCATTGAAACAGTTGATACGGGATACCCTTTGTGTGGGAGAGCGTCAGTTGTCGCAAGACGACGTGGCAAAGATTGAAGCTATCGAGGCTTCGTATCTGAAAGAAGAATTCATTAACTTATTATAAAACTACGATCTATGGCAATTAAACAAGAACTAGAAAAGAAGGAAAAACGTACTTGTCTTTATGACAAGCATCTCTCACTGGGTGCCACCATGGTGACCTTCGGGGGATTCGACATGCCTTTGCTTTATCAGCAGGGAGGCATTGCTCCAGAGCATATCGCTGTGCGTGAGCATGTAGGACTGTTTGACGTCTCCCACATGGGCGAAGTGACGGTCAAAGGTCCTGATGCCGAACGTTATGTACAGTATATCTTCACCAACGATGTTGCAGGTGCTCCCGTGGGTAAGATCTTTTATGGCATGATGTGCTATGAGAATGGCGGAACCGTCGACGATCTGCTGGTATATAAAATGGGCGAGAACGATTTCTTCCTTGTCATCAACGCTGCTAATATAGATAAGGATTGGGCGTGGATGCAGCAGCATGCTGAGGATTTCGATATCGACCTGCAGAACCGCAGTGACTATTATGGTCAGATAGCTATACAGGGTCCCGAGTCTGAGCATATTGTTGAGACCGTACTTGGTCTGCCCTGTGCAGAGCTGACGTTCTATACCGTAAAAACGATTGGCGATGTGATTATCAGTCGCACGGGCTATACGGGTGAGGATGGTTTTGAGATCTATGCCTCTCACGATTATATCCGCGATTGTTGGGATAAATTGATTGCTGCAGGTGTTCAGGCTTGTGGCTTGGGTTGCCGTGATACCCTCCGTTTCGAGGTAGGTCTGCCCCTTTATGGCGATGAACTGTCAGAGGATATCACCCCCATCATGGCAGGTCTGGGTATGTTTGTGAAACTCGACAAAGCCGAGTTTGTCGGCAAGGAGGCGCTTGCTAAGCAGAAGGCAGAAGGCCCTTCAAAGAAACTCGTAGGTATCGAACTCTTCGACAAGGCCATTCCCCGTCATGGCTACACCGTATTGAATATGGAAGGTGAACCTGTTGGTGAAGTGACCACTGGTTATCACACGATCTCTACCGATAAGAGTGTCTGCATGGCGCTTGTCGATGCGTCATACGCCAAACTCGATACCGAACTTCAGATTCAGATCCGCAAGAAGGTGTTCCCAGGTAAGGTGGTCAAGAAGCAATTCTATAACAAGAGTTACAAAAAGAACTGAAAGATTGAATAATTGAAACAATAGAACTATAAAGATTATGGCAAAAGTAATTGAAGGACTCTACTACTCAGAGTCGCACGAATTTGTAAGAGTAGAAGGTGATTTCGGTTTTATCGGTATTACAGATTATGCTCAGAATGCATTGGGCAACGTAGTGTATGTGGATATGCCTGAGGTTGACGATGAGGTTGAGGCAGGTGAGGAATTTGGTGCTGTGGAAAGCGTTAAAGCTGCCAGTGATCTGTATGCACCTGTCAGCGGAACAGTAGTCGAGGTGAACGAGGCGCTTGAGGATCAGCCCGAACTCATCAATCAGGATGCTTTTGAGAATTGGATTATCAAAGTAGAACTCAGCGACAAGACAGAGCTCGACGCCCTCATGGATGCCAAAGCCTACGAAGCTTTCTGTGCGAAATAATTATTAGGCATGGATTACAAGTATTTTCCGCATACGGAGGATGATCTTCAGGTGATGCTGGAGAAGGCGGGGGTGAAGGACCTCGATGGCCTTTACGCTCAGATTCCTGATGACATCCGCTTCAAGGGCGATTATAATTTGCCTTCGGAGATGAGTGAGATGGAGGTGCGCGATACCTTTGATAAACTGGGATCGCAAAACCGCCAACTCACCTGTTTTGCCGGCTTTGGTGTCTACGACCATTATATGCCCTCGGTTATCCCCAGTCTGCTGCAGCGTTCAGAGTTCCTGACCTCTTATACGCCGTATCAGGCAGAGATCTCTCAAGGTACCCTTCATTATATCTTCGAGTATCAGAGCATGATGGCCGAACTCACGGGTATGGACATCTCCAATGCCTCGATGTACGACGGTACCACCGCATGTGCTGAGGCTATGATGATGGCTGTGGCTGCTGGTAAGAAACAGAACAAGGTTCTGGTGTCTGCAAGCCTGAATCCCAGAACACGCAAGGTACTCGATACTTATGCCCTTCACCATGGTATCGAACTCGGCACCATAGCCCTCAAGGATGGTGTTACCGATCTTGATGACCTCAAGAAACTGCTCGCTGAGGGAGGCGTGGCAGGTGTTATTGTGCAGCAGCCAAATGTATATGGTATTGTAGAAGATTTCACTGGTTTCGCTGAGGCTTGTCACGAGCAGAAAGCCCTCTTTGTCATGGATAGTGTGGCTGCAGATCTCGCTGTGCTGAAGACACCTGGCGAGTGGGGCGCTGATATCGCTGTTGGCGATGGCCAGAGTCTTGGCATCCCCATGCAGTTTGGCGGGCCTTACGTGGGTTATATGTGCTGCACCGAGAAGCTTATCCGCAAGATGCCGGGCCGTATCGTTGGTATGACGAAAGATAATCGCGATCAGCGTGCCTTCGTGCTCACCCTCCAGGCTCGCGAACAGCATATCCGTCGCCAGAAGGCTACCTCTAATATCTGTAGCAACCAGTCGCTGATGGCACTCTTCGTCACCATCTATCTCTCGCTGATGGGTAAGCAGGGCATGAAGGAGGCTGCACAGCTCTCATACGCTGGTGCCCACTATCTCTGCGACGAACTATTGAAGACGAATCGTTTCTCGTTGGTTTACGACAAACCTTTCTTCAATGAGCTCTACGTGAAGTACGATGGCGACGTCGATACCCTCTACCAACGCTTTATTGATGCAGGATTCCTGGGGGGCGTGAAGTTCGACAATGGTATCCTCTTTGCCGTTACAGAGAAGCGTACCAAGGAAGAAATTGATAACCTCGTAAAGATTGCTGCCTTATGAATAATCGACTATACGGAAATCTGATCTTTGAACTCTCCAAGGAGGGTCGCAAAGGCTACAGTCTGCCCAAGAACCATTTTGGCAGTTATGAGATACCAGCTTCTATGCAGCGTTCCGAGGAGGCAGCACTCCCTGAGTGTGATGAACTCACGGTGGTGCGCCACTATACGAATCTCTCGAATAATAACTTTGGTGTCGATACAGGCTTCTATCCGTTGGGCTCTTGCACCATGAAGTACAATCCCAAGATCAACGAAGAGATGGCTGCGCAGCCTCAGTTCCAGAATCTGCACCCTGAGCAGCCTGCCGAGACGGTAAAAGGAGCAAAGGCTTTGGTGTCGCTTTTGGAACGTTCGCTCTGTGCACTTACAGGTCTGGCTCACTTCACCTTTAAACCCTATGCCGGTGCTCATGGTGAGTTGACGGGACTGATGATTATCGACAATTATCATCGCCAGCGTGGCGACATGCAGCGCAAGAAGGTCATTGTACCTGATAGCGCCCATGGCACTAACCCTGCCTCTGCTGCTGTCTGTGGTCTGGAGATTATCGAGGTGAAATCACAGGCAAATGGTCAGGTGGATGTTGAGGATCTGCAACGCATTGTTGCTGACCAGGGTGCCGAGATTGCCGCCATGATGATGACCAATCCCAATACCCTTGGTCTCTTCGAAACCTGTATCCCCGAGATTGCCAGACTCATCCACGACTGCGGCGGCTTGATGTATTATGATGGTGCTAACCTGAATCCCATGCTGGGTGCCTGTCGCCCTGGTGATATGGGCTTCGACGTGATGCACATCAACCTCCACAAGACTTTCTCTACCCCTCATGGCGGTGGCGGTCCTGGCAGTGGTCCGGTAGGTGTTCGTGAGGGCTTGCAGGATTGCTTCCCCTTCGTATCGCCCTTTCATGGCAACTTCGCCGTGATGATGCGTGCCTATGCTTACATCCTCTCGTTGGGTCGTGAACATGTCAAGGAGGTAGGTCCGCTGGCCACGCTCAATGCCAATTACATCAAGGAGAGCCTGAAGGATGTCTACGAACTGCCTATCGACGGCCTTTGCTGCCATGAGTTCGTGTTCGACGGTCTGAAGGATAAGTCTACGGGTGTCACCACGATGGACGTAGCCAAGCGCCTGCTCGATTACGGCTATCATGCACCTACGATTTACTTCCCGTTGCTCTTCCATGAGAGTCTGATGATTGAGCCTACCGAGAATGAATCGAAGGAGACGCTTGATGGCTTTATCGCCGTGATGCGCCAGATAGCCGAGGAGGCGAAGACAGATCCCGAACTGGTGAAGTCTGCTCCTCACGATACGCCTATTGGTCGCGTAGACGATGTCCTTGCCGCCAAGCATCCTATAGTAACATATAGACAGATGGTAAGTGAAAATCTAAAATAAGTTCTTATGCCAAAAGAAGCAGATCTGATTATCATCGGCGCGGGCCCAGGCGGTTACCGCGCCGCTGAATACGCTGCCAAGCAGGGTTTGAAGGTGATAATCTTCGAGGACGCTGAGGTGGGAGGCACTTGTCTGAATGTAGGTTGTATTCCTACGAAGACCTATGTTCATGCCAAGTCTTTCGATGAGGCTCGTGAGCGTATGGCTGCAGTCGTAACGCAGTTGCGGGCTGGGGTAGAGGGAATCCTCTCGCATCCCAACATCACGTTGGTGCGTGAAAAGGGAGCATTTGCTGATGCGCATACGGTGAACGACTACACCGCCCCTAGCATCATCATCGCCACAGGCTCCGAAACCAAATGGCTCCCCATTGAGGGCGTCAAGACCGATCCCCGTGTGGTCGATTCTACGGGCTTGCTTCGCCTCGATGCCCTTCCCAAGCGTCTCGCCATTATCGGTGCAGGGGTAATCGGCATGGAGTTTGCTTCGGTGTTCAACCGTTTCGGTTCGGAGGTTACTGTCATCGAGTATCTGAAGGAATGTCTGCCTGCATTGGATAGTGATATCGCCAAGCGTCTCCGCAAATATCTGGAGAAACGCGGCATCACCTTCAGCATGAAGACTGCAGTAGAGAACCTTGCAGATATCGATGCCGACGTGATCCTGATGGCTACAGGCCGCAAACCCCGCACTGAAGGTCTTGGCCTTGAACAAATGGGAATTACCCTCGCCCCCAACGGTGCCATCCCCGTTGATGATGATTCTAGAGTCATATCTTCCCTCCCTTTGGAAAAGCCAAGGGAAGGCGAGCAACGCTCTGAAATGGGGATGTATGCCATCGGTGACGTCAATGGCCGTCAGATGCTTGCCCATGCTGCCGAGATGCAGGCCGTGCGTGCTGTCAACCATATCCTAGGCAAGCACGATCATATCCGCTTCGACATCATGCCGGCAGCTATCTTTACTGAGCCCGAGGCTGCCTGCGTCGGTCCTACCGAGGACCAGCTCAAGGCTGCGGGTATCCCCTACATTGTGAAGAAGTCGTTCTGGCGCGCCAATGGCAAGGCTCTCGCCATGGGTGAGAGCGAGGGAATGCTGAAGCTCTTCGCTTCGCCCGATGGACTGATTCTCGGCTGTCACGCTTACGGTGCCCATGCGGCAGATATCATTCAGGAGGTGAGTGTGCTGATGTGCAAGCATACCACGATGGCAGAACTTGCCGACATGGTTCACATCCATCCGACACTCTCTGAGATTCTCAAGGCGGCTACGGAGAATTAACTGATTCTGATACACATCATCGTCAGGTCATCGTTGGGTTCTGCACCATTACGGTGCTGCTCAACGGCGGCCTGAAGTGTTTCTATCACCTGCTTGGCGGAGTCGAAGTGGGTATGCCTGAGGATATCCAACAGCCGGTCATCGCCAAACTGGTTCTGCTCCGTATCTTCGGCTTCGTTAAGTCCGTCGGTATAGATGAAGAGGGGACGCTTCCTGACGCTCTCAAGTTCTTCACCCTGATATTCGAGTCCGGGCCAGAGGCCGATGGGGGCATTGGGCAGTACTTCGAGGAAATCACCATGATGCTCACCTCCGCCGATGATGGGGGGATTATGTCCGGCATTGCAGTAATGAAGGTTACCTGTTTTCAGATTCAAGAGTCCGAGGAAGAATGTCACGAACATGCCGCTCTGATTGTCTTCGCCCGATAGGGCATCGTTCATGCGGGTACAGATCTCTGCCGGCATCATGCCCTGAGTGGCCAGTGTGCGGAACAGTCGGGTGGCTTGTGCCATGAACAGTGAGGCGGGTACACCCTTGCCCGATACGTCGCCCAGCGCGAAATAGAGATTGTCGCCTATTAGCAGATAACCGTAAAGATCGCCTCCCACCTCTTTGGCGGGCGACATCGAGGCATGCATATCCAGACCTTCATGGGTGGGGAATATGTTGGGCACCATCGACATCTGGATATCTCTGGCGATGCGTAGTTCACTCTCGATGCGCTCCTTGGCAGCCGTCGTCTCTTCCAACTTGTCGTAGGCATGTTGCAGCTTCGTATGCGCCACCTCCAGACGGTGCGTTGACTCACGCTTGTGGAGCGTATAGGTAATGAAGAATGCCATGACGAGCACAAGGGCGACGCCAGTGTATATGAGTCGCTGCTGGGTGAGGCTCTCTTTCTGTTGGGCTATCTCGGCTTCTTTCTGCTGGGTGTCGTACATCGTGGCCAGCTCTGCGGCATCGTTCTGTTTGGCAGCATAGATGGCACTGTCGAGGGCATTGCTGATTTGTTTGCCAACGGCAATGGCTGAATCCTTACGGTTTGCACCAACGTTGGCGCGGTATTTGGGCAGCAGATAATGTTGGATGTTGTCGAGTGTGAGGGTGATGTCGTTCTTCTTGAGCAGACGGTCCAGGTCGCGGAAGTTGTCTGCGGCTTCATTGTAACGATTGGCTGCCACTAGGTATTTGTTCGCATAAAGACGTCCTTCCCCCGATCTGCCGTAATAAGTCTTTGCCGCTGCATTATAGGCTTTGGCGGCTTCCCGTGTCTGCCCTGTGTGCTGCAGGGCGATGGCGCGCAGCAGATCTATCTTCGCCTGGGCACTCTCCACGACTTTCTTTTCTGCGACGGGCAGTTGTTCGTAGTCTCTGAGCAGTTCCTCTGCATGATCAATCCAGGGGGACATCTCTTCGTAGTGGCCCACTGACAGGTATTCATCGACGATGCTGCACACACCGTCGTAGGCAAGTTGGCCCTTGCGGCCTGTGGGGTCTGAGACTGCCAGTCCCCTGAATAGCTTGTAGGCATCGGCGAAGTTCTGGGCAGCGAGTGCCGTTCTGCCGAGGTTCAACTGACAGCAGCCTACGGTATTCGTGAGGGTGGCAAAGTCGGTCTCGGAGCCGCTGCCGTTTCCGCGCATCGTTTCCAGCGCGTCCATTGCCACTTGCAGCGCTCCTTCGTAGTCGCCTTTCTTCAACAACATCTGGGCTAGACGACGGGCTGACTTGTTGTAGTTCAGGGCATCGTTCTCGCTCTTGATCTGGCCTGCAACGGCTTTCTTATAGTAGAACTCTGACGTGCGGTGGAGACCTTCGTAGTAGTAGGCCACGCCGCGCCACCTGTTGGCGTTGATTTCAGACAGGTCTCCTGCATGCTCCAGACTGTCTGCCAATGCCAGGATACGCTCGTAGTTACGCGTCTCACCAGCGGCATACAAGATGCTGTCGGCCTTACTGGCGCGTATCTTTGCCCGCCGCTCTCCACTGCACGACAGCATCGTCAGGATGAAAAGCATCGCTGCGGTGATGACTATGAATATCGATCTGCCTCGTCTCATATCATGATACTATTGTATAGACCGAATAACCTCTTCCACGACCTTCGGGAAATGCTGCATCTCCAGTTGGTGTTCCTTCTCGGCGATATCGTCGACGGTGTCCTCGGGTGAGAGCGCCACACGGAACTGGGCGATGATCTCGCCGGCATCGCAGACGGGTGTCACCCAATGGACGGTCATCCCCGTTTCCGTCTCTCCGGCAGCCTTCACGGCCTCATGCACATGATGACCCCACATCCCCTTGCCGCCGTACTTCGGCAACAGGGCAGGGTGGATGTTGATGATCTTATGCGGGAAGGCATCAATCAGGAAATTGGGAATCAGCGGCAGCCAGCCTGCCAGCACGATGAAGCCGATGTCGTACTTCTCCAGCAGCGGCATCATCACCTCCGGGTCGTTCAGTTCTGCCTTGGGCATCACAGCCGTAGGCACACCCAGGCGCTCTGCCCTGACGAGGGCGTATGCATCAGGCTTGTTGCTCACCACGAGTGCCGTGTTCACCAGCTCCGAGCCCTTGAAGTACTTGATCAGGTTTTCGCAGTTCGTACCGCTGCCTGATACGAATATCGCTATGTTGATTCTTGCCATATCAGTCGTTTTGGGTACAAAAGTACAAATAATTGTGCAATAATCCAAATTAATGAGCGAAATAAAGGACTATCAGCTGCTATTTCTGTGCTTAAATCACAAAATGACAGTATTTACGTAATTTTTTCAGCAAAATGTCACGTTTTTAAATAAAATGCATTACTTTTGCTGCCTGAAAGAATGCATAGACCAACAAAAGACATATAGTTATGAAGAAAATCAGAGCCGCCGTCGTAGGTTACGGCAACATTGGAAAGTATGCCCTCGAGGCATTGGAGGCTGCTCCCGACATGGAAGTGGCCGGTATCGTTCGCCGCAATGGTGCAGAGAACAAGCCTGCTGAACTAGCGCAGTATGATGTGGTAAAGGATATCCGCGAACTGAAGGATGTGGATGTGGCCATCCTTGCTACACCGACTCGTTCCTGTGAAGAGTATGCCAATCAGATTCTGCCCTTGGGCATCAATACCGTCGATTCTTTCGATATCCACACCAATATCCGGGGCTACCGCGAACGTCTGATGAAACTGAATAAGGAGACGAATACCGTCAGCGTCATTGCCGCAGGCTGGGATCCGGGTTCCGACTCTATCGTCCGCACCTTGATGCAGAGTCTTGCTCCGAAGGGACTCAGCTATACCAACTTCGGTCCTGGTATGTCGATGGGCCACAGCGTTTGCGTGCGCTCCAAGGCTGGTGTTAAGAATGCGCTCTCGATGACGATTCCCCTCGGCGAGGGTATCCACCGCCGCATGGTGTATGTAGAGCTCGAAGAGGGTGCGAAACTCGAGGAGGTGACTGCCGCCATCAAGGCCGATCCTTATTTCGCCAACGATGAGACTCATGTGTTCCAGGTAGAGAGTGTCGACGATGTGCGCGACATGGGTCATGGTGTGAACCTCATCCGCAAGGGTGTCAGCGGCAAGACGCAGAACCAGCGTCTGGAGTTCAACATGAGCATCAACAATCCCGCCCTCACGGGTCAGGTGCTTGTCAACGTGGCCCGTGCCTCGATGCGCCTGCAGCCCGGCTGCTACACGATGGTCGAGATTCCCGTCATCGACATGCTCCCGGGTGACCGTGCCGATCTCATCGAGCATCTGGTATAAAGATTGCAAACATATTCACTTTTGTAGCTTGTCCCCTGATTATGCCCTTTGTGGGGTGATTCAGGGGATTTTTATTTGTTAATATGGTCACGGTCACAGTTGTGACCATGTGACCGTTTATATGTGAGCGGTTTTGAAATTAGTTTACAATCAAGAACTACTCCCTGCAAACTCCGAGTTTGCCGTAATGTAAGCAGTGGTTTCATTACGACAAACCACCCTTTTAGTCCCAGCAAACTAGTGGTTTGCTACCGATAAACTTAGTGTCTTGTAACTGGCTGTGTGTCAAATGGATACAAAATAGCCTCTTGGAATTGTCGATTTTGAAGAATGTTTACAATACTAACCTAAGTAATATCTAAAGTTTACATGGTCGCAACTGTGACCGTGACCAGGTCGTACTATAAATAATCCCCCGCTCGGGTGGAGCGAGGGATTTCTCTTTTTACATGGTCACCTCTACGGTGTGTTTGCCTTTGGAATATGGAATCACGGTTCCATCTATGGCCTGACCGTCGAGGGTGATGCTCTTCACACCCTTCTGTGCGCCATTGGGATGGATGGTAATCTCGTATTCGGCCTCACGGAACTTACGGTTGACGGTATAGTCGGTGGCCGTCTCCGGCAGACAGGGATCGATGCGGATGCCGTCGTAGTCGGGCTTGATGCCGAGGATGAACTCGGAGACGGTGTACCACATCCAGGCGGCGGTACCCGTGAGCCAGGAGTTCTTACCCTCGCCAGGCTTGAAGGCATCCTTGCCGGCTACCATCTGACAGTTTACGTAAGGCTCCACCTTGTGGAGCGTCTGGTATTTCTCCTCGACGTATGAAGGCAGGATCTTGGCGTAGTGGCTCCAGGCGTCGTTGCCGCGACCTGCGATGCACTCGCCTATGATGACCCAGGGATTGTTGTGGCAGAAGATACCTGCGTTCTCCTTGTAGCCCTCGGGGTAAGAGGAAATTTCACCGTACTCATAGATATACTTCGAGAAGGCGGGATTGTTGAGCACCATGCCGTGCTCGCACTCCAGATACTTCTTGCAGGAGTCGAGTGACTTGGCAACGAGTCCGTCCTCAGCACCGATCTCGGCCATCGTACACCAGCCCTGAGACTCGATGAAGATCTTGGCCTCTTCGCACTCGTTGGAGCCGATCTTGCGGCCGTAGAAGTCGTAGGCACGGAGATACCACTCACCGTCCCAGCCGTGCTTCTTCACAGCCTCGATCATCGCGTCGACGGCCTGCTGCATGCGTTCTGCTTCGGCTGTCTTGCCAATCTTCTTGCAGAGGGCGACGTAGTCCTTGCCGGTGACAACGAAGAGACCTGCAATCATCAGGCTCTCGGCCTTGGTGCCCTCGGAGACGTTCTCGGTGGTCTGGAAGCTCTCGTTAGGATCCCACGAGAAGCAGTTGAGGTTCAGACAGTCGTTCCAGTCTGCACGCCCGATGAGCGGCAGCATATGGGGACCGAGGTTGTTGATGACGTGATTCATCGAAATCTTGAGGTGCTCGAAGAGGGTAACCTCTGAGCCAGGCTGATTGTCGAAGGGCACCATCTCATCGAGAATCGAGAAGTCACCCGTCTCCTTGATGTAGGCCACCGTTCCGAAGATAAGCCAGCAGGGGTCGTCGTTGAAGCCGCCGCCGATATCGTTGTTGCCGCGCTTGGTGAGGGGCTGGTACTGGTGGTAGCAGCCGCCGTCGGGGAACTGCGTGGAAGCGATGTCGATGATGCGCTGACGAGCACGTGGCGGTATCTGATGCACGAAGCCCACGAGGTCCTGATTCGAGTCGCGGAAGCCCATGCCTCGGCCTACGCCGCTCTCGAAGAACGATGCCGAGCGCGAGAAGTTGAACGTTACCATACACTGGTACTGGTTCCAGATGTTCACCATGCGATCGAGCTTGTCGTTACCCGTTTTTACCTTATATATATTGAGCAGGGCATCCCAGTACTCGCAGAGTTCGGCGAAAGCCTTGTCCACCTTCTCGGTGGTATCGAGCTCGGCGATGAGGGCGTGAGCCTTCTCCTTATTGATGACCTGTGGGGCAGAGAACTTCTTCTCCTGTTCGTTTTCGATATAGCCAAGGAGGAACACGAAGTCGCGAGACTCGCCAGGCTTGAGGGTGACCTCGATATAGTGGGAGGCGATGGGGCTCCAGCCGTGGGCATGACTGTTGCGGGGCTTGCCCTCCATGACTGCCTGCGGATCGGCAAATTCGTTGTAGAGACCTACGAAAGTCTCGCGATCGGTATCGAAGCCCTGTATCTCAGCGTTTACATGATAGAAGGCATAGTGATTGCGGCGCTCGCGATATTCGGTCTTATGATAGATGGTCGAGCCCTCAATCTCAACTTCGCCAGTAGAGAAGTTGCGCTGGAAATTCTCCATGTCGGTAGCGGCATTCCAGAGACACCACTCCTCGAAGCTGAAGAGCTTCAGGCTCTTGGTTTCCGAGGATTCGTTCTTCAGCGTCAGTTTCTGCACCTCAGCCCACTTCTTCAGTGGCACGAAGAACAATACGCTGGCCTCGATGCCGTTTTTCTTACCCGTGATGCGGGTATAGCTCATACCGTGACGGCACTCGTAGAAGTCGAGCGGCGTCTTACAGGGTTTCCATCCCGGATTCCAGACGGTGTCGCCATCCTTGATGTAGAAGTAACGGCCGCCATTGTCCATCGGCACGTTGTTATAGCGATAACGGGTGATACGGCGGAACTTGGCGTCCTTGTAAAAACTGTATCCACCTGCGGTATTAGAGATGAGAGAAAAGAAGTCCTCGTTGCCCAGATAATTGATCCAGGGCCAAGGAGTCTGAGGGTCAGTAATAACATACTCTCGATGCTGGTCATCGAAGTGTCCGTAACGTTTCTGCTGTTCCATATGTTCGTTTTAGTTTAACTGTTATTTCGGGCAAAGGTACAAAAAGTTCTTGTAATCGGCGCGTTTTTTGTAGGAAAAAGTAACTTTTGCTTCATTTTTTTGGATAATTAATGGAAAAAGCGTACTTTTGCACATTATTTATAAATGGAGACTAAACAGAAATGAAATTTGCGTTAGTGACAGGAGCCTCCCGTGGTATCGGAAAGGCTGTGGCTTTGCGGCTGGCATCAGCAGGCTGGCCTGTAGTGATTAATTACTTGAGTAACAAAGAGGCTGCCCAGCAGGTGGCCGATGAGATAACTGCCAAAGGTGGTACAGCGGAATTGCTGCCCTTTGACACCTCGGATCCGAAGGCTATCGAAGCCGCTTTGGACCAGTGGGAGCAGGCGCATCCCGAGGACTGGTTTGCTGTGCTGGTAAACAATGCCGGTATCCGTCGTGACAACGTGATGTTCATGATGTCCGACGAAGACTGGCACCGCGTGCTCGACACGACGCTGAACGGCTACTTCTACATCACCCGCAAGCTGCTGAAGCACATGATGCCCCGTAAGCGTGGCGGACGAATCATCAACATGGCTTCTCTCTCAGGCGTGAAGGGTCTGCCTGGTCAGACTAACTACAGTGCGGCAAAGGCTGCTATCATCGGTGCTACGAAGGCATTGGCACAGGAGGTGGCCCCCCGAAATATCACCGTGAACGCCATCGCTCCCGGATTCATCGAGACGGATATGACCAAGGATCTGCCTGTGGACGACCTGAAGAAGATGATCCCCACAGGCCGCTTCGGCAAACCTGAGGAGGTGGCTGCCCTCGTAGCATTCCTCGCATCAGACGAGGCTGCCTATATCACAGGCGAAGTGATTAACATCAACGGAGGACTGTATACATGAGAAGGGTCGTTATTACAGGTATGGGCATCTGGTCATGCCTGGGAACGGACAGGGAGACTGTTAAGGAATCGCTCTATACAGGAAAATCGGGTATTGTTCTGGACAAGGACCGTTTGACTTACGGTTACCGCTCAGGACTGATGGGGTTCGTTGAGACACCCGTGATTACCAAGCAGATGCTGGATCGTCATACCCGTGCCGGTATGTCGGAAGAGGCGCAGTATGCCTATATGGCCTCGCGCCAGGCTTTCGAACAGGCCCAGATCTCTGACGAATATCTGCGTCAGAATGAGGTGGGCTGTATCTTCGGCAACGACTCTTCGGCAAAGCCCGTCATCGAGTCGTCGAAGATTATGGATGAGAAGCACGACACGGCGATGTTGGGCTACGGTCTCATCTTCCAGTCGATGAACTCGACGGTGAATATGAACATGAGTACCATCTTCCACCTGCGTGGCGTTAACTTCACCATCTCGGCAGCCTGTGCCAGTGGCAGCCACTCGATAGGACTGGGCTATATGCTGATACGGCAGGGCCTGCAGGATATGGTGCTCTGTGGCGGTGCCCAGGAGACGAACTACTATTCGATGGCCTCGTTTGACGCCCTGAATGCCTTCTCCGTCCGTATGGATGAACCCACGAAGGCCAGTCGTCCCTTCGACAGGGATCGTGACGGTCTGATTCCCAGTGGTGGTGCAGCAGCCCTCGTGCTTGAGGACTATGACCATGCTGTGGCCCGTGGTGCGAATATCCTGGCAGAGGTGATCGGCTATGGCTTCTCCAGCAATGGCGGCGGTATCTCAGAACCCAGCGATGACGGTAGCGTGATTGCGATGGGCCGTGCCGTCAAGGATGCAGGTATAGAACTCGACGATATCGACTATATCAACGCCCATGCCACCTCGACGCATCAGGGTGATATGTATGAAGCCATCGCCCTTGGCAGAATGTTCGAGGGTCAGCGCGCCCTGATCAGCTCAACGAAGTCGATGACAGGTCATGAGTGTTGGATGGCGGGCGCCTCGGAGATTGTCTACAGCATCCTGATGATGCAGAATAACTTCGTGGCTCCGAATATCAACTTCGAGAACCCCGACGAGTATTCCGAGAAACTGAACCTTGCCACCAAGACCATAGACACCGAGGTGAACACCGTGCTGAGCAACAGCTTCGGCTTCGGTGGCACAAACTCGGCACTTGTCATCCGCAAGGTGAAATAATACAGTGTCGGGGCAGAGGGCATGACAACACTGATACAAAGGCTATACGACATGATGAGGAGGCACAGGATGCTGTGTCTCCTTTCGTTCATTGTCGTCACGATGTTGTTGGTGCTCTCGGTGGTCAGACTCTCCTTCAAGGAGGATATCTCAGACTTTCTGCCCCTCGACAGCCGGCATCAGCATGCCTTGAAGGTCTATCAGGACATCTCGGGTGCAAACCAGATGTATGCCCTGTTCCAGTATCGTGATACCACACAGGCTGATCCAGACGTGATGGTGGCGGCCATCGATGCCTTTACGACCACGCTGGAAGAGCGGGATACGACGGGGATAGTGCGCGACGTTGTGTCGCAGGTGGATATCTCGAAAGTACAGGAGATAACCGCCTTCGTATATGAGCATATTCCCTACTTCCTGACGGCGGAGGATTACCAGCGGATGGACAGTCTGTTGCAACAGCCCGACTATGTGGCTGCTCAGTTGCAGCAGGACAAGGAGATGCTGATGTTTCCTGCCGGCGGACTGCTGATTGAGAATATGCAGCGTGATCCGCTGAATCTCTTCACACCAGTGGTGGCTCAGTTGCAGCGCTCCTCGGGAGAACAGCGCTTCGAGCAGTACGACGGCTATATCTTCTCCCCCGATATGCAGCGGGCGGTGGTGATGATGAGAACCCCCTTTGGTGCCAGCGAGACGGAGAACAACAGCCGTATGGTGGCACTCCTCGATGATGTGAAAGCCTCTGTGGAAACCGCCTGCCCGCAGGTGGAGGTCCATCTGACGGGAGGCCCCGTGATTGCCGTGGGTAATGCCTCGCAGATCAAGAAAGACAGCCTGCTGTCGGTAACCCTTGCCATCTTGTTGATTCTCACGCTGCTCTTCCTGTCGTTCCGCAACGTCAGGAATCTGCTGCTGATCGTGGTTTCCATAGGCTGGGGATGGCTCTTTGCCATCGGTGGCTTGTCACTCGTCCACCATGATGTGTCGATTATCGTCATCGGCATCTCTTCCGTGATTCTGGGTATCGCCGTCAACTATCCATTGCACCTGATAGCCCATCTCTCACATACCCCCGACATGAAGAGTGCGCTGAAGGAGATTGTGGCGCCATTGGTCGTAGGCAACATCACGACCGTAGGTGCTTTCCTGGCTTTGGTGCCGCTGAAGTCGGTGGCCTTGCGCGACCTTGGTCTTTTCAGCTCGTTCCTCCTTGTCGGCACCATCCTCTTCGTATTGCTTTACCTGCCTCATCTGGCCAAACGTCCTAACCATCAGGGAGAGACCGTCCTTGCCAGGATTGGCGATGTGAAACTGGAAGACAAGCGCTGGGTGGTGCGGACAGTCATCCTGCTGACCCTCTTCCTGGGCTACTTCAGCATGAACACCTCGTTTGACTCGAACATGAACCACATCAACTTCATGACGGAAGAGCAGAAGGCCGACATGGCCTATTTCCAGCAGTTGATGACGGGAACGGCTGCCACCCAGAAAGTGTATGTCGTTTCCACGGGTGTGACAGCCGATGCCGCCTTGGATCAGAGTCTGCGCATACAACCCCAGTTGCAGGCCCTGAAGGAATCTGGACTTGTGGATGATGTGGCAGGCTGCACCCGATTCCTGTGCTCCAAAGACATGCAGCGACAGCGCCTGGATCGTTGGAACGAGTGGATAGGGCGCTATCGGGAGACATTGACAGGCACCCTACGGACAGAAGCCCGCAAAGCAGGTTTCACGGCAGACTCTTTCGAGGCGTTTGAGACCATCGTCAGTGGTGAGTACCAGCCTCAGGCCTTGGCTTACTTCGATATACTCACAAGCGGCCTCTTTGCCTCAAACGTGAGTATGGACAGTCTGGCAAACGACTATAGTGTCGTCGATGTGCTGACCTTGCATCCAGGGGTGGAGCCCTCGAAGATGGATGCGCGGATGGAGGCACTTGGCGATGACTCGTATGCCTTTGATATCCAACGGATGAACAGTGCCATTGCCAACAGTCTCTCCGACGACTTCAACTATATTGGCTGGGCCTGCGGATTTATCGTGTTCTTCTTCCTCTGGTTCTCCTTGGGCAGTATCGAACTGGCGATGCTCTCCTTCCTCCCGATGGCCGTCAGCTGGATTTGGATTCTGGGACTGATGGGACTTCTGGGTATCCAGTTTAATATCGTAAACGTCATCCTGGCCACTTTCATCTTCGGACAGGGTGATGACTATACCATCTTCATGACCGAGGGAGCCAGTTACGAATATGCCTACCGTCGGAAGATGCTCGCCTCCTATAAGCACAGCATCATCCTCTCGGCCTTGATCATGTTTATCGGCATTGGCACGCTGATCGTGGCGCGTCACCCTGCCCTGCGTTCTTTGGCCGAGGTCACCATCGTCGGTATGTTCTCTGTGGTGCTGATGGCCTATATCTTTCCGCCGCTGATCTTTAAGTGGCTCGTAAGGCTGAATGGCCGGTATCGCCAGCGTCCGCTCTCGCTGAAACCCGCCTTGTCGATGTTCATCTCTGCGACGGTGTTCTTCTCGCAGACGCTGTTCTGCACCCTCATCGGCTTCGTGCTCTTTGAGGTGTTGAAGCCTACTCCGGCGCGAAAGGATTTCTTCCGTCGGCTGATGATGCACCTCTTCCGCTTCGATTTCAACCATATCCCTTGGGTGAAGTTCAGGATAAACCGTTCCTTGGATGAACTATTGGATCGTCCTGCCATGATTGTGTGCAATCATCAGTCGATGATAGACCCCGCCATCTTCATGTCGCTCTCTCCACGGCTCATTCTGGTGGCCAATGAGCATCCCGGCAGCTATTGGGTCGTGAAGTCCATTTACCGTTGGCTGGGACATGTCACGCTGACGGGCGACAACCTTGATGTAGAGGTGTTCCGTCGGTATATCCAGGAGGGCTATAGCTTCGTGGTTTTCCCCGAGGGCGAGCGTAATCCCGACTCTTCCATCCTGCGATTCCATAAGGGCGCTTTCTATCTCGCCGAACAATTAGGGCTCGACATCATCCCCGTGCTGCTTCATGGAGCCAACGTGGTAGTGCCCAGAAATAGTTTCGTGGTCTATCCCAATACCCTGACTGTTGAGATCGGCGAACGTGTGAAGCTCTCAGATACAGCTTTCGGTGAGGGCTACCTCGCACGGACGAAACGCTTCCACCATTATTATATAGTACAATACGGACAATTGAAACACCGCTTGGAGACAGCCGACTATTTCGCGGCACTCGTGACAGACCGTTTCCGTTACAAAGGTGTCGAAGTGGCTCGCACAGTGGAGCGCAACCTCAGGAAACACCATAATTATACGGCTCAGGTGGATGTGCCTGCGACGGCAGACAAGGTGACGCTGGCGAATGAAGGATTGGGAGAGATGGCGCTCCTCTACGCACTCGTCCATCCCGATGTCGAAGTGACGGTCGTGGAACCCGATGAAGACAAGGCGGCCTTGCTCCGCTATAGCACCGAGGGCGTTGCACCGAATCTGAAAATAAAGACTAATTAATCAAATAACTCTATGAAAGAAAGAATCAGACAACTGTTGGAAGATGCACTGCCGTTGGTAGACTTCGATTCCGATTTCCTGTTCAGTGAACTCGACTCACTGGGTGTAACCACTATCCTGATGCTCCTCTCCGACGAGTACGGCATCAAACTGGAGGCTACCGATGCTACACCCCGCAACCTGAAGTCGCTCGACAGTATCGTGGCAATGGTGGAGGGAAAATGTAAAAATGAAAAAATGTAATAATGTAAAAATTGGTGTCATGACCTTAGAAGACTACCTGGCTCAAGATGCCGCAGCCTATCCTGACAAGACGGCGGTCGTCTGTGGCGAGCAGAGCTATACCTATGCACAGTTGTGGCAGGAGGTACAGCAGCGGGCTGCCGACTATCCCGGCGGTAAGGTAATCCCCTTCCGTTCTTCCCAGACCGTCGATTTCATCATCACCTATCTGGCCATCCATCTGGCAGGCAGCGTGGCTGCACCGTTGGAGAAGGACATTCCTGACAAGCCCTTTGAGGAGATTGCCCGGCGGTTGTCGTCGAATACAGTACCTGAAGGTACGGCCGATGTGCTCTATACGACAGGCACTACCGGTAAGTCCAAGGGCGTGATGATCAGCCATCGCACGATTGTGGCCGATGCCGAGAACCTGATTGCAGGCCAGGGCTTCTCCCACGATCTCGTCTTCGTCATCCATGGCCCTCTCAATCATATCGGCAGCCTGTCGAAAATCTATCCGATTATTCTGCTTGGCGGCACACTGCGTATCCTTGACGGACTGCGCGATGCGGATGCTTTCTTTGAAGCTTTCAGGGAACCAGGGAAATACGCCACCTTTTTCGTACCAGCCAATATTCGTTTCCTCCTCTCGTTCGATGCACAGCGTTTCGCCGCCCTCGCCGACAGGCTGGATTTCGTAGAAAGTGGGGGAGCCCCCCTGTCGCATGCCGACATGCTGCGTCTTTGCGAGATTCTGCCCAATACCAGGCTCTATAATACCTATGCCTCAACGGAAACGGGCATTATCGCCACCTATAACTACAACGACGGTCGTTGTTTGGGAGGCTGTCTCGGGCGCCCGATGCCCCATTCGCGCATCATCATCACCCCCGAAGGGATGATCTCCTGCCAGGGCGATACGTTGATGAGCGGCTATATCGGCGACCCCGAACTCACCGCTACCGTCTTACGCGACGATACGGTCTACATGTCGGATTACGGACAGATTGACGAAGAAGGCATGTTGCATATCGGCGGCCGTGAGAGTGAGGTGATCAACGTAGGCGGCTACAAGGTGGCACCCACGGAGGTGGAAGATGTGGCCATGTCGATTGAGGGCATCCAGGACTGCATCTGTATCTCAGCCGATCACCGCATCATGGGCAAGGCCGTGAAACTGCTGGTTGTGCTGAAGGAAGGAGCCGTCTTCGACAAGCGCACGATAGCCCGTTATATCGCTGCCCGTCTGGAACCCTACAAGGTGCCCCAACTATACGAACAAGTGGATACCATCGCCCGCACCTATAACGGTAAGCTCGACCGCAAGCATTATCAGTAACTGAAAAGAAAATGCCGCTGACATACCTTTGGGGTACATCGGCGGCAAACCATGTCTATCTTTGCAGCATCATAAAATGATAAGACAATAATCATTCAACAGCAACAATGATAAAAAGACCTTATTCATCAGTCATGATTTTCGTCATGCTGTTTCTGCAAGTGATACTCACTAAGGCAGAAGCTCAAAAAGACTATGAACTGAACTATACGATTAGTCTTGACACTGTAGGCCACTATCTGAACGTGAGACTTGACTATGCCGCCAGTACCGCTGACAGCCCAGAACTGGTGCTGAACATGCCCGTTTGGACTCCTGGCTACTATGAGATCCTGAACTTTCCCAAGCACCTGTGCGATTTTTCCGTCAGCGACGTTCAAGGTCTGCCGTTGTCATGGCGCAAGGAGGGCATGAATCGTTGGCGCATCAGTCTGCCAGCCAATCGTCGAGCCACCATCAGCTACCGTATCTATGCCAACCGGCGCGACGTGGCCTCGAGCCGCGTGGAACGCGATGTGGCCTTCATTGCTCCTGCAGGTGTTTTTATGCATGTAGACGGGCAGATCGAGCATCCCGTGACCGTCGTTTTCCAGATGCCAAATACATGGCAGCACATCAGCTCTGGACTGAAGCCCCATACCGACAATCGGCTGGCCTTCACGGCAAGCGATTTCGACATGCTCTACGACTCGCCTTTCCTGCTGGGCAACTTCTATCAGAAGCTGTTTGACCACGAAGGCCACTCCTATGAGTTTGCCCTGGAAACACCTGACGGAGTCGAGGATATCAATTTCTTGCAGGATTTCTGTTGCATTGTCAGCGCTGCCACAAAAATGATGGGCGACGTGCCCTACGACAACTATTGTCTGATACACATGGGCAAAGGCGGTGGCGGCCTGGAGCATTTCAACTCGCAGGCTTGCTATACTGATGGATCCTTCCGCTTCGCGTCTCGACGTGACCACGTCAAGTTTCTGGCCTTTGTGGCTCATGAATACTTCCACCTCTACAACGTCAAGTGTATTCGCCCTGCCGAGCTGTGGCCCATCGACTACAACCGCGAAGCCATCACGCCCATGCTGTGGGTAAGCGAAGGACTCACGTGCTATTACGAGTTCCGACTGTTGCGATATGCCGGCATTGTCACACCCGACGAGGCAATGCAGTTGCTCTCCACCTACTTCAGTCTCTACGCTCCCTATGACGGGCAGCACCACATGAGCCTGCGCGAGAGCAGCTACGACATCTGGCTGAACTTCATGAACGATGATGCCAACGAGCGCGACGTACGGCTGAACTACTACTTCAAGGGACCTGTCATTGGCCTGCTCTTCGACATCGATATTCGCCTGAAGACCAACCAGCAGCGCTCGCTCGACGATGTGATGCGCCTGCTTTACAACCGCTACTACAAACAATTGCATCGAGGCTTCACAGAAGAGGAGTTCTGGGAGGCTGCCGAAGAAGTGGCCGGGCAATCCATGACAACGATTCGCCGCTTGGTAGACACCACTACAGTTCCTAATTACAATGACTACTTGCAGCCTGCCGGCCTCTATATCGACACCACCGACTGGTCAATTCGCCGTATGGAGCACCCGACACCTGCCCAGCAACAATTCCTCAAGGCAATGAATCTTGATTAATACTTAACGACCGATGTGATATGGCTTGGGCGACGGTGTAGGCGGTGGTCCAAGCGGCTTGGAAATTGAAACCGCCGGTGATACCATCGATGTCGAGGACTTCTCCTGCAAAATAGACGTGGGGGAGGTCTTTGCTTTCTAGGGTGGTGGGGTTGACGGCGGCAAGACTGATGCCGCCACAGGTGACGAACTCGTCCTTGAAGGCGGCGCGGCCTGCTATCTGGTAACTGTCGTTGCAGAGGGTGTTGACGAGACGGTTCAGCTCTTTTTTGTTGAGGTTCTGCCAACGGTTCTTGGCTCTTTCGCCAAGGGTCTTCTCCAACAGATAGTTCCACAGGCGGCTTGGCAGGTCGAAGGGTCGGATAGTGTTGAGCTGTTTCTGCGGATGGCGGCTGATGATGTCCTGCAGTTGCTGCAGTATCTCAGGGTCCTTACGCGATGTCCAGTTGACGGATAGGGGCATCTGGTAGTGGTGGTCGTGAAGCTCGCGGGCGGCATGGCTGGAGAGTTTCAGGATGGCAGGGCCGCTCATGCCCCAATGGGTGATGAGCAGGGGGCCGGAGGCGCGGAATCCGGTGCCGGGGATGAAGGCGGTGGCATCGTCAACGACGGTGCCCATCAGCGCTTGAAGGTCTTCATCGGCTATGGAAAAGGTGAAAAGAGAAGGTATGGCTTCGACGACAGGTACCCCTGCCATCGCGGCGGTGCCTCCGCCAGTGGTAATGGCAATGAAGTCGTAGTCGGCGAGTTCGCCGAGCGACGTGATCTGGCTTTCGGTGCGGATGCTGATGCCATGACGGCGCGCTTCGGCGAGAAAGAGGTTGATGATGGTGTGTGAGTCTTGTGAGGCAGGGAAGACGCAGTTGTCATCCTGTGTCACAAGGCGCACGCCATGGCGCTCGAACCACCCATAGGCATCACGGTAGTCGAAGGTCTTGAAGAGCCGCTTCATCAGGCGATGGCCACGGGGATAGACCTCGGAGAGGTCGCGCACGGCGGCAAAGGAGTTGGTGCAGTTGCAACGACCGCCGCCGGAGACCTCCACCTTCGCCAGCACCTTCCTGGACTTCTCGAAGATGGTGACCTCCATCTGCGGACAGAGTTCCTTCAGATTGATGGCGAGGAAGAATCCTGCGGCTCCTCCACCGACGACGGCTGTTCTCATGCCTTGAAGACGGCAGGGGCCAGATACTGCATGGCCTGTTCCAGATAGCGGCGGTCGGTCTCGTCGAAGCAGGCAAGATCCTTACTGTCGATGTCGAGCACACCTTGCACATGGCCCTGTGCATCGAAGATGGGCACAACAATCTCTGAACGCGAGAGGGAACTGCAGGCAATATGGCCGGGGAACGCCTCGACATCGGGCACGACAAGCGTCTGGCGCTGTTGCCAGGCACTGCCGCATACGCCCCGCCCAAACGGAATCTGATAGCATGCCACAGGCCCCTGGAAGGGACCGAGCACCAGTTTGTCACCACGGACGAGGTAGAACCCCGTCCACCACCAGCCGAACTCTGTCTGGAGGGCAGCGCACACGTTGGCCAGTACGCTTACCTGTTCCTGAGTCTCGTCAATCAGTCCCTGCAGCTGGGGCAGGAACGCTTCGTATTGTTCTTGTTTGGTCATCTTTCAATGAGGATTCTTGCATCGACGGCGACAACATCTTGCTCGTCGGCAAGCAGCGGGTTGATGTCTATCTCCTTGATCTCTGTGGCAAAGCGGAGCAGGGTGGAGAGGCGCACGATAATCTCGGCGTATTTCTGTTCGTTGATGCCTTTCTGTCCGCGCGTACCTCTTATAATTTTATAGCCTCTGAGCGAGTGGATCATGGAGTAGGCCTCGCCATATGTCAACGGTGCCAAGCCCGACGACACGTCCTTCAGTACCTCGACGAAGATGCCGCCCAAGCCGCAGAGCACCACGTGGCCGAAGCGCTCCTCGTATTTCGCACCGATGAAGAGTTCGGTGCCCTTGAGCATCTTCTGAACCATCACGCCTGTGGCATCCTGAATCTGCATCATGCGGTCGAACTCGAGGGCGAGGTGCTCTGGGGTGCGGATGTTGAGGGCCACGCCACCCACGTCGCTCTTGTGTACGGGACCTACCACTTTGGCCACGACGGGATACCCTACGCGCTCGGCAAAGGCGATGAGCTCTTCTTTCGAGATGCTTACCATCTCAGGTACCAACGGGATGCCTGCACAGGAGAGGATCTCCCTGACTACGTCTGGTGCCAGATAGCCCCTCTCAAGACCCTCGAACTGCAGACGGTTGACCTCGCGGTAGATGATCTTGTTGAGTCCGGGGATGTCGATGCCGTAGAGCTGTACCTCGGGTGGGGCAGGGGGTGGTGTGTTCATGATCTGTGAGAGGGCGGTGGCCAGTGTCACCTCGTCGCTGAAGTTCACATGACCTTTCTTCAGGAACTCCTCCACCTCGGGGCCTGCCGTGTGGAGGCATGGCAGCACGGGGAAGATCGGCTTCTTGCATTCCAGCGTCTTCTGGTGGAGCACATTGTAGGCCTCGTAGAGTTGGGTCAGTCCTGGTGTGCCGTAGATCACGGCGATGGCGTCGATATCTTCGAATTTATGTTCGCAGTAGTCTAGGACGATGCCCAGCTGCTCAGGCGTGCCAGTGGCGAGGAAGTCGATGGGGTTGGCTACAGACGAGCCGGGGAAGAGTTTCGCCTTCAGTTCCTCGGCTAAAGGTCCGTCGATACGCGGCACGTTGAGTCCTCCCTTCGAGAGGGCATCCGTGAGCATGACGCCGGGGCCGCCGGCATGGGTGACGATGGCGAAGTTCTTGCCTTTCAGTGGCGGCAGGGTGAAGATGCAGCCCACGGTGGTGAGTTCCTCGCGGGAGAAACAGCGCACGATGCCTGTCTTACGGAAGAGGGCCTCGACGGCCGAGTCGCTGCTGGCGATGGCACCCGTGTGGGAGGAGGCGGCACGGCTGCCGCTCTCTGACGAGCCTGCCTTGATGGCGGCGATGCGGCAACCCTTGCGAATCAGATTGCCGGCATGGAAGAGCAGCTTGTCGGGATTGGCGATGTTCTCGATATAGAGCAGTTTGACCTTTGAGTCAGTCTCGGGGTTGAAGTGATCATCCATATACTGGAGCACGTCCTCGATGCCGATCTGCTTGCCGTTGCCGATGCTCCACACGCTGTTGAACTGCAGTCCCTTGACAACGGCACTCTCGAGGATGAATACTGCCGTGGCACCCGAACCGCTGATGAAATCAACACCCTTCGGGTTCAGGTTCGGGATGGGCAGCGTAAAGACGCTGTGATGGTTGCGGTTCAGCAGTCCGATGCAGTTGGGCCCGATGAGCGCCGCACCGTACTGCTCGCAGGTGTCGAGGATACGCTGCTCGAGCGCCGCTCCCTCCTTTGTCTCCTCACCGAAGCCGGCAGAGATGATGACGAAAGCCCTGACATGCTTCTCCTTGCAGAGATAGTCTACGTAGTCGGGACAGTATTTCGCAGCCACGACCATGATGGCAAGGTCTGCCTGGGGGATGTCCTTCACGTCGTGGAACGCCTTGATACCTTGCACTTCGTCTTCCTTGGGGTTCACGATATACAAGCCGCCGCTGAAGCCGCCGTTGATGATATTACGTACAATGGCACCACCGGGCTTATGCACGTTGTTGGAGCCGCCAATGACGACGATGCTCCCTGGATTTAGTAATTGTTCGTTAATCATAGGGTGCAAAGATATTATAATAATTCCTAATTTCCAAATAAAATTCAAAATAAATCCTTACCTTTGCATAATAAACCAATTTAACTTGGGTCGTTATGAAGAAATTTGTTAGTTTTCTAATTGCACTGATGATGCCGTTATTTATCTTTGGACAATCGTACAACTCCCTATGGAAGAAAGTGTCGGAGGCACAGGAGAAAGACCTGCCTAAGACCGCCTACGACGTGTTGCAGAAGATTGTCAAGAAGGCGGCGAAAGATAAAGCCTACGGTCAGCTGCTGAAGGCCGAACTGCTGAGCGCCCAGGCGATGGTGGAAATCTCGCCCGACTCCCTGGAGCCTGCCGTGGCAGAGATCAGGAAGCACTATGAGGCTGCTTCTGACGAGGTGCTCAAGACCGTGTATCAGACGGTGCTCCATCGGATTGATGTCATGAACTATAGTATCAGTATCGACATCAAGGCACCCAGGCTGACGCCGGCTCTTTGTGAGACTCTGGGCAGCGTGAAGGATGAGACCTATAAGCCCTTTGTGGTGGGTGGAGTGGATGCTGCCATCTTCAATAACGATATGCTGAGCGTCATTGGCTACGAAATCGACAGCGACTTCGAGGAGATGCATGCTTACTATGAGAAGGTGGGTAACCGGCGAGCAGCCTGCATCACTGCGGCACGGCTCTATCGTTATGCCAGTGTGGACAAGATCGACGCCGCAATCCGTCAGTATGAGGATTTGCAGGAGGCCGGCGAATTGGCTATCGTCCGCTACGATAAGTTCGCATACGACGCAAAGGCCGAGCGACTGGCTTATATCCGTGAGGCACTGTCGAAGTGGGGCCGTTGGTCGCGGATGGACTATCTCCGCAATGAGGAGCAGCGACTCACCAATCCCCAGTATTCGGTGGCTTACAGCCAGCAGGTGGTCTTGCCGCAGCAGTCGCAGCAGGTGAAACTGAGGGAAATACGCAACCTGTCGTCGCTGACGATGAAGGTCTACCGTGTCAATGTAAATGGAGATTTCGATGCGTCGCCCAATTATCAGAAGGGCTACGACGAACTGAAGCCGTATATCGGTGAGGTGGTCTATAGTCAGACGCACGAATATACGGGTAGGGAGCCTTATGCGTTCTATGAGGATTCCCTCGACTTGCAGGGATTGCCTGTGGGAGTCTATATGGTGGAATTCAAGTCTGAACCATCCACCTCAGTCGTCCGTCAGATGTATTACGTGACGGATGTCTATACGCTGGCCGAAGCCCAGCCGTCAAAGGAGGGAATCCGTTATGTCGTTGTCAATGCCACGACAGGCCAGCCCGTTGCCGGCGCTCATCTTCACATCCGTGATTATTTCCCTTATGGCGATCCCAAGGAGACCGATGCCGTGACGGATGGCCAGGGCGAGTATTTCTTCCGGAACGGAGGTGTGGGCAACCGTCGGAAGGTGTTTGCCTATACCGACACCGATAAGGCTTGTCCGCCGCTCAACGAGAGTGGCCGTTACGACTTCTCTACGTACAACGATTATGAGCAGCTGACGAATATCTATACCGATCGTGCCATTTATCGTCCTGGGCAGACGGTTCACGTCTCTGCTCTGAAATATGAGGTGCGTAACGGGATGGAGCAGGCTGTCAGCGAAAAGAATACAGTCCATTTCATCATTCGTGATGCCAACTATGAGGTGATACATGACGTGAACACTACTACCGATGAATACGGTGTGGCGACGATAGACTTCACGCTGCCAGCCTCCGGACTTACCGGAAACTATACCATCGAGGCCGATGGTGAGCGTCATACGATTCGGGTAGAGGAATACAAACGCCCGACGTTCCATGTCGACTTCCCGGAGGTGAAGGAGGCCTATGCCGCAGGCGATGAACTTACGGTGAAGGGCTCTGCCATGAGTTTCGCGGGAGTACCGGTCCAGGGGGCGAAGGTCAGCTACAAGGTCGTCCGTCGTACAGCATACTGGTGGTGGTCCTATAGCCGCTATTGGAACACCACGCGGATAGGCTATGGCTCTGATGGGGTGGAGGTTTATAATGGTACTGCCGAAACGGCAGATGACGGTTCGTTTGCCGTAAAGGTGCCATTGACGATGCCCGAGACCAGCTATGCGATGTTCTACAACTTCGTCGTGACGGCTGATGTGACAGATACTGCCGGTGAGACCCATAGCGGACAACTCTCCTTGCCGTTGGGCAACCGTAAGCAGACATTGCAGATTGAGATGGCAGACAAAGTGCTGCTCGATGATCAGCCTACCGCCACCTTCCATCTGCTCAATGCTGCCGGCAAGGATCTCGATGCCAAGGTGAGCTACCGCATTGACGACGGTGCCTGGCAGACGGCTGCGACAAATACGGCCTTGTCCATCGCCGGACAAAGACTGCCAAGCGGTGCCCACACGTTGGAAGCTGTCTGCGAGGGTGATACCGCTACCCATCGCTTCGTGCTTTTCTCGCTCCATGATGAGCGTCCCGTGACCAAGACCGACGACTGGTTCTATCTTTCTGCCCAGCAGTTCCCCAACGACGGCAAGCCCGTCTATCTTCAGATAGGCTCTTCCGACGAGGATGTCCATATCCTCTACAGTGTCTTCGCGGGCAAGAAGGTCATCAAGCGGGGTGCCTATGACAGGAACAACCAGCTCGTGCGCCTCGAACTGACCTATGAGGAAGCATACGGCAATGGCCTGCTGCTCACCTTCGCCTGGGTGAAGAACGGCAAGTGCCATACCCATCAGGCCGAGATCCAGCGCCCGTTGCCGGATAAGAAGCTCCGTCTGGAGTGGACAACCTTCCGCGACCGGTTGCAGCCAGGCCAGCAGGAAGAGTGGACACTGAGCGTGAAGGATCCCGAGGGACGTCCTGTCGATGCCCAACTGATGGCAACGCTCTACGACAAGAGCCTCGATATGCTGGTGAAGCACCAGTGGTCGCTGTCGCCTTATGTCTATCTGCCGCTTCCCGGAACCTCGTGGAATTATTTCCAAGCCAGATCGATGTCGGCGATGGCGTCAAGGAATTGGCGGTCTACCGATGTCCATACCCTGACGTTCAGCCATTTCGACGGGGACATATTCCCTCTGGCCAACAGGCATAGCTTCCGCCGCTTCTCCCGTGGTGCGGTCTATGAAAGCGACATGATGATATTGGAGGAACCGAGGATGTTGGAGAAAACAGTGATGCTGGATACCAAGATGGCGGTTGATGAGAGTGCGCCGCAGAATTCTGCCGCAGAATCCGATGCTCCCGCCGAGGAGGTACAGCTGCGTGAGAACCTCAACGAGACGGCTTTCTTCTATCCCCAGCTGACGACTGATGCCAATGGCCATATCGCCCTGAAATTCACGTTGCCCGAGAGTCTGACCACCTGGCGACTGATGGGATTGGCTCATACGAAGGATCTCTATTACGGCAGCATCGAGGGTGAGACCGTCGCCCAGAAGGATGTGATGATCCAGCCCAACGTGCCGCGCTTCCTCCGCGACGGCGACAAGGGTCAGATCACGGCCCGCATCTTCAACACCAGTAAGAAGAACCTTACGGGTAAGGCTACCCTGAAGTTGATTGATCCCGAGACTGAGGCCATCGTCTTCGAACAGTCACAGCCCGTCAGTCTGAAGGCCGATGGGACGGCTGCCGCTACCTTCAGCTATACACCCGACGATGCCCATTCGCTGCTCGTCTGTCAGATGACGGTCAGTGGCAAGGGTTTCTCCGATGGCGAGCAGCAGTATCTCCCCATTCTGCCCAGCACCGAGCATGTCACCGTCACTTTGCCCATCACGCAGCATCATCCCGGCACGGCGAAGGTGGATCTGGGCGCTCTCATCCCTGCGGATGCGACCAACGGCCGTCTGACCTTCGAATATACGAATAATCCCGCTTGGCTGATGATTCAGGCACTGCCTACCGTGGGCAGTCCTTCCGTCTATAACGCCATCTCGCTGGGTGCCGCTTTCTATGCCAACGCGCTGGGGCGCCACATCCTCAACCTGAACCCCAAGGCTGCGTCTGTCTTCAAGATGTGGAAGAATGAGGCAGATCAGGCGTCGCTGACGAGTGCCCTTGAGAAGAACCAGGAACTGAAGGATATCGTGCTCAACGAGACACCTTGGGTGATGGATGCCAATCGTGAGAACACCCAGAAACAGCGTCTGGCAGATTTCTTCGACCAGAACCTGATGCAGAGCCGCCTTGACGAGACCGTCAAGAGGTTGGGCAAACTGCAGTGCAGCGATGGCTCTTGGGCTTGGTTTGAGCATATGCAGGGCTCTTTCTATATGACTGTTGCCGTCAGCGAGATGCTGGTTCGTCTCAATGCGATGGCAGGCGAACAGGCTGATACCCGGGAGATGCTGAACGGTGCCTTCAGGTTTATGGGGCACGAGATGGTAGTGTTAGTAGATGACATCAAGAAACGGGCGAAGGAAACCGGCATCGAACCGACCTTCCCCAGCTTCAGTGCCCTCGAGTGGCTCTATCTGACTACGCTCGACGGACGCGAGCTCCCCAGTGATGTCCAGACCGCCAACGACTACCTGTTGCGCCTGCTGAAGAAGGAAATCAAGTCGCAGTCTATCTACGAGAAGGCACTTACAGCCGTGATCCTCTCCAAGTATGATGCCAAGCGCGCCCTTGAATACGTACAGTCGCTGAAGGAGTACACGGTCTTCAAGGAAGAGACGGGCCGTTATTATGATACGCCGCGAGCCGGCTACAGCTGGTACGACTATAAGATCCCCACCCAGACGATGGCTATCGAAGCACTGGAGCGACTCACGCCCGATGACCGTCAGACTATCGAGGAGATGCAGCGCTGGCTCCTTCAGGAGAAGCGCACGCAAGCCTGGGATACACCGATCAACAGTGTCAATGCCGTCTATGCCTTCCTGCAGGGTGGCAGCCTTGAACTCAATGCCCAGCAGTCGGCCGTCAAGGTCGATCAGAAGCCGCTGGAGTTGCCGAAGGCCACTGCTGCCATCGGTTATGTGAAGACGGAACTGCCTGCCAAGGGCCATGAACTCGCTGTGGAGAAGACTTCCGACGGTACGTCGTGGGGCGCTGTCTACGCTCAGTTCCAACAGGCCACGAAACGTATTGCCGACAGTGGCAGCGGACTGACCATCAAGCGTGAGATCCTTGCGCCTGAAAACACGGCGACAGCAAATCCTTCACTGAAGGTGGGCGACCGTATCCGTGTCCGTATTACCATTCAGGCTGAACGCGATTACGATTTCGTACAGGTGCTCGACAAGCGTGCTGTCTGTCTGGAGCCCGTCCGTCAGTTGAGTGGCTGGCACGATGGTTCCTACTGCACCCCGAAGGACTACACCACGAACTATTACTTCGACTGTCTGTCGAAAGGCAAGCATGTCATCGAGAACGAATACTTCATCGATCGTGCCGGAACCTACGAGACGGGCACCTGTACCGTTCAGTGTGCTTATGCTCCCGAGTTCCGTGCTACCACCAAATCAGAAACGCTTAACATCAAAAAATGAAACGACTGATCATACTCCCGCTGATGGTTCTGGCGCTGTTGCCTGCATCAGCCCAGAAACTCATCGTCACCAACACCACCGTCAACTGTGGGCGCACGGGTTATGAACAGCCCGTCACTGCCACCTTCGAACTTCGCAACAAGGGCAAGCGCCGTCTCGTCATCGAGAGTGTCAAGCCCGATTGCGGCTGTACGGCAGTGGAATTTCCCAAGGAAGTGGGAGCTGGCGACAAGTTCACTATCAAGATGACCTACGATGCCCGCCAACTAGGTCATTTCAATAAAATGGCTGCGGTAAAAAGCAATGGCTCGGAGACTCCCGTCTATCTGACGATGAAAGGTGTGGTACTTGGCGATTTCCGCGACTACTCTGGTGAATATCCCTATTCGTTCGGCGATCTGCTGTTTGACAGGAGCGACCTGGAGTTCGATGATGTCAACAAGGGTGATGCACCTGTTCAGGAGATTCACATCCTGAATAACGGCACCGCCAAGATGGATCCCCGACTCCTGCACCTGCCGCCCTATCTCTCAGCCAGCATCGCACCAGAGACACTGGCACCTGGACGTGCCGGTACCATTACCGTCACACTCGACTCCGAGAAACTGCGCGACTACGGTCTGACGCAGACATCCGTCTATCTGGCCCAGCAGTTGGGCGAGAAGGTCAGTGCCGACAATGAGATGCCTGTGTCCGTTATCCTGCTGCCCGATCTGAAGGCGTTCGAAGCGGCGCATAACACCGCTGCCCCCAAGTTGCAGATTTCTTCTACCGAGATCGATTTCACCGACTTTGGCGGCAAGTCGAAGAAGACGGCCGAAATCACGCTCGTCAACACGGGCAGTTCCCGTTTCACCGTCTCTTCCCTTCAGATGTTTACCAGTGGTCTGAAGGTGACGCTCGGCAAGCGCGAGCTCGCCCCCGGACAGTCCACCACCCTCAAGGTCGTCGGCTATGCTGCCGATCTTGCCAAGGTGCGTACCCGTCCCCGTATCCTCATGATTACCAATGACCCCGACCACTCTAAGGTCGTCGTAAATATAAAGAAGTAATATGGAACACCCAGAGAACAGTTCAGAATATGCCGGCCTGCAGGTGAACAGCGGTGTCGAGCAGCCGTCGATCATCAATCCCTATCTGAAGCGCAACCGTTTCCGCCGCCGTGAGCTAACCGCCGCCGAGATGGTTGAAGGCATCCTCAAGGGCGATGTCACCGTGTTGTCGCAGGCTGTCACCCTCATTGAGAGTGTCAATCCCGACCATCAGGCGAAGGCACAGGAGGTGATCAACAAGTGTCTGCCCTATAGCGGCAACAGTGTGCGTGTAGGTATCAGTGGTGTGCCGGGAGCCGGCAAGTCTACCAGCATCGATGAGTTCGGCATGCATGTGCTCCGTGAGAAGGGCGGCCGTCTGGCTGTGCTGGCCATCGACCCCTCCAGCGAGCGCACCAAGGGCTCTATCCTCGGTGACAAGACGCGCATGGAGAAACTCGCCCAACATCCTGATTCCTTCATCCGTCCTAGTCCGTCTGCTGGTTCTCTCGGTGGTGTGGCCCGTAAGACGCGTGAGACCATCATCCTCTGTGAGGCTGCCGGTTTCGACAAGATCTTCGTTGAGACCGTCGGTGTCGGACAGAGCGAGACCGCCTGTCACTCGATGGTCGATTTCTTCCTACTCATCCAGGTGGCAGGCACGGGCGACGAGTTGCAGGGCATCAAGCGTGGTATCATGGAGATCTCCGATGGTATCGTCATCAACAAGTGCGATGGCGACAATGTGGACCGTTGTCAGATGGCTGCCACCAACTTCCGCAATGCCCTCCATTTCTTCCCGATGCCCGAGAGTGGGTGGAGTCCGAAGGTGCTCTGCTACTCTGGCTTCTACGGCACGGGTGTCAAGGAGATCTGGGATATGATCTACCAGTATGTTGATTTCGTCAAGGGCAACGGCTATTTCGACTATCGCCGCAACGAGCAGTCGAAATACTGGATGTATGAGAGCATCAACGAGCACCTGCGGCTCAATTTCTACAATAATCCCCTGATTAAGGCCCAGCTGCAGTCAGCAGAGCAGACCGTCCTCCAGGGCCAGAAGACGAGTTTTGTTGCAGCCCAAGACCTCCTCGACGAATACTTCGCCCTCCTAAAAAAATAATGTATAATGATTCAAATAGAAATAGATGAAGGCAGCGGTTTCTGCTTCGGAGTGACCACCGCCATCAAGAAAGCCGAAGAAGAGTTGGCCAAGGGTACCCGGCTCTATTGTCTGGGTGATATCGTGCACAACGGTATGGAGTGTGAACGGCTCCGCGCCATGGGGCTGATCACCATCAACCACGAGGATATGCAGGAACTTCACGACGTGAAGGTGCTTCTACGTGCCCATGGCGAACCTCCCGAAACCTATGAGCTTGCCCGTCGTAACAACATCGAGATCATCGATGCCACCTGTCCTGTGGTACTCCAGCTTCAGAAGCGCATCAAGACGCAGTATGAGGCAGGCGGGGAGCAGATCGTGATCTTCGGCAAGAAAGGCCACGCTGAAGTCCTCGGACTCGTCGGTCAGACTCAGTCCAGTGCCATCGTCATTGAGAGTTTCGACGAGGCAAAACGCCTCGACTTCTCCCGTGATATCTACCTCTACAGCCAGACCACGAAGTCGCTCGACGAGTTTCACCGCATCATCGACTATATCCAGTCGCACATCGCCCCCGGTGCTACCTTCAAGAGTTTCGACACCATCTGCCGTTCGGTGGCCAACCGCATGCCCAATATCTCGCAGTTTGCCACGAAGCACGACCTCATCCTCTTTGTCTGTGGTAGAAAGAGCTCTAACGGCAAGGTGCTCTATAATGAGTGTCTGCGCGTGAACCCGAACACCCATCTCGTCGAGGATCCCAAGGAGATAGAGCCTCAGTGGCTTGAGGGTATCCAGACCGTCGGCATCTGTGGTGCCACCTCCACCCCCCGCTGGCTCATGGAACAGTGTCGCGATGCCATCCTGAACATGCAATGAAGTAAAATGTTCGAATTTTAGTATTTGACTTTCTTGTTATAAATGTACGGATATCAGAGCTTACAGGATTATCTGTTTCTTATGTTTTATGGCGGCATTACCATGCTAGCCTTGGTGGCTGCCGTCTATCTGTGGCTGAGGCGTAGCAATGCCATTGACCCTGCGATCACTCCCCCGAAGGTGCTGCGCCTGTGGACAGGTGCTTTTTTCATGGCGTCGGCCATGAGCCATATTTGGTGGTATGTGCTTGGTGTCTATTGGCTGACTGACGACAGACTCGTGCGTAATATCTGTGTCATTTCGCTCGACCATATCACGATTGTGCCGCTCGTCATGGCATTGCTGCTGCGCCTGTTGCAGGACCGTCAGCGCAGGATATGGCCCTGGATCGCCATTCAGTTGTCGGTCATCGGGTTTGCTGTCGTGGGAATAATTCAGCACGACGCATTCTATGGTCTCGACATGATGCATTACTGGCAGTTTGCAGTCACGTTTGTTTTTGTCATTTATTATGCCTTTGCAGTGATGCAGTATGGCCGGTGGCTCCACGATAACTATGCCGATCTGGAACATAAGGAAGTGTGGCAGAGCCTGCTGTTCGTCGTCTTTCTTCTCTTCGTCTATGAAGCCTATACCTCAAACGCAGGAGAGTTGTCGAGGGAGTATCTGTCGCAGCTGATTACGCTTGTCATCATCGCATTCCTCCTCTGGCGTGTGGAGACGCTTCAGAAACTGGAAATCAAGGATAATGATGCTGCCATTCAGACCGAGGCCGACGATATCCATGGGGCCATTCCCTCCAATTTCGGTCCGCTGCTCGAGCGGCGCTGTGAGAAATCTAAGCTCTATCTGCAGCACGGCCTGACGCTGAGCCAGCTGGCCGAAGCCATCGGCACCAACCGCACCTATCTCAGCCAATATTTCTCCCAGCAGGGCACCACCTATAATGCCTACATCAACCGTCACCGCATCGCCCACTTCGAGCAGCTTTACCGTAAGGCCGTCAGTGCCGGACAGACTGTCACTGCCCAGCAGCTGGCCGTTGAGAGTGGCTTCAAGAGCTACCGAACTTTCTCTGCTGTCTTCAGACAGTTCGAGGATCAGAATGTCACGACATGGATGAGAAATCAGACTAACGAGTTACAGAATCTGCAATCAGAGTTGCAGAATATGCAAAAATGCTGGCAAAATAATCAATAATTGCAGGTTCGAACAGATAATCCTTCCTTAATTTGCAGAAAATTGGTACCTTTGTGCCTCAAAAACAGCAAAAGCATCAATGTACCAAGGGAAAAAGATTATTCAACCACCTTATCTGAAGGAAGGTGACAAGGTTGCCCTTGTGTCGCCCGCCTATTGGGTGCCGCAAGAGGCCCTGCAACAGGCAGCAGACACGATCAGGAGCTGGGGGCTGCAACCTATCATTGGTCCACACACCAACAACCTGAACGTCAATGCCTATGCCGGAACAGCCGACGAACGGGCTGCCGACCTGATATGGGCGCTTGAAGATGACACGATCAAGGCTGTCGTCTGTTCGCGCGGCGGCTACGGATCCATCCATCTGCTGAACCGTATTCCCGCCGAAAAGTTCCAGCAGCACCCAAAGTGGATCATCGGCCACGGCGACATCGCCATCCTGCTCTATGCCATTGCCGGTGCCAATGTGATGAGCATCCACGGCCCCATGGCCTTCCAGATCGCAAGCAGTCAGGAACCTGCCACGAGTATCACCCGTAACATCCTCTTCGGCACATTGCCGCAATATAGGATACCCGCCAACCCCTATAACCGCATCGGTCATGCGGAGGGCATCCTTATCGGAGGCAACCTCTCAAGTATCTCTGCCATCGCAGGATCGCGGTTCCATCTACTGTCCAAACAGAATGTCATTCTCTTTATCGAAGAGGTCGAGGAGTCGTTGCACAGCATCGACCGCCTGTTCTATTCCCTGTCGCTCAAACTGAATTTCGAGAATGTGAAGGGCATCATCTTCGGCACCTTCAACTCCGTCAGGTACGACCTTCAGTATGGCAGCGTGGAGCAGATGCTCATAGCCCATCTCCATAACTATGAGATTCCCGTCTGTTGTGGCTTCCCTGTCGGCAGCAACAGTTGCATCCCGCTGATAGAGGGCGCCCTGTGCTCGCTGGATGTGAGAGGCGACAGTGCAACGCTCACCTATAATATAAAAGGCTCAGTGGAGCCCTATGAAGTGGATATCGACACACCGCAACTGCTGAAGGAGAAACAATTATAGCGATGGACGAACCGGAACGCGCTAACGAGATCCGTGAGGTCATGGAGTCCCACCGCATCGGCACTCAGTTGGTAGAGCAGCTGTGGCCTCGGATGAATTGCGTGATGGTCTACGATGTCGACCGTCTCAGCACCAGTTTTGAGCTGTTGCGGACCTATTGCGGCAGTCGGGTCCATTATCTGTTCGCCGGCATCAGTTCGCCCGAGGGCACCTTCTCCGCCGCGCTCAACCTCGATGACCCGCAGACGGTGCTCATCCCCGACCAGTTGGAGATAGGCCGCAGCTATGAGCTGATCGTTTCCACCCTTTCCGGTCTCTACCGTTATCAGACCCAGAAGACCCTCCTGGTCGTCGGTCGCTACCACGACACCCCCACCGTCATTATCGACAAGGCATAGCCACCGCTAAGATAGGGTATAGGTGTCTCGGTCACATATCCTGTGTGAAGAGGACCCTGTATTCGGCAGGCGTCCTCGCCCAGGTAGGTCATGCCGAGCCGGATACAGGAGCAAGTTGAGTCGTCTATTTAAGGTTTATTAACCGCTATTTCTTTCCGTTAATTGCTTTTCAAACCGTAGGTACTCTCCGTAGGTAGTGCGTAGGTAGTGTAAATTGAAATGATGTTGTATCTTTGCAGGCGAATGTAATCTTTATCATTATGGACGAAGAGAAACCAAAGAAGAAACGCAAGAAGGCTTCCGCCGAGGGGGAGGGCGGCGAGCCGAAGGAGCACAAGCCAAACTGGCGTGAGGTGTATGCCACGGTCGAGGACATCAAGGGCTTTCTGGCCGACCATATCTATCTCAGGCATAACGTGATCACGAGGCGGGCGGAGTGTCGGATACCCCAGGCGGACTATTTCGCGGCGGGGTGGAGCGGGGGCCAGTGCACGGACCAGTGGCAGCCGATCTCCGACCGCGTCGTGAATAGCCTCTGGACGGAGATGTCGAAGCAGAAGCCTGTCCGCGCGCCGGACATCTACCGCGTCATCGAGTCGGACTTCGTGCCCGACTACCACCCGTTCCGCTACTACCTCGACCACCTGCCGCCCTGGGACGGGCAGGACTACATCATCGAACTGTCGCTCTCGGTCAGTATCCGTGGGGGCGTGGAGAAGCAG